>JBKCTT010000232.1:0-126315 GCA_046318795.1 Pirellula sp.
GCTTCGAAATTAGTGTCCATTAGTGAGGATTAGTGTTCCAGACCTCGCGCTGGTTCGATAGCTGAAGAGAACAAACAACGCCAACCCCCTCCCCTATAAAGTCCTTATGAGGGCAGAAAAATCGAACGCAGAAAGATACGACACTCATTTTTCTGCGTTCGATATTTCTGCCAAATCAGGATTATTCTGATGCGTAGACGATGTCATAAAAATCGGATTAGCAATGGTTTTCTTGTTCTGACGGTTCGAGAATCCTCGGCCTTGCAGCCTAGACGGCGGCGATGTGTTACGGGCCGAATTGTTGTCGTATTTTTGGCCGAATTAGTGTGACAGTAAGTGAGGTGGATAGAATCGCTATAATCCTGCCCTTTTCTCTGCAAGAGGTCTTCGTTAAGCGAGCATGGTAGTGTCGTGGGAACTGCTGCTCGTCGTGTACTCGGTTTCTCCCGACCCGGGGGGGCCTAGCATGAGGAGATTGTGAGAGCCAGCGGCTGCGATGGTTAGCGCACGCTTGGCCATGTCTTGTCTACGCACATCGCTAAAGTCGATGTCGTATTGCGAGAACGTCGCAAACAACTCATCCAGTCGCGAGGGAACGGGATCGATGTCAAGCTGACCATTTAAGAAGCCGACTGCTTCTTGCAAGGTATGAACAGGTATGATCTCGAGCGATTCGACAACGGCTGCTTCTTCCCTGGATCTATTCTCGCTCCGCGACGTATCGTTGCTGCGAAGATCAGATTGTGCAGCATCGGAGAGAAGAACACGAAACACTATGTTCCGGCCCGTTTTGCAAAATTCATTTCTTCTTGAAATGCCTTGTCAAACTCATCGAGTGGAGTCATTCGGCCATCGCGTACGTCATCAATACCAACGCGAATTGCCGCAAGATCCGCAGCCTGCTTGATCGTCTGATTAACATACTCCTCAACGCTAGAAAAACCAGCTTCGGCAGCCAACTTGATAGCAGCGGCTTCATGTACGATATGAACTTGCATAGTGAGCAGTCTCCTGATATCGAGCATTTAATCTCAACTCTGTCACCAGCAGAAGCGATTGTCAAATCTGGGCTTTTCACACTTTCGTCATGCCCAGGCTCTGCTAGACTCATTTTTCTGCGATCGATGTTTCTGCCGCAACGATTTCATTCCTTTGCCAAAACGATAATAGCTATGACGACTAAAACCGTTGTTGATACGGCCCAGTGTTTCCTCGCAATTTTGTTCGTTTGTTCAGCTTCGTTTTGTGGCTTAACCGCTACGAATTCTTTACTCGCTAGCCCACCGAACATAGTTTTCTTTTTGGCTGACGACTTAGGTCAACGCGATCTCGGGTGCTACGGTAGCACATTTTATGAGACACCTCATCTAGATCGACTCGCTAGGGAAGGAGCACGATTTACTGACGCTTATGCCGCGTGCCCTGTATGTTCTCCTACACGGGCGAGTATCCTTTCTGGGCAATGGCCGCAACGAACTGGGATTACCGATTATATTGGTGCGCCACTAAAGCCTGATGCATGGAAACGCAACACGCGAATGTTGCCTGCTCCCTATTCGGATCGGCTAGCTCTCGATACACCAACTCTAGCTAAGTCCCTTAAGAAGGCTGGTTACGTAACGTTTTTCGCCGGCAAATGGCATCTTGGACCGGAAGGTTGGTGGCCTGAAAACCAGGGATTCGATTTCAATTTTGGCGGTCACGACCGTGGCGGTCCCTATGGAGGGAACAAATATTTTTCGCCCTACGGTAACCCACGTTTGACAGATGGTCCGCCGGGCGAACATCTTCCTGATCGATTGGCAATGGAGGCGACAAAGTTTATTGAGGCCAACAAAGACAGCCCATTCTTTGCTTATTTTTCCTTCTATGATGTCCATACGCCACTCATGGCGAGAAAAGACTTGCAAAAAAAATACGAAGAAAAGCGTGAACGACTGGGGCTCGTAGCCGAGTGGGGACGCGAGCACGAACGCGATGTTCGGCATGTTCAGGAACATCCGACTTACGCAGGGATGGTCGAAGCGATGGATTCAGCGGTTGGTAAAGTGCTCGCCAAACTGGATGAATTAGGGATCAGCGATAACACGATCGTTATCTTCACAAGTGACAATGGCGGCTTATCGACTAGCGAAGGTTGGCCAACATCGAACCTACCGTTGCGTGGCGGAAAGGGCTGGATGTACGAGGGTGGGATTAGAGAGCCACTATTGATCCGTTGGCCTGTAGTCGTCCAAGCGGGGCGTGTCGTCGATACTCCAGTGAGCAGCCCTGATTTCTTCCCGACCTTGCTGGATGTAGCCAATGTAAACCCACAACCATCTCAGATTCTTGATGGCATGAGCCTGCTTCCCATTCTGAAAGGTGGTTCGCTTCCAGAGCGACCTCTGTTTTGGCATTACCCTCATTATGGTAATCAAGGTGGTGCGCCTAGCGCAGCAATACGTCGTGGCGATTGGAAGCTTATCGAATGGCAGGAGGATAATCGTGTCGAGCTATTCAATCTTGTCAACGACATCAGCGAGAAGACCGACCTTGCTTTTCAGGAACCGGAACGTGTCGCTAGTCTCCTGAAAGAGTTGAAAGAATGGCAGAGCCAAGTGGGTGCAAAATTCCCGATCAGAAACAACAATTATGATCCGGCCAAGCCCGATGGTCGCGCGGCAAAACGAGACGCAAGTTCAAGACCATAAATCTCGCGAGAGAAAGTTACATCGTAAGAAACTTCCTCAAGGATCTCACAATCAATAGCTTGAAACTGGCCTACGGTTACTTTGCTTTCAACACGTCGGATAACTGAGCGTCCGTAGGGCTTCCCTTGAGATAGCCCTGCTCGACGAGAAATTGGTCCATTTTCTTGATGGTGTCGAGGAATATATCCGGACCACCTTTGTTCTTATTGAAGAAGCCATGTGGCTGTCCAGGATAAAGCACCAATTCAGAAACCACACCAGAGTCTCTCATCTTCTGCTGAAACCGTTTGGCGGTTGACACTGGAATCAATGAATCTTTCTCTCCGAGAAACACAATCGCAGGAGGGCAATTGCTATCGATATTGGCAGCTGGCGATATCTCTTTCCAATACGGTTTAACTAACGAGTGACTCCATCCCCCATCAGGACCATTGTCATAAACAGGATTAAATAGTATCAACGCGTTCGATTTCGAGGAAACGGAAAGATCGTCTGCCTTATCGTCCAAACCTGGCAACGTTCCTGTTGCAGCCGCGACGTGCCCGCCTGCTGAGCCCCCACCTGCCGCAATTCGATTTGGATCGATTCCTAACCGAGTTGCATGTGTGCGCAAATATCGCACAGCCGATTTTCCATCTGCAACACACTCTTTAGGAGTTGTTTGTTGTCGATTCTTGACTCGATAGTCAGCCATGACCGCAATCATCCCACGGCTCGCCAGGTATCTCGCATGCGCTTCAAACTGTGTTGGACTACCACTTGTCCATCCTCCCCCAAAAAAGAAAACCACGGCAGGGCGTCTTTCCGTAAGCGGGTTATGCCCCTCGGGCGAGAACAGATAGAGATACAAATCGTAGTTGGATGCCGTCTTATAGATCTCTGGATTAGCCCCCGACAAATCCAGCTTGGGTGAACGAGTTTGCCCATTCGATTGCTTCGTTGTATTGGTCGTTGTAGACGGTAATGGATCTGATTTTTTGTTTGGGCTCGAATCTTCTTTGGCATTTCCTTTGGGCACAATTTCCTTTGGAACTTCATCCTTCCACCAGTCGGGACCATCCTTTAGCACAGCTTGATCGTGCGCGATAAGCTTGGTTTTCAATTCATTGAATTTATCTCGATACTTTTCCGACAGATCGGTTGTTTCCTGCCAATCCTCCTTCAAGTTGTACAATTCGAAAGTTCTCAAATCATCCGCAGCGATAATCTTCCAATCACCATCTCGTAGAGCCACCCTCGCGTTTTCCGGTGCGAGATGATTTCTCCAATAAAGTGGCTGTGTCCTCTGGATCGTCTCATCTCGAAATACGGGCACCATGCTTGCACCGTCAATAATTCGATCCGTAGGCAGAGGCAAGTCCGCAATTTCGCAGACGGTTGAAAAGATATCGGTTCCTATTATTGGCGAGTCACTGGTTGTCCCAGGATTGATGTGGCCTGGCCAACGAATGATCCCTGGAACTCGAATGCCACCTTCATGCGAATGCCGTTTACGACCACGAAGACCACCCGTGGATCCCCGCGTACGCCCTTTGATACCATCTCCTTCCGGACCATTATCGGCTGTAAAGATCACAAACGTATCATCTCGATAACCCATCGCATCAACAGCCGCCATGAGCTTGCCGAACGCGTCATCAAGCTGCGTGATATTCGCGTGATGCTGTCTCAAGTCCGAATCGTCGATGTCGTTATAGAGCTTCAAAAACTCTTCAGCCGACTCAATCGGCAAGTGAGGTTCGTGGGTCCAAACCGTCAAGAAAAAGGGTTTGGCTTTATCTTCTCGACTCGCCAACCACTCGATTGCTTCTTGAACGCAAACACGACTACTTGGTCCTTCGAGTTTTCCGACGACTTGTCCATTACGTACAAAGTTGGTCGGGTTCATATGGTTGGGTGCCGCATTATTCTGAGTCGCCAACCAATGATCGTAGCCGTGGTCGTCAGGTTGTGGCTGATCTTCCGAATTGAAAAGACCGTTCAAATGCCATTTTCCAACATGGCATGTGTCGTACCCGTTTTTCTTAAGTAGCGATGGCAACGAAATTTCGCTCGATCTCAGATGATATTGGCTCCCCTCAGGAATCCAACGCCATACACCATTGCGGTAAGGTGTTCTTCCTGTAAGGATGGCAGAACGGGAGGGTGAACAGACCGAACAAGCGGAATAGCATTGCGTGAGCCGCAATCCTTCTGACGCGAAGCGATCAATGTTCGGCGACTGAATTCTCGGGTGACCATAACATCCCAGATCACCCCAGCCTTGGTCGTCGGTGAGGAACACGATGACGTTAGGTTTGGCCGCAATGGACTCGGACGTTCGAACCATCAGCGTCAACAAACACAAAACACTGAGAATGCCGCGGAAAGAACCGTTGCTTTGGTAAATCATGGAAAAAATGTTTTATTAGAGGACCATTTCACAGTAGAACGAATTCCGCGTCGCCAATCTATTTCGCGAACAACGATTTTTGAATATCTCGAAACGCTTTGAATTCGAGTGCATTACCAGACGGATCGTTGAAGAACATTGTGTATTGCTCGCCTGGTTCACCCCGAAATCGTACGTAGGGCTCGATGACGAACTTGTCGATAAAGGTCCTCGCTTTTTCTGCGAGCTGCTCCCACGCTTCTACCTCTAAAACAACTCCAAAATGAGGTATGGGTACTCCATGCCCATCGACATGATTGGACATTTGCGAAACCGTTCCGGTTGGTCCAATTTTCGGATTCACATGAACAACCAATTGATGTCCAAACATGTCAAAATCAATCCACTCCGAACTGCTGCGTCCCTCCGGGAATCCCATTTTGGTCCCGTAAAAGTCACGTGCCTCTTCGAGATTGCGAACTTGGATGGCAAGGTGAAACGGTGTCAGCATATCGTTGTAGTTCTTTCTATGATTCAGGTGGAATGGTCGTTGTTCACGGAGCTGGGCAATAGGGTTGGAGCGGCGTGATCCGGCGCTGTGGAGTACGTAATGGTTGAGTCTCGCTCGGTACCACCGTCGGCGTGCGCGATGGCAAGGGAACAGGAGGGGGGGCTCGAACCGGTTCTGCAGGCGGAGGGACCGATCTGGATGGTTTGGTCGGAGCCTTTGGCTCAACCGCAGGAGATGCGGAGGCCGCATACTCGATATGCCTGAAGGGAATCGCTACAGTCTTCATTCTAAACTCCTTGCCTCGTTATCAGGGGACCCCTAAGCTGCTTCGTGGATAAAAGCGTAAATCAACGATTCGACCAGCTTCATCGCTCACGAGCGGAAACATCTGGGATAGCCAAAACAACTCGTCCTCGTCTGTCATTCTACCTTGGGTTAACGCAACCCGATGCCCCCTTATCGTAGCTGTCATGTCATAAGTATCCAAACTCCAATCCAGCTCCGGCTGCGAACCGAGTTGCAAAGCATCACATTTGACGAGGATAGGAAAATCCTCTCTTTTGGAATGTGAGTTCTCGCGCATGCTATGCCATTCGTACGCTTGAACGAGCATCCGAATCGAGTTCCGATTGGCGATAGATTGCTCCTCACCGTCGATCTTCAAATCGTTTTGTTCCCGCAGAGGTGGGCCGTCAAGCCAATCGCTGGATTCACTAACGGCCTGCGTGGAAACAGGTCGACCTGCTGTATAACCTTTATGCCAGTACGCGTGAGCAATATGAAACAGTTGATGAATGGCAAGATAGCGATCTACTAACTTCCAAATAGTTTTCTCAACTTGGTCTTCGAGCTCTGCTTGGGCCGTCGCTAGTTTAGACTGTTCTCTTTCGAGAGCATGCCCGCGGTTCATTAGCCGTGCCATGGCCATTATACCTTTCGGACTGATATGGTAGAGGTGCGAACGCGACTCCCATTCCTTGACGTCATGGTTGTGCTGCGCAATCAGCTCGTCGATTTCCTGGTACTTGGCCAACTCGGATTTGGAACGCAGCGTTTCGGCCCATGAAAACTTGTAGGAAGAAAAGCCGTTCAAGATTGCGGAAACGCTACCAACATCGATCGCATGCGGACCAATCGTCTCATGACTTAAGAAGGATTGTGGGCTCCCCATGACTTGGTTGAGATCCGGACGCCTGGAATCGAAGCCAATAAAGTCCGCGTAAGGAATCTGCGTTTGTGCTAGGAGACGTGCGATACCACGATTGGGAACCAAGTAAGCCACCTCTTGGAAGGGATTGCGAAAATGGTCATTAAAAATCAAGAGCGAGTAGTGTTCCCCTTTGGCGTTGGGAAGCAGAAAGTCTCGATGTTTACACGACACGAGTACAAAACCACGAAGAAAGATAAACTCTGCCTTAGGGAAATGATCGATCGCTTCGGCTAGCTCCGGCCAAGCAGTTTTGTAAATACGAAAAGGGTCGAACGCATTTCGACCTTTTCGTTGTTGAGGATTGTTTGGCGTCTCAGGAGCGAAGCATCGCTCGATTTTAAGTCGCGTGAGAAAGTACCCCTTGCCCGGGAATACGTTAGGGTCTTTCGCGTTAAGGTAACGAACAGAGGTTTCATCGCCGACATCGATCGCGAACTGAACTAAATCTGGTGGTTCCCGAGAGGGCCCACGTTTGGCGGCAATCAACCAAGACGTAAATCCACGATGAATATCGCTCAGTTTTTGCCACCGATCGAGCCGCATTCTCAACAGGTCGGGGGAAACGAGCTGCGAACCGCTTTTTGTTTGCAATCGCTCGATGCGTTGTAAATCTGTTCGTGTTAGTACTGCAGATCCCGCAACAGATTCGACATTCGCCAACTCAAAAACACGTTGGATGCCGACCAGTAATTCATCTATCGTAGAATAGTCTCCGCGAAGTATAGATAAAGTCAGGCTTTTTATCCTGGCTGGCTCCGTGTTTCCATCTAACAAGGACTCGATGATTTTCCCGAGTCGCTCTGTACTCTTTGAAGTCCGTTTTGCTGATGCCTCGTGTACGTGAGTCATGGCCGTTTCCAAGAGCTTTGGAGCAAAGCCCGATCGATCTCTCTGGGTTAGTCGGCGAAACCAATAGGATGCACCTAAGATATCATCTGAAGTTGTTTTAGGGCTCTCGAGAAGACTTCGTAAAAACCGGCATGCCTCAGACATCGAGAGTTCTGGCAAGATCGAGCTCTTTGGCTGAAGTATTATAAACGCCTTTAAGCAATCCAGTGGATCCATCTGACTTGCGATGGCCGTAGAGACCAAGTCGCAGACTGCATGGTGTGCAACGTCAATCTCACAAATCTGTGTGTATTGGATGACCGTTTCTAGAGCATCGGAAAACAGATCAAGAGCTAACAACTTTTCATCAGCTTTTTTGGACTCCCCCACTAACAATGCACAGTAAAGGTCGAGAGCCGTCATCCACGGTTTGACTTCGTTGCAAATCTTTGCGAATTGAGTGTGGAGCGAAACGTAAACCGATGATCTTTGTGCGGTGTTGCCAGTTAGCAGACTCTCTAAGACTTGCGAATACCCAAGACTAACTCGGGCCACATGTTCGTTTAAACCATGTGAAAGGCTCGCCAGTTGGCAGAACGCAATCAACCTAAGGGTCGGCGAGGAAGGGAGCGTGGGGGTGGACTCAAGTAATTGTCTTAGGCAATCAAGATCGTTTGATGTTTGAAATTGTTGGACGACATATTCCAGCAACTTGTCCGCCAAGCCAAAGGGATCGGGCTTGTCCGCGATACACGCACGAACAGCTTCGAGTCGTTCGCTTTGAGATTGCTTACAGAGACCGTTTAAGTTTGAGGGTATTTCATCGGTACAGGACGATTCGATGGCCGATCGGTTTGTTGCATTGCGTACTAATAGTTGAAACGCGTCGGTCGAAGAAATGACCCGGTTCAAAGTGTTTGACCGACTCAATTTGTTGTCCATTGCTCCACCCAGAGGCTGCACCCGGAACGCCGTACTACCAATAGCCTATCAGACCGGCGTTGTAACGGATACACAGTGGAAAAGCAAAGTAACGTTTTTCGGGAATTCCACAACGTATGCACATGGGCGCTCGTTCGGCCCGCCAGTTATCCATGGTTCGATTGTCGACCAGTCGTGAAATCGGTCCAATCCTTTCACGATTTATCACCGTCAATTCGAACGCTTTGTTGGTTTGCGAGCTCGTCGTCTGCGGAACTTACGCTGAGTCTTTTGGTCGGATTCTATCGTGAACTCTGGCTGTGGCAGAGTCGAGGCGATTCGCATTAAGTCATCATGGGACAACGAGGCTCTTTTCTTCGCAATGCCACGGAAGATGGTCAGGCCTCGGTCGATGGATAACATTTCACGACGAGATCGCCCATGAGGGTCTTCGGGCCACGGTGTCATGACATCGATCCAATCAAACATCGTCGACATCGTATTGCGAATGTAGTCCCAGTAGGGGCGTCGATCGGACTGTAAAAAGACCTGACCGTCCTCAGTCAGAGCTCGATGGAGCAAGACGAGGAACTCAGGAGTCAGCATACGACGAGAGGATTGCTCTGGATCGGCGAATGGTTGGGGATGATAAATGTGAATCTCGCGTGCTGCTCCCTCTGGGAGAATCGTTGCGAGAAATCTCCATCCATCAGAAACGGCAAAACGTGTGTTCGAGAGCCCTCGTTGATTGCCCCGTCGCGTCGCATAGCGAATGACAGCCGGCAAGATATCAAGTGCGATATGATCCCAATCAGGACGTCGGACAGCCGATGAAATGGTAAAGCGTGCGTTGCCACAACCGAGTTCTACTGCCAAAGGGGCCGTTCGACCAAACAAACAAGAGAGATCGACGGGGCCCGAATCAGGTAGTTTCTTCCAAGCGGTTTGAACCCAACGCTCCTTGGTGAGGATTTCGCCAGGAATGGGAATTCCCATTTCATACTCAATTTCGCCGGGCTGAATTTCCGTCGGATTAGAATTGTTTTCGAATCGCTTGCTTTTCATGTTGGTTGCCAATGGATGCTTTCGCTTTTTATCGGAGAATCGCTTAGAATACAGTAGAATCCCCAACTCAATAGCGGTCTATCGCCAATGGTCAATTCCACAGAATCTCTCTCCTCAGAAACAGCGCAGATTCTTACTCCAGATCTTATGAGTAAGTTGGAGCGGATGGAGTTAGTCAGTCGGAAGATTTTTCGAGGACGAATGAAGGGGGAGCGACGGAGCAAGCGAAAAGGCCAGAGTGTCGAATTCGCTGACTTTCGCAACTATTCGCGGGGTGACGACCTGAGATTCATCGATTGGAATCTGTTTGCTCGACTTGACCGACTCTATCTCAAGCTATTTCTGGAAGAGGAGGACCTTCACTTTTTCGCTTTGGTCGATGACTCACTTTCCATGGAGTTTGGATCACCTAGCAAATTGTTTGCGGCGAAGCAAATTGCGGCGAGTCTCGGTTACATTGGAATGTGTCGAGGCGATCGAGTTTCGCTTGCTAGCTTCTCGACCATAGATCGCCCCGCCGTTTTAAGAGGTAAGTCGAACGTCTACCGTATGATCTCCCATTTGAATGGAATGGAAGCGTCCAAGAATGGCACATCGATGCAAGATGCACTGAGACGCTTTTGCACACGCACCCGGAGCAAAGGAATCATCGTATTAGTCACCGACTTGATGAGTAAAGAGGGGTACGAAAGCGCATTGCGACTGTTGGTGGCGCGAGAGATGGATGTTTTCTTAGTGCACCTATTAAGCCCAGAGGAACTGGAGCCCAATCTGCACGGCGATTTAAAGTTGGTTGACGTTGAAGATGGAGATGTTCGAGAAATTACCATTTCAGCCAACCTCATGGAGAGATACCAAGAGAACTTGAACCAGTTCATCGATCAAGCCAAAACGTTTTGTAACAAGCGATCCATCACTTATGTTCCTGCGAGAAGCGATCAAAGTGCTGATCTCCTCATTGGCGACTATTTGAGAACCAGAGGTTTGGTTCGATGAACTTTATCAATGCGCTGTCTTGGCCGCAGTGGATTCTATTGTTGGCGATCCCCGCCGCGGTGCTCAGTTTGTATTTTCTAAAACTTCGTCGCAAACCGATCGAAGTTCCCAGTACTCTACTCTGGCAAAAATCGCTAGAGGATCTTCACGTTAACAGTATCTGGCAAAGACTCAAAAGTAATCTTTTACTTTATCTGCAATTGCTGTTCCTAGGATTAATCATTTTGGCTTGTCTTAGGCCGGGATGGAGTGGTTCGGAGCGAGTTGGAGAAAAGCGAATCTACATGTTAGACCAATCGGCCAGCATGCTCACCAATGATGCCGATCCAAACCGACTCGAATCGGCCAAGCAAGCCATTCGAAGTCTAATACAGAACAGTCAAGATGACGACGTGGGGATGTTGATTGCATTCTCGGATCGCGCTGATGTACGTCAAGGATTTACCAAGGACAAAAACAAACTCATCACAGCGTTGGAGTCCGTCTCAGCGACAAACCGAATCACAAACTTCTCCGAGGCGATCCGATCCGTAGCCGCATTGGCAATGCCCGCAAAAGAATCAAGAGACTCGTCAGAAAATAGCGAAGCAGAAGGAGTTTCTGTGCCCGACAGTTTACCCGCCCGCGTTTTACTCTTCAGCGACGGAGGCTTCGTCAAGGTCGATGATCCGAATCTTGATAAATTGCCGATCGACTTTTTCTCGACAGGAGAGGCTACTACCAACAACGTTGCCATTCTAAGTTTTGCGGTTCAAAAGAAAGAAGGTACGGTCGACCAAATAGAGGCGTTCGCCAGATTGGCCAGCTACGGAGATTCCGAAACTAGTTTCACCGCTTCATTAGAGATCGATGGGGAATTGGCCGATGCCACCGCTGTAAAATTGGCTCCTAACTCGGAAACAGGTATCGTATTTGAACTTAGTGCATTACAAGAGGGTGAACTGAAGTTGGTTCTTGATGTGACCGATGCGAACGCAATTGATAATGTAGCTTATGCGGCAGTACGGCCTCCACGGCGAATCAACGTGTTATTGGTATCTCCCGGCAATTCTGCACTGGAAGCGGCCATGAAAACGGATCGATGTCGCCAGATCTCGGATATAGAATTTCAAGATGCCGAGTATCTTAAAACGCCGGAGTATGAATCGAGGCAGAGGCAAGGCGATTTCGAGCTAATCGTATTCGACCGATGTACGCCCGCCGCAATGCCAATGGCCAATACACTGTTCATCGGTGTGAAGCCACCTGCAATCCACACAGAGTCGACCAACAACGATAAGCGTCGCGAGGAATCGGCGGAAGAAAGTCTACCGTCAAAGGATGTCGTGCAGGATGCCGCAAGTCAAGCTAAAGACAGTTCCCTAGCGAATGCCGAAGCGAATCCTCAAAATGATGCGGTAAACGAAAGTAGTACCAAGGATGCTGTACTTGTCAACGAATGGAAGACCGGTGAGGCCTCGGGGCCGGTTCTGATTCTAGATGTTGACCGATCTCATCCTATCACGCAGTATCTCGAAATGAATTCCTTGATAATTGTAGAGGGCATGAACGTGACGCCTCCTGATGGAGGAAAGGTATTGATGACGAGTGATTCTGGGCCTGTGTTCGGCATTGCTCCTCGTGGACCATTTCAAGATGCAGTGTTAGGCTTTAGTGTCACTCTAAATGAAAACACCGACTGGGGGCTCCGTAGAAGCTTTCCCGTCTTCGTGTACTCATCGATCGAGGCGTTAGGAGGTGGGGCTGCTGAGTCATCCGCTGATAGTGTCAGACCCGGAGAATCGATTCGAGCTGGACTCGCGCCCCAAGTGGTCGAGTGCATCGTGGAGACGCCATCGGGAGAAAAAATTCCAATTGCGCGTGGTTCTGATTCCCGTTTTCTATTCAGCAGGACCGATGAACTGGGAATCTACAAGATTTACGACATTGAATCGAAGGCGATCCTGGAGACATTCTGTGTCAACCTGTTTTCGAGTCGGGAAAGTGACGTCCGCGCTGCTGGATCGATCGACTTGGGGGCAAAAGCGGTGGCTGCTGAAACATCCAGCATAAAATCAAGACAAGAGGCGTGGCGTTGGCTGATCATAGGTGGCCTGGCATTATTGATTTTGGAATGGGCCATCTACAATCGCCGCGTCTTCACGTAAGGAAAGAAACGAGAGTTTGTAGTGAGACACATTGATGGAATGAGATTTCAGATCTCAATAATTGTATTGCAGATTGCCTTTGGGCTTTTACTACTGGGATGTAATCGAGAGACTGAGATCGCCAGCAACCTACCGGAGGGTTCTTCTGATCTCCCCAGTCCATCCAACTCACAGGATTCGAGTTTGTTGGAAACGAAAGGTGTCCCCACTTTATCGAAGGATGAACCTCGCGAAAATGGTGACTCCAATGCCAGCTCGGGAATGCTGATCATTGAAATTGTGACCGAAGGTGACGAAATGGGAGGAGGTCCATTGAGGGTCGCACTCTACGATGGGCCCAAAACATTTAATAAAGTTGACCTCGCAAAGTGGAAAGATGTTTTTGAGGTAAATGGTCAGCCGATAAAAATCGAGTTAGAAACGAGTCTCTTTCCAAACAACGAATTGGCGATCGCGGTTTATCAAGATAGCAATTCGAATAACCAATTGGACAAGAACGCTTTTGGTATTCCCCAGGAGGCCTATGGTTTCTCCAACAATCCGAAACGCGGCTTCGGACCACCTAAATACACAGAGGTGTCTATTCCGATACCGACAGAGAAACTAGCTTTGACAATCAAAATACAGTAACCAATAGATTATCGATGACTCTAGAAATACTCCCTTCCGTTTGCGCGATCGATTGCCCCGACGCATGTTCGCTCCATATTACCGTGGAGGATGGCAGGGTTACCAAGTTATCCGGCAACCCGGAGCATCCTATCACGAAAGGGTTCGCTTGCGTCAAAATGAGCCGTTATCCCGAACGACAGGAACAAGCGGACCGACTTCTATATCCTCAGCGGCGTATTGGGAAAAAGGGAGAGGGTAAATTTGAGCGAATCAGCTGGGATGAAGCGTTAGAAGAGATCGCACAGCGCACCCAAAAAATATTGTACACCCACGGTGGGCAATCGATTCTTCCCTACCATTACGGTGGGACCATGGGGCAACTCGAGAGCAACCGTCCGGTTGCATTCTTTCGACAAATAGGTGCGCTGGAGTTGGACCAAACAATTTGTGCTACGACAGGTGGGGCAGGTTGGGAAGCGAATTATGGTCCCTACAAAATGAGCACGGACCCTGAGGATTTAATCCATTCGCGATACGTCATTCTCTGGGGAATCAATGCTCTGCGAAGCAATTCGCATATTGCACCTATCTTGAAAGAAGCGAGAAAGCGCGGCGCTAGAATTTTGCACATCGATCCGTACCGAAATGAGACTTCTCGATTTGCTGATGAACACTGGCAGATTCGTGTTGGTACCGATGCAGCTCTTGCTTTGGCATTTGCAAACGAAATCTTGAACAATGGCTGGCAAGATCAATCTTACCTCGACGACTATGCGACGGGATTGGATGACTTTAAAGAGGCATGTTCACAATGGTCTTTAGAGCGTGCAGCCGAGTATTGCGATATTCCGCTCAATGACTTGCAGCGAGTCGTTCGTGACTTCGCGATGAGTGAGTCTCCCTATATCAAGGTGGGATATGGAATGACGCGAAACGAAAGTGGAGGAAACGCGATGCGGGCGATTTCTCTCTTGCCCGCACTGCTTGGTGCATGGAAGAAGCCTGGCGGTGGAGCCGGCCTTTCCACTAGTGGCGCATTCAAGCTCAATAGTTCTGCAATCAGTGGGCTAGCTCTTAAACATTCCGGCGCTCGATTGGTGAACATGAATCTTCTGGCCTCGGAACTGACGCCTGAGACCTCTACCATCCATGGTCTATTCGTGTTCAATTCTAATCCAGCTGCCGTTGCACCTGACTCTAGTCGTGTTCGAGAAGGGTTGTCGCGCGAGGATTTGTTCTGTGTGGTCCTGGAGCATTTTCAAACGGATACGGCAGACTATGCAGATTATCTTTTGCCCGCAACAACGTTCTTAGAGCATCCAGATGTTTACACTTCCTACGGTCACTATTATTTGCAATATGCTGCACCGGTGACGAAGGCTCGTGGTGAAGCGAAACCAAACAGCTGGTTCTTTAGGGAACTGGCTCGCCGAATCGGACTCGAAGGGAGTCCGTTGGAATGGGACACAGAACAAGCAATGCGAGAGCTATTGAATTCGAATAATCCATGGTTGGCGGGTGTAGACTTAGAAAGTCTCAAACGGCATGGTTCGGTGAGGCTGAAGTTTCCAGCTGGATATCGTCCCTATGCGAAGGGGAGTCACTTTCCTGATGGTAAAATTCGTTTCTCTCCAGCTCCCCAACAACTAGAGTTCGCAGAAGTTCTCACGAAGGAATTTCCGCTTCGTTTGATTTCTCCTCCGGGCAGCCACATCGTCAATACAACCATGGGGAATGTCCCCAGTATTATCAAGGCTGCGGGTGGCGAACCGTCTGTTGTCATTCACCCTGATGATGCAATAAGTCGAAAGATCGTCGATGGTGAATATGTCAGCGTGAAGTCCAACACAGGCGAAATAAAGAGACGAGTTCGGGTTTCCGATGAAGCTAAACAAGGCGTCGTAGTGGCGCTCGGTCAATGGTGGCCTAAATTAGCACCCGACAAAAAGAGTCTTAATGACATCACCAACGAGCGGCTTACCGATTTAGGTGGCGGCAGCACATTCGGGAATGTTGCCGTGCAAGTCGCTCGGTTGGGAACGTAGATCATGCCATCGACGGCTCGTCGTTGAAGCGAGCCGGGCTGGAACAGATCGGAGCAGCTAGGCTTTCCTCGGGTGTTTATTCGCCGGAATTCGTGTTGCCGGCGAATGGGCTCCGCCTAGAGAGACTGAGTTCACCAGGCTTAGGGATTGATTTCACCAAAGAGAGGCGTGGAGAGATATCGCTCGCCCAAGCTACACATGATGGTGACGATTCGTTTCCCTTTGAACTCTGGTCTAGCTGCGACTTGTGCAGCGGCCCACATGTTGGCGCCGCTGCTTATGCCTGCCATGATTCCTTCGGAGCGAGCCAATTTGCGGCCCCACTCAAAGGCGAGCTCGTCATCGACTTGAATGACGTCATCGATGACGGAACGATCTAAGTTCTTGGGAACGAAGCCAGCTCCGATACCTTGGATACGGTGCTTACCAGGTTGTCCGCCACTTATCACAGGTGACTGCTTTGGTTCAACGGCGATAGCTTTGAAGTTAGGATTTAGTTTTTTGATGTATCGAGCGACACCAGAAATCGTTCCACCAGTTCCTACACCAGCGACGATAGCATCGATGTTTCCTTGGGTGTCGGCCCATATCTCTGGTCCCGTGGTTCGCTCGTGAATAGCAGGATTAGCGGGGTTCTCGAATTGCTGAGGCATCCAACCTGCGGGATCGCATGCAACGAGTTCGGCGGCCTTAGAAATTGCTCCTCGCATACCATCAGCGGCAGGGGTCAAAACGAGGTTCGCCCCCAGGGCTCGCAAGAGTGCTCGACGTTCGATCGACATGGACTCAGGCATCGTCAACGTAAGGCGGTATCCCTTTGCGGCACATGCGAATGCGAGCGCGATACCTGTGTTGCCACTCGTCGGCTCGATGATGTGAGTGTCAGCGACCAAGCGACCTGAGCGTTCCGCGTCTTCGATCATCGCCAGACCAATTCGGTCTTTGACGCTATTAAGGGGATTAAAGAACTCGCATTTTGCAAAAACGGTAGCATGCTCTTGAGGAACCAATCGGTTGATACGAATCATTGGCGTATTTCCAACGGTGCCGAGCACATTATCAAAGGTAGTACCGATAGGCATAACAATTCTTTCGAATGGGTAAAAGGGAACGGAGGGAATGCACGCTTTCGCGAAGAACCTTAGTGTAAGAACTTTCCAAGACTTGGGGTATCGGTGCAGAGCACGAAACCGGTTTAGGAAAGGCCAAAAAATCCACGTCACTCGTGGCTAGAACCGTCTGTGTAAGCCCAGGACATGACACGGGAACAGGGGAAGGGGTTAGTTGTCTCCCTGGATATTACCCAGGTATTTTTCGCGAACTTTGGGGTGCTTTTTCACTTCTTCTGGGGCGCCCTCGCACATGACCTTACCCTCATTTATGACGTAGCATCGGTCGACGGCGTTAAGGATTTCTAAAGCGGCGTGGTCTGTGATCAAGATCGAGATTCCGTTATCACGAAGTTGAAAAATGGTTTCCTGGATACTTTGAACTGTGACGGGGTCGACCCCTGCAAAGGGCTCGTCCAGCATGATGATTCGAGGATTGGAGACCAAGCAACGGGCGATCTCAAGTCGTCTTCTTTCCCCCCCGGACAGTTTCGATGCCTTGGACTTGCGAATTTTGGTTATCTTGAATTGTTCGAGAAGTTGATCAGTCCGTTCTTTACGTTCTCTTTTTCCAACTCCCAGTAATTCCAGCATGGCTAAGATGTTCTGCTCAACAGTGAGCTTTCGAAAAACGCTCGATTCTTGTGCTAGATAGCCCATGCCTCCATCGCGGGCTCGTCGAAACATAGGCCAAAACGTGACCTCTTCTGAGCCGAGAAAAACTTTACCTCGATCGGGCATGACCAACCCGCAGGTCATTCGAAAGCTAGTTGATTTGCCGGCCCCGTTTGGTCCTAGGAGGCCAACAATTTCCGACTGGCCAACTCGCATACTGACTCCATCCACCACCTTGCGGCGGCCATAAGTCTTTTCTAATCCGTCTACCTGCAGAACATCCATGTTCGCTATTCGCTTGTTGGGTCTAAAAGTTGAATTTACCTGCGGACTCTTGGCAAAGAACTACCGAATGAGTCCCATTCGCTGAAAGTTCGGAAAGAACGGGATTGGAGCATTCCAAAAGTGTGGCCAGAATACGACGACTGCTCGTCCAATCATTAGTCGCCGCGGTGTGTGGTGATCGCGCCACGATCTCGCATCGTAGCTGGCTGCCGAGTTGTCTCCCATGGGGAAAAACCAATCGTCCATCATTTGGAATTCGTAGGTTGAGCGTTTCGTAATCATATCGCTCTTGCCCCACGCTTCAGGAAAACACGCCAAGGTATAACGATCCAAAACTTCCGATGGCATTTTCTTACGGAGTTCATTCGCGGAAATGCCGTGCATATTTCTTGCGTACGACTCTCGCATCTCGTCCGTCACCGAATCGCGAATCATCTGAACAAAGGTCGCGTAGGTTGGGACGCGATAATCGGAGATCAATGGTTTGCCATCATAGACGGTAGCCCTACCGGAGTTAGGACCGTAGGCAATATGATAGATGTCGCGGAACACTTTGGCTCTTGTGACATCGATCCGGCCATTCGATACGCCGATACCGAGCGGCGCACCATCTAGTGGGTCAGTCGCTGACGAGGTGGGAGCTCTTTCTGTCGGAAGCAGAGCATTGGAGAGCATTAGACGGTTGCTCGGCGACCAATTCGCAACTTTTCCGTCTACCCACAATGTAAATTGTTCGTCGATATTCGAGAGTTTAACCCTATGCTTTTTTCCAGCGCGCACATCGGTCGCGGCGGTAGCGGACTTACTCCCCGTCGAACCGTCCTGAAAAATAGCGAGGGGCTCACCCTCCCTGGTGACTTCTGCAGTCGCCTGGCCTGAAGACAAATCGAATGTAACAATGTGCTTTAGACCATACTCGACGATCATCAACGAAACCGATTTCGTTTCGCTCGTTGTTTCGAAGTCGACCTCGAGCCCGAGATCGCCAGTCCAATGGAGGCCATCGTTACTCAACCCGCCGTTATCTCGATAGATGATCGCCATTTCGGCAGCTGCTCGCTCCAACCACTTGTCAGGATCATCTTTATAGGATGCGGGATCTTGTCCTGATAAGACATCGGAATTGTAAGCGGTGAAATCGGTGATAAGTCGAGGTTGTCTGGGGTTCATGGGGACTGGCAGCTGTCCCGTTTCTTCGAGTGTTTGCCATGCTGCTATGTCAATGACTCGATGAAAGTACCTTAGCCATGCTGTCTCGTCGGTCTTTTGCTCTCCCGTAGCAGACCACGCACCTGAGGACCAGCTGGAGGTCCATGCTGCTTCATCTTTCTCAAGTGGTTGCCAATTGGGTGGGATATTCGCTTTGATGAAGGCTTGTGGTGCATGCTGAGTGTTATTGACCAGCTGCATCATGGCAGAGGTAACGTGCGGCGGCTTGTGAGCTATCTCATAGGGTGAGTTTGTAGATGGACGTATAAAGATATCGCCACCGAAAATACGAACGGTCTCGTTCGGCAAGCCGATGCATCGTTTGATGTAGTTTTGTCGCGCTTTCTCGATGAACTTAAAGACGATAACATCCCATCGTTTGGGTGTGTTCCATGCATATGCCAGCTTGCTTACTAAAATGCGGTCGCCTGAAAAAGTGCTTTCATTTTTGTCTCTGAGAGGACTGATGACTTGCGGCTTTCTCGAGATCGGACATATAGCCCCCATCACGAAGCGACCGTTTTTGACCCCCGCGTCATTATCAAACTCAGAGCTGGCTCCAACTTGAAATCGGTACCCGGTCTCTTCCCCTAAAATATCCTTGTGCGCACCCATAAGAGTAGGTGCCATAGAACCAGTTGGGATAACAAAGGCCTCTGCTACGAATGCCTTAAAGAGCAAGGCAAGTATAAACGCCACCGCTAGACTTTCGACCGTTTCGCGAACGACGAGTTCGTTAGGTGTCTTGGCAACAGGGGAGGCTGTTGTGTTGGTTTCCGTAGGTTGAGGTTGTGCCGCTGAGGCGGTGTTGGTCGCAGAACTCATGTGGCTCCAGATGCATTGTAGTTTCCACCCACAAGGCAAGATTTCGTGACGCCTCGGGTTCCACAGTATAGCCAATAACCACGCTCGATCGCTGCGCTAGATTTCTCAATCGCTAGCAAATCTTTGCCAACGGGCTCGAACGCGTAAAATGATCTAATGCAGGCAGTAGCAACAGGCCTGGATCGCCGCACTACGAGGCACGGTCGATCAACTGGGAAGGTCTGTTTGCGAAGATTTATTGAGCTTTCAGATGAATTTCCTGCGAATCCAGAAGGGATGGTGAGGAATCGGTTGGACGAACCACTCTCACGTTGGGGCGGAAAAGGCTCGGCGGGACTTCCTCAAAGTCATCCAAAACAGCTTGGATCCGAGGTTGCAACTCACCCAGCAGATCCATAAGTCGCTCGATAACGATATACGATTCCGTACCAACCAACTGCCCCATGACCTCGACCCGTCCCAATATCTTGCCTTGGGACTGAATGGGGATTTTTAATGCCCATCGTTCTGACGAATCCGGCATCTTGGAAATGTGCCAGTTGGCATGAAAGCCTTCGTGCAGCCAAGGCATGTTGAGATCCAAGGAGACCTTGGCGACACCATGTTTTTCTGCGAACTCTACCAGTGAACTCCAGACAATATCCCATTCTCGGGAGCCTTGAAGTCGGACTTTTTGAATCCTCGCCGCATTGGCGTGTTGGCCTCGTCGTCCCACTAGACTCTTTGAAAAGCCCATGACCCGTTTACAAAGTAGTTCCAACTCCGCGAACCCGAAGGCCCGGCTAATGACCAACGTTCCCACAGCCGCCGATATGCTGAACAAGGAAATCCAATCGCTTTGAAAAACGCCTGCCGCGACTGCGCCACCGCAAGTCAAAACGCTCAAAATCGTGATGGCGCCGACGAGCAGATGGCTCCGAATTCCCAATCGCATCAGATTGTGATGCAAGTGCCCGCGGTCGACGGTAAAAATACTTCTGCCTGCTAACGTCCGACGCACAATTGCCATGCTGGAGTCAAACAGCGGGATTGCTAACAAACCCACCGGTACCAAAATCGGAAGCGGGTCGCTGCCTCGACGAACGCAAGTGATGGAGAGGATACCTAAGAACAAACCGACAAACATGCTTCCGGCATCGCCGAGAAACACCTTGGCTGGAGGTAGATTAAAAAACAAGAAACCCAATAGCGCGCCAGCTAAGGCAGCAGCCACCATCGCCTCGACGTAGTTACCCGTCAACCATGCCAAGCCTGCAATCGCTGCCGAGGCGATCCACCCAACCGACGAGCACAGTCCATCTGCGCCATCGATAAGATTGACCGAGTTAAGCGAAAGCAAAAGCCATCCGAGCGTAACAGGAATGGCCAGCAGCCCTAGTTCTATCGTCCAGCCAAAAAGCGAAATGGTCGGAACCTGAAATCCAAAAGCCATCACCGATAGGCAAATGAGGATTTGACCGAGCAGCTTTTGTCGGCCTCGTAATCCGAATCGATCGTCCAGCACACCTAGGGTGACGATCGCTACGGCTCCTAACGCTAACGCTGTGACTTGATAAATCTTTGCATATGCCACTGCGGCAAAATCACTACGCGTCCCCAACATCAATGCGGTTGTAGCAAACAAGCTTAAGAGGACGACAACACCGCCACACAGTGCAATCGGTTCTTTATGCAGCTTGCGATGCGTATCAGGATGGTCGACCAGACCAATCTTGATGCATATCTTACGCGCAATAGGTGTTGCTAACGTGGCTATCAGAAAAGCTATCGCAAGCGATACAAGGGGAAATACCATGATGATCTTGGCACTATGCGACAAGGTGGACGGGGGTGCCACACGTGTCGACGTGTGCACTATCCCGATCTCTCGGAAGTCCTTCCATGATCGTTACGATTCTCACATCCGTCCAGAGCTTGAACGGTAAAGATTTGGCAAATCCTTTGCGGTACAATCCACCCAAATGGAGTTATCGCTACACTCTCTAGGAGTCTAAAAATTGACCAGAAGTTCCCATTTTAAATCCAGATTCCCCCACTCCTCCACCCTTTTGTCAGTGACACGCGGTTAAAGGCGACTAATCCGCCAAAAAGAAAGTCTATTCGCAAAACGACACCATGGACCGAAAAAAATATCAGGACATCATCGACACTTTTTTTTCTTGGCAGCAGCCCGCGATTTCGCAAATTTTTACCGAACTTTTGTCTGCCACGGCCGCTGAGTCCGCCTTGAGTCCTGCCGAGATTATGAGCCAAAACTACGAAACGGCTCGCGCGAACCCTGAAATCCACAACCTACCGGGCAATCTTAAGGATGCTCGCGACGTGGTGTTCCCGTACTTCTGGGGAACCGACAGTTGGAACAACCCTTTGCATTTAGAAAACGTGCGAGGGCCGGCTAACAACGCGTCATTGATTGGAATGCTAGCGTGTCTTCTGAAGAACCCGAATTTGTGTACCGACCGATACAGCCAACGGTCCAATGAGCTCGAGGTCAAGGCGATAACCACGTTAGCCAATTTGATCTTTTATCACACTCAAGATCCCTGGGGAGTGTTCACGATTGGGGGAACTATCTCCAATTTGTATGGTGGAAAGATTGGTCTCGAAAAAGTACTTCCGGGTGCCATGCAAAATGGTTTGCGGGGAGAGCGTGTCGTGGGGCTTTGCTCCCAAGCGAGCCATTACTCCAATCAAACGGTCGCTGGTTGGCTTGGAATAGGTACTTCGAATCTTATTGAAATAGCCACGGACCAGAATTTGGCAATGCGTACAGACTTGTTAGAGTCCAAGCTTGATGAGCTTTATTCATCAGGTGCTAAGGTTGCCTACGTTTGCTGCACGTTCGGTACAACGGATGGCTTCGGATACGATGACATCGAAGCTATAGCGGACATCGTCGACTGCAAATCCGAACAATACGGTGCGCCTAGGCCTCAAGTGCACGTTGATGCTGCTGTTGGTTGGGCGTTATCGATGCTTTCAGACTATGATGTGCAATCTAATCCGCTCGATATGGAGCGGAATGTTTGCGAGCTCATAGCCAGTGTGCAAGAAAAGAATAAAGGCTTACGCAGGGCGGATTCGGTTACGATTGATTTCCACAAAATGGGACGTGGGCACTATCCATCTAGCGCTTTCATTGTGAATCGACGCGAAGATCTCAAGTATTTGGCACGGACTGTTTCTGATACGCCATACTTTTCTGATGCGCAAGCGAATCGAGATCCCGCACTTTTTACTTTAGAGTGCTCGCGTCCTGCTTTTGGGCCATACAGTGTTATGGCGTCACTTAACGGAATTGGTCTCACAGGTTGGCAAATGTTGCTTGCTCGTTCACTCGAATTAGCGGATCGCTTAAAAACAAAGCTTGCTGCGCTCGACTATTGCAAGGTATTGAACCAAAATACGCCTGGGGCATCGGTAAACTGGTGGGTCTTCCCTAAGGGCCGAAACGCGGAGGAGATTTTTCAAAAGCTTGTTAACAACGAACTTTCTGCTGAGCAACGCCAACGCTATCTTCCCGAGATACGCCGTTTGTTTGATAAACGAAGTAAAATGATGGATCCCAAGATCGATGCACGGTTAGGCTTTACCACAAGCTTTGGCTATTGTCCGAACGGAATTGACATTCCTGCTTGGAAGGCAGTTTTCTTTAACCCGAAAACCACCGAGGCGATGGTGGATCGAATTGTAGAAAGCATTGAAGAGCTTTAGTTGGCGGAGATAAATGCTAACAGAGCAATTTCAATCGATTTGGGAGCACTTTGATGTGCATAGGCATATTGCCACCACTATCGCCATCGTATTGATAAGTCGACATGTGACCTATGGATTGCGCACTCATGGTGGTGTTCTCACACCGCAATTCGGTAACTCTGTGTTGCGTCCAGTCTGGTCGTTGAAGGTGACGTCCTCTCAGTACATCAAAATACTGAAAGAGTCCGCGTATCGGGCCGCTCTTGGTGAACATTCCTAGGTCTAACAACCCATCGCTTGGGTCTGCGTTGTCCAAGATATGCAAGTCCGTCGCATATTTGGGGATGTTGAATACAAAGATCCACTGACCTTCTGCGATTTCCTCTCGTTGAGATTGGTCTCTGGAAAAGTGAATTTTATGAATCGGCCAACGATATTTAAGCCAAGCCTTGATGGCCTGATACCGATAGGCCCAACGCGTGATATGGGACTTGCGGTTGGTGTGCACCAGTCGCACTACCTCGGAATCGAATCCGATCGACACCATGATCAAGCCAATCCGACCATTGATCTCCATCGCGTCGATGGTCACCGTATCGCCGTTCTTAATGCGAGCTGCGCACGAGTCGGGAGATCGATCCCAACCATAATATCTCGCCAGCAAATTCTCTGAACCCAAAGGAAGTATGGCGATCGGAACGTGGGATGGGGTACGTGTCGCGATGGCGTTTACGGTGCCGTCGCCTCCTGCTGCGACAACCGCCGCGAGCGAACCATTTTCGCAATGATTCAAGATACGGTTTTCTAAATCGTTTAGCTGATGTTCGATTTGAACATCAAAGTTGTTTTCGATTAGTCGGTGGGCAAGCTGATCAACGAGCTCCATTCGGCTCTTTGATCCTGACTTAGGGTTGGCTGCAATGATGACCGTTTGCACAATAAGATTTCCGGGCTTAGGAGCTGTCGCAGTTTATTCGTCTGTGATTCTACAGCAAAAGTTAGCGGAGTATCACTGCAAGGTAATGGAAGACCGTTCGCATCGGGAGATTCGTCCCGTGATCAGTTTGGCGATCAGTCCTCCGTGTTCGCCTGTCCCTTTATAGTCCGTTGTGCGACTTCCCAGGCGGAAGTCAGGTGCTCCAGATATTTTTCAGGTGACAATAATCCATCGTCATCCGAACCTGACATTTCCAACAGCCATCCGGCTCCGTACTTGTCAACATTGATGAGCGAGGGATCATTCAGAAGTTCATCATTGATTGCAGTGACCTCGCCAGCGATTGGGGCATACATGCCGCTTTCTGCCTTTTTGCTTTCGATGCTGCCAAACTCTTGGCGATGGGACAGAACGGATCCAACAGCGATATCAAAATCGATGAAATAGACATCTTGAAGCAATCGCACCGCATACGCAGAAAAGCCAAAGCGAATCACACCATTGGTCATGGGCATTGCCCACATGTGATTTTTGATATAACTGCGATCGCATGGAAATTCGGCATTGAATTCACCCATCATAAAGGTGAGTGATGAGCTCATGTATATCGCACTCCCCGCAGATGTTCTTCAAAGAAGCGAGGCAGTAGACCATCGACACGTAAAAGCCCGTCAACGGTCAATCGAATTTTTTGAACTGAATGATCTGGGGCCCGATCCAGTTCCGCGAATCCCTCGCTTACCAACTCATCCCATTCCGTTTGCCAATGATCATAGATGTCCTCGGCATGCTTGGACCGATAGTAGTCCACATCCAAATACCCCTTCTTTAATTGCAAAATCATCTCGCGAATCAACGACTGCAGGGGTGTCGGCTGATAAGCGCGACCGAGTGGCAAGCGGCCTTCGTCGAGCAAGGCTCCAAGATATTGCCCCCATTCAGGAACATTTTGGTAGTGAATGCCGGATAGATGTCCGAAACTCGCAATTCCCGTTGCCAGCAGGTCGGCTCCTTGCCATAGGTTATCTCGGTAGGAGAAGTTTACCTTTCTGGGATCTTTAACAACCGTGTAAGCGCTGCTAATCGAATACCCCGCTTCTTGAAATGTTTCAAACGCGTATCGCACCCAATCGCGTTTTGTTTCCCAGGTTGCTACAGGTGACTCGGATTTAGTCTCAAGCAAATTCTTAGAGATTACGGTATTAAATGGCAGCTCCATTTGATAGATCGTCACGCTCTCGGGAGACAGTTCCAGCGTCCGGCGAACATTCTCACGCCAGTTTTCCCAGGTCTCACCAACCATTCCGGAGATGAGATCAATATTCACGTTCGGAAAACCAGCTTTTGTGATCCATTCCCAGGCGCGATTGATTTCTTTCGAAAGGTGCGCTCGACCGTTCTCTTCCAGAATTGCGTCCGAGAAATTTTCAACGCCCAAGCTTAATCGTGTCACGCCGAGTTCGCGTAGTGCTTGGACTTTTGGCTCGCTAAGCGTCCCTGGTTCGCATTCAAATGTGACTTCTTCCGCCTTCTCCCAGGTGATGCTTTTGTGCAATCTTTCGAACAGGGAGTGGAGTTGCTTAACACTAAGAAAGCTGGGGGTGCCACCGCCGAAGTAAACGAATCGAATCGGACGGCCCCCAAGTGCTTTTTGCTGGGAGACCAATTCGATTTCTCTCGAGAGGGCGGAAACATAGCGTTCGATTTCATCAGCGTTGACATTGGTCAAGACTTTGAAGTAGCA
This sequence comes from Pirellula sp., assembly GCA_046318795.1. Classification (GTDB taxonomy): domain Bacteria; phylum Planctomycetota; class Planctomycetia; order Pirellulales; family Pirellulaceae; genus JBKCUI01. The sequence goes on from JBKCTT010000232.1 coordinate 25,820, forward strand.
GAATTTGCAACGCTTTCGACAGAAGGGGATATGGAGATACAATCCGAGTGGTACGTCGCGAGGCGGTTTGTTCATGGCCTCTTCAATCAGTGGCACCGATCCGCTGGTCCACTGAGAATAAGGAGGGTAGTTGGAAATAAAGTAGCTTCCAACCTCGGTTTTTGTTGCTTCGGTAGACATAACGGACCATCTTAATCGGGTAGCGTAATTCTAAACGTATCTCTATCTTAACCCAATAGCCCGAAATCGTCTCGACTTCCAATGAGCTTTTCAAAAATGCAATCTTCCTGGGATGTAATCATTATCGGTGGCGGCGCGGCGGGGCTTTGGGCTGCCGGGACCGCTGCGCTGCGAGGTCGACGCGTTCTCGTACTGGAAAAAAACAACAAAGCGGGTGTTAAGATCCTGATGTCTGGAGGGACGCGGTGCAACATTACGCACAATTGCGACACCCGAAAAATTGCAGAGGCTTTTGGTAAACACGGGAAAGTTCTCCTTTCACCGTTGAGCAAGCTGTCTCCCCAGGACGTGATTAAGGAGCTAAATCACCTAGGGGTCGAAACGAAAGTGGAGGAAACAGGAAAAATTTTTCCTGCGAGCGATCGTGCGATAGACGTTCGAGATGCGATTGTAAAACGCTTACAACAAGCTGGTGCACAATTGTGGACTGGATCGCCGGTTACTCACGTCCGTCCTCTACCTGAGTCAGGATTTGGGGTCACGGCGAACTTTGGATCGACGACTAGCGAGTTGACTTGCCAATCGGTCTTAATCACTTCGGGCGGGCTAAGCTTTAGCGGATGCGGAACGACTGGAGACGGCTATCCCTGGGCTCAATCATTCGGTCATACTGTTACGCCTCTTCGGCCCGCATTGACTCCATTGCTTTCGCATACTCCATGGGTCCATGAACTGAGTGGACTGACACTCGATGATGTGAATGTGACCACTAAGCTGCATGGGGCGAATGCACCGGGCAAGATGGAACGGTCGTCCGCACGCGGTGGTTTATTATGGACTCATTTCGGTTTGAGCGGTCCCACTGCAATGAACGTCTCTCGTTGCGTTTCCGATTTGTCCGATGATCAGAGCAGTTCCGTCGTTGTCGATCTTGTTCCAAACCAGTCTCGCGAGGAGTGCGAAGCATGGTTATCGCGCGAAATCAGATCGTCTCAAAAGTCGATTACGAATATTTTGTCGCAGCTTATACCACGTCGTCTTTCCCAATCGCTAATGCAACGCATTGGAATAAGAGAAGATTTGCATGGTGCGGAGTTCTCGAACAAGAACAAGAATCAATTGCTCGAATCGCTTAAGAATCTCTCCATCCCAATTCATGGCACCAGAGGCTACGCCAAAGCTGAGGTCACAGCGGGCGGAGTCGCACTCGGGGAAGTCAATTTTCAAGATATGCAAAGTCGCAAGCATCCTGGATTGTTTTTTGCAGGGGAGATACTCGATCTAGACGGTCCCATAGGCGGCTTCAATTTCCAGGCAGCATGGAGCACCGGCCATGCAGCAGGCTTGCATATCTAATACAATGCTTTCCCATAAGGAAGGCGGTTGGATTATGAAGCTATCATTGCGGCGTCTAATGCTGGTGTTTATCGGAATCACCGTTTCGATTTTATTAGTGAGTCGACTGCCTAGAAATGTTCGCATAACAGTTGAACAGAAGTACCAAGACCGAGTTAACGTAATGCTCACCTCTCAAGGTGAAAGTTCATGGACGTCTCGTTCGAATTCCGGTGGGATGGAGTACTATCTTTACAATCTGAACAGCATGAACAAAGTTATCGCAGCTATCGAGCAGGACTCGAAGCAACGAGGCTATCAAGTTGACATATGCGATAACTTTTTGCTGCGACTGATTTATACCAGACGAGAATGAGGAGACTAGATGAATCCTCGGCGACGGTTTGTTTCGAACGCGTTATCGAATGATAATACGTTCTTGGATGCAAGTTCAGAATAGAACGCATCCAAACCTGTCATTATATCTGGAGCGATCTCGGCTGTCTTTGTAGGAGGGGAGCCGCTCCCCGTGAAAGAGCCTGCTTTACCTGATGGTTTTTCGCCCAAATGGAATTTGCCGGCTGATGCGGCCGGAATGGTGATATTACGTAAACGAAGGGTTCCAATGCCGGCGGACATGGCGCCGATATCAGAATTAAGGACTCGCGTGTTCTTGTCCAGATCGTAGAAATTTGAGACGTTTACCTGATTACCTGAGACCCGGCTGGCGATCGCGGCTGCATCCGAGTTATTCACGATGAATTGCCCTGACTGAGCTCCAGTAACCTCTCCGCGCAAGTGTCCGAGATAGAAAACGTGTGTGGTGGCGAGTCCTGTATTGGGATTGGCCAAGACGGAGGTTCGGAGCCATCGATTCTCGATAGCGTTGTTCGGCCACGAGAGGGTGACGCGACTACCTGTGCCATTTGTCGAAACGAGAATTTCGCTCGGATTGGGAGCTGCTCCCCAATTCGATGGTGGGTTTGCTCCTTCGTTAAATGCTCCCTGAGGACTCCATTGGAAAACAAAGTCCGATACGTTCAATCCAGTTAGATTTATGTTGGCTAGATCGAACACCAAGCCATTAATCCCGCGTGTTGTATTGATTAGGTTCTCGTAAGATAGAGTCTTCGCAGAAGCATCCTCAACTGCTAGTTGTTTTAAAGGATCAATTGCGTTAGAGACTCCATTCTGTGAGAAGTTCGATGAACCATAGAATACTCTTCTATTCGCAATGGTTGATTGATCATCATTCAGAATCAGACCTAGAGCTTCGGAATTGTCAATCAGTGTTTCGCTTGTGGAACCGCTAATAATTACCTTGAAACCTTCATTGGATTCAACGAACGCATCCCCTTGGACAGGAATCGCCAACTCTACAGAGGTCGCATTGGCTGGAATCGTAACAGTACCGGAGGGAAACGCGCCGCCAAAATCGCTCGCATTAGCCGGATTGGAACCATCCCCCGATACGCTGTAGTTCACCGTTAACTGGGATGACAAATTGCCGGTTCTCGCGATGGAAAACAAAAACGAATTGGTTTCTGAATTCCCTTCATTTTTAACGCTGTCGACTGAGGCGATAGAGAGAATGGGTGGGATGGGATAGCCGCATTGTTCAATCGAATCGACGCGCCATCCTGGTGCGTTAACACTGGAATCTGTTCCCAGACGCCATCTGAGCCTTACTTGTTTGCCAAACGAAGAGGCTGGTAGTTGGATCGCTGTTTCGCGGTAGCCTGCCGAATTACCCGTCCATGCCGAGCGCCCGCCAATCGGATTGGCATAGGCGGTGCTCAGAGTGGAAACGTACCCCCCGGACAAAAACTGCCCTCCTGCAGAAAGTAGATCCGTAAAAGTACCTCCATCTATCGAAATCTCCAGGACTCCGCCATCATAAGTGTTCTCTAGATTGTAAGAATGAAAGAATCGGACTTGCTGGCGTTCCTCTGAAACTGTGAATTGCGGAGACGTCAATTGGGTGTCACTGACGACTGCGACATTCGGTATAAATGCATTATTGGGGCCTAAATGGCTGGTAGTCGTAGACGTTGTCCAGGCATTGCTACCTGATGTGGATGACGATAACCAACCGCTGGGCAGAGCAGGAGGACTGACTGCGTCAAAATTCTCCCACGGCTGACACGCAAAGATCGGTTCTGCATAAATCGTGAACGTTTCCGTTCTCGTCACTCCATTAGAGTCTGTAACTCCAACAAAAATCTGAGTGTCACCAAAAACTCCTAAGGCAGGCCGAACTTGGATGGCCCTGTTGGCACCAGAGCCTGTGATTTGGATTCGAGAGGTTGGTACCAGGGTCTGGTTTGCTGCAAAGGCACTAACAATCAAATCTGTGGCTGGGGTGTTGCTATCTCCAACTTGGAATGGGATGACGTCAGTAGACGTGTTCCAGGGGATCCAAATGTTGTTGATGGCACTGATAGTCGGTGCTGTGTTAGTACTATTAGTAATCGAAAAATTTACATTCGAGATATCAAAGAAAACATTATTTCGTGCCTCCACTTTCACTCTTGCCTGGTTCGTCGATGTGTCCGGCATAGTGACATTCTCAGTCCCATCGTTTGCTGTTCCGCTCGCGAGCAAAATCGGGAATGTTAGACCACCATCGAGAGACAACCAGATATCAACCTGAGTAACACCGATTGCGGCCCCCGATGTTCCCGCGACATTCCAAGTCACAATTTGTTGAGAGTTGGCCGCATAGCTAACTGAATTGTTCGGGCTAGTCACTGCGAATGGAGCGCCTGTATCAACCACTGTGATTCGCATATCGTCAGTATTAACACCGCCTCCACCGCCAACATTATCTCGAACCGTGGCTCGGAAATTCATGGTTCTATTGGTCGTCGGAAGACGCTCGCCAATTGGTGTTGTGTTGTTGAGTAGATTGGAGAGTCTTGGGAATGTCCGCGTCGAATCAACGGCTGGATTCCATGATCGAAACAATGGGCTGGTTCCATTGTCGGCAGCCGTAAGCGATTGACCTGGTCCCAAGTCTCTTTGTTCCCACGCATGAGTTAGCACGTTTCCCGAATCCGCATCCATGCTAAGTGCGTTCAAAGCAAAGGGAGTTCCGGTAGGAATTGTAAAGTCTCGGCCCGCATAGACCCTAGGGATACTATTGCCTGTATTGGTAATCGTGGCCGCCGCATTCGCGGTGCCAGAACGAGTCAGAGCAACAATTTCATCAAAGCTGATGGAATGAAAATAAGGATCGCTAAAGGACTGCAAATTGTCAGCCCCACAGATTCCCGCGTATGCCATAATCGTCGACCCGCTTCCAGGTTCGTATGCGGCATTTGCCATTCTATTGCCATTACACGAACTCGTAACTCCGTTGAACGTGTGACTGCCACCGAATTGATGCCCGAGTTCGTGTGCTACATAGTCCACATCAAACGGATCTCCGACAGGCGCTCCGCTCCCCGTCTGACCTCGCGCTTTTTGACCAGTTATGCCAACGACGCCCAAGCCGGCAAGCCCCCCTCCTCCTGTGGAAAAGACGTGACCGACATCGTAATTTGCGTTGCCGATAACCGAGTCTATGTTGGCCTGGTTTTGAGTGATTAATGCGGAGCCATCATTATTTGTGTAGGGATCGGTGCTAGGATTGGTATAAACCAGCGAAGAGTTGTTGGCTACCAACACGAGTCGAACCGCTAGCTCCTTTTCATATATCCCCACAACACGGTTGATCGTTGTAACGATGGCAGCTTGTCCGCTGACAACAGTACCACCATGAAACTGCGTATATTCGCCAGTCGCAGCGTTTGCCAAGCGATACGTTCTCAACTGTGTACCAGATCTCGCCATACCAGAAGAATCCCCCGGCTTTCCAGAAAAGGCTTGGATGCTACTCGTATTCTTGGCATCCCGACTCTGCTCGACGAGTTCTTTCTCCTTTAACTCGTGTGGACCCATAACTTCAGTTGCAATACCCACGACGATATCTGACTCATAGTTCGGTTGACTTATTTGTTCCGATTCAAACCAATCCCCTTTTGGAGCGAGATCTCGTTTGAAGTAGCTCACGTAAGCAAGATCGCTTTTGTGCCAATATGGATCTACATAGTAGGCGCCACTGGTCGCTAGAACCTGTGCGTGAAATCCAAATGGAGTCATCGAGAGACGTAGGGTCGCCGTTGGGTCGTCAATACCCTGACCTCTGTACGTTTTAATTTCGGGGAATTCAGCCGCTAACGCCGGTTCCATGATAGGTGCTTCGTAGACATAGAAATCCGATAGACCACCTGAGGGTGTTGGCAATTGAAGCACCATTGGTTTAATGGTTGCTGCAGGGGTGAACTCTAGTGGAGCGGAGGCTAAGTCATTGGACAATAATGCGCGATCCATAGTCCAAGCAGAAAAACTATTGGGACTCAAGTAAGACATCAAACCGCTGTCAGGTGTAGGAAGATCGCTGAGTGAGGTCCAGTGTTTGTTGCCGAGGCCAGCATTCAATTCGACCGCGAATAGTATCCTGCACTCGAGTCTTTCGAAGGAACGATGCTGCCGAGCCATTCTGTTGTTGCCATGCAATGGGGAACGTGTAAATAAGCGAGAAAAAAAAGTCATGACCAACTTACCCAAAAATTCGAAGATGAGAGCTATGCGTATTCGAAGCAGCAACCCTTACTATTCTGAATAAATGCACGCTACGAATCAGCAACAAACTAGCAGTCTGCCCCTATGTTGCAATCAAAAAAGAGAATATTCATTAGAAATTGTATCGCGACAGCCTCGACATCATTTTTTGCCATCCCCTTATCATTATGGGCTGAATCATCATGTTGCGACGGTAGTTTGCCGGGAGTCGATTATGCGGCGAAATGGAGTTTGTTTGAAACCGGCAGGTACAGATAGCCTAGTCTCATAAAAGTCTGCTACCGTTTTTCCAACGATTCGGGCAAAATGAGGATATAATCGCAGAACCGCCGACAACTCCCGCCAACCACTTTCGTTCCTTATCATGCAAGCTCATCTAACAAAAATCATTACCCTTGTTATGGCTGTCTACTTGTTTGGCATCACACCTCGGTTAGTGTGCTCACAAGATTCTCCCTCCTCAGTTACTGGACAGGCTACTGCTTCGAATCCTGAGCTTTCACCGCTAGAAAAGGAAATGCTTGCGGAGACCGATAAGCTGGTAACAGCATTCAATAAATCAGACACCAAAGCGATCTTAAACTCCTTTCTGACGGATGGGGAAATCATTGATGAACAAGGTGTTGTTCATGCGGGGCATGAGCAAATCTCGATTCTAATGGACTCGTTCTTCAAAGCTTTTCCTAACGCATCGACCGAAGCGGAACTCGAATCAGTACGTAGCGTGGCTGGAATCGTTTTTGCAGACGGCCGACGAACGATAACAACAGCCGATCGTAAGAGCGTCTCGGTGCTCCGCTTTACGTCTATCTGGAAAAAGAGTGATTCTGGTTACAAGCTAGTATCGTTTCGAGATTATGCCGAATCTTCTAGCATGACGCCCAACGCAGCTTTGCAAGAATTGCAGTGGCTAATCGGTGCTTGGGTTAACGAAGGTGCCGATGCCAGAGTAGAGCTGACGTTCCAGTGGTCTGCCGATACCAATTTCATTTTAGGAAGTTATTCGATCAAGACTGATGATGGTGAGCTTTTGACGAGTACACAACGAATTGGCTGGGATGCGAGACAGGGTGCATTTCGAACATGGACGTTCGATGTCGATGGTGGCTTTGGTGAGGGAGTGTGGAGCAAATCCGAACAGGGGTGGCAAATTCGATCGACTGCGACTACCCCCGAGGGCACTAACGCATCAGCAACATTGCTGTTCACGCCTGTTTCCGAGAATAGATTCTCAATCACTGGTCGCCAACGAATGCTGAATGGCGAAGAATTGCCTGATTACGAAATTACTGTTGTCAAAGAACCGCCTGCGGCATCCAAGAAGTAAATTCGTATCCGAGATCAGGTATAACACATTTATTCGCTCGAATCAGTTCCCAAAGGTTAACAAACCATGAAACGAATCTTTTCCATAAGTCTTTGGCGTACCAAACGCTTCACTGCAGTCGCCTTTGCGTGTGCCTTTGTAGGTTGCATCGTGCTCGCTCAAGGCGTTAATGCTCAAGGATTGGGTGGGCAAGAAGGAAAAAAAGCAAAACCTTCAATGGGGAATTTCGGTGCGTCGGGAGCTCGCCCAATGCAGGTCCCTAAGTTGCCATCCACCAAACCGCAGATGCCTTCCGTGAACGCCCAAAACCTACAGCATTCCAAGCTACCGCAAGCTCGCCCCCAGCGGCCGGACCAAGGCTACCAGAAGCCAAGCTTTCCAACCGAACGGCCATCGCTGGGTAATTCTAAGCCGCTGGATGGTTCGAGTGCGGGGAAGCCTAATATTAATATTCCGACGGTTCGCCCCTCGAAACCAAATGATAGTCCTGGGGCCGGTCGGCCTTCAACTCTTCCGTCGCGACCTTTGTTGCCAACACTTGGAACGGATAGCCCATCTATTGGAATCGGGCAACCCAGTAATAAGCTACCTGTCATGCCCAAGCCAGGCGGTGGAATCAACATCCGACCTGAAACAAAACCCGCTAAGCCAAACCTGCCTTCAACCCGTCCGAATTTGCCGCCGATCAACACAAAACCCATTGTCAAGCCGCCGATAGATATCAAGCCAACGATTCCCTCTAGGCCAAGTACAAAACCAGGGATTAAGCCACCCGATATCGGTAGTACAAAACCAGCGCCAGGCATTAATCCCCCTACGCTCGGCCAAGCTCGCCCCAAGCCGTTGCCTTATCCGGGAGTTGGGAACGGGAACGCCAATAATCGGCCAGGGCAAACAAAGCCAAGCATTCCAACGAATCCCATCATCCCAGGTGTTAACCGACCTGGACAGGGACGACCTGGAATCGGTGGGGCTGTAACTTTGCCAGGCGTCGTGGGAGGGAATGGGATTAACTCGGGCAACAATATTAATTGGGGGAACAATATCCAGATCAATAACAATTTCTGGAATAACAACATCAATAATATCAACGTTAACTTCAACCGACCCTTCTGGGATCGCCCCCAATGGAACAATGGCTGGGGTAATACTGGCTGGGGATCAGGCTGGGGAGTGTACCCCGGACAAAGTTGGCATCAAGGCTGGTATTCGCACTGTGTCCATCCCCATTACCATGTTTGGTACAACGGATGCTGGTCTAACTATTGGGGTAGCTCATGGTACGCGCCAGCCGTATGGGGTGGACTAGGCTGGGGGTTAAGCAATGTCTATCAGTCATACAATACGGTTTATGTAAATCCTTATTACGTTCCGATCGCGACCAGTCGCCCTACGTCGATTGCATACGATTACTCGCAACCCATCGTGGTCAATAACTATCAAGCGTCCGATACCAACGACGTTTCAGTTCGTACCAGTGATAAGGAAGCCGAGGCGCTAAAGCGGTTTGACGAGGCATTGGAAGCGTTTCAAGGTGGAAAGTACCCACGCGCGAATCAATTGCTTAAAGAAGCGATTCGCCTCAACGGTGGCGATCCTGTGATTCATGAGGTCTATGCGCTGAGCCTCTTCGCAGTTGGTGATTACGATGCAGCTGCAGCAACGTTAAACGCACTTTTGGCATCCGCGCCAGGGATGGATTGGACATCGGTGAGTAGTCTGTACGGCGATGTGGGGGACTACACAACTCATTTGCGACGGCTAGAAGACTATTGTGAACAGAAACCAGGAAATGCATCCTCCGAGTTTGTACTCGCCTATCACTACCTAGTCCTAGGCGAGAAGGAGGCAGCCATACAGTCTTTGCAAATTGTGGTAAAGAATCAGCCTAAAGACCTTACCGCGAAACGAATGTTAGAGGCTTTGTCTCCTCCGAAAGCGACAAAGTCTGAAGCTGAACAGGCAAAGGAGGAAGTCGCAGCGCCAAAACAAGCGTTGCCACAAATCGATCTTGTCGGCAATTGGCGAGCAACCAAAGGGGATTCGCTGATTGAGTTAACAATAACAGAGGAGTCTAACTTTACCTGGATAGCTTCTTCCTCCGGAACGCAGAATGCAAAACTGGAAGGGACCATTACCACGGCACCGGATGGCATCGTGCTTGAAACCAGCGAGAACGGAACTCTCGCTGGAAAAGTCCAGCCAGGTGAAATTGGAACATGGACGTTTTATCCACCTGCTGCGTCGTCGGAAGATGGGCTTCTCTTTCAACGCCAGAATTAATACATCCGAATTGGTTCGATAGGTGCATTCGCAAACCTCGGTTTGCTCAACGTAGAATGGTTGAATAAAGGTGCAGCTTTACTCATCTGCATTGTACTCTTTAGGGAAATTGGATGTCATCGAACAAGCACAATGTCTTGCTAACTATAGTTAGTGTGGTCGTCGCTTTCACACTGGTGCAGGCTTCGGCGATCGCTCAGTTTGGTATCGAACTTAGCCAAGGTGGATTCAACGGTGCCTCCGCGGGTGCCCCCACGCTGACTGCGTCTGGTGTCATCGTTCGCCCCGAGGGTGATCAGCCACCCATCCTAGTGATACAAGCGTCGCTAGATCCCGATCTCTACACCTACTCGATTACTCAAAAACGAGGCGGACCGATACCAACAAAGCTAAAGCTAGATAAATCCGATATGTTCGTGGTTGGAGAATTTCTTCCCGTAGACGAGCCTAAGTCGGCAATTGAACCAGTGTTCGATAATCTGCTAGTGGAAAAGCATATTGGAGGAGCCGTCTGGTACGCACCCTTGTTGTTGGCAGACGGCGTTTCCCTCGATGATCTTCAGATCAAGGGCAAGATCTATGCTCAAATCTGCGACCCCAGCAATTGCTTCCCACCGCGAGATTTTCCATTTATGGCTACCCTCGGAAAGTCACCTGTTCCGATCCCTAAGGTTAAACCACTCGACCCTAGTACGATAACGCCGCCTAAGCCCAGCGAGTCTGACAGCAATCCATCTGACGGTAATGGTTCGAAAATCGAAACTTCGAATACCTCCAATACCAATGATCCTCCATCAACTCCAAATACCCATTTAGATTACGATCTCGCCCAGCTCGCGCCACAATCGAAGGCATCGTCGAGCGATTCCTCTTTGATGTTAATGATCGGGGCGGCGCTATTGGCAGGTCTCATTCTTAACTTTATGCCTTGTGTGCTACCTGTTATCGGACTCAAGCTATTGTCTTTCTTGGAACAAGCGGGTGGCAACCCACGACGCGTCTTGGCTCTCAACCTTTGGTATTCGCTTGGCATCATTAGTGTCTTTTGGGTTCTGGCTGGGATCGCAGTCGCTGTGCAAGCGGGGCTTGGCAGGACATTTGGCATTAATGAATTTGGTTGGGGGCAACAGTTCCGATACGATGGCTTCAATATCGCTTTAGTTTCGATTGTGTTTGTCATGGCATTGAGTTTTCTTGGGGTGTGGGAGATTCCCATTCCGGGATTTGCAGGCAATAGAAACGCAAAGGGGCTCGCACAAAAGGAAGGAGCCATCGGGGCGTTCGCAAAAGGTGTGATTACGACGGTCTTGGCCACTCCTTGCAGTGGTCCATTTCTCGGAACCGCAGTTGGTTTTGCACTCAAGTCGCAACCCTACGTAACGATTACGATTTTTACGATGATGGGTATCGGCATGGCGGCCCCTTATATCGTGGTTGCGTTTAGGCCAAGCATGATGCGATTTCTTCCCAAGCCGGGATCGTGGATGGATACATTTAAGCAATTGATGGGTTTTGCTCTCATCGCCACGGTGCTTTGGCTGATGTTACCAATCGATGCACCGTTGTTGCGACCGACTTTGGTATTGCTCGCTGGACTCGCCGCTGCCTGCTGGTGGATTGGCCGAACTCCTATCTACGCGGAGAGGATTGAAAAGCTTAAGGCCTGGGGATTAGCTTCTGTTTTCTCCGCCATTGTTGGTTGGCTCGCATTTGCGATGCCGCAGATCACCGTCCCTTTACCTTGGCGGGAGTTCACAATGGCAAAGTTTGTCGATGACGTAAATTCGGGGAAAACAGTGCTCGTGGAATTTACCGCCGACTGGTGTGCGACATGTAAAACACTCAAGGCTGCTAATCTTGACCGAGCCAAAACCAAGGCCGTGATCGAACAAAACAAGGTTGTGGTATACGAAGTTGACATCGACCACATTTCCGACCAAGAGCGGGATTTTTTCACTCGCATGCAACCCAGCCAAGGCATTCCATTCATTGCAATTTTTCCTTCGGGCAAGAAGTATCAACCGGTAAGCTTCGGCGATGGATACACCCAATCGCAGATTCTTCAAGCCTTAAAAGAAGCGGGAGTTTCGCAATCAGCCAATTGATGCTGCTTGCAGCCGAGGAAGTATTGCACTTACCCCGCACATTACCCTACCTGTCTCTTCAACCTGAATATACCGTGGTAAATCCAATCTGTGCGTTTGTACTTCTTAATCGTGATAATTCAAGCCACCGCAGCCTAACAAAAGTTGTGACGTTGATGTCCGCTATTCTGCTTTTGCTGTTGGTTTCGTCATCTACGAGTGCGCAATCTGATACGCGTCCAAACATCCTATTCTGCTTTGCCGACGACTGGGGACGATTTGCCAGTGCTTATGCTCAGATCGATGGCCCAGGCACCATAAATGATTGTATTCTTACTCCCAACTTTGACCGCATTGCTCGCGAAGGGGTCTTGTTCCGTAGCGCTTTCGTTTCCTCTCCAAGCTGTACTCCGTGTCGCAGTTCATTGTTATCAGGTCAGCATTTTTGGCGTACTGGTCGTGCTTCGATCCTTCGTGGCGCTGTGTGGGACGGATCGAATCCAGCCTTTCCATTACTCCTAAATCAAGCGGGTTATCACATTGGAGAGACCTATAAAGTTTGGGGGCCAGGTGTTCCGAACGATGCCCCGTATGGAGCGGGCCAATTTGCTTATGAGAAAGCGGGAGGTAAATTCAATCAATTCTCTCAAAACGTCACGACCCTCGTGAGACAGGGCAAGTCCATCGAGGAAGCCAAGGCGATGTTGTACAAAGAGGTGCAAGGAAATTTCGAAGCTTTCCTTTCTGATCGTCGATCGAAACAACCATTTTGTTATTGGTTTGGACCAACGGAGGTTCATCGGAAATGGATCAAGGGTTCAGGAAAATCGCTCTGGGGTATCGATCCAGATTCCCTACGTGGAAAGATGCCTCCCTTTCTGCCGGACGTTCCCGAAGTACGCGAGGACATGGCGGACTACTTTGGCGAGATTCAATCGTTTGATGCCGCATTGGGAATTCTAGTTAGTATGTTGGAGGATATTGGGGAACTCGACAATACGTTGATCATCGTAAGTGGGGATCACGGAGCCCCGGGCTTCCCTTATGGCAAATGCAATCTATATGACTTTGGCTCACGTGTCTCGTTAGCGATTCGCGGAGCGGGTACGAAGCCAGGACGAGTGATCGATGATCTGATTACGCTACCTGATCTGGCACCCACCATTTTGGAACTCGGAAAGGTAGATGTTCCCAAGTCAATGACCGGTCGCAGCCTGCAAACACATCTTAGCTCGTCCCAATCTGGTCTAATCGATTCAACGCGGGATGCCGTGTACATTGGACGAGAGCGGCATGTAGAAGATGCTCGCGCGGACTATACTCCATATCCGCAGCGTGCCATTCGTACACATGACTTTTTGTATATTATCAACTTTCGACCTGACCGATGGCCGCTTGGTGATCCTTATCGACTCGATCAGGAGAATCCGCCTAGTGTCACCGAGTTAACCGAAGAGACTCGCGTGACCTTGGCAGATGAAGATGCCGGGCCAACCAAGGCATGGTTAGTAGGTGTTCGAAATGATCCCGATTGGAAAAGGCACTTTGATTGGGTGTACGGAAAACGACCGCGGGAAGAATTGTACGATTTGCGAAGCGATCCTCATCAAACGCGAAACGTAGCGTTTGATCCAAATTACGCGAAGGAGCGAGCTGAGCTTGAAAAGCGCTTGATCGAGGAGCTTCATCGTACCGAGGATCCCCGTTTGGTAGAGGATGGAAGATTTTTCGAGACGCCTCCTATGTCAGGTCCTGTTTTAGAAGATTCGACAAAGCCGAGGAGAAAGTAATGATCGAAGTTTACAAAGCCAAACAAGTTTATTGCATGATACTTTGGATACTTATGGCTGCCTTTTCAGGGGTAGAGTGTAAGGCCGTCGATCTCAAACAGCCAAACGTCGTATTAATTTTTGCGGACGATCTCGGATACGGTGACTTGGGTTGCTTCGGTTCCGAGACTATTCGGACACCGCATCTAGATCAATTGGCAAAGCAGGGACGAAGATTCACAAGCTTTATGGTTGCCTCCCCGGTTTGTACCCCTTCGCGTGCGGCGTTACTAACGGGTTGTTACCCAAAACGAATTGGCATGCATCAGCATGTCCTCTTTCCTAATTCTACCAAAGGCTTGAATCCGAATGAACATACCATCGCCGATCATCTCAAGGCGCAGGGGTATGCAACTGCATGTTTTGGCAAGTGGCATTTAGGGCATCATCCCGAAGTGTTACCAACCGCTCAGGGATTCGATACCTATTTTGGAATACCCTACTCAAACGACATGAACTATCCCGATAACAATGATCGACCACCGGGCGGTCCTGCTGGTATGGATCTACTTTGGAACGATCCAGAATCGGCTGTAACTAAATGGAAGACCCCACTTTTTGAAAACGAAAGCCTGATAGAGTTGCCGGTAGATCAACGTTCTATTACTCGACGTTGCACCCAAAAGGGAATCGATTTTATCAAAGCTAATAGGGAGAAACCCTTTTTCCTTTATCTCCCCTACTCAATGCCCCATATTCCTTTGTATGTACCTGACGATGTACGTGATCCAGATCCAAAGAAAGCCTATATCAATACTGTTGAGCACATTGATACGGAAATCGGGCGACTCTTGGAAACGCTCGAGCAGAATGGTCTGGTGCAGAATACCTTTGTGATCTTTACATCCGATAACGGACCTTGGCTTCCTTTCAAACACCATGGTGGCTCGGCAGGTCCTCTACGCGATGGCAAGGGGACGACGTTTGAAGGGGGGCAACGTGTCCCGTGTATTGTGCGTGGACCAGGCATACCCGCTGATTCGGTATGTCATGAGTTGACTGGCACCATCGATGTATTGCCAACGCTTGCCTCGCTTGTAAATTCACCGCTACCGAAAGATATCAAGATCGATGGTATGGATATGTCTGCGCTCTGGCTGGAATCAACCAACAAATCACCTCGCGATGAGTTTGTTTACTACAGCTCGCAGGGAGTGGTAGAGGGTATCCGAAAGGGTAAATGGAAACTACTCGTGAAGATGCCTGCGACGACGAATCAACCGGGGGCTAAACCGAGGGAAACCGCACCGAAATCTGAGCAACCAGTGGTGATGTTATTCGATTTAGAAAGTGACATGAGCGAAAAGAATAACCTGGCCGCAAAGAATCCAGAACTGATAACGCAACTTCGTAGTCGCCTTGAATCGCTCGATGCAGAAATCACAAACCATAGTCGTAAGCCCTGGCTAAAGCCATCTGACAGCCCAATATCCGACTGATAGTTGGCTATTACGTCAGTGCATCTTCATGCATGCAAAACCAAGAGAGAGGGGCATGAAGATTGCTAGCTTAATCCGTTGTGCAAAGGGTGCAGATCGCTCTCCATTCCAGCATTTGTTTTTTTATTGCTGATTGAGTTGTGGCTGGCAAGCCGAAAAAGCGATGTATTCCGGTACGTTCATTCACTCTGCCAGTTGTGTACTTTCAACAGGTGGTCATCGAATCGACTCGGATCGGATACGTGTTGAACGAGGATGAACATGATCCCAAAAAGGGGCATGTACCTTATAAATTGAGAGAATTATTATGCGGCTCGTAAAGTGTTGCCCCGTTGCCTTTTTCTTCATGGTGGCTGGCACTGGAACTGTATCGCTTGGGCAGAGCTTTGGAGTTGAGTTGCAGAATACTCTAATGCCTGCTTCGGGAGGCATGGGGGGCGTTAGTATCGCCCGCCCTCAGGATTTAACCAGTTCGATGAATGCGAACCCGGCGTCATTAACTCAGTTCCGTGGAACCCAGTTCATATTCGGTGGGGGGTGGGCTGAGCCCACATTTAATGTTACCCAAACTAGCAATGTGCCTGTAGTTGGTCCCGATCCATTTATTGAGCCGTTCTCAGGCAAATCAACCGCACCGGGAACGCCACTCGGTAATATTGGGATCACGCAGGATTTAAGTGAGTTGGGGTTGCCAGCGACTGTTGGGCTTGGGTTCATCACGACTGCCGGGGTGGCAGCGGATTTTCGACATATCCCGGAAAGCGGAGGCACCAACGCAGGTTTGGTCGTTTTTAATATGCCAGTGGCCTTGGGGCTGGATTTGACCGATCGATGGTCGGTTGGAACTAGTATGTCCATGGGTATTGCATCCTTTGATGGTCCCTTTGTGGGCGCTGGTGGGATGACAGCAGATTATGCGTTGCGCGGCACAATCGGAAGTAATTATTCGCTTACCGATTTTACAACGCTCGGAGGCTATTATCAGACAGCACAGTCGTTTTCTTTCGAAAACGCATTCATCCTCAATCCTGGTGTCGGTCAAACTTCGGTTGACGTCGATATGGATTTGCCACAAAACGTTGGCATAGGGTTAGCCAACACAGCGCTCATGGATGGTCGACTATTACTGGGCGTTGATCTCGTTTACAAGCTTTGGGATGACGCCGATCTATATCAGGCCATCTATGATAACCAATGGGTTGTCCAAACCGGCGCACAGTTAACCGTGAATCGTTACCGATTCCGTGCTGGCTATGTTTGGGCCGAGAATCCCATTGATCAGACGCCAGGTCCATCGCTGGGAGGCGTGATCCAACCGGGTGATTTAGCTGCGGTGCGTTACTCGCAAGGCTTGATGGCGGTCACGAATCAGCATCGAATCTCTTTCGGTGTAGGGATCGTCGATTTCTTACCAGGTATAGATATGAATCTGATGGGTGGGGGCATGTTCCGAGATACAGAACAACTCGGAAACTCTACGACCAGTTCTGTCGCCAGTTACTGGATAGGGACGGGACTTACATGGCGATTTGGTCGCGGGGCGTGTTGCGGTAAGACGTTAGCACCTGATTCCTGGTCAACTGCTAACTGATATGAGGTTTGCAAAAATGTCCTTACGCTTTTCCAGGCGAGTTATTATATGTTTTGGGATCGTCTTATTTTTGGATTTAACCCTTAACTTAGTGACATTGTCTGCGCAGTCACCAAGCGAACAGGCAGTCAGGGGGGCCATCGAGACTGACCGAGATTCTTTCACTCGATCGCCACGTATTGTGGAGTACAAAGATTGGGTCATCGAAGGTTCCTATAGTTTTCTGGATCAAGAAGCGGAACATGAAGGGCATTTGTTTCCTGATTTGCTGGTGCGATACGGCATGACGGATAACTTGGAAATGCGCCTAGGTTGGACGTACGAGATCGGCAAATTTCATCATCTCGTTCCAATAGGATCGGAGCAAGTCGAAGAAGGAATTTTGAACTACGGTGCCAAGTTTCGTTTGACTGATTCGGATGCTTGGTTGCCTGCGAGTGCTCTTATCGTTACAGGGTACACACCAACAAGTGGAGCATCCAGCGACAGTGATTTTTCACTCGAATACGCTGGGGGCTGGACTCTGGAGAACGAATGGGAATTTGATACCGGACTTCGTTGGTTTATGTTGACGGAAGAAGAGGATCATTTTACTGAGCTAGCACCGTCCGCTGTTCTCAAGGTTCCGTTTCTTGAGGATCGCATCAACGTCCACTTCGAGTACTTTTGTTTGTTAAGTCGAGGACGTGAAGAAGATTATCGGCAGCACTACCTAGGGCCTGGGGCTCACTATTTGATAACTCCGAATATGGAGATAGGTACTCGGTTGTTCTGGGGAGTGAGTGATGATGCAGCTGAGTTTGTTTGTAATGTAGGTACTGGAATCCGATTCTGATGCAAAATGTGTTTGCAATAAGTTGGGTTCGCTTAGTAGAAATCGGGCTATTCTTGTTAGCTCTGACAAGCTCGTGTCTCGCTTTTCAAACACGACAGGAATCAAGCAGCGAGCTGCTGGCGGTCGATCCCACGTGGAATGACTCGACCACGATCGGTTCTGCTGTCAGTGACGATGACATGCTAGACCTGTCTAGTAGTTTAACATCAAATCCTGCCATTCTAGCCGATAGTAATTTGTTCTCGGAATCAGATCGCGCCCAGCATGGTCAATTAAACTTTAATGACTTTCCGAATAACTTCTCAGAGGGGCTCTCGTTTCGGAACGGTTCATGGGGGGCCAAGATTGGGGGCTATGTAAAGACCGATATGATTCGGGATTTCCGGGCGATTGATTCGACCGACTTTTTTGATCCGACCACGATTCCTGTCGGTGCGGATCAAAGGACCAACGCACGTTTCCATGCTAGACAAACTCGATTAAGCATCGATGCACAACGTCAGGCAGTCAATGGTGATGTACCGATGCGTATTTTTGTTGAGGGAGATTTCTTCGGTGACGAAAGTAACTTGAGACTTCGGCATGCTTACGGAGAATATAGAAATCTCATATTGGGCCAAACTTGGTCAACCTTAGCCCATCGGGCTGCTCTGCCCAATACGCTTGATATGACGGGGGATGTGGCCAGCGTCAGTAATCGAAAAGCACAAGTTCGTTGGAGCGATACATTATGGAATGATCGTTGGAGCGTTGCCATGGCCATCGAGGATTCTCCGGTAAATGTGGAGCCCCAGTTTTTGAATTTCGGCGCACCGCGAAGAATTCTTCCCGATGCCATTGCGAGAATTCGCTACACCGAGGAAATAACACAACTGCAACTTGCCACGGTCCTTAGACGCATTGGGTATCAGCCCAATGGGAGAGATGTCCTGGAATTCACAGGGGCAGGCCTTAATGCAACGGGATTTATCGATTTGAACAAAAACAATCGCATGTATGGCGGAGTTCTTTGGGGCTCAGGCATCGGCAGCTATCGTGACTTACCTGATTTGGCTCCAGTAATGTTGGATCGTGGAGCGCCGTTAGAAGCCATCGCTTGGTATACCGGTTTACATCATTCCTGGTCAAAGCAATGGTTCACAAATGTTACGTATAGCCAAGAGGATGTTAACAATTCCATACTGCAGCCCGCCGATAGTATTCGAACAATTCAATACCTAGCGGTCAATTTGATCTATCAACCTAAAGATCACATCTTTTTTGGTATCGAAGGCCTTTGGGGTTCTCGCACTAATCGAAACGGTGCAGAGCAGGATGCCAGCCGTATCATGGCCAGCTTTGGCTTTCTGCTTCCATAAGATGCAAGTGTAACAAGCGGATCACCTCGGAGATCGTCTCCGATTTCTTCAGGATTTTCGTATGCGAGGCTTTCACCTGTAGTTCGCTAATCGCGCTCGGATGGCGAGCGCTCGAGACGGGAACTACGCCATCGTTCAGCCCCAGAGTCCACGGTCCTTCACCCGTACCGATAATGGAATGTTGCTTGACTTCGTTAGGTACAGGCAAGCCGTAAATCGTTTGTAATGACGCATCGCTTGGTTCTAAGAGGTCGATGCTCGTTGGAATCCGCTTTCGAAATGTTCCAAAGAAAGCAGTCGGGTTATCTCTTATCAAACGTTCGTGGAATGACTGTACATTTTCATCAGGGTGAACAAACGACGAAAAAATACGACCTGTTCCTCGCGATGCAATCGATGAACCTTTATGTGGCGTTGCAATATAAACGACTCGATTTACGTGGGATTGAGGAGTAAAGAAAAGTCTCTTTTGCAATTCGTGTTTCGTAATGGCGTTGGCCCGCATTGCTTCCCAAGGAACGCTCGATATGGAATTCCACAGGCGATCCTGACTATGGGTGATTTGTAGCTTAGCGAGCAGTCCCCCCATGCTGTGACCAACTAACACCATTTTCCTTAAAGCGAGATCTTCTCCCTCGGGATCCATCAGCGAAATCGCTTCTCGACATTGCTCTCGCAATCTCATTGCTGAGGTAACAAATGGGCTACCGGTGGCATAGCTAAAACCCCACACCTGATACCGCTCGTTGAACCAAGGTATGGTTCTGAGCTCATTCAGCATATCTAACCAGGTGGTTGGATCGGACATCAATCCGTGTATGAATACAACCGGGATCTTGCCATATTGGTACGGTTCCATCCATCGCAGGCCATCGTTCTCATTGCCAATACCGGGTGAGACGAACCCCAACAGGGGATTGGTTGGGCGATTTCGTAATTGGAAATCCAAAGGAGCACTGAGATCCTTTGCGATAGGGATGAAATGGGATTGAATCTCGATCGAATGGACGTGCAATGGATTGACTAGTTCTAATACAAACCTTTCGGAACTGTTGTCACTAACAGATCGGAGAATGGCCGTTAGTGCTAACGGCAACTGTTTCGGGAAATAGCGTTCTGTAGGATCGACCTTAGCTTCCTTGGGTTTGTCGCGAAAGACAATCAGCGGAACCCCGAGACCTGTTGATTGGAAATAGCTCTTTAAGACTCTTTGATCAGGGGGACTTGGGATAAGCCATCGTTGTAGCTGCTCTACCGGCCAGTCCAGATTAGTGCTTGTCAAGGGAATTCGTATCGGACCACCTGGTTGATAGATATTTAGATTTCCACAATCATCTAAACGTCTAAACCGTAACGTGTCGGTTAATAGCCCCTGAAGACTCGTTTGATAGGTATCCCACGACTGATGATAAGAAGTCGCAAACTCCGCTCGTTCGCTCAGTATCTCCCAGCTAATCGCAGCAGCTTGAAAGTAGTAGTCAACGCTTCGTGAGTCGTCTGCATCACTTAAAGATTTCCCAATCTTGAGAAAGCGATCAGCTCGCTCCGTTGCCGACCCTTCGCTCGGCCAAATTATATGATCTGTGTATCGCTCATCATCAATCTGTGTGTAGGTTAAATGAGACTGGTCGAGGATTCGGCAACCCGTTAAAGACATCGATGCTAGCACCACTTGCACAATCAGAATGATTCTGCTGATATGCCGCGGCTTCATGACCATGCTGATACGATCACTAATTCAGGTAGGCAAGAATTTTTACCGGCGCAGCCCTGCTATAGATTCCAGCTCTTCCTGAGATAGATGACTCGGTGTTGAGTCGGCAACGCCGATGTTCCTTCGTCAATCAAGTGCCAAACAAATCGATTGCATGGTTTAGGGAGATTGAAACGAGCTTCAGTCATCCTCATTAAAATTGGTTTATGCATCGATCGTTCTGCTTACCAATATTACCCACTATGCTAAATCAGCGAGTTAATTTGCTTCGATTGTGATCTTAGGGATCCCGCCAGTGAATTTCGATTTGTGCTCCGCTCCGATAGATTCCACAACAGGAGTTGCAAGGTCGATGCCAATATCGGCGGTTTCATCTGCGGAAAAGATCATGGCTTGTGTTCTAGGAATCTTACCCTCACCGATGTTGCGATCGTTGAGGAATAATGAAGCCACACCACCTTTGCCTATACCTCCTCCGTCATACCGGAAATCAACGCGCAATGTCGACTTGCCTGCTGGTAACTTTTCTTTGCCGGAGATGGTAATCTGCTGCAACCCAAGGAAATTATAGTGATAGGCGGGGATTCCTTTTTCGACATAGACGGACCAACCTCCGAATCGACCACCTTGCGCGATGATAGTGCCGTGCGTTTGCGTTCCCTCAGGTACTTCGACCTCGGCTGTTATCGTTTTCGACTTGTTCTTGATATTCAGAAATACATTTTCTGTCATTCCCGTCATGCCTTCAGCTAGCGTTAGGGAGGTGCGACCAGCCATTAAATCGGGGCGTCCAACCAGTTCCGCGTTCGTTCGCTCGATAGTGCGATCATCGAGGGGTAGGGCAAAATTCTTTTGAGCTTCTTCCAGAAACAACAACTGAAGTTCTTTTAGCTTTTCTGGATGCTTAACGGCAACGTTGTCGACCAAGCTGAAATCTTTCTTTGTGTCAAACAGTTCCCATGCGGAGTCATCTTCTAGAGCTCGACGTGGTGTCGGTTCCCAGGGGGCCTTGTGAATGGTACGCGCAAACCATCCATCCTTATACATAGCTCGGTTGCCGAACATTTCGAAGTATTGTGGGTTATGCCTTTCCTTTGCATTGGCGTCATCGAACAAATAGTTCATGCTAACTCCATCCATTGGACGTTGAGTTACACCGTTGACGACTTTGGGTTCGGGTAGTCCAGCAGATTCTAAAATGGTTGGTGCGATATCGATGACGTGATGAAACTGATTCCTCTGTTCTCCTCGAGCTTTGAACCCTTTAGGCCAATGAATTGCGGTACCCACCTTGGTACCGCCATGGTCCGATGCTATTTGCTTAGTCCATGTAAATGGCGTATCGAACATAACAGCCCAGCCTGCTGACATGTGTGGATAGGTTTCCGGACCGCCCCATTTGTCGATAAACTTAAGCATATCAGGAACATTTTATTGAATGCCATTAAAGTAAGTCATCTCGCTGAACATACCATTGCGACCTCCATCGGCGCTTGTGCCGTTATCCCCGTAAATGAAAATGACGAGGGTGTTGTCAAGTTGTCCAGTTTTCTCGATCGCATCGATCACCCTTCCAATTTCATGATCTGTCATTTCAACAAAACGGCGAACACTTCGGCTTGCTTAGCGAATAGACGCTTTTCGTCGGCATTGAGCGTGTTCCAATCTGGAATAGCGTCCGGTTTCGGGGCGAGTTTGGTTCCTTTCGGGACGACTCCCAGCTCGATTTGGCGGTTGAGAATCTGTTCTCGCATCACGTCCCAACCCTGATCAAACTTTCCCTTCCATCGAGCGATCCAATCTGCAGGCACATGGTGCGGAGCGTGGGTTGCACCTGGAGCATAATAGGTGAAGAACGGTTTATCGGGCGTAATCGCTTTCTGGTACTGAATCCATGCGATCGTTCGATTGGTCATGTCGGTCAAGAAATGGTAATTTGGGTCATCTGGAATCTCGACCTGATGGGTTCCGTCGTAGATAAAGGGTGCCCATTGGTTGGTTTCTCCACCAAGGAAGCCGTAGAACTTGTCGAACCCTTTTCGGGTGGGCCATCGATCAAAGGATCCTGCAATACTTGCCTCCCAAGCGGCTGTTTCGTGCCACTTGCCAAAGGCAGCTGTTGCGAATCCATTTAGCCTAAGCATTTCGGCTAAAGGGGCTACGTTTTGGGGGATCTGCTCCGTATTTCCGGGGAATGCAGTACCCGTCTCAATGATCGCACCCATGTTGTTGACGTGGTGATTACGGCCGCTCTTTAGTGCCGAACGGGTGGGGGAGCATACCGCGGTCGTATGGAAGTTGTTAAACCTCAAACCGGAGCGAGCTATTCGATCGAACGTTGGAGTTCTAATGGGGCCCCCGAATGTAGAGGTTCCTGCAAAACCGAGGTCGTCGACTAAAACAAGCAATACATTCGGTGCTCCCGATGGCGCCTTAACTTCGAATCTTGGTGGTGGTGTTGCATTTCGAATATCAAGCGTTTTTGAAGGCTTAGGAAGAGGCTCAGCAATCGGCAAGACCGTTCGATCAATTGTTCCCTCGACCTCTTCTGCCCAAAGTTGCGAAAAGAACTAAGGAAGAATACAGCCGGATGCAAAAAAAATAGTCTTCCATTTCATGGGATTCACTCGCAGATCTAAAAGGCGGAGTTGGAGCGTGCTGGGGTTCCAAATCGCTTCAACGCATCGATAAGGCACTGCATATGATGCGAGGTAGATAGCATAATGACGAATTAAAAAAGCTGATCACTACCTTTGAGCAATAGGTACTACTTTTGCGTGCCTGGTTCTTCTAGTCGGACCATTAGCCATTGCTGGGTTTGCCCGTCAGCAAAGTGCACTAACGCAGGTGCTGTGTCCTGGGTAAGACTAGAAATACCCGTTTCCATAATGGGGCGGCTTTGTTCAACGGCTGCCCATGCACATCGCTGTGATTTCTTGTCGATCATGCCCTCTACGTCTACTGTCTTGTCGGTAAGCGTGTTATTTAAGGTACCGCGAATGACACCTTCTTTACTGATGGCCAGCTGCAGAAATAGTGAAGGGGTTGGTCCTGTTGGTTGGCCATCCTGCGAGAGTGCAAAAACACCCAAGGGGAGCCATTCAGCACTTTGAGGGGCGACTTCTGGGGCGCTGGCTACAACGGTTTCCGCTTGCTGGGCATACTCTTCAGCCGACGCAACGGCTTGATCTCCCTGGTAAACCGTATCTCCCTCGTAGTAGATAGTTTCCCCGTAGCTATACGAAACGGGTGCGGTAGCGCCATAACCGACCCAACCTGCGACTGCACCCCATGTTGCCCAGCGGTAAGGCTGATTAATTCTCATGGCGGCCCAATTGGGATGATCCACCCAGAAGTCGAGCCGAGGATAGTTTTCTGCGACTTGATCTCGTACTTCATCGCGTCTCTGATATCGGTCGTCTTGCAATTGCTGACGATTTTCCACTCGTCCTGCTTGGTTGGTCGCGCGATTTTCTGAGCGGGCTGACTGGTTGTTGGTGCGGTTTTCGGCCCGCGATGCTTGATTGCCAGTTCGATTGTCTAGACGACTTCCGGCATTTCCCTGTGCGCCTGCTGGCAGCTGGCTTATTGAGGGGCTTCCGGTAGCACCACCACCTTGAAGAAACGCAGCGGCTGCACCTCCGCCTACGCCCGCACCAATGTTCGATCCAGCGGGAAGAGTAGTGATACCGCCATTGATGATGCCGGTCGATGGACCGAGGTTCAGGAATCCCTGTAAATCACCAGCCGATGGTCGTGTACCGACTCCTGGCCCTACGCCAGCGCTGCTACCAGGACGAGTCCCAGCATTAGGACGTGTTTCAGCACTAGGACGTGTGCTGGCATTGGGTCGAGAACCGGCGTTGGGTCGAGAACCAGCGCCAGTATTACCAATCCCTGCACCGGAGCCTCCAGGGCTGGGTTTTACTGCATTGGGGCGAGCGTTACCGGCAGCGAATTCCTGGCCTCCCATGCTTGGGCTAGGACGACTCACAGATGGCGATCTGTTGACAGCGGGACTAGGTCGACTCGCCATGCCACCTCCGGACATCCCGCCACCACGTGAAACGCCTGCAGAACGTCCTCCACCTCCGCCTCCGCCTCCCCGTCCACGTTGAGCCATCGCAATATCCGCTGTGATGGCGACCATTCCCAAAACGGCAATGCCAGTTTGAATAAATTTTTTCATGATCGGTCTCTTCTGTAATAAGCGAAATGGCATTTAGTTGTTCTTAGTGATTTGGACTTCGTCGATATTTGGCAGTATCTCGCCATCTACAACTCGATTGATTGATTGCATCGTACACGTGTCATCATCGATATAGGTGATGACATTGACCGCCGATGATTTTCGACCGTCAGGAAGCACTCCCACCTGATGGATGTGCCATTGGTTTCCCTGTTTCTTCCAACTTCCTTCTGCAAATCCGCCATCGGAGTCAAAAACCCATGATCTAATTCTTTTCTCTAAAGGATCCCAACCGATGATTTGCATGCCAGCCATTTGGATCTGCTCGCCAACTTGAATGGTAAACGAACGAGTCATAAAGTTATTGTTGCGAGTCCAGTTGCATTCCGTTGTTACTGTCGTGTCTTCATCTTGATCGACCCATTTCCCGATCATCCATTCTAGGTCTTTCAATCGCTCGTAATGGGAAATAACGATGGGAATGCTCTCTTCGGTCATGCGATCGAGCAACCATTCGTCGCCTTGTTTTACATAGACGGCTGAATACTGCATCAACTCAGGAGTTTCCTCAGGAACTACTACTTTTGCAGTTCCTTGTTCAATGGCGACGTTGGGAGACACAAAGTTAATCGTTTGAGTATTGACCTCGAGCTTTGCTTGCTTTAGTTCGAGAAACAGCTCTATAAACTGTTTCTCGATGGCTTCTCGGCCTACGACTTCCTCTCCACTTACAGGGTTAGTGTAGACTGCTTCAGGTGACCACAACGCGGCCAACGCTTTCGCGTTTCGTGAGTTAAATGCGTCAACGTAAGCCTCAACAGCTTTCCGAACCGGCGCTTCGCGTTCGTCCTGTCGCTCCACTTCTGACGCGTGAAGCATCCCAAAGCTGATCGAAAGCGTGGCTACCGCGAAGAAGATTTTTTTTATAAACACAATAAATTCTCCTGAAAGGACGGAAGTGTCGTAGGAACCAATTCAGGCATTCCCGTAATAGGTCGATCTCATATTTTTTAAAAATCAACCGTAATAGCACGGTTGCATTCAGCGATCTTTACATTCGAAACGGGACGCGTCACTAGACTCATCAGTGTATCCCGAATTCAACGAGCAGACGTTCTCGATTTTCTGTTTTCCTAATTTACCAGCCTGAATCGTATGGGGGTTTTCCACAGAGGTGACAACGACATTCGATACATGTGTAGCAAAGAGAGTCGATAATCCCCCTTTTTGAGTGTTGACGGCGATTCAAGGAATCGATCGTTCTCACAATCCTTGCATGGCGACTCGATCAGTGTCCTTAACGGGGAGCGTACTCATTTATCTTTCGACAAAGCATTTACTGAAAATCGGGCAGATTATGTGATTGGCATCGATGTTTCGAGTAATGCGTATCCAGAGTTCGCAATGGATTAAGGGCGTGCGTTACTTCGATTCGATCTTGGAGAGTCTCATCAACTCGTTACCGTCTGCATCAAAAAGGAAGAGGAATCCACTTTCATCAAGACGGAAGCGACGAATTTGTGTGAGCGCGACGACAAATCGAGACTCCTGATCCATGAGAGCATCTGGTCCCGCGCGACGAGTCGTCGCTAAGGGGCCCATTTTCAGAGTCGTTCCATCATACTCAAGTTTGCCGTTAAATCGGTTCACGCACGTGTCACCTGAAACCGTATCATCGGCAGAAAATTCGATCGTGGATTGAGCGGAGTCCACGACACCATGTCCTCCTATGTCTTCGACTAGCCATTTACCCAAAGGAACGCCTGAGGCAGACGCGGATTCGTTCCAAACCTTTTCCCAGTCCCGCTTCATATTTACTACGCTCCAACCATATATCGGGGCACCTTGAAGGGCGGTTACCAACTTTCCGCTACTTGGGGGAGCAGCATCGTATGCGTACTCACGCTCGCCGTCGGTGTGATGAACGATTAGTCCAAAGCTGGGACGCGGATTGTGAATCGTCGTGTATTTTAGCATAGCGAGATCGCCATCGCTATTGCCAAAGCATGCGATAGGCCGACGACCTATGTGCTGATGTATGGCAACCGGTTTGCCCTCCTTGTCGTTGACGAATACGTAATCAAGCGTCTTGATCAGAACTGGCTTTCCATCTCTGATCTCAAACTTGGTTTGTCCTGTTGAGCCGATCACGTTTTCCGGAGGAATTCCGTAAACTTGCTCTGACCAAACGCGAATGAAGTCGGCTCCGCCTCCAGAAACGATAAAGGTTTTGAAGCCATTCGCGCGAAGGTATTTTAAGAGCTCCACCATTGGCTGGTAGACAAGATCCGAGTAGGGCTTGTTGAAACGAGGATGGCGAGCGGTAGAAAACCAATTTCTAACTCGTTCTTCAAATTCCGTGGTCGTGATACCAGCATGGGTTAACGCTAGTATCTTGAGCAACCCATCGTGATGTTCGCCTTCTAGAAGCTTGGCTATATCTCCTGACAAGGCCGCCTGGACCATCGGGTCTTCTTTTAGTTTTGGCTCAATAACAGATAACCTTTTGACCTCATCAAATGCATAAGTTGCTTGTATGGGTATTGGCGCTTCGCAACAAAGAGTCCCATCATTATCGAACACGGCAATTCGGTCTGTAATGGGAACAAAATCTGGCGTTCCCTTCGTAGTGACTCTTTCGACGAATTGGATGATTTGCCTCTTGGAGGCAGATTCACGCCATGATGGCAATGGATCATCAGCGTGCGCAACGAGGAAATGACAACAAAGTACACTCAAAGCGATGGCAAATATCTTCATAACAGTATGGACTGCTCACTAGTTGTTGCAATTAATAGATGAAACCCTAAATGAAATGTCAGGCCAGTCCATGACAGGACTGAGGGGCGGGGCTTTTCGATTCTAGCAATTCCCATCCACTTCTTGTCGTTATCCCTGGAACTACCTACAAAAAAAGGTGCCATCATGTTTGATGACACCTTGCTTCGCACACCAAAATCTACAACTGTTTGGTGATTAATTCTTCCGATTACTCGCCAGCCGTGGTCATTCGCTTCACCTGCTTCTCCAGGGAATCCAAGCTCCAATCACCTGGCTTCTGACTAGGTGGGAACTCTTGAAGGGTCATGAGAAACTTACTTGCTACCGCTTGTAATGGAACCAATACAAACGCTCGATCGATCATCCAGTCATGGTAAGTATTAGAGTTGTGCTGGGACTTTTCAAACGGATCGCGACGAAGGTTGAACAGCAAAGGCAATCGGAGATGGACGAAAGGCTCTCGCCAAACATCCAGTTTTTCAGCACGGTTCTCAAGGTACGTTGCCTTCCAGTCACCCACGCGAATAGCGACAATCTCGGCACTATCGTTTAGATAAATGAATTCTTTGCGTGGCGACTCTTCGGTCTTGCCGCTGAGGTAATCCAGCAAATTGTAACCATCAATATGATTCTTGTAGGTTCGTCCGTTCAGGGCGACACCACCTTTCAACAGTTTTTCTTTGATGTCCGGGGCACCAGCAACTGCGGCGAAAGTTGGGAGCCAGTCTTCATGGGATACGATTCCATTGAGTGTTATCCCAGCAGGAAATTTACCTGGCCACTTCACGAAGCATGGAACTCGGAAAGCACCTTCCCAGTTGGAGTTCTTTTCACCACGGAACGGAGTTGTGCCTGCATCGGGCCATGTATTGTAATGAGGACCGTTATCTGTGGAGTACTGCACGATTGTATTGTCAGTCAATCCAAGGTCATCGATCAGTTTAAGCAACTCGCCGACGTGCATGTCGTGCTCAACCATTCCGTCTCCATATTCATCTTGTCCGGAGAGACCGATATGCTCCGATTTGACGTGTGTTCGGAAGTGCATTCTGGTGCCGTTCCACCAACAGAAAAAGGGTTTACCCTCTTTGTCTTGGCGAATGATAAAGTCCTTGGCCGCTGCTAGCGACTCTTCATCAATGGTTTCCATTCGCTTTTTGGTGAGTGGTCCTAGGTTTTCAATTGTTTGGCCACCCTTACCGTCGGCTTTGCACTTAAGAACACCTCGAGGGCCGAATTGCTCGCGAAAGGTCTTGCCGTTAGCTAGTACCATGTCATTCGGGTAGTCGCGATTTTCGGGCTCCTCTTCGGCATTGAGGTGGTATAGGCTCCCCAAAAACTCATCGAATCCATGCATTGTTGGTAAGTGTTCATCGCGGTCTCCCTGATGGTTCTTGCCGAATTGACCAGTCGAGTAACCCTGGCTTTTTAGAATGGTTGCCATGGTAACGTCCGTTTTTTGCCAACCTTCTTTGGCGCCTGGCATACCAACCTTGGTCATACCGCTGCGAATGGGAGCCGAGCCGCTAATAAATGCGGCTCGACCAGCGGTACATGATTGCTGTGCGTAGTAGTCGGTGAACGAAACACCCTCTCGAGCAATGCGATCGATGTTGGGTGTTTTGTAGCCCATCATCCCACGATTATTGTGACTGATGTTCCATGTACCAATATCATCGCCCCAAATGACGAGGATGTTCGGTTTTTTCTGTTGCGCAATTGCATCCGAACCAAAGATTGTCGAAGCGACTAAGATCGCCAGACAACAACACCTTGTAAAACTCATTTAATCCTACCTTTACAAATTCACCAAAGCACGACACATCATTCGGTACGAGCACAGCAAGTAACTTAGAAATTCGTTGAGTTTTAACGCTCGCCCACAATCGTCAAGCGATCCAATTACAACCCGAATCCAAGACGCTAGCTGTACCTATGCCAACTTGTCAAGCTACTTTAGCCGCTTGCTACAGCCAAGAGTCCCTTTAGGGACGGTTGGTGTATTGTGAAACCCATTGGAATGCCCGAGATTTGCGGGCTTAGTTTCGTAAAAGCCAGATGCGTGGGCGAGGTGAGTCAATTCCGCCACAGAACCAACCTGTAATTTCGTCATCAGATTGGTTCTGTGACGTTTTACCGAACGCTCATCTATTCCAAGAATCGCCGCGATAGCTTTGTTTGGTTCCCCCTTTAGGACATGTGTTAGAACCTCCAACTCTCGAGGGGTTAACAGCTTGAATGGTGCCTGCAACTCATGCAGGCGCGCTCGTTCCTCGTGTTGCTTCGCGTCACGTTTTATTGCGCGTTCAATCGCTCCAATCAATTCATGCTTGGATGCCGACTTGCAAAGAAAATCTTCTGCACCAAGTCTCATAGCGAGTACGGAAGAGGGAATATCACCGAATGCTGTTAGAAAAATCACCGGCAGTGCAATGTTCGCTGACTTCAAAGCCGTCTGGAAGGCAAACCCATCGATATTCGGCATGCGAAGGTCGGTAATAATGCAGCCACGTAACTCTTGGTTGACTTCTGATAAAAAGTCAGAAACCGAATCGAAAACGAGAACATCGAACCCACTAGCGCGGAGCAATCTCGATACCGCCTTTAAGAATGAGGCGTCATCGTCAACGATGTAGACTTTTGGTTTCTCGGAACTCATAGGTCACAAATCGCTTCCATCGGACAAAGCGTAAACACAAATGTTGCCCCATACTCTGCAGTTTCTTTCAGCCATAACTTTCCGCTATGTGATTCGATTATAGTTCGTGAAACGGCCAGCCCCATCCCCATACCACCTTCCTTGCTTGTGACAAACGGTTCAAAAATATGATCGCGGCTGGATGGAGGGACGCCCGGCCCGGAATCTCGAACGGATACTTCGATCATGTTTGCATCATTCAAGCCGGCTTGGACCGTAATGCTCCTGTCGGATGAAAGGGGTATGCTATCGATCGCATCCATCGCATCCATCGCATTCATGATCAAATTCAGTAGAACCTGCTGCAATTGCACTCGATCTCCCGACGCAGGCGGTAGATTCGGTGCTACATTGATCTGTAGCACGATGTGTCTAGCAATCACATCATACCTGACCAACGAAGCAACTTCATTCAGCAACGGTGCGACCTCAATCGTCGATACCTCCAAAGTGCGTCGTTCTAGTAGCGAGCGCAAACGACTAATGACATCACATGCCCGCTGGTCGTCACGACATATATCGGAAATAATCTCACGGAGTTCCACTAGGTCAGGTGATGGTTTTTGCAATAGCATCTCGGCGGCTTCTGCGTTTCGAAGAATGGCCCCGAGTGGCTGTCCTAGCTCATGGGCTAACGACGATGCGAATTGCCCCAGCATATTGACTCGACCCGCGTGGGTAAGTTCGTCTTTTAATTCTTGTCTTTCAATCTCCAATCGCCTTCTTTCTGAGATGTCAATCGACACGCCGCGAACCTGAGTTGTAGCTCCGTCCGTCCCGAGGACGACTTTACCACGAGAAACGATCCATCGGACCTTACCATTGGGCAGAATGATGCGATACTCAAGTTCGAAGTCCTCGGCATGGTTGATGGCAGTGGCGAATACTTGATTGTAGAGCGGACGATCGTCTGGGTGGAGGCGTTGTAAAACCACATTGAGGTTTATGGGCTCATGCTTATCGAATCCGAATAAGTCACGCCATCTTTCACTAGCCCATATTTTATCTTGCTTAACATCTCTAATCCAAATTCCTGCGTTCGCGGCTTCCGTTGCCATTAACAATCTCTGCTCACTTTCTTGTAGTTCAGATCCAATCTGCGCCGCGCGATGCAATTGGGAGCTTAGCTCGTACGCCATAGCCAAAAGCACTGCTAGAAATGGCATGCTGACAATCACTGGGGCACGGATAAGACCGATTGTCGCTAATCCAGGATATGTCGCTGAATACAAGGTAAAGAATATGAGGGTTCCACCAAAGATTGCCGACCTGCGACGAGCGTCACGAAAACCTGTATTCCACAATCGAATCGACGCATCCATGACATAGCAAACCTGGATCAAAGTCGCAAACTGACCGACTATGACCCATGGATTCGATTCCCATACTCCCAATACAGCAACCTGCTGCCCCAAGAACGGGACATGAACTAAACTCTCGATCGATCCAATATGCAGGCTCAGGCCTGTTGAGAAGTTTACTATGACGGCAATCAAACGAGTTCCAATCGCAAACGAGTACAGCCATTTTCTGCCAGTGCCAAAGTAAACGTGAACAAACGAAAGACTTGCCAAGACAACTATGCCATAGATTAAGTGCGACCAACGGAACGCGTCGGCATAATCGTTCGGCGAAGCAGCAAACATCGTAGAAACCTCGCCAACCACGAGACCAATGACACTCAGTGCCATAATAGCGAACCAAAGGTTCGCCCAAACTCGTCGGTCCCAGCACCAGATAACTCCATGCAATCCGGCCACCGTTAAACACGCTGCCGCAACCATGGACCAGATGACCGAGATCCAATTCATTTACAAATAGACCCCTTAGACCGTCCCCAAAAAACGTTGTTCTATCCTTTCTCAGATACCTTAACTCCACGTTACCTGAAAAAGCTTAGGTTGCCAGCCTGGATTTATTTTTCTTGTTTAGAGTTTGCCGCATAAGATCTGGGGTATCTCGCCCCTCGCCATCGAACTTTGGTAAAAAAGCTAGGCTAAGACCGGTAATACCTGGTCCTTCTTACGGTTGGCCTGAATCGCCTTTTCTTGAAGAACGGGGTCCACCAGGCGATAGAAAACGTCTCGCTGGCGTGCCTCGAATCCGTACTCTTCAATCGCTCCACGCATTTGATCGAGCGTAAGAAAGTGAACCGTTCCTGCTTCGGCAACGACGTTCTCTTCCAACATGAGGGACCCCATGTCATTGGCTCCGTAGCTCAACGCCAACTGACCAATTTTGAGCCCCTGGGTTACCCAAGAACTTTGGATATTAGGGACGTTGTCCAAGTAGAGTCGCGCGACCGCCTGTGTTTTAAGGTACTCGTGAGATCCCGTAGGTGGGATATGAGACATAGCAGTATGGTCAGGCTGGAACGTCCAGCAGATAAAGGCAGTAAAGCCACCCGTTTCATCTTGAAGATCGCGAACACGACGTAGATGCTCGATTCGTTCTTGCAATGTCTCGACATGGCCAAACATCATGGTTGCTGTACTGTTGCCTCCCAGATTGTGCCAAACTCGCATGACATTGAGCCAATCATCTGACATAACCTTGCCGCGAGTGATCGCCGAACGAACTCGATCAACCAATATTTCCGCACCACCACCTGGGATACTCCCTAATCCCGATGCCTTGAGCCGTTCGAGAACGGTCTCAATGGATAGCTTGTTCACCTTGGTAAAGTGATGTAATTCAGGGGGACTAAAACCATGGATGTTGACGTCCGGAAAATTAGTTTTTATGTCTCGAAGGAGATCTTCATACCAATCCAAAGTGAACTTGGGGTGCAAACCTCCTTGCATTAAGATTTGGTTGCCACCCAGTTCAACGGTTTCTCTTACTTTGTCGAGCAGTTCCGCTCGAGGGAGAACGTAGCCCTCTTCGCTTTTGGGGGTTCGATAAAAGGCGCAGAAATCGCAAACCGCTGTGCAGATGTTGGTGTAATTTATATTTCGATCGATATTGTATGTTCGAAAGTTTTCCGGGTGCTTAGTTCGACAAATCGCGTCGGCAGCGTTTCCGATCTTGGCCAACTGATTGCTCGTAAGTAAAACGAGTGCATCATCGTCACTGAGGCGTTCACCACCAAGGACTCGCTCCAAAATACGATCGACTTGTTGAATTGAGCTCATGATTTCCTCTGTAATGGCGATTGGAATTGTACTCGCGATGGGAGTTTGTCAGTTGTATGCAAAAGGTTTGTTTACGTGTTTAATTGCTCAGCGTTGGAGCTAACCGCGTTTGGCTCAATTAAGCCCGCCCGTTGGCAGCGACGTCGAAACTCTTCTAATCCACGAACGGCGTCTTGGTTAAGATCAAAAAAAATATAATTGGTGAGATAGTCTAAGCATTTATCGACGGTCAATCCATAACTTTCACAGCAGTCTCTACTAATCTTCTGAACATCGCGTCGTCCTCGCACCTTGGCTCCATCCAGAATTCGTCCTAAACGCGACTCATCGATGCTAGATTCACGCGTTACCCAGCCCGCGAAAACAAAAGGTAGACCCGTCCATTGAAACCATTTCTCTCCCAGGTCCCACGAGAGTTGAAACGATCTCTCGTAGTTCTCGGGGTGCATCGCACGATCACCGATCAGAAGTACAGCGTCTGCATCGACATTCTCTGGATCTTCCTGCATGGGGAGCATTTGTGTCTCGGGACGGATTCCAAGCGTCTCATGCATCAACAATTTCGATAAAGCGGCGCTCGTTCGTGATCCCTCGTCGAGCGCCACTCGCTTTACCTTTGCGGGTTCGGTGCGAAAGAACAGACGAACGGACCAAACCGGCCCTCGCGACACTATCGCTGAACTCGAAACGAGACGTAGGCCCGGTGTTTTCAAATACTCAAACGCAGGAATGAGACCCACATCAATGACTCCCGCTTTGATCTGGTCAGCAAGCCGACTCGGAAGATCAGTAGTCAAGCACCCGATGCCAGCCAAGTCATCCGCCAAGCCGTAAATAAGTGGTTTCGAGTTGAGATAGGATACTGCCCCAACACGAACAAATTGGTTCGACGATGACAACGGTTTATTTGCACCTTTCTCGGACTCTCCCGTCCCGGATTCTCTCGTATTCCACTCTGTAGACTCGGTCCACGCTTCAGGCTTTGCGAGTAAGCTACACAGATTGGAGTTTGTTGTCACCATGATTTTGTCGGGTGCTGTTGGGAAAGGAGTTGCAAGTGGCGTTAAGCCTCATGAAAAGGTGCTGCTTTGGTAGTCAACACTCTCCGAAAGGGGCTACTGCGGACAAGCGTTTAAAGCGATACGACTTAACCGAGAACCTATTCGGATTCATAACTCGTGGATCTTGGAAGGCGGTTTTGGGGACTTACAATGACGTCATGACAAATAACTACCCCAAACCATTGGTCCAAAAGCTGGCTTCCTCGCTCACCCCAGAGGTCGTTTTTCGTGCTTTGAAACATAAACCTTACGTTTGTTGGCTGGATTCAGCCCTAAAAGGTGGCCAGCGGGGGCGATATTCCTTTTTATGTGCCGACCCTTTGGAGATCTGGGAACTAAATCAGCCCGTTGCCGATCCACTTTCCAGGGTCCAGGGGTGGCTGGATCGATGCCCCGCAACCACAGTTCGCGATCTGCCTCCATTCCAAGGAGGAGTTGCGGGCTATCTAGGATATGAATTTGGCCGGTGCCTAGAGCGGATCCCAGCAGCCAAGCACGATGAGTTTTCAACTCCGGTAGCCGTGCTTGGGCTGTACGACGTGGTTTTTGCCTGGGATCACGAAGTTGACCAAGGCTGGGTTTTCTCCCAAGGCTTCTCGATCAAAGAATCGGATAAAAAACGCGATACACGAGCGGTAGATCGATTGAATCTGTTTATGGATTGCGTCGAAAACCTCGGCAGGGCTGAAGCAACGCACCCACAACCTAATTTGCACGCTATGGCGCACGGTCTAACTGCAGAGCAATTTGAAACACGTTTGGGTGGGGGATGGCTTGGGAACTTTGATAGCTTAGGGTATCAGGCCGTTGTCCAAAAGGCTCGCGACTACATCTATGCAGGTGACATATTTCAGGTAAATCTTTCGCAACGATTGTTGTGTCCTGCACGATGTAACTCAGCTGAGCTATACGAACACTTGAGGCTCGTAAATGCGGCACCTTTTGCAGGTTTCTTTGACTTTGGTTACGGCCAGATTATCAGTTCATCACCGGAGAGGTTCTTTCATGCTCGTGACAGATGGATTGAGACTCGCCCGATCAAAGGGACCAGACGCAGAACTGGTGATGTAGAACAGGATAGAGCAATTGCCGAGGAACTGCTATCGAGCGAAAAGGATCGGTCGGAGAATGTCATGATTGTTGATTTGTTAAGGAACGATCTATCGCGAATTTGCGATCCTAATAGCATGCAAGTAGAACAACTTTGCAAAGTGGAAAAGTATCCGTTCGTACTTCACTTAGTCAGTGTGATCGGTGCTCGACTAAGGGACGATGTCCAGTGGGCCGATGTTATGGCTGCCGTATTTCCAGGAGGAAGCATTACTGGCGCTCCTAAAGTCCGCGCCATGGAGATCATCGCCGAACTAGAACCGACTGTTCGGGGCCCGTATTGTGGTTCTCTCGGTTACTGCGGAGCTGATGGCAGTATGGATTGGAATATTCTCATTCGGACATTGACTGCGTCGCGGGGTTGGTGGCAATTCCAAGTCGGTGGAGGTATTGTTGCGGACAGCGATCCGGCTAGCGAAGAAGAAGAGACGTGGACCAAAGCTGCAGGGCTTGTCGCAGCCATTGAGCGTGGGACGGCATCACCGGATTAATCGGTATACACCGAAAGATAGCAAAACTCCGAGTGCTGAAATCCTCTACTAGACGAGGCAAAGCCTACGAGATTTGGCGATACACCCTCCATAGCTTTCTGCAAAGGAGAACGGATTCTATGAAACGTATCATGGCATTGATGTTGGTAACCGGGGCGGCTTGTACGGTACTCCCCGGCAAGGTAAGTGGAGATGGTTTTCTGTCAGGAACCTATCTCGATCCAGCCAAGCAGCGGGAAGATATTCTACCCTATCCGATTATTAAGGCCTGGCCTGAGTATCGATACACGTATAACCGGCCTCGTTACCTAAGTGGCCATATCGCGAATGTTATCGAGCCTACGAGTCAAGAAGCAATGGCCTGGAAATCGAGCGTCAATGCGGGGCACTATCGTAATCATGCGGGGAGATGCGTTCCCTTATACTACTATCCCAAACCATGGGAAGCGATCAATACGATGGCGAGACCTGACTTTGTGAAGCAGGACGATATTGGACCAATGCCCGCAGCGCAGTAATTCGGGCTTGAATTTATCTAGCCAGTTGCAGACTCAATTGCGTGAGCGTATGGTTAAATTTTCGAATATTAATACCGTGCTCTTGGATATCGAAGGCACAGTTTCGGATGTGCGTTTCGTATACGAAATCATGTTCCCATTCGCAAAACGCCACATGAAGTCGTTCCTGGAGTCACATCATAATCTGCCGGACGTGCGGGCGGCGATTGAACAAGTTTCGAGAGATGCGAATCCAGAGGTCAATAAGTGGTTTATCGATTCTAAGCAAAACGAAATCGATATCGAGAAACTAGACAAACACCTCCAAGCACTCATGGCATCAGACAGCAAAGCCACTGGGCTCAAGGCATTGCAAGGGCTGGTTTGGAAGTCGGGATTCGAAACGGGTCAATTGCGAGCCGAATTATTTCCAGATGTTTTGCCTGCACTCAGATTGTGGGCTTCAATCGGGAAAAGTCTCTATATTTACTCATCGGGGAGCGTTCTCGCGCAGCAGCTTTTCTTTCGGTTCACTACCGAGGGGGATTTGAGCGGTCTACTCTCAGGATACTTCGATACGATGGTTGGCAAGAAACAAGAGCCCACTAGTTATCACCGAATTGCTGAAGCGATTGGAGTAAGGCCGCAAACGATCCTTTTTGTATCCGATGTTGCAGAAGAGCTGATCGCTGCTGCCATGACCGGGATGGAGGTTGTTGCGAGTGTTAGACCGTCCAATAAACCGCTGAGCCCCAGCTATCTTGGTGAACAAATCCGCAACTTTGCAGAGATTAGTTTGGCGGATTAGCAATCTGGCTCAAGTCCAGCCGGTACAGCAATTGATTGTATTCGTAACGAGGTGTTGTGATGGGATTGCCGGAGAACGAATTCGTGTAGGTACCCTCAAAGTAGATCATCCGACCATCGTCCGAAGAAAAGATCGGATGCTGGCGAGGGTTGTAAAATGATTGATTCGGATGCGTTGCGATCTTGGTTGCATTCCTCCAGGGACCCTCAATTGATTGTGACTCCGCAAACCAGACTTCCCCTAAGTGAGAGGGGGCGTTCTTGGAATTGATCTCATTGCCGACTAAGACCCATCGTCTGCGAAAATTGTTCCATTGAATCGAGCTACGATGTATTCCGACAGGTTCATCGTTAGCTTCTATCTGATAGCGAGCTTCGGAAGAATTAATTTCTCCACTGAGTAACATTTTTCTTTCTTCGTGCTGGGTAGTGGGCGGGAGTGTAGATTGCCATTGATAGGTCCTCGATTCAGGATTCCATGCCAATGCTTGGTACTGGCTAGGGTCCAGTATGGCATTCAGATTTGCGGGAACACGCGTATTGGCAAATGATTCAACAAAGTAAATGTAATCCCCTTCTGGTTGCTCGACTCTTAACGCCTGGCCTCTTGGGTGCTGCCAATTGCTTGTTAGATCCAAAGTGAATTTCTTTTCGAAAACTTCTTTATCGTCATTCCATATGGCAATACCATGTTCGACCATTTTTCCCAGCGATAGGTGACGTGAGTAATGAGCAATCAACAATTCACCTTCGTTACTGTCTGGAATTGTAAATGACCCAAAAAGCCAGACTGCGCCAGGTGCATCATCGGGTAGAATTTTCTTTGGTTTCGCAGTACTTCGATCGGTGAAGTAGGTGAGCACGGGAGCGTGGTCGACGAGATCTGTACTCTGATCAATTTTGTCTGTATTGGGAATGGGACTGGTCGCAGCGGTGACATGGAAGTTCCCGAGCGGGTAATGGGCTAAATTTGTATCACCCCAGATCCAAAAGAGTTTGCCACGATAGGGCATCATCTGAACCGAATCGGATCCCATAACGCCAGCATTCCCAATGCTGAGCGGGGCGGGGGTCGGAATGCCAAGTAAAAGGCTGTCGCGATAGAGACCATTGCCGGTGACTCGATAAAGACGTTCTGCTTTGTTGGTGCGTTTCATGGCCACCTGTACGCGGCCACCCGGATGAGTCCACAATAGAAGGCCTCGAAACTCGAAACCATCTTTTGGGTATTCGTACCCGGGGGCATCGACAGAAAAGTAAATGTCCTTTCCCATCATGCCGGGTTCAAGGAAGGCAATCCATCCTTGATTGTCTGTCCAGTACTCGACGTTGTCGGTCGTTTTTAGCCTCGCCAGAGGTAGGCCTCGTTTGGTGTCTTGGTCGATGATTTGCACGCCGAACCAATCTGAACCTATTAGCGTTTGGCATGTAACGAGCCAGAATCCGAACATGAGAATCGACCGGCATCGTAATCCGAGATCATTGTAATTGTGAATTGTCCACTTGCTCATGATGGGTGATAATCGAAACGAGTTCTAAATGGCAGAATGTCGGTTACTACCATTGTGCTTATTCATTTGGGGAAAGCGAGATTGGTTTTGTCACTTACAAATCATCGGCAAATTAGTCTCTTATTCGTTCTGGTGTGCTTGCTCTATGGGGAGGTTTCAGGAATTGCCCAGGAGGTGCAAGCGATTTCCGGAAAGCCGTATGGCTGCGCTAGGTTCGTGGTTCCCGCCGGTCAGATTTCGGAGTCCACTTCGTTGCGGGTCGTTGTGAGTAATGAAGAAGATCGAATCTTTTTTCCAGCCATCGATGTTGTGGAAGCCCCCCACCAAGAACCGGCGACGCCAGAGCCCGCGAGAGACAGAGCCAACCGGCCGAGGATTGGGGCACTAGTTCAGAGAATTCGCAATGCCGTTGCCAATGCAAAGGACCAAATCAATCCACCGGAATTAGTGCGAGTTCAATTTTTATTCACAGGGGACACTCCCTTTGATGTCTATCTGGATGGCGATATTCAGCTCAAGGTAAACGTGGTACCCGCGCGACCGTTAGGTGGGAACCAAGTCGATCAAAATTATCTGGAGCTAAGAGAGTCTTGGTGGGCTGGTTATATCGCTCAGGCGCAGCGACAAGTTCAACGCAGTGACTATCCAGCAATAATCGAAAATTATCTCATTCATATGCTGGGAAATCGATTCGGATTGCCTGCCCCGACATTGACTAAGACGCCGAAAAAATCGCAGGAAGAACAGACCGATCCCTTGCAAACGATTGAATTAGTAGCAGGCGTCGAGAAGTTGCGAGCGGAGCTTCACCAAGAAACCTTGCAACAACCGTTATCAACCGAGGAACCGAGATTTCCAGTCCCTGAGCCGCCGAATTGGCAAACGCTCGCACCACCTGCTACCCCACAAGATCTTCCGATCGAGTCTATTGCAACGCACGTACCCGCTGAGTGCTTTTACATTAGGTTTGGCAGCTTTGCTAATTTCATGTGGTTTAAGCAATTTGGGGAAGCGCGCGGCGGCGACTTAGTTCAGTTGGCCGTACTGCGTGGGATTAATTATCAAACTAATGAACGGATGGAGCGGATGCTTAATACCAAAACAACCGTTGTAGGACGATTGTTTGGAGATGCGATCATATCGGACATGGCGATCATTGGAACTGATCTCTATCTGCAGGAAGGGCCTGCACTGGGTGTGCTCTTTGAAGCAAAGAATCTGGCTTTGTTAAAATCCTCGATGGATAACGATAGAAAAGCAGCGTTAAAGCAAA
Source organism: Pirellula sp. (assembly GCA_046318795.1). Classification (GTDB taxonomy): domain Bacteria; phylum Planctomycetota; class Planctomycetia; order Pirellulales; family Pirellulaceae; genus JBKCUI01. The sequence goes on from JBKCTT010000232.1 coordinate 65,973, forward strand.
GCGGAGATATGGGCGTCAAGCTGGAGACTGTTGAGATCGCAGGCGGAAAAGCGTCCCTGTTAAGCTCGCCCGACAACCGTATTCGTTCTTTTATGGTTGAGCATGATAAGTATCTGTTGATAACCACTAGTAGGCGTATTGCGGAACGATTCTTAGAAGTCTCTTCCAAAGGTGGTGCACTAGCCGAATCACCAGCTTTTCGTTTTGCCCGATTAACAATGCCCGTAAGCAATGACTACAGTTTATTCGCTTACTTGTCGTCAGAGTTCTTTCGGAATCTCGTATCACCACAGTACCAAATTGAATTGAGACGCAGATTAAAAGCGATCGCGTCCCTTGAGATTGCTGAAATGGCATCCCGTGTCGCGCTAGAGGAACGAGAACTGTATGGCAACAATATTCAGAACTCCATCGAGAACCTAATCGCGTCCGGTTACTTGCCTCCCTCGTTCCAAAATCGATTCGACGGCTCCCAAACACTTCGATTTCAGGGTGCGTGGTTCGACTCCATGCGAGGTGCGCGAGGCTCATTTCTTCCAATCCCGGATGTCAAGATTGCAGACTGTTCTGCATCAGAACATGAGTCCTATCGCAATCAAGCTAGTTTTTACGCATCAAAATGGCAGCAGACGGATCCATTAATGATAGGGGTGAGACGATATGTGGATGAAAAGCAACCGGAAGTGGATCAGCTCGTTCTCGAGGGGTACATAGCGCCGCTCGGACGAGAAAAGTACGGATGGTTGTCTTCGTTTTTAGGTGCTCCGGTCCAAACCGAAATCGTATTGCCCACCGGAGATATGGTTCAGGCTCAAGTGCACTTGTCCGGCACCAACATCCTGTCACCATCTCCACAGGACCATGTTTTGTTCATGGGAATCAAGGATTTGATGCCGCCCGTACCGGGGGAGACCAAAGGATTATTAGCTACATTGCGAGTTCTCAAATCGATTCCTGGTTATGTTGGAACCTGGCCAAGTCCCGGTTATCTGGACCGCCTACCATTCGGATTAGGTAGTGGCAATCCAGACATTTACGGTTTCTCGCGAACGATCATAGGGTTATGGCGGTGGCAGTCTGCTGGCTTTAGCGTTGTCTCTTTCGACCGCTCGATTCTTGACGATTGCATCAGAACAATACAACCAGCCCCGACACCAAATTTCGCTCAAGGGCGATTAAAGGTTGGTGACTTGAAAAATAGTCAGGTCTCATCGTTCTTTAATGTCCTCTCTTATAGGCGCGCAGGCCAAGCAACGCGAGGGAATCTGCTGCTTCTGGATTCAATGCAGCAGCAACTACACATTGAACCGGAGGAGGCTCTCAGGGGTGCAGAGAGTTTACTTGACGCTAAGTTACAGTGCTCGCTGGGGGGGAAATATCAATTAGAATCCAAAGGTAGGTTGTGGAGTAGCACTGCTTGGGCAGCGTCCGTTAATTCGCCACCAGGCTTGTTAGGATTCGATCCAGACATTGCCCTACCCAACCCCAGTTATCGAGCCCCTTGGTTAACATGGTTTCGGGGTTGTGAACTGAATCTCATGCAACTACCGGAACGGTTGGTTCTAGTGGGGCGAATATCGATGGAAAAAGTTCCAGTTGCCCCTACCAATGAAGACAAGTCACAAGCAACCCCAGAGCTACCTAAAATGAATGTCGATTTGTTTCAAATCCCGTTTCAGTTTTTTCAAGGCGACAAGCCGAAATCGCAGCCTGCTAAAGATTCTGAAAACGCTGAGCCAAAGAAGGAAAAAAATCAAAGACGAGATTTTTGACGACGGGCGCACTTTTCCCAATTCCCTGGAGAAGATCAGTATTCGCTAGTCTCGATTCGCCTGTCTAGACCTCGAGGCATGCGATCCGAACTATGCAATTCCTGTTGCTCTACGACGGGGCGATGCGTCGCTACAAGCGTTACAACCGGTAGCCCTCCGCTTCTTCGAGACTCTTTTCTTCGCGAAGTACAGCCTCCTCTCTCAATGAGTCAACCTGGCTGACCTAGCTTTCGATGGTCTCTACGTACTCCAATAGAAACTATCGATCGAAATGAATTTAAACACCATCCATCGCTTGGAATCCAATATTCGGGGCTACGTACGCTCGTTTCCCACAGTTTTTGACTCCGCCCAAGGAGCTTGGCAGACGGATGTCAACGGTCGCAGATACTTGGACTTTTTTGCTGGTGCAGGAACTCTGAACTACGGGCACAACAACCCATTAGTAAAAAATGCTATCCTGGAATACATCGCACGGGACGGCGTAATGCACGGCTTGGATACTGCTACGCGAGCAAAAACAGAATTGCTAGAGGCTATTGAAGAGATTTTATTCAAACCTCGGGGCTTGAACTATCGCGTGCAATTCACGGGTCCTACGGGAACCAATGCCGTCGAAGCGGCCATCAAGCTCGCTCGCAAATGCAAACAGCGTTCCCACATCGTGGCATTCACCAATGCCTATCACGGACATTCGCTAGGCTCGCTAGCTCTTACGGGAAATCAATACTATCACGACCTAAGCTACAGTTCCCATAACAATGTCACACATCTACCGTTCGATGGTTATCTTGGCGATTTTGACACCAGTCTCATCCTCGAACGCATGCTGAGTGACTCAAGCAGTGGTTTACCAACGCCGGCTGCCGTCATACTGGAAACGGTACAAGGTGAAGGTGGTATTCGCGTCGCTTCCACAAGCTGGCTACAACGAATCGCCAACCTTTGTAAAAAACACGATGTACTGTTGATCGTCGACGATATTCAAGTCGGAAACGGGCGAACGGGTACGTTCTTCTCATTTGAACCCTCGGGCATCAAACCAGACTTAGTATGCTTATCGAAAGCAATTGGTGGTGGCTTCCCCATGTCCCTGGTTTTGATCAATCCTGACATTGATATCTGGCAACCGGGCCAACATACAGGAACATTCCGTGGTAACAACCTCGCATTTGTTGCGTCGCGAGCCGTCTTGAACTATTGGCGGGATGATGTGCTAAGCAATCATATTGTCGAGAATGCAACAACCATCCTACATCGATTGCAACGAATCAGCGAGAAGCTAGCCAATAATCCCGTCTCAATTCGTGGTAAGGGAATGGTGTGGGGTATTGATACAGGTGACGAACCATGGGCCTCTGAGGTATGTAAAAAGGCATTCGAAAATGGCCTGATGATTGAGACGTCGGGTGCAAACGATCAAGTGATCAAGCTCCTGCCACCGCTTACCATTTCGAACGAAGACTTGTTACTGGGCTTGGACATACTAGAACAATCGGTCGAAAGCGTTATTGTTGAACGCCAGTCTCTTAAGTTTGTTTCGGTTCCTTCCCTCCCCTGGCAAACCGCAACTCCAGTCCGAGTCTCTTAGTTCGCGAACTAAAAAAAACATGACGAATTCTACTTTGGACCTGCCAAATCGTGGCGCGACGGTTTCCGCATACGCTTCGTTCCCAAGACAATTCGAATCCCAAGCAGAACGGACTCCTGATTCCGTCGCAGTGGAATTCGAAAGCCGCAGAATTACCTACCGCGAATTGAACGAGTCTGCGAATCGTATCGCGTACAAACTGCTTGCGTTAGATCTGCCATCGGAAACGAGAATCGGGATCTGTTTGGATCGTTCTATGGAAGCGATTCAAAGCATGATTGGAATTCTCAAAGCGGGATTAGCTTTCGTGCCGCTTGACCCGGAGTTTCCAACGGAGCGATTAGAGTATATCGTTGAGCATGCAGGTATACCCCTGATCATTTGCGATGATCGCTATATACCGCTTTATTCCGGATTGAGCCCTGACTCGGTTCGCATCGTAAAGCCAGATCATTTCGAAGATGAGGTGAGAATTGAAAATCCAGACTGCGATCTACCAAGCAGCCTACTCGCTTACGTGATGTACACCTCCGGTTCAACCGGCAAGCCAAAGGGGGTTCAAATCGAACATGGCAGTTTGATCACCTACTGCCAAGCCGATGTTGAGCTTTATCAACTGCAAGCCAACGATCGGACCCTGCAATTCTCGACACTGAATTTCGACGTGGCAATCGAAGAGATTTATCCGCCACTACTCGTTGGAAGCACTGTCGTGGTAAGACCTCGCGAGCGTGCTGCGGCCAGTATTGAGCTATCGCACCTTGTAGAAACCAATCAGATTACGGCCTTGCACATAGCCACAGCCTACTGGAATGAGTGGGTCGATTTGATGGCCGCATCCGGACAGCGAGTCCCGGAAAGTCTTCGGCTCGTGATCGTGACGGGGGAAAAGATCTCTGTCGAACACTATCGTCGCTGGCGAAGTCTATGTGATCATGATTTACTTTGGTGCAACGCCTACGGACCTACTGAGACGACTGTAACATGTACTGCCTTTATTCCTGATAGTAGCTGGGACGGTACGCAAATGCCCATTGGCCGTCCGCTACCAGATTATGATGCTTACATATTAGATGAATCATTGAAATCAGTTGGCATTGGTGAGACAGGCCATTTGTTTATTGGTGGTCCAGCCGTTGCACGAGGCTATTTGGATCGCCCTGATTTGACGGGTAAGGCATTTCTGACAGTTGAGCTGCCGGGTATTCCGACACCACAGCGTATCTATCGTACGGGCGATTTGGCCCGCTGGCTTCCCTCTGGTGACATTGAATTCTCAGGGCGAGTCGATCATCAAATGAAGATCGGTTCCTATCGAATTGAGCCGGGCGAGATCGAGTCGGTGATGAATCTTGATCCTGGAGTTCGGGAATCGCTCGTCGTTTGTGAGGAGGCCAACGGACAAAAGTACTTAGTCGCTTATCTTGTCCCGTTCGATACAAAAACTTTTGATTTATCAGCGTTCGTAGAATTCTTGCGTGATCGCTTGCCTCAATACATGGTGCCTACTCGCGGCGCTGTTCTCGAATCTTTGCCCAAGACAATCAACGGTAAAATCGATCGAGCATCTCTCCCTACCGGTGCCGATTTGATTGTCCTCGGCGGAGCACAGGATAAGTCGCAGCCGACAACAGAACTAGAACGACAACTCGCAGAGGTTTGGAAGAACGTTCTCCAACTACCGAATGTCGGAATTCATGATGACTTTTTTCATCTGGGAGGAAGCTCGCTTCTCGTCACACGAGTGATCGCTCAAATGTCCGGTCAACTCAACATAGTGATTCCAGTACGAGACTTTTTTGCTAACCCGACGATTTATTCCATGTCTCGTCAACTGGAGCACCTACGAGGAAACATTGAGGATCGCAGTAATTTATTGACGCCAGAATGCATTTCAACATTAAGAGCAAAACTACCACAAATCCGCTCACTAGAAATTAGCAGCCTTGGAGCACGCATCGCCAACTTATATTATCCTCCCGTCGAACAATCCCGTGGCTCAAAGAAACATGTTGTTTTGATTGCTACATCTTACGGTCACGAAGCGACAAGAGCCTTCCGAAATTTACAGCAACTAGCAGTTCAGCTCTCGCAAGCTGGCTTTGATGTCGTCCGCTTCGACTACGCAGGTACTGGCGACTCAGACGGTGGAATCGAACGACTGTCGATTCGACAGTGGTCGAACGATATTGTTGCGACTGTCGACGCGAGTCGGCAGTTACCGAACGTCGAGCGAGTCTCGTTGGTAGGTGTCCGATTAGGAGCCAATCTGCTGGCTTCGGCCGACTTGTCTGGCATCGATCACTTTATCGCATGGGATCCGGTACTGAACGGCTCCTCTTATCTGGATGGAATAAAGAATATGCATGCCGAGGAGACGGCTGGATTGAATCGTTATCTGCGAGTAAGAGACTTGGGCCGAGAAGAAATGCTCGGTTATCCCTGGCCCTATACACTGGAACGTGATGTGACAGCACTGGCGTGGCCTCCTCAATATGGCGTCAATGCCAAACATAAATCCTGGATTGTGACGGATTCGGAGCGTTCTGAATCGTCTCATGCTGACCGTGGTCAGCACTGGAATATAGTCGTCAATACCGACGAGATTTACTGGGGCTGCCTCATGTATGCCAACAGCGCGTTTGCGTCACCAGCGACCTCCAGATCCATTATCCAACTGCTAAGTGGCGAGGGCTAAGAAATGGATACAATGAATGTTTTCGGCGAACAAAAAAATCTAGTCGGTTGGTACAGTAGTCCAGCGTCCGGTCTTAAATCTGATGTTGCAGTCGTGATGCTAACACCTGGAATGCTATCCCATGTCGGTCCCATGCGACTCCATGTTCAGCTTGCCCGTGGTCTAGAGCGGATGGGGATCGCTTCCTTTCGTTTTGATATTTCTGGAATCGGAGAGAGTCTACCAGTAGGCGAATCTGGCTGTTCACTAGAACGAGCCGCTAAGGAAATTCGTCAGGCTCTGGATTTATTGGAAACGCAACACGGCTTAAGGAAATTCGCGTTGTTTGGACTATGCTCTGGTGCGGATGATGCGTTGGCAGCCTCACTTCAGGAAGAACGAGTCGTCGGCCTATCGTTGATGGACGGCTGCGGCTTCAGAACCAATCGTTTTTACCTCAATCGTTTTAGACAAAAGTACTTGCCGAAAATCCTCAGTTACAAGAAGTGGAAAGAGTTGTTATCCGATCAACTCGGTGGAGGTTCGCGAGCATATCTCACTATGCCGATGGGCAATGATGTCAGAGAGTTTGCAGACCGCGATACCTGTCAGCAACAAATTCGTCAACTGCTTGCACGAGGAGCTCGCATGCAATGGATCTATACAGGTGGATCGATCGACTATTACAGTTATGAAAACCAGTTCTTTGAAATGTTCCCATTGCTGCGTCCGAATCCCTTGCTATCAATTTATCACTATCCCCTTGTCGACCATCTTGCGACCATGCTACGAGATCGGGAGATGATCCAAAATACCATTTTGGATTGGTGTGGAGCATTTATTAAGAGCCATCCACGAACCGAGCCGTCCAAGGCAATTGCCATACCGACGAGCGTCTCTTCGTTTGCCGTTAGTTTCGTGGGATCTTGAGTTGAAAGCGTCTGCTTATCTTGACGACTGAACCTGATAGTTCATCGTATCGCGATTGCATGTTTACCGCGAAGTAGGATGGTATCCCGACTTCGTTCATTGCTAGAAATCTGGGCACATAGAATGGAACGGGCATGTCTCGCTTTCATGTTCGGGTTGGTGTGGATCACTCGGGAATCCGAGGACTTGGCATTTGTCGACCATTTTGAAATAGCGTTACCTTGGGGCTGTTTCCCGTTTTCGGTAATTCGAATTTAAGCGTTGCGTCCACCGCTTGATACTTCCACTCCTTTTCGCTTACTGGGCTTAGACCCAAGAATTGTTGACCCGTCAACTGGGCCATCATGCGTCCCTCTTTGACTTGTACGGTTAGTACCATTCCCGGCGCCAGTTGATACTTGCCTTGTAATCGTTCAGCAATCTTTGGATCAATAACGATCTCCTTCTCAAACGTCGTTGGTTTAACATCCATTCCTACGATCGTCTGGAAAATCTGTTCAGCCAAAACATCGAGTTTCATTTCAGCGGTGTTGCATAACATGACAGTCGCGCAATTGAGGTCTCGACTGACCAAAATCATGGAGTGATATCCGCCCGTCTGGCCGTTGTGCCATCGCGTCGAACCATCGCCGGCAATCATCCACCCTAATCCCATCGCATGATTGCCCTTCAACGCTGGCTTATGTTGCTTCCATGCGAGTTCAATCGCCTTACCGATCTCCCCCTTTGGTGGATTCATTGAGGCCTTAGCAAAAAGTAGCATGTCATCAACCGTGCTTCGTATGGCCCCACATCCCGCTAATGCATCGAAATCCCAGGCGTGGTCCGGTAGCAGTGCCGAATTGTGAGGCGGGGCAAAACGAGTCGATTGCTCTTCTGAGAGCTTAATGACCGTGTCCAACATTCCTAGCGGCTCAGTGATCTTGGTCCTGAGCAACTCTTCGTAGCTTATGCCAGCTTGCTGGGATAACAAATCTCCCAGCAAACCAACCGCTAGGTTTGAGTACTCGTAACCTTCGCCCGGTTTCCTTGCCAGATTGGCCGATCGCAAATATTCGGTTAGCTTGGCGCGATCGTACTCTTTGAATGGATTCGTTGGTTCCTTAGGAATGTAGTTGGATGGCATCACTGGAAGTCCCGACAAATGATGTGATAGATGACGGAACGTTATGAAATCTCCTACTGCTGGGTTGGTCTTTGACAACTCTTTCATGACAGAACTGATCGGGGCATCTAGTTTGATAGTTCCCGATTCGATGGCATCCGCAATTAATATGGAGGTAAAGACTTTGGAGATCGAACCAATTTCGTAAATGGTCTTCTCGTTCGCCGATTGCTCTTTGTCAGTTGCAAGAGAGCCAAAGCTCCGCTTCCATGTTGTGCCATTCGCAATAACTCCGATGGAAACCGCGTTGATCTTTTTATGTGTTAAATACGGCTCGACCAGCGATGCAATCTTGTTTTCATGCTGGAATTTGTCAACTCCCATCGATGGAACAACTCCAAAGAATAGGATTGCTGTGAGTACTATGAACTCTCGCATCTCGTCTCTCTAATCACAGATTGTCTATTTACGAAGCGATTAAAAACCCAATCTATCGCGTATATTTCCAGAGAGGATACCACAGAATGCTCCGTCTAAGCAGCACACTCGTAGGTTTCGCCACGGCATAAAGGTAAGAGGGATGGTCTGACAGCTTTCGCTCATTTGGTTCGCGTTCAAGCAATACCAGCCCGCTGCGCGAGGGCGTGTTGCTTTAATTGATATTGGAGAATTAGTGAAGGTAAAATGGGTACTCCTGCCCGTTTCATGACGCCAACGTCGGTCAAGAGTGACTAGTCTACTTTTAAAGCAACACGCCTGCGTGCAATGGGATTGTACGCCGGTTAATGTCCCCGGAGTATTAGCAACCCAACCGCCAAAGCCCCCTAGGCCCAATCGCCTGCGAAGGATCGAATCGCTTGTTCGCACGATCAAGGCCTGAGTTATTGCAGGGCAATTCCTAACTTTGCGCTTTCGGGCTTGTATTGAGACCTGTCCCTCGCAAACGCCGGCGGGTTGGGGGGCCGACACAACAGCGCCTTGTCAAATTCTGCTATGCTATTTCACCAGCCCAAAGTTATTGAAATTCTTGATCGTGCTCCCTCCCTCGCATCGTCAGACACAAAGCACATCCTCACATGATTTTTACCTCTCTTAAACTCGAAGCCGATGGCAAACAACACGGCTATTTGCAAGTTCCCTACTCGCATAACCTCGGTGGCTGGGCCAATGTGATGATCCCTATGACCATCATCGCAAATGGTCAGGGACCTACCGTACTCGTAATGGGTGGGAACCACGGTGATGAATACCAAGGTCAAATCGCTGCGAGAAAACTAGCTCGTGAATTGACCCCAGACATGATCAACGGTCGACTCATTCTCATTCCGTCGTTGAACTTTCCTGCGGCCCGCGCTGCGACTCGCTTATCGCCTATCGATGGTATGAATCTGAATCGCGCATTCCCGGGCCATCCCGAAGGATCAGTCACCAGCCAAATCGCTCACTATTTGACTACCGTCCTTTTTCCACTCACTGATGTCGTGATCGATATTCACTCCGGGGGCCGCAGCATGGATTTCGTGCCATGTTCGCATATGCATCTCGTGCCCGATAAGGAACAACGCAAAAAAATGCTGGCCGCTATGTTAGCCTGGAATACCGATTTCTCCTTTCTGTATGCCGATATCGCGGGATCGGGACTACTACCCGTCGAGGCAGAGAATCAAGGCAAAATTGTAGTGACTACTGAACTGGGAGGTGGTGAAGGTGTCTCAGCCCAGGTGCATCGTATTGCTCAATCCGGGCTGCGCAACGTACTCGTTCATTTGGGGCTTCTCAAAGGAGTCGAGCAAACCCGCCAAAGCCTCGGCAAGCCTCCGGCGATTCTCGTTCAAGCTCTCAATCGCGAAGACTATTTGCTTGCACCAGAATCCGGCATCTTCGAAATTTGTGTTGACCTCGGGCAAATGGTCCGCGAGGGAGATCTCATCGGGGTGATTCATCACTTAGAACGAACAGACCGAGCACCGGAACCGATCATCGCTCGCAGCTCTGGGTATTTGATCACCGCTCGGGTTCCATGTTTAACCCAGCAAGGTGACTGCGTTGCGGTTATCGCGAGACAAGTTAGCATCGACGAGGTTCTCACTGCATGAACTCGGCTACTCCCTATCCAGCAACAGCGAATTCAACCAAGAGCTCGGCATCTACCCAAGCGATCTTGCTGCTGGGGTTCATGTGGTTTGCCTATTTCTTGAACTATTGCGATCGACAAGCTGTATTTGCAATGTTCCCATCGCTGAAATCGGATTTGGGAATGACTGATCAGCAACTAGGCTTAACCGGTGCCTGCTTTCTTTGGGTCTATGCTCTTGGTTGTCCCGTAGCTGGTATTGTTGGCGATCGCATTTCAAAACGAATCTTAGTCGTGCTAAGCTTGGTCATATGGAGTCTAGTTACCGTCGCTACAGGATTATCACGCTCTGGAGGTGAACTACTATGGCTGCGAGCTGCGATGGGGATCTCGGAATCCCTATTTATGCCAACCGCGATTGCACTGACCGCCAACGCATTCGCTCCCGCGCTGCGATCGACTACCATCGCCATTCTGACTACAGCTCAGATTGCTGGTACCGTTGCTGGCAGCTGGTTCGGAGGATGGATGGCCGACATGGGTGCTTGGCGAACTGCGTTTTACGCTCTCGGTGGAGTAGGCCTGGTTTATGCGATTCCTTACTTTGCTTTCTTAAGTACCCTAAAATCGGAACAGCCGATTGAATCATCGGGTTCTTCACAATCAAGCACATCGAGTTCTAAAGTCAGCGTTAGCAACAGCCTAGAATCGTTAATGACGACTGGGACATTTCTGGTTCTGTGCATCGTCTTTCCGGTTTTCGTATTTGGGCTGTGGTTGTTGTATGGTTGGTTACCAACGTTCTTGGGTGGGAAGTTTCAGTTGGCACAAGCGGACGCGGCCCTCAATGCCACCGTCTATCTACAAGGTAGTACGCTAATCGGTTTGCTGTGTGGCGGATGGCTGGCCGATCGATTGTTACGATGGACGCGAGCCTCTCGTTATTACCTAATGCTTGCGAGTCTAGTACTGTGCGCTCCGTGTTTGCATGCGATTGGAAATTGCGAGACGTTATGGCAGCTTCGACTGGCTGCATCCGCTTTTGGACTATTTAGCGGCTTGCTTATGGGCAACATCTTTCCATCCGCATTTGAAGTAGTATCAAATCAGTCGCGAGCAACGGCGGTCGGTATACTTAATTTGTGTGGAGGCTTGGTATCAGGCTTCGCAACATTGTTCGGTGGCATGTGGAAAGAAACGCTTGGGATCGATCGATTGTTAACGCTGACCGGTGTCGCCTACTTTGCAGCCGGTTTACTTTTGTTATGTTGCATCTTGCTATTATTCCCTCGCGATTTACAAAAACAATCAGTTGCAGGGCACTAGCCCACCTCAACTTTAGGACGGGGCTCCAGTCCCGTCCATAAAGGCTCACGTCAGCGGTAAGATGGGCACTCCTGCCCGTCTCGCCTGCACGAGTCGGTCAAGAGTGACCAACCTATAATAAATGCGTCCCTTGCTTTCAATGGCGATTTGAAAAACAATCATTAGCCGCAGGGCGCTAGCCCACGGTTAGCGGCCGATACCCGGACGCTAGCGCGTTACGGCTCATTAAAGCGACAAGTTATTACGCTGCGAGCTTGCGATTACATCGCGAGCCCGCAAAAAATCCTTTCCTTAAAACACACACTATGAAAATCGATTCGGTTGACTTTTACTATCTGTCGATGCCCGAGGTCTTGGACATCGGTGACGGTAGCCAAGATGCGCTGCTAGTGCGAATTGCTGCCGGTGATTTCGTCGGCTGGGGCGAATGCGAAGCATCACCGCTCGTCTCCATTGCGAGTTTGGTCTGCCCCATGTCTCACAGCGCGTGTAAACCGGTGATCGCCTCGGTATTAGGCCAGACGATCGATGGCGTCAGCGACATTCGTCGTATCGGAGACTTGGTTCGAGCCAACAGCTTGGATCTCTTGCAAGCGGACCATACCCTGTCAGGTATCGATATCGCCCTTTGGGATTTGCTCGGCCGAAGATTTTGCGAGCCCGTTTGGAAACTGCTCGGCTACAAGAATTGTTTCGCCAAGACTCCGTACGCATCGGTGCTATTCGGTGACAATGCCGATCAAACGTTACATAAGGCCAAGAGTATTGCAGCCCGAGGCTTTCGCGCGGCCAAGTTTGGTTGGGGGCCGTTCGGATTGAGAAGCATTGAGGATGATCGCGATCAACTAGCGGCCGCTCGCGAAGGGCTAGGACCAGATGGTATTTTGTTAGTCGATGCCGGGACGGTTTGGAACGCTAACTTGGATGCAGCGCGAGCACGATTGAAAATGTTGCAAGAGGTTCGAGCTACATGGCTTGAGGAGCCATTCGTCTCGGGGGCCCTTTCGGAATATCATGCTCTGTCTCGCGAGAGTGGTCCAATCGGTATGGCCGGAGGTGAAGGGTGTCATAACTATCATATGGCTAAACATATGATCGATTACGCGGGGCTCAAATATGTACAGATCGATGCGGGGCGCATTGGTGGTATCACGATTTCAAAGGATGTCGCTGACTACGCCAACGCCAGAGGGGTCATCTATGTCAATCATACCTTTACCTCGAACCTTGCATTGTCCGCTTCGCTGCAACCTTTTGCGGGTCTCGAATCACATGAGATCTGCGAATTCCCGACTGAGTTGAAATCGTTGGCGAGAGACATGACAAAGAATCATATTACACCGGACCAAAATGGACTTTTGCATGTACCAGATGCACCGGGCTTGGGCATTGAACCAGACATGGCTGGTATCACACCGTATTTAGTCGACACTGAGATCATTGTCCGTGGCCAAACCATCTACAAAACACCAGCTCTAAGATAAAGATGGAGGGTTTTGATGAAACGTATACTGATCGCTGAGTGCAAACAAGAGGTATCTACCTTTAACCCGCATCTGAGCCAATATAGCGATTTTAAGATACGCAAAGGCCAGGAGCTACTTGCCTATCACCGAACCGTTCGCAACGAGATCGGCGGCGCACTAAGCGTCTTAGAGGACATGCCCGACATTGAATTAATCCCGACTTACGGTGCATGCTTTATCACCTCGGGAGGGACATTATCCTCACCTGCATGGCATCGTATCGCGACGGAGTTCATCGATGAAATCCAAGCGGCCCCGCCAGTTGACGGAGTCTATCTCTGCATGCATGGTGCGATGGCAGCCGAGGATGAACTCGATCCTGAAGGTTTTTTGATCGAACATATACGGCAATCGCTCGGAGACGACGTGCCAATCGTGGTGTCGTTAGACTTGCATGGAATCTTGACCGATCGCATGGTCGAGCATTCAGATGCGATTGTCGCTTATCATACGTATCCCCACGTTGATTTCTATGAAACCGGACAACGAGCTGCGCGATTGTTATTGAGGGTGCTCGCTGGTGCTCGGCCGACAACAGCTAAAGTCGCCATACCAGCCCTGGTTCGAGGTGACGAGCTCATTACCGAAACAGGGCTCTTTGGCAATAGTATCCGGCTTGCACAACAAATCGAATCCAGTCCCAGCGGACTGTCGGCAGGTATGTTCATAGGCAACCCGTTTACCGATGTTCCTGATTTACAAACGTATAGCTTTGTCGTTACCGATAACGATCCAGAACTAGCGGCTCGTGAGGCGATTCGTATAGCGGAAAGCTTTTGGCCGAATCGGCATCGCATGCAAGTGCCACTCATGAGCGTGGACGAGATGGCCACGCGATTGCAACAACCCAGTCGCGGCACGACTGCACTCGTAGATGCGGCCGACGCGACCAGTTCGGGGGCATCGGGGGACAGTAACGCGATCCTGCGAAAGCTTATCGAATGTGGTTATACAGGCCGGGTTCTGATGCCGCTCGTCGATGCGCATGCGGTGCGGATTGCAATGTCGGCCGGTATTGGCAAAACGATTCAAACCCGCATTGGTGGGTCGCTGGATCCTTTGCGATTTCAGCCCATCGAGGTCGAGGGAGTGGTACGACATTTGTCCGATGGATTGTTTAGAAGCGAATCGTTTGGTGAGGTTTGGGATGCGGGCCCGTCTGCTGTGCTTGAGTGTAGGAATTTTACATTGGCCATTAGCAGTCGAGCGGTAAGTTTGTATGACCGTTCCTTTTTTTATTCGTTAGGGCAAAATCCACGCAGCTTTGATGCGGTGGTCGTCAAGTCACCCCATTGCCAACATCACATGTATGCCGATTGGTGCGAAGCGATGATCAACGTTGATGCGCCAGGCTCATCGAGCGCGAATCTCGCATACTTGGGGCATACACGATGTGCTCGTCCGATCTTTCCGCTCGATGTAGATGTACCCTTTGAGCCAATCGTTAAATCCTTTCACCGAGGCAAATCCTAAACATGAAGATAGTTGACATTCGATGCGCCGGACTACGAGGAGCAACACCCGAGGGCGGTTGGAGCAACGAACTGCGCCCCGAAGATTGCGTTCACACCTTGATCGCAGTCCATACCGATAGCGGACTGGTGGGTTTGGGTAGTGTGTTCACCAACGACGCATTGGTCCAAGCCTCTTTGAATTTGCTGAAGCCGCTCTATATGGGGGAGAGTGCACTCGAGCCAGAACGCGTTTCCGAGAAGCTGCATCAGCACATGTTCTGGTTGGGGCGAGGTGGATCCATAACACACGCGATCAGTGGCATCGACATCGCTTTGTGGGATCTGTTAGGCAAAGCCACAGGTCAATCGGTGGGACGTCTATTGGGAGGTCGGTATCGCGAACGAATTCAGCCGTATGCATCGTTGCTAATGCAGGAGCCAGCTTTCATGCGAGACAGTTTACTAGCGGTCAAATCGCAAGGTTTCCGGGCCTTTAAAATTGGCTGGGGACCGTTTGGCAGAAAGAGTGCAGCGATGGACGAAGCGATTGTCGAGGCGGCGCGTGAGGCGATTGGACCGGACTGTCGTTTGATGGTAGACGCTGGTGGCAGTGACGCGTATTGGAGCAATGGTTACAAATGGGCGTTGCGGACAGCCCAGATGTTAGCGAACTACAACGTCCATTGGTTTGAAGAACCTTTGCAACCCGATGCACTGGACGATTTTGTTTTATTGCGTGAGCATTCACCAATCAACATCGCAGGTGGTGAGGTTCTTACTCGCAGACAATCGTTTCAGCCATGGCTCGAAGCGCGGGCATTTGATATTGTTCAGCCCGATGTGACCAAGGTCGGAGGCATTAGCGAGGAGCGTCGAATCGCTTGGATGGCGCAAGACCATGGTGTTCAGTTTATTCCTCATGGTTGGAACACAGCGGTAGGTTTGGCGGCTGATTTACAACTAGCTACCGCGTTCTCAGGAACAGAGTTCGTCGAGTATTTGACCGGTTCCCCATTTATAGATGAGATAACCATAGGTGGCTGGCAGCTCGATGCTGAGGGGATGTTAACCATCCCATCCGAGCCTGGTTTAGGACTAGAGCTCGATCCTGAAGTAATCGCCAAATATTCCGGTGTCACCAACCTGCTGTGACCGAAGCGAATTTAAGAACCTAACTCCCTACTTGGTCGCGTAAGGTTTAAGGGAAATTCTGGTTGAAGAAATACATGCTAGAATTCCATGATTTCCTTCTACTCTTGGTGCTTTCTGGGCTATGATTTTTGGATCTATCTTAACGAGCCAAAACTATAGAACCTCTTAGTCTTTTCATGAGCGATTACGAAAGACATGTACGGGAGGTATATAGTAGGATTAGGTCGAGCTATTAGATCGAATTAGGCGATGACTCATCAACACGATTTTCCTGAACGACCAAACGAGATCCAGAAAAGTTTAAGGGCATCGTTGGTGTGTGGTGGCATTTTCTGTGTATTACTAGTTGTGTATGCCTCCATCGTCCCCTTGGAATTTAGACCGTTACCATGGGCAGAATCGATGGAGCGATGGCTTTCTATCCCATGGCTTGAACTGAGCGTTTGGGAGCGAGCAGACTGGATCGCCAATACTCTAATTTTTATCCCACCTACTTTCTTGATATGTGGTTATATCTGCTCGTCTCGAAATGTTGGAAGAAGCGTCTTGTTTTTCCAAGTCACGATTTGGTTCGTCTTTATGGCATTGTTAGTCGTGGGAATCGAGCTTATTCAAATTTGGTTTCCACCCCGTACGGTCTCGTGGAACGATATTGTTGCAGGAGTCGTCGGAGTACTTTTGGGAGTGTTAGGTTGGCTATTTCTGGGACCATTTATCATAAAATGGTTTTCGGGTCTGCTTCAGAAACCATCCGTATCCAACAAGGTAGCCAGCGTAGTTATCGCTGTGATGTTGGCATGTGTTCTCTACAGTTTGTATCCATTTGACGTGGTCTTTTCTCTTGCCGAGTTAGAGGAAAAAAGACTTCAAGGTCGACTGCGATGGTGGACTGATACTACATCATGGGGATTGCTGAGTATTCTTCAGAGTTGGATACTGGCTGCATTGCGTATGGTTCCGTTCGGTTTGGGGCTTGGGTGGAAGACACGACCCAGGTTCGCGTTGCCAATCATCGGAGTTCTTTCAATGTTATTCGAACTGATTCAGTTACCAATTTTTTCCAAGCATTCGGCGGGAGATGAAATAGTGGCGGGGATGTGCGGTGGGCTCGCAGGATGGTGGATCGCGCAGAACGCGATTCAGCTTGTAAGGGTCTTCGAACATCCTGGAACCTGGTTGTTTTGCATCGCTACGTGGATTACGTTTGTCCCAATCACCTTCGTGGCACGTTTTCAAGTTGTGATTACCAATCCTGAAGTGATCGCGGAGCGATGGTGGGGTATGTTGACGCCTCCATTATCTCGGTACTACTACACGAGCGAGTACAGCGCCTTGACGAACCTTGCGGGCAAACTAGCAATGTTTGGTTTGCTTGGTATGTGTATTGCCGGTTATTCCCGTAGCAGACACCCCTATCCGTATCGGCGATATTTTATTGCGGGTTTATTGGTAGCAGGTTTTATAGGGTGCACGATCGAGGTACTCCAAGTCTATTTGGCCCCTTTTATTGCTGACCTTTCCGATGTGATAATTTATTTGGTCGGTTACGGTTTGGGTTTTGTGTTCGGGATTTGGTTTTTCTGGGATGGCAGTGGTCATCAAGAGGGGCGAAACAAAGCCTGACTCCGATGGTTTTTTGAAAAAGGGGATCCAACCTTCGTTAATTCGTAGCGGACGTAGCGATTCTTTGGGCGATGTTTACTGCCTTTTGAAAGGGTTGTTCCTAAAATGCAGAGCAGAGGGAAAACAGTCTACGGTGCCCATTCATGTGGTCGAAACTTCCTGAGTCGCGATGGAAGCGATTTTGTTGCATGATGCAATCATGATGGAAAGGATTCCCTGACATGATCTCCGAAAAACCGGAACTCCGTGTACTGCTCGGCCGTTTCTGGATCGTAGTGGTTTTGATTGTTGGCCTAGGCCTTTCGACGGGATGCAACTCAATTCTTTTCAAGATTCGGGGAATTCCTGCAAGCGAGATTCCCAACTCGCTCCGTCCACTAACTCGCAACAATCGAGTTCCTATCGACTACAGGTTCTTAGGCCAGATGCCACCTGAAGTTTACCGTGTAGATTCCGGCGACGTGCTTGGCGTTGCAGTAGACGGCATCTTTCCTTTCAGCCCGCCAACGGCACCACCGGCGGCACTACCTGTGAACTTTCCTGACTCTGGCAATCCTATGCCTCCCTCGACCGGTTTTCCAGTCGTCGTTCAACAGGACGGAACAATTCAGCTTCCGGGTATTGACCCTTTTTCTGTAAGAATGATGACGATCGAGGAAATCCGACGGGCGATTTCCGACGCGTATCGAAAGTCAAGAGTAATTCGGGACGAGAAGATTTATCCGATAGTAAGCCTGATTAAAACCCGTATTTACAACGTCTCCGTTATTCGACGAGATTTGGATATGGGGAGCCAATCGATCCAACTCGATGCGTACCGAAACGATGTACTCCATGCTCTTCTTAAGAGTGGGGGGTTACCAGGCGAAAGAGCGAAGGATCAAGTCACTATCCTAAGGTATTCTTCATTAAGACCGAATACTAACACGTCTAACGAAAGACAATCATACGCGCCTACCAATTCAGATACTTCATACGCCTACTGGGATATGGCTCAGACTCTCCCGTTAACTGTCCCGGAGGGAAGTGATTTTACTTACGGACTAGGGGAGTCGATTCTGAATGAAGGTGATATCTTATATATTGAGAATCGAGAGACAGAGGTTTTTTACACCACAGGTATGCTTCCCGCAGGACAGCATCTGCTTCCACGGGATTACGATATAGACATATTTGAAGCAATGTCGATAGCGGGTTACTCCTACGGATCTGGTGGTGCTGCGGGAGGAAACTTGGTAGGGATTACTGGTGTCAGCCCTACGCAACTCTTCGTGTTCCGTAAAGACCCTAATGGCAATCAAATCACCATCAAGGTGGATTTAGAAAAAGCAATTTGTGATCCTCGTGAGAGGTTGATTGTTAAAGCTGGCGACAAACTTCTTCTTCGTTACAACGCTAAGGAAGAGATTGCCAATTTCGGGATCTTCTCCATCTTCACGTTTGGATTCCAGCAGTTGTTGCAAAACTAGTTTGGTGGAACCGATGCCTATCGAGATTCACAGGACGTTTGCCGAATGGCCTGAGATTGATCCGGGCGTTCGGTACCCTCGCTTGAATGCGCATTGCGTAGAGTGGTATCGTGCAGTCTCTGAGGGTCTGCATCACCCATGCTACCTTCTGGTTCAGCGCGGACAGGATGGCAAGCCTCATGGATTGCTTCCTTTGCAGTTGGTCAAGAGCATGGCGTTCGGTAAATTCCTGGTCAGCCTTCCTTACGTGAATACCGGCGGAGTCTGGGCGGAGAACGAATCATGTGCCAAAGAACTGGTTTCAGCCGCTTGTGACCTAGCGGATGAACTCGATGTGCGGTATCTGGAGCTTCGTCATGAGACGCTCATCGATCATCCGCGTTGGACGATGCAGCGGACGGACAAGGTGCACATGCGATTGCCCCTACCAGCCACGGTGGAGGAACTTAACCGTTCGTTCAAGTCGAAGCTGCGTAGCCAACTTAAGAAGATTGCAATGCTTCCCTTCCAGCTCCATTGGGGTGGCCGAGAACTTTTAAGAGATTTTTACGCGATCTTTTCGCATAATATGCGGGACTTGGGGACTCCCGTCGTCTCTCGAAAACTATTCGAATCGATCCTGAGCGAGTTTTCCGATCGAGCGGAGCTCTGTGTGGTCAAACTATATGGTAATCCATTGGCTACCGCGTTATTGGTTCATCAAAATCAGGTTACTGAAGTCCCTAGTGCTAGTAGCCTGAGGGTCCACAACGCCACGGGCGTAAACATGTGGATGTATCATCATTTGCTCATGCGGGCCATAGACCGTAACAGCATTATGTTTGACTTTGGTCGCAGTTCGATCGATAGCAACACCTACCGTTTCAAGGCTCAGTGGAATGCAATCCCGTTCCCATCGGTATGGCAGTACTACGTACGCCGTGGATCCGCTAACGACATGCGACCAGAATCCTCCCGCAATCGGCAATTGATACGGATTTGGAAACGGTTACCCGTGGGGTTTACCCGCTGGATCGGTCCCTCAATCGTCCGAGGGATCCCTTGATCGCAGAAAGATCAATAGCGCAATCCCTCTCGGAAAAGTATAAAAAAAAAGGCTGACGGAATTCCGTCAGCCTCTATATTTCAAGCCGAAAGGTCGATCGCTTAAATTTCCAGGCTCTTTCGCTCGCTAGCTCGGCGACGACGCCATGCCATGAGAGAACCCGCCGACATCAATCCGAAAATAGCAATCGAACTTGGTTCCGGAATGACGCTTGCGCTCACGGTCGAGTTCTGAGTAATGGTGAACGTCGTGAGCGACCCTGCCGCCAAATTGGCCGTAGTACTAACAAAATTCGTCGAGACATTTACCAAATCGCTTCCGCTGATCGATCGGTTAAGTTGGGACGGCGCGTAGTCGATAGAAACCGCACCCTGATTGATCTGGACTCGGAATTCATTGCTTGCTTGCCCGATACCCGTGGTCTGCATCGCGAGATTCCCAGTGAACGCCAAGCGGTACTGGCCCGCTTGATTGATATTCACCGTGAAAATACTGGTACCACCTACGTTGCCGTTAGCAAGTCCGGAGACGCCGGCCAAATCGTTGAGTTCAGCAAGGGTTGCGGTGCCGATGCTTCCGTTAATGATCGTTGTGCCCGTTCCTTGCGTATCGCCACGCGCGAAGCTATTCGTAGAAGACGGTCCGATCGCGGTTAAGGGAAGTGCCCCACCTTCGGCAGGGATGGACATGCCAGTAGAGGTGACGAAGCTCTGTGGTGCGTTCCAAGAACCAGAAACGATACCCGACGCTTGGGTGGTACCCCCGAGGGTTGCCGAAGATTGGGATGTGATTACGCTGGCGGCCAGGGTTGCTTGCGTGTTAGTCGCATCCACCCAAGACGTTCCATTAAAAAACTGCAACCGCACGTTGGTCGCATTCATGATCGAACTGCCAAACGCGGCAGCCCGTCCCTGTGACGTCGTGTTAACAAACGCCGCGCACAGAGCGAAGACAAATAGTAGTGATCTCATAGTTAATCCGTAAAACAAATAAAGGTAAGTACATTAAAAATCAGCAAACAAGTCTGCTGTTTGAATGGGTACCTTCATGCTCCGCCATGAGAATCGAATGGCCTCTCCGGGAGGGATAGCCAACCGCAATGGTTGCGAATCTAGTTGGATGTCCATACGTCTGGAACCTAGACAGCAAGGAACCGAAATACTCTGTCCAGAAACCGATGGGGACTCCATCGATCCCGTGAAGGGAGACAAATCTATCGTTGGTGGTGTCCCTTCGTCGCTGGCTGGTGCAGTAGTGCAGGCGAAATCGTCGGGTGACTGCCAAGTCATTTCCCACTGGATTGCAGCCATCCCCGATTGGCAGCAGCAAGCCAGCATCAGCAGGCTCGCAACCAATTGAAGAAGGGACTGAGGACTCATAGTGTGACACGTGGGGAAATGGTCTGGGTTAACGTGTGATTATAGTCAGCCATGTTCGGCAGGTCCAAGCTTTTTTTGGCATCTTCGTCGCGAATCCCGTCCTGGTCCGTCAGGACGCTCAACGCAGAGGGATTTCTTTGCAGCGGCCAGATTTCGACAGCATATTCCGGTAAACAGCGGCGATTTTCTGCATTCGGGCATCGAAACCATATTGGCAGACAACTCGGCGTCGGGCTTCAGCGGCCATAATCGCACCCCGGTTCGGATCTCTGACCGCTGTGTGTATGGACTGGATTAGCCCTTTTTCCTGGTTGGCTTCGATGAGATAGCCTGTTTTTCCAGGTTCGATCAAGTCTGCGATACCTCCGACGTTGGTTGCGATCGCTGGGGTCTCCATCGCCATGGCTTCCAGTAGGACATTGGGGAGCCCTTCGCGGAGACTGTTGAGTACGAACAGGTCCATGGCTTGATAGAAAGGACGCAGATTGGAAACTTGGCCGAGGAGTCGAATCGAATCATTCTGGGCGCAAGATTGGATTTGCTGCGCCAAGCGCGGCCGGTCAGGGCCGTCGCCAGCGATCCAAAGATCGACCGGGAGCCCCTGCTGTTGCAAACTAGCAACGGCTTGGATGAGCTCGAAAAAGCCTTTCTCTGGAGACAGTCGACCGACGCTTCCAATCAAAAAACGATCTGGCCTAGCCAATATAGATGCCTTGGCTGATGGCGGATCTTCCTCACGACGGAACGATTCGGTATCGATGGCATTAGGAACAAAATGCAAGCGATGGTCGGGAATGCCTAGGCGTTGGCATTCCTCGTAAAGATCCCTTGAAACGCAGATCAAGGTCTCGAAGTACTTTAGAAAATGTTGATCGATCCGTTTATACAAAGGCATTCGCCCCGTCATATCGGTCCATCCGTGCAGCATGGTGGCCAGTCGACAACGAAACAGTTTTCGAACGCACCATGCGATCACGTTGGATTTGTAATCGTGCGCTTGGAGAATGTCGACTTTCAGTTGTCGGCACAGTTGGACGACACGAAAAACAAGTCTCAAATCGAAGGGTCCATGGTCGTCCAGCAAGAACAGAGGGCACTGTGACGCGATCGCGCGATCTTGAAGTGATTCTCGAATTGGGTCGTTGGGCGGGCAAAGATAAGCAACGCTTGCATCGAAGCCATGGGATTGAATGAACCTAGGGGAGTTGAGAATGGTTTTCTCAGGCCCACCGCCTGTGCCAGCGCAGACTCGCAAATGGAGTACGCGTGGTCTCCAGTCATGCCCCATGACGCACCATCCTGTAGAAATCGTCGGCCTTGTGCTGCCAGCTTTCTTCTGTGAGCTTTTGGCGCGCATTGAGTTGCTCTGCCGAGATTCCATGCTCGATACGATAGCGTATGGCCTGTACCAGTTCCTCGGCGGTATCGATTACGTCGCACGCTTCGGACCACGGTGCAGTCGATGGTAATCTTCGAACCACTGCGGGGCGACCGGTCGCAAGATACTCTTTTAGTTTAAGAGGTTGCATCGCATAGGTTAGAGGGGTCTTCACGTAGGGCATAATCAAACAGTCCGCCGATTGTGCCATGGCAGATAGTTGCCGGATATCTACTGGCGGAAGGAAATGAACATTTGGCAGCGAGCGTAGGGCAGGATCCGGTTGCTGCGTCGGACCGACCAGAACAATCGATAGCTCGGGATACCTAGTAGCCAGATGGCTCAACAGTGGAGTGTCTAGTCTGCGATCAATCACACCCCAAAACAGGGCGGTCGGGCCGGCTATGGGGTGGGGCCAACGGAACGTGACAGTTCCAGGGACCTGCCACGCTTCGAGATCCACCCCATGAGTGCATAGCTCCGCGTGGCGTCCTAGCCTGTGCAATCGATCCCGGAGAGAAATGCTGGCCGCGATTAGGGTATCGGTTCGGCGGATCACGCATTCCTCCATGCGTCCCATCGTGTTTTGATCGAGGCCTGGCCATTGCGAAAAATCATCGACGCAATAGTAGACCCATCGATCGACTGGAAGTTGTCCTATCAAATCAGCAACGATCGGGATCGTGGTCAGGGCGATCGAAGGGCGGGGACCATGGGACAAAAGATGGCGCAATTGAGTTCTCAATAGCCATCGATTCCAAGTCCGATCCCAGCCTCGTTTAAACCAAGGCCACATCCAGGGAGATACGACGCGAGGACGGCGGTCGTCTTTGTCGGCATCGACTATTCGCGTTTTTAGTTTCGCAGCTTGATACAGTTTTCCTAACACACGATCAAAGGTCGCTCGGTCCACTCGGGGAGGCCGCATTCCGATCGTATTGACCCAGGTCACTTCAATGCGATCCAGCAATTGACGGGTCAAATACTGACAGCTCGATGGATGTCTCCCCCAATCATCGGAAAAGATCAACCAGTGCTCGCAATTGTTGGTATTCGTCACGCGGCCCCGCTATTCAAGGATGACCATAGGTTTTTTATCGCAGCAGCATAGCCGCGATGAAAGATAGCGCCGTGATCGCCAGTAGAGTAGAAATGGCCATCGCCATTTTCAGTCGGCGGACCGCGCGTGTTCGCTGAGACACGAAAGGGAGGCGTGCGGGGAAATGATCGAGCCTCGAAGGTCGCGGATGATCGGATGAATTATTTTTCGGGTCGACAAACCATGATCGTTGCCAACCGAAGTGCATCAACAGAACTGTCGGTCGGCACAACCGATGGGAAGGCATCGAACGAAGTGTCGTGCATGCATATTGGAAGAAATAATCTGCTTTGGCTTGGAATCGCTCCTGCTCTTCGGTAGACCCCGGATTCAACCAGGCTAAATATTGAAGAATGTGCCATTTGCGCATGTCCTGGGCTGCCCAGGTTTCATTTGGGTATTGCAAACGCTCGGGATGGTTGAGTGTGGGCATCTCGTTAGCCAGCATCCAACGTCCGTAGTGAACTAGGCTAGCCCACGCATAGGCATAGGCGTCGTCATGGAGTCCGCGGGCAGCCATGATATCGATGTACCTCATCAAGGCTTGAAGGAACATCGTGTAGAACCAACGCAACTCGGCATTGAGCAAATCCAATTTTCCGATGTCTTCTTCGGGGTGAACGACACGCCGGATCAACTTTTCTGCGGACTCGAGATAGGAAGAATTTTCGGTTAACTCATAACCCGTCAGCAAGGCATGTAGGGAATTACCTGAGGCGCGGCCCGGTCCGTAGTAGCCGATACCGCTTTCGATCGACAGTCCAGTATCGGAACGGGAAAGCAGGCGGAATATCGTCTTTGTTCCATCCTCGATTCGCGTTACATAATCCGCAGCCAGAATCGCCGCTTCGCGATAGTCCTGCTCTCCGGTAAGAAAGTAGGCGTGCATCCATCCTGTCGGATAATTGTGGGAAGCCGATGGGCCGCCACCGATTGCATAGACCTTGGCAAGCCCCTTTCCCGTTTTCCCCAGAGCTGATAAATCGTTTCCTCCCGGCATACGACCGAGTTGAGACAGTTTGCTCGGATAACTCCGGTGGGTCGCGATGTCTGCATCCGCATAGTGGTAGGTATGCCAAAAGAGACCACCGTTGTAGAGATTCTTGTCTCCATCGGTATGGTAGGTGTCTATATCCCAAGCATGGTCGGCCATCGCGATCATTTGGTCCCACCATTCCTGTCTTCCACTGCGTAGGTACTGGATCGCAAACGCGCCGACGCAATCGTACTGATTGTTGTAATGGGATATCAACGGAGACTCTGATTCGCCAAACACCGCTTCGTGATCGCCGTATAGATCGCCGTAGTTTCGCCATCCGTACTGATCGATCTTCTCCCGTTTGCTAATCAACGTCTCGGAGCCGTCTATCGCTCCATCGACCAACTCGACGTAATCGCGATTAGGATCTGCTGCTCGAGGTGTTAGGTGGGGCACCGCATGCGCGCTCGCGTACGATTCGGGACTCAGGGACACCCAACTCGGCGAACGATACCAAGCGAGCGATTCGGGATCTTCGGAGTTTTGGATGCACACCGCCCATTGGTGCGTTTTCTGTTCCCCTCCTTGAAGTTCGTGAAGATACCCGGATTCCTTAGGAAAAATCCCCAATCGCAGTCGATTCTCGTGAATCGAAATACACTTCGGAAAATTTTCCCAATAATCTCTCATGGCGAAAACGATTTGACTACCACCCGCAGCAATACCGGCGCGCGGGCTGGATCGTTCCCCGCGTTCACATCGATTGTCGCAATGGAGTTCGAAGCCTCGAAATGGCAATGGAACGCTCTGCGACCGGTCGATGTGATTTCGCGAATTCCAATTTTCACCGCCGCTCGAAGCTTGAAACAATTGAATGGACTGGTCGGCTTGATGACAGGGTTGATCTGGTGCTACCTGGACCCAATAGCGATACGATGTCGACGGCGAGGGGCCTGGGTACTCGATCGATAGATCGCGCATCAAGAACGATCCCTTATTTCCTAGATCCCAAGTCCCTCCCGGATGACCCGACGGTTGCGGATTTCGAATACGTAATCTTGTTATGGCGCAACCAATCCTTGGATAAAATCGTAACGTGCAACTGATTGCGATCGGACAACGCCGCTTGGAATCGGTGCGAAGATCCATCACGCCATGGAGCCTCTGAAAGATAGGACCATCTTCCTCGATTCTCCAAGCAACAGGATCGGCCGTCCAATTTAAACCTTCGCTATCGACCAAACTTAATTGAAAGGCGAGTTGCTCTGGCATCCCACACGGTTGCCCGCTACTCAATTCCTCAACGCACTGCCCAACTCCCTTGTAAACCTGGAAGCTCAATCGCTCTTCGCTAGCTCCACATTGTGGAGTGTGCAACCACTCGACACGAAGCCACTTTATTGAACCGTCTGGCCACCGCTGAAGCGGACTCGATTGGAACGGGAGCGAAACGCCTTCATGGTCTTGAAGAAGCCAACAGTCGTTTGGCGAGGTCACACCTCGAGAAAAAACCAGGCTGATTCCCATCGGCACCAGAGTCTGTGAAGAATAAGGTTTCGGATGGGAGATCAAAAGATTTATCCGGTGAACCTCCTGGGCTAGTCGTTGATCAGCGAAATCGAAAGTGGTGGACTGCATCAGGTAAATAAAAGTGATGGAGACGAGCGATGCTTACTTGTTGAGCAACGCGGAAGCCGGGTCCGACTTAGCGTGAATGGATAGACCTTCTGGACGAGCCGATCCCGATCCCTCCGTTGAACTTCGAGCCCAAGATTCCAGAAAAACGAGAGACCAAAGCCGTTCACCGTGGTTGATGTGCGTTGATGCATGTTCATCCAGCATGGTGGCTAGCACATCCGATCGAAGATATCGACTGCAGAACGAGTCCTGGGAGCGAAGGAGATCGTTAGCCAAGCATTGAAAGTCCGAGCGGCGCCAAAATTCCATAGGTAAACCGAAACCTACCTTTGGTTTTTGCATCATCTCTAGTGTTACAAACTGTTCAAAGGTTTTTCCAAGGAGCGGCTTGACGCGACCCCGCTGATGGAGCAACGAATAGGGAAATTGGCCGACTGCTTCGACCAGTTCATGATCTAGGAAAGGACTGCGGCTCTCCAATCCGTGCGCCATACTGGTGATGTCAACTTTGGCGAGGATATCGCAGGGGAGATAGGAATGAAGATCGGCCCGCATTGCGCGAATGCTTGAACGTTCGCAGGAATACTCGTTCAGATAGTCGATCAGGAAAGAGTCGTTTTCCTGAAAGCACCCGCTCTTAAGATAGTCAGGATGATAGAGCGATTCGCGTTGATACCGTGAGAAAAGGCTGACCCAGTGGCTGTAACGAGCATGAGGATCCTGGCGGAGAACTCGCAGGCGGTGTTGCAATTTGCTGATAGGACTTTCGGGATGTCGCGACGGTATCCAATCAACCCAAGCGCCCGTCAGCAGCTTCTTGAACATCCGAGGCAGTCTATCAAAGCGCCCCAATCGATCGATCGTTTCGTATCGGGCATAACCACCAAACAACTCGTCCCCTCCGTCGCCCGTCATTACGACACGGACGTAGTTTGACGTCCATTGCGATAAGAAATAAGTTGCGATCGCACTGCTGTCGGCGAATGGTTCGTCAAAGGACGTTACCAGATGATCGAGTGAATCGATAGCGTTCGGCTGGAGAATTATCTGACGGTGTTTGGTCCCGAGACGCCCCGCGATTTCCTCTGCTTGCAGATTCTCTTGGGAGCTATCTTCGAAGAAATTGACGGTAAACGTTTGGACGGGAGAGGTTGCGTACTGTTGCATCAACCCTACCACAACGGACGAGTCCATTCCGCCGGAAAGAAAGGCACCCATGGGTACATCGCTCCGCATTCGAAGCCGAATCGCTACATCCATCTCCTGTCTTACTCGGTCGCATGCATCCTCAAAGGAGATACGATCGTCGGTCATAAGTTGTGGCTGCCAGTAGCGATGAATTTTCCAAGAACCATTCTGGTAGATGCCGATATGTCCGGGAGGGAGTTTTTCGATCCCCTGGTAGGCTGTCCAGGGATGCGGAATATATCCGTAGCGGAGGTACTGATCGATCGCCTCGGGACGTATCTGGGTACCGATTCCGCGCACGCGTCGTAGTGATTTGATCTCACTCGCAAAGAGAATACGATCGGTTTCGCGGCAAAAGACAAGAGGTTTCTCCCCCAGTCGATCTCGGGCCAGGATCAGTTTTTGCAATCGGCTGTCCCACAATCCGATGGCAAACATGCCTCGAAGATGATCGACGAAGTTTTCTCCATAACGCTCGTAGGCATGCAGAATTGTCTCGGTATCGGAGAGGGTGCGAAACTGGCATCCCTGTTGCTCGAGCGATTGCCGCAATTCGCGATAGTTGTAGATTTCTCCATTGAATGTGAGGTGTACCGACTCGTTTGCATTGGCCATTGGTTGCCCTCCTGTGGCTTGATCGATGATCGCTAATCGCCGATGCCCCATGGCGAAACCACAACCGTTGGCGTATTCTTCCCTGTAGACACCGTGCCCATCTGGACCGCGGTGCTCGACTGCATGGGTCATCCATTCCACTTCCGACTTCGTTAAACGTTTTGAGGGATGGGTCCATACGATTCCTGTGATTCCACACATCAGGCTGATCCCCTTTCCGAGGGTTGGCGTAAAAATTTTCTAGCCAAGACTCTTTTGGCACCCCAAAGGTTGCGGGTCCAATATTTGGACCAAAGAATCTGTGGCATCGATCGAGTGTGCCACGCTCGGTTGATGAACAAGGCATCTCCCCAAGCATGCTTCCAAATCTTAATACATGCGAATCCAAGTAACTCCATTCGCTTCACTACGCAATGGATTTCATCGGGGGAGGTCAGCCCCAAGAAATCATGGAATTCAATCGTGATTTGCCCGACATTGCAAAGGAATTCGTCGGAGCAGCTTTCCACGACTTCGATTTCCGCTCCTTCGATATCCATTTTCAGGACATCAATCTTGGAGATACCCAGGCTCTTTAAGAAGGGTTCGAGACGAATCGCTTCGACGTCGATCACTCCTTCGGAGCTTTCGGCAGACGAACGTTGGATCATCGATTCCTCGTCATTGGGTGCTAGACGGAATCGCAGGACACCATTGTCCCGAGCGACCGCGTAAGGAAAAACCGTCAAAGCTGGCGATGTTTGGATTCCTAAGGCCAACTTCGGATTGGCCTCGAAGGCGTAGCAACGGCAGCGGTGGGTATGGATCATTTGCGAAGAGAACGCACCTCGATTGGCGCCCAGGTCGACAACGATCGCATCGGAATGTAATCCAGGGCGCCAGAGGGTATGACCTTGGATTTGCGTTAGGTAGTTCATCGTTCTCTTTGGGGGGGAATCGAGGGAGTATCGATCGTTTATCGGGACGTAGTTAGGAATCTTTGCATGTCCTTGACGAGTACAAACTGTTGGTACAACCAATCCGCATCCATCTGGGATGCGGCCGGTCGCTTCATCTGTTTCGTTAATTTCTCGAGATACTCCAGGAGAATCCCGCGTTGGCACTGGAGTCGAATCAAGGCGCTTTGGCGAATTGTATTGCTATCCCAAGTAGAGTTTCCGACCAAGCGGACGGCACTGGCTATATCCGGCGCAGAGTCGGTAATATTAAGGGAGTTGCTCGAATCAAGCCAATATTCACGCCCACCGAGAGAAGGGGTGGTGATGACAGGTTTCCCGCACAGAAGGTATTCGGTGGTTGCCAGCATACCTCCTTCCTTCTTGGAAAGCGCCAACCCACAACAGGATTTGCTGATTTCGCGAGCGATCGCTGTATATTCCATGAACTCTTGATTGACATTCGCGTGGTTGCATCCCCAGTCCTTCAGGCGAATGGCATCTTTTGGATTCGCGGTAACGATTCGAAGTTTTGGGATATCCCGGGCTAACCAAATCCTTTTGTACGGGTCGAGCCTGGCGATGTAGATCGCGTCATACTCGACCGGATTTGGTTGAATATCGAATACGTTTTCATTACAGAAGAGATTGTGATGGCAAAAGATCGCACGTTGCCCGAGCGAGCGGAGCATCGCGACCTCAGCCGGAGCGTTGCACATCCAGGTGACTTTCGGGAATCGCGCTCGCGCCAGGAGTCGAAGCGCAGCGATTCCCCCACGCAGATCCCCTCCATACCAGGTACGAAAGACGAGGTAGTGCGGTCGTTGGCCTGCTGCGCGAGATTCGCGAGTTGCGGTGGCCAGCGTATTGTCTGCCACCGCTAGGACCCATGGTTTGTCCGCCAACACATAAACACCGGAAAAAAACATCGATGCAGCAGTACCTTGTTCGTCTGTCGTTATGGAATCGATGAAGGGATCGGTTGATGACTGTCTTGTTGACTGTCCAGCTTCGTTATCGTATCGCGGTCTCCACGGTCGCGGTATGTCATCCAGGGTTGCTCGACAGCACGGAAGAGCAATTCGGCGAGGAGTATGCTGACCAAAATGCAAATCAATCCATAGATCAGAAAATGATCATCGTTGATACGTCGAGCGATCGCGAGGGCATCGATGTGGACCAGATAGAGTGAGTAGGAACGTGTCGCTATGTATTTCAATAGAGAGTTCGTCGCCCGACGCTTCCAGAAATCACTCGTCTGCGATTGGACCACGAAACAACCGCTGAGAAGAAAATAGAATGTCAATGGAAGATCGCCATCGTTACCGAGATACCTCTGCACTCCGGCGAAAAGGAGAATCGCCAGTCCAATCGGAATGGCGTACGAAGCCCACGTTTGAATCTTCTTCCAACAGTCTGCATAATTCAAATAGAGATGGGCCAGCAACACCCCCATGGCGCATCCATCGATCCGCAAATGAGTTATCCATGGGTATGGGTCTGCGACTAACCACCTGGCAATCATTGGTATTGTAACGAGGCAGATGAGCGATGCGGTGATGAGATTCCTCGTCGGGATGAGGAATAGCATCGGCGCGATCAGTATATAAAACTGTTCCTCGACGCACAGCGACCAACTCACACCGAAAAATGGCAGCGGATCGAGCGCATAGTTCTGAAGTAATAAGAAATAGTACCCATCTTCAAACTGCCAGCTTCCTTGGAGAACCCGCTGACCCAAGGTCAGGAGCAGGATCGTGTAATAGGCGGGAAGCGTTCGCAGCCAACGTCGAATCCAAAACCGTTTTACATCGATACGGTTTGTTCGTGTCTTCTCCGACAACAGCAAACACCCGAGCAACCAACCGCTGAGCACAAAGAACAGATCGACTCCATGACCGCCGAGGCCTGCAATCGCAAGCCAATGATGTTCATGTGGCGCGTTCAGTTCGCGGAATGAGGAACTGATGTGACAACCGATTACCCCTAGAATTGCCGTGGCGCGGAGCGTATCTAGCCACGCATTCCTCTCCCCTTTCATTCAATCTCCTGCGACAGAGCCTGAGAATCCCTGGTACGCATACTCATCAGAGCGCACGCGATAATGGGCAAAAGGTAGCTGGATTCGATCAGTGTTCCACTCGAAAACATACTAGCCAAGAAATAGCCTGGAATACCCGCGATAACACCCAAAGCGAGCGTACATTGTCGCGGATTTTCACGAAAGAACCGTCTGCGGTTTAGCCATACCATCGACCACGGTACCAAAAAGAATCCGAAGTAGATCAATCCAGCGAAGATACCATTTTCGCACATGATTTCGAAGAACAAATTATGAAGCGCCTTTTCGCCTTCCGCTTTCAAAAGAGCATAGTCGTAATAGAGTGGGACGAAAGATCCACTACATCCAGGCCCAACACCAAGCACGGGGTAGTCCCATATAATCGCAGCGCCTGCCTTCCAAAGATGAAATCGGCTTTCTGCCGATACGTCTAGTTCTCCTTCTCCGCCAAAGCTGGACGCGAATTCGCGAACCACAGGTGGACCAGCCAAAAGGCATACAAGCGCGAAACCTACCAAAAGAACGGTATTGGTGACTGCTGATTTAGGACAATACCAAACGGCAATCACGGCGGTGAGCACGGCTCCCAACATCGAACCTCGTGATTCTAATAACATCAATTGGTGCAGTTGCATCAGGCAGATCGCAATAGCGATCCCCCGGATCCACCATTTCCAAGGTGAAAGAACAAAGGCTATCGACAACGCCAGCACTGGGATTGTTAGAATTGAATATCCATTATTGTCTAACCCCTTGAGTCCCCAATCTGTCATTGAAGCATAGCGGCAATAGCCGAGCTGCGCGTATTCCAGATTGATTTGGAAACTATTATAAGCCTGTCCAAGCACGCAGCCGATCGCCAGCAGCATTGCTCGACTCTCATCGGCGACGAGGATTAAACTAATTCCGACGATCAGCGCTATGCGCCAAAGCATATCAAGATAAACGGCGCTTTTGGTGGGATATGCCGAATTCACTGAACTGAGGTAGCAAAGCATTACGAATCCTATCAGCAAGCAGAGAGTCAGCAGCGTGGTTTGTGTGACACGCCTACGCCATCCTTGATGCGCAATAAAGCCGAGAAGTATCGCGATAGCGAGCCATTTTTGAAAACCAGGATCCTGAGGTATATCCCATCGCCAATTCCAAGCAGGATCAAGAAGGTTAAAGAAATAAAAGGCTACGCACCCGAGCGCCGGCGCAGCCAGAGCGATAACGCAGCTAATGAAAAAGAGCGCGTAAACAAAAATAGCTCCCATGGCAAGTCGATCTCTAGATGATTGTTTTTATTGAGTCGACAGGGCCAAGGCGTGTTCGGCCTGTTGCGCCAGTATCGGCCAGTGGAAGGTGTTTTTTACGAAAGATCGGGCTGCCTCGCCGAAGACCCTGAGCCGTTCGGCATTACCGAGCAAGTCACAGATGGCGTTCACCAATTCCCCGGGACTCTCTGGGTTCTGGCAATCGACCAATAGCCCTGTCTCCCCATCATCAATCGCATCCTTAGTCCCCCCACTTCGGCCTGCAATCACAGGTTTGCCACACGCTTGGGCTTCGAGCAGGACGATTCCGAATCCTTCCACATCTTTTCCTACCGATCGATTGGGGAGTACAAAGAGATCGGATTCGCGATAGCATTGGCGCAACTTGCTATCGTCTATCTCGCCCAGGAAGCGGACGTGTTCTTGAAGGTTCAATTTTTCGACGAGTCTTTGTAACTTGGGCCGCTGTTCACCATCTCCCGCAATCGCGTACAGCACGTCGGGGTGTCGTTCGCGAATGGATGGCATTCCCATCAGGAGTGTGTCGTGGCCTTTGCGTTCCTGAAGCCTTCCGACGGTCAGAAGAACCCGACGGTCTTGAGGAAAGAATTGGCGGGGAGTACATACAGGGAGCGGTTGAAAGAATTCGCAATCCACGCCGGGGTGCATCAACTGAATTCGGTTCAAAGGGATCCGCCAGTCGGACAGTAACAGTTCCTGGGTGAAGCTAGAGTTGGCGATTAGTTTATCTGCGTTGTTCAGTACCGAAGCGGTAAGCAGTGAAAGCTCGCGACTGGTCATGGCAACATTGATGTCTTCCCCATGGACAAAGCATAGATAAGGGATTCCCCACCGCCATTTGATCCATCGCGCCACGAGTCCCTCGAACAAAGGGCGAGCTGCATGAATTTCTGTCGCGCGATGTAACCTCACGAGATGAGAAACCCGTCTAAAAATGCGTCCGTAAGCGAACAAGCTCGACACATTGGCGAGGCCGCGAAACGACATCGATAGATCTTCGCGCAGGATCGGCTTGGGGTAGCGCTGATCGTCGAAATCGGATCCAACCTGAGGGGGGGTACCGACGACCATCACGCCGGAAAAGCAACCTATGCGCGCGTAGATCTCGGACAGCCATTTACCGCTACCACCCTTGGTGGGTGGAAAAATTTCGCTCAGTACCAAGGGCGCCCGAGCAAGCGTATGTGGTCGGCTGGGCACGGAACGAGAAGAATCTCGTTCCTCCACTGTCATTGTCTCGGTATTTTCCATAGTGTCGGTGAGGTCAATTAATCCGCAGATGCGTTCGCCAGGGCGGCGTGCTGGGCCTTATGTTCGCGTGCCTTAGGATGCTTGACCAGAAAATTTCCTGCTGCCAGATAGTCGATGTTTCCCAACAGAAACGCCCTCACCGCGTCCTGGGGCGAACAAACGATGGGTTCCTCGTGCATGTTGAAACTGGTGTTGATTAAGACGGGGATATTCGTCAAGGATTGGTAATGTTTGAGAATTGCGTAAAAGCTTGGGTTGGAGGACTCGCTGACCAATTGAGGTCGCGCGGTTCCGTCGACATGTACCGCGGCGGGGCTGTGCTGCTTCATGCGGTCCGTGCAATCGAATGTGATCGTCATGAATTCCGCAGTCTTCAACGAATTGTGACGAACCCCGTGGAAGAGGTTCGGCGCTTCTTCGGCCAGGACCGCCGGTGCGAACGGCATGAACTCTGTCCGACCCAGTTGCTCATTGAGCCACTGATTCACTTTGGGATCACGCGCCGGATAGAGAATTGAACGATTTCCTAGAGCGCGTGGACCATATTCCATCCGACCTGCAAAGCGGGCCACGATCGCATTGTTCGCGAGCAAGCTTGCGATTCGTTCTTCCACCTGGTCGTATCGTTGGTAGGTCAAACCCGCTTCCTCGATTGCGGCCTGAATCTCAGAATCAGAGTACTCTGGACCGAGGTAGGCATCGTGCAGTGATCGAGAGGACAGATGTTCTGTTCCATAGGCCAACATCGCGGCTCCTGTGGCACAACCTCCATCACCCATATTGGGGTAAATGAATACGCCGTCGACACCGGGTACCTCCTGAATACGTTGGTTGAGTTTCACATTCGCGTGAACACCTCCGGACATCACGACATGGCGATGTCCTGTGCGTTGCAGCCAATGAGCTACGCTTTCGCATGCGACCTGCTCTAAAGTATACTGATAAGCGGCAGCAACGTCGCGTTTCGCAAATCGTGTCGCTAGGGCTCTGCAGACAAATCCATTTTGTCCTGCGCGGATACGGATATCTCCTTTGTCTAGATCGAAACGTTGGCGGAGATACGGCGCTATCAAAGACGGGTCTCCATAAGCCGCCAGACCCACGATCTTGCCTTCATGGCGACTCGGTTTGAAACCGAGGCCGCTAGTCACTTGCTCATAAAAAATCCCGAGCGAGTTGGGAAACCGATACCGATGCAGACACTTCAGTCCTTGATCGGTTGCCGAATACACTCCACCCGCGCACCCTGCGCCATATCCATCGAGTACCAATACTAGAGCTTCCTCAAGACCTGATGAATAGTACGCATTGGCTGCATGCGTATCATGGTGATGAAAACGAACCAGCTTCTTCTCCAATCCTAGGTCGCGAAGGGCTGTTAATAAGACTTCATTCCAATGTTCGTGTTCCTCAATAGCGCGATCGATCCAATCTTGGAACCATTTTCGGTGTGTTCGCTTTTCGCCTGCAGGAAACCGAGTCGCCCACCAATAACCGAGCCTCTTGTGCCATGGTTTCTTGACCATGTACTCCGCTTCGCGGTTGGGAATCCCAGGAATCGTAATCGCACTATCTAGGTTTGATTCGCGTCGAAAGAGTGTGTTTCGCTCACGGCAAATATCTAAGAGGCTCTCAGAGTCTTGAAATTCGTGATCGAGCCGTTGAGATTCTCGGATCAAGGCCGATTCCTGTTTCGCATCAAAAAACGCGTAAGCTACCCGATCGATGGACGGAATCGTCCACCCCGTCCACTTCAGCCCCATTGCCAGAGCGCGGTGAGGGAACCCATCCTGCAGTTTGGTTCGACTAAGTCGCTCTTCTCCGCAAGCAAAAACGATCCGTCCATGCTCAAAGAATGAAACCGTCGCGTCCTTATCGAGTGGACTTATTCCCAATACTCGCATCGTAGATTCTCTCTAAGTTTTTTGCTAAATCTGAAACCACGACCGGCTTGAATTCCGGCCATTCCTGTAAAAGTGTCAATATCTCATCGAGTCGTCGGTAAAGTCGTTCGATGTCGTCGTTGTGCGTCGCGTACGGGCTGCAGCCTAGTTTCAAAGACGAGCTATGCAAGGTGATATTGACGTGCTGCAAATCCGTGTGCCGAATCACCCGTAGCAGGTCCGCCGCTCGTTCCCCTAATTCGTGTTCGAGATTGATCCAAACGCGTCGGATGAATAATCGCTCTGCAATGCCGATAAGTCGCAACTGCCGCCATGGAGTTTGCTCACCCCATCGATAGAGCCATCGCCATCTGTTCCATGGAAGTCGGGTAAAACCCATTGTCAGTGGTATCTCCCACAGGGCCGCCGGCCAACCCTGCATGTATCGCCTGACTGGCCTTGGGCTGCGATCGCGGAAATCCGGGGCGCCATCATCGCACCATGTAGTGTATGGCAAAATGGACGCATCCGCGATGCATCCGCGATGTACCAGGTATTCCTGGATCCACGGTGAGGTGGAATAACGCCCACCGCGATAACTGGTCGGTACTGGTAACGCGGATTCTTCAAATGCTTCGTAAACGGTATCGAGCTTGGCAATCGCCTCATCTCGTGGAAGATTGGCTAGGAAACTGTCTCGGCACGGAACAGCAATCCTCTGTGCTAAAGGTGGAGTATTCCACGGATGGATATGCAATCCGATTTCCGCCATCCCGCTCGCGTGCAATCGCTGGATCACCGCTCGCGTCTCGGGTTGTGACAGAACCGTATGATTCGTGAAGTAGGTGACTGGAACTCCATGACTCACACACGCTTCGGAAAATCGCTCCAGTGCATGGATGTTCGATACGTCACGGGACTGAGTCGAATAGCCGCTCGACCAATCCCACTCCTCTTCGGTATCGACCGTGACGGTGTACCAACGTTGTGTAATGCCTGTCATAAATGCGCGATCAGCCTCGCCCGATAAGTCCGCGATAAAGATCCGAAATAGATCGTACGTAAGTGGCTCGACTACATTCCGCGAGGACCATTTTTTGAGCTCGATCGATCACGCGATGTGCATGGGAAGGGGACGACAACAACCTTTCGATGGTCATCGCATACTCCTCAGCGTTTTTTGCGGGAATGAGATATCCAGTCTTTTCATGTTTAACAACTTCAGGAACTCCTGCCGTGGGAGCGGCCAAGACGGGGACTCGTACCGACTGCGCCTCGAGGATCGATAAGGGAAGGCCTTCATGAGTCGATGGTAGCAAAAAAAAGTCGGCCGCTTGAAGCAGGCGTTCGGTGTCACGTCGGAAACCAAGCAAGTGAATCGCGTCTGCAACCCCCGAGCAATGAGCCAATTGCTTCAGGTCCTCTTCGTAATTGGTTTGATCTCGGTCCACTCCTGCCAGGTAGGCTTCCGCAGGCAATCCTCGATCGCGCAGGAGACGAACCACTTGTATTGTCGTCTCTTGTCCTTTATGAGGACTGAGATTGGCCAGCATCATCAGAATTATGGAATCGGTTGAGAAACCCAACTCCCGCCGAGCGCGATTTCGATCTCCTGGAACAAAGCGCTCTATATCGACCGAATTGCGGCATACGATGATCTTCGTTTGATCAGCCCCAACGGCGTTCAGGGCGGTTTGGATCGATGGGACCAGATATTCGGCACAGGCAACCACCATGTCAGGCGGGTTTTTGAAGCACCAACTCAGCGTCTTCGGATCGGTATCCAGATGGATGTGGACTATAGAACGGAACCGAAATGCCCGGCGAAACAAAGAAATCGCTCGGTAGGCGTAGGGCGAGTGCGCGTGGATTAAGGATGGTCGATAGCGTCCCAGCGCACACATCGCCCGGATAAACGCACGAACGCGAGCCGTCGATCTTTCCGTGAGAATTCCAAGGTATGGTATTGAAGTCGCTTGGATATCCCTGCGCCGCACCTCGTCCAACGCTGCCCCTGTGGATGGCGTCCAGACCCGTATCCCTGCGAACGCCTCGCGAAGGGAACCGGCCAAATCGATTGCGACCATCTCGCCCCCTCCAAGTTGACTTGATGCGAGCAACTGAATGATCCCCTGGGTATTTTTAGCCATTCGCATTTATCTCCATCGAACTAGGCGGTAACCTTGGCTAGATGCCTGCGCGAGGCTTTGGCCAGAAGGCCAAGGGGCAGAAACGCGAAAAGGAGGTTGTGAAGATCTCGGCGTCCATGACGTACGGCGCTGCGAAAACATCGCTGCGCTGAAACGAGATCCCCATGACCGTAATGCCAATATCCTAAATCGAAGTAGAGATCGGCCAGCCTCATGCGGCAAATACTTTTCCCTAGCTCTCGATGCAATCGTTCGGAACCGTAGGAGAGCGCCTTCTCAGTCACGTAAATATGGTCCTCGAGCATCATTTGCATTTGATGACTCGCATTCCTGTCATGACGGCGATAGAGCGTTCCTTTCTCCCCGTCATAGACGATCGGGCTTTCGAACGCGATCCGCATCCATAAATCATAGTCCTGTGTCGTTGGGCGAAGAATCTGTTCATCGAAACCACCGATTTCTCGTAGGCGGCTAGTTCTCGCCATCACCGACGAGACGCAGATCGCATTGGACCGATACAGTTTTGCGAAGCAATCACCTTGGTAATCCTCCGATGGAGCCTTGACGAACTCGCTCTCCACTCCGCTCGTGGGGTCCCACGATACGGTTCGTGAATGGACCATGATGGCCGTCGGTGATCGCTCGAGAGCAGCGACCTGACGCGACAACTTGCCCTGACACCAGACGTCGTCTGCATCTAGAAAGGCTATGAATTTGCCCCGAGCGGCTTGGATTCCTCGATTCCTCGCCGAGGAAAGCCCGCGATTGGGTTGCCGAATCGTATCGATCCGACTCCCATAGGATTGGAGAATTGACGGAGTTTCGTCTATGGAACCATCATCGATGACGATGATCTGTTGGTCGACCCCGTCTTGATCGAGCGCGCTATCGATTGCTGCGGAAATATAGCTAGCCGCATTGTAAGCAGGAATGACGGTGGTTATTTGCATTCGTTAGCAGCCTGATCGTCGGATGTTGAATGCCTCCAAGCGATGGCCAGTTCACCCTCGTATCGAACGGAGAATCCATACCTATTTACGCATTGGACAAATGTGTCAGAACATCGATCGTCATGGCACTCGGTCGCGCATATCTCCGTTACCTCCAGAAAATGCGTATCTCCCTCCCCGAATACTTGCAACTCGGCTCCTTCTATATCGACTTTGAGAAAATCGATGCGAGGAAATCTGGCCTCGGCGAGGAGTGAGTTCATCGTGCGCGCGTCGACTGCCGTTGCAGTCCACTCACACGTGGCGACAGTATGACACGACCAATCCAGGCCGTCGCGAAATACTCCTCGCTGCACTTCGACAACACCTTCTTCTGACCAAAGGGCTACGGGGTATAAAAGGCACCGATCGCCGTAGACCTCAAGGTTCTTTTTTGCGATGGAATAGTTTTGAGAATCAGGTTCGATAGCCAGCACCCTGCAGTCAGGGAATCGTTCGAGGAAAACCATACTTGTCAATCCGATATTGGCACCAGCATCAACGATGTACTTCGGATGCTTGATCTCGGCTAGGTCGTACTGATCCTCGAGAATCACCTGACGGAATACCGAAAAGTCGCTCGATCCCCTTCTCAAAGTAAGGGGTGTACATCGGGACTTTAACCAGATCGAATAGTGCGATGCACCCTGTCCTCCACCATCTTCGAAAGATGCAAACACGTCGATCAGCGATTTCACTCTGACACGGCGTAGAACACGAAAAACAAGATCCCGGTCCTTTTCGATGAGCCGAGCGATGGAACGCATGGCGGCCCGCACGCGGAGGGGGAGCAGGCGTTGGATCATCTGTGAACCACGACTTCTTTCGCTGGGGAATGATCGATGGTTTCGATGCCCCATCGTTGAGGGAGTGCGATCACTCCCTGGGATCGGTCGGTCGATAACCTCTGGCTTGCCTCATCTTCCGCGCGACACTGGATCTCGATAACCGATTCGACAAAGTCGAGTACGCTACCACCTTGCTCCATCCAAAGGCTAACCCATAAATCATGGCCAGGCCGCAAACGCAGGTTCTCGAAATCGCAATAACATCGATGGCTTCCTCGATCGAAATGGAACGTCGAGTCGGTTTCGCGATTCCAGCTTGTTATGATCCTATTCCCAGACGCTGAGTTCAGGATTACTGCAATTCCTACATCACGCAATTCGCAGTCCGCATCGATTGTAATCGCGACGCGCAGGGTATCGCCAAAGCGATGAAACACGCAGGGATGGCCCAATGAATTCTGTATCTCGACTTGCGCGAACCGCGCCCTACCATCGCCGGATCTCGAGTGAACCGTGAGGTCGCGAACGGATCCGCATTGCGCTTCGTCGGTCAAATAGTGCGAAATCGCATCCTGGACTGTTCCTTCGTATTGCAGGCTTCCCTGTCGTAACACGATCGCGCGATGGCACAGACGATCTACCAAATCCAAGTTATGACTGACAAATAATATTGTCCGTCCCTCGCGGGATATTTCCGCCATTCGGTCCATACACCGTTTTTGAAAACTCGCGTCACCGACCGCCAACACTTCGTCGATGATCAGAAGTTCTGGATCGAGATGCGCGGCGACGGCAAACGCCAACCTTACCTTCATGCCGCTGCTGTAGCGTTTCACGGGGGTATCGAGGAATTTTTCAACCCCCGAAAACTCAGCTATGCGTTCGAATTTTCGGTCGATCTCCCTCTTGGTCATCCCCAGAACGGTTCCGTTCATGTAGACGTTTTCGCGGCCTGTAAGTTCCGGATGAAAGCCGGTTCCCACTTCCAGCAGACTGGCAACTCGTCCCTGGATCACGGCGCGTCCTGACGTCGGTTCTGTGATGCGACTAAGAATCTTCAGCAATGTACTTTTTCCTGCGCCGTTGCGTCCGATCACCGCCAAAGACTCCCCTTCACGGACGTGAAAAGAGAGATCTTGTAAAGCCCAATGAAGGTCCTGCGAGGTGCCTAGGTCTTTGGTGACATCCATTCGGCCGAGGCGACGCCAATTTCGCCACGGGGACATCAATATTCGGCCCGCCAACTGCATCATAGAGTCGACAGGAGCCTCGCGCGTACCGATCCGATAGGCCTTCGAAAGCCCCTGTACCTCGATAGCGAACATCGAATTCATGCTAGATCCGCGAATAAACGTTCTTGCCTTCGAAAGAAAAGCAAGCCGGAAATCAAAAGCGTCAAAGCACTTAATCCTCCGATCGCTAGTAATCCCCAGGGGACCTCGGTCGATCCAAGCAATACCGCTCGGCAACCCTCGATCACGCAAACCATCGGGTTAAGTGCATAACAAATTTGCCAATTCTCAGGGACGGCAGTTGTCGAGTAGGCGACCGGCGATGCGAACATCCCCAGCTGAACAAGGAATGACATTGCGTGTTTGAAGTCCCGATATTGGACAGCTAAAGTTGTTAACCAAAGACCGATCCCAAGTGCCGAAACTATCATAACGAACAGGAAAATCGGGAGAGCCAAGAGTCGAATCGTGGGCGGATAACCCTGCATCCAGAGGAGCAGTACCAATATCGAAAACGCGATCGCAAAATCGAGTAATTTTGCAAGTACACTTGAAAGCGGGAGAATAACGCGAGGGAAATATACCTTGCTGATCATGTCCGACTGCGAAACCAAACTGCTCCCCGATTCAAGAATCGAATTTGCAAAGTAGGTCCACGGAACGATTGCGCAAAACGCGAACAAGTGATACGGGACGCCATGAGAATCCACACGTGTCCACTTACCGAATACCACCGCGAATACCATAAGGGTCAGAAGCGGTTGCAGGATTGCCCATCCGATACCCAGCGCGCTTTGCGCATAAAGCACTTTGATCTGACGCCAGGACAGGAATCGAATCAGGTCGCGATATTGATAGAGTTCCTGGGTGTCAATGCACTTCCAACCCGAGGTGGGCTCGATGATTGTGGTGGATCGTTGGGAATCAATCATGGAAAACGACACCCATGGCTGTGGGTATTTTCGAATAAATTCATGTGCTTCTCCTGATTAGGCTAGACTTCGTTCCCGTGGGTGACCGCGGTTCAAGACCGGCCCTTCAGAATCACTTTTCCTGCTTTGTTGTAGTACTCTAGACCTCAGTTCACGAATCTAAAGCTTCTTGAGTAAATGCGATCCGGAATTTGGGGGGATTGCGGCAGATGGGTCGAATGTAGCGATTATTCTGAAGGTGTTTACTGGATTGAGAGGGTGTCGGACTGGGTTCGCGAGCGAAGTAGGCGGGCTGGGTTACCTACAAGGATTTGCTGCGTCGCATATGTCTTGGTGACCACGCTTCCGGCTCCAACGATGGTTTGAGATGCAACATCGGCCATGAGAATTGAGCCAGCTCCAATCCAACTATCGGCACCAATCCTCAATCGTTGCACCACACCTGATTGTTCACGGATAGGAATATCCAGCCGTTGAAATCCATGCGCTGTGGAACCGCTCAACAGCAAGACCGAGGGGCCGATCAGAACATCATCTTCAATCGTTGCCAAACCAATTTGAGAATAGGGCCCGATGTATACGTTCTTGCCAATCGTTGTCCCGCATTTTGAGAATAGAACTCCGAACTCGATGCAAGCGCTCGGATCGCAGAATGCGAGCACCCTGCGGTAAAAAGCAACCCGTAAATAGGATCCTATTCTTCCCGGAAATACCGCGAGAAGATGGGAATGACCCACCAAGGAATCGTCGGACGATTTCAATCGTGAAGCGATCGCATGAGAAACAAATAGCGGTAAAACCATGCACAACGCAAACGTTTGTCCTATAAACTTGAGAACGGCCGTCATCGCGACTGAACTCGTGCTGCCGACATGTAGAGGTCGTCGTATTTCGCGACGGTATCGTCCAAGGAGAACTGCCGTTCGACTCGCCGGCGGGCTGCGGAAGCTACCGTATCTCGCAACTCGGGTTCCTCTAGAACTCGGGTCAATCGTTCAGCGAGCGCTGCATGATCGTGACGCGGGACCAGCCACCCGTCTACACCGTCGGTCACATGTTCGCCGTTACCACCTACATCGGTGATGACTGCGGGGCACCCGCATGCCATGGCTTCCAGGAGCGTCAGGGACGATGCTTCTGTCTCGCTCGTTAGGGTGAAGACATCTACCGCTCGCAAAAGGTCGGGGACATCGTGCCGGACACCCCAGAATTGGACGCTGGAGGTGATCCCGAGATTCTCAGCCAGCGCAACCATTTTTTCCCTGTCAGTACCATCGCCGATCAGCAAGAGCCTCGCGTCGGGTATCCGATCCTGAACGATTTTCCAGCCTCGAAGCAACATCGCATGATTCTTCACTGGATGAAATCGTGCCACACATGCAACGTAAAGTCGATCGGTATCCAATCCCAAACGCCCTCGTAGTTGCTGCTTCTCTTCTGAAGACCCCAGTGGGGTTACCTCGGTTAAATCAACTCCGTTAGCAATCGTCTCGACACGATCAAGGCCATCGTTGATTTCGGTCGCCCTCGCCGCAAAATTGCAGCACGCACTGCGCGCGTAACAGAGGCGGGAAAATACCCATCGATTGGTCAATCGTCGCTTCCAAGAAACATGATCTGGGTAATGTCGTCCATGCTCGGTAAAGATAATTTTCACTCTCCAAGCTCCATAGAGCTTGGCCAACGCAGAGTAAAAAAAGGGTGTGTATTGATGGGCGTGAAGAATATCGATCTCGCGGCGATGCAGTTCCCTCGCAAATCGCCAAGGCAAAGCGTAATCAATCCCAGGAACGCGACCGAGAACGACGACGGGAACTCCTAAATCCAGCATCTTTTGACCGAGAGCACCCAAAGAATCAAGGCAAAAAATGGTTGGTTCGACCTTGTTACGCAGACGTTCGATGATCCGAGTTACGAGCATCTCTGCCCCTGCGACCTGCATCACATGAACCACAAATCCTACACGGGGCCTTACTGAGATCGATGTCTGCACGTGCATTTATCTACTCAACTTTTTGATCGGCAAGATGCGAGTGGGGGGCGCTAGAGGATCTGATTCCTAACAGAGCATCCAAAGGTTCGAGACAGGATGACCAATTGAACTCCTTTTCAATCAGCTCTCTAGCCGCCATCCCCATTTCCTGACACACCTCAGGTGATCGAGCCAATGCAATCAAGTTTTCTAGCCATTCATCTACGGAATCCGCTACGACGAAATGCTTGTCTGGAACTGCATCGATCCCCTCGGCAGCCTGCGGCGTGACAACAACCGGTTTCGCCATCGCCATGGCTTCGAGAACCTTATTCTGAATTCCTCGTGCGATCTTCAGAGGAGCAATCACCACGTCGGCATCTGCGATCGCCGGTCGCACATCCGCGACCGCACCGGTCAATTGCACTCCGGGATAGCTAGCGAACTTCTGAGCCTGCGTGTTAGCATCTTTACCGACGATTTCGATCGTTGCGGTGGGAAGGTGCTGCCGTAGTTTTGGCCAAACGTGTTCTAGGAACCAACGTAAGCCATCCACATTCGGCAGATAATTCAATACGCCCACAAAGACAAGTCGCAATTCTGAAGTGCGTTTTCCATCGAGCGGTTGGGGAGAAGAAAGTTTCTCCTTTTCACGGTGTTTAGGATGGAAATATTCAGAATCCACACCGTTGCTTACACCCAGAATAGACGCACTCCGATGCGGCAACTGGCTCCTCAATAGATCTGCTTCGGCCTCCGATGCTAGTAGTACCGCTTTGCTTCTCGCGATGCAGTCGTGTTCCAAACGGCGAATTCGGGTTGCTTCGGATCGGAAAATACTCCGCTTCACCCAGCTAGAATGGACGGCATAGTCGTTCCACTTCTGTGAATCAACATCAATCAAATCGACCACGCATGGAATCGAGCGCAAAGCTTTTCGCTCGGCGAAGGGAAACATGCTACTGCAATAGACAAAGACCTGATCGAATTCAACGAGATCCGACCAGTAATCGAGCGTTTTAGAAAGACTTCTCGACCAAAACAACCCTTCGCTCAACGATTTCCCGGTCATCCAATACATTCCTGCTTGAACCCAGCGCCAACGAGGACCGACAGGCGCAATGGCAAGTCGTTGACAAGTCGATCCCACAAACTCTATGTCTCTCCTGGATACCAGTGACTCAGTAATGCAAGCCAAACTTACATTTGCTCTCGCGGATAGATA
This sequence comes from Pirellula sp., assembly GCA_046318795.1. GTDB lineage: Bacteria > Planctomycetota > Planctomycetia > Pirellulales > Pirellulaceae > JBKCUI01. The sequence continues at coordinate 110,692 of JBKCTT010000232.1, forward strand.
GCGGAGAATATTCCAGGATCGGATACGGTCCCCACGATCCGGAGGAAAAGGGAAACGATGTGCCAGAAATAGGATTTGTGGTTTCGCTGTTTGAATAGTTGGAGATGATTTGCGTGCAACAGCCTCTAACATGTATTTACCAATTCGGTGTATGCGCTCGGAGCTGGTGTGGTTTGGGGTACGTGGAAATGACTTAGGACGTCACTAATTGTGGAAAAGCGATGATGGTCCAGCAGCCAGGATAACTTTCCATAAGTTCTTCTTATTTCAGCGTAATGCCGTGCCCGGTTTGCCAGAGTGGCACCTGCCACCCTCGGTTGCTCAGGATCGATCTCCCAAGGGTGAATATAGAACATGGATGGAACCCCGGCGCAGCGAGTTCCACAAATAGCAGCAGAGGTGAGCCATTTCGGTGCTAGTCGGAAGTACCCTCCTCCGATTGGCACACGAATAGGGCCCGCCTGCCAGACAGTCGGGGGATATTCGAGAATGGATTGGCGAATTCCCTGACGCAGATGGATTTCCGATGTGGAGTCCGGCATCCCGTACCGTTTTCGCTTCATAGGAAAGATGCTCGAGTCTACCGTGAACCCCTGCTCAGCCAGAATATCGAGGGCCCAAAGTGACGATTTGGTAATCGAGAAACTCGGGGCTCGGTACATAAAAACTTTTACTCCGGCAGCTTGTTCGATGGAAACCCGTGCGCGATTCAAGTCTTCAAGAAACTCTGTAGGAGTCATTTCGTAGACCAGTCGATGCCAATAGCTATGGCATCCCAGTTCATGACCTTCGTCAGCAATTCGTTGGATCAGCCGCGGGTAGCGATCTGCCACCCAACCGAGAACAAAAAACGTACCACGAACTTTCTTCTCCTGCATGAGATCCAGCAACCTCTCGGTATTGCCTTGAACACGACAGGGAAACGAGTCCCAATCGCGTGAGGAAATGCAGTTCGCAAATCCTGAAACATGAAAGTAGTCTTCCACGTCGACGGTGAATGCGTTGGGAACGAAGGATGGGAGTGCTCGCGTCTGTGCTGAGTGGGAAACTTGTAGACTCGATCGCTGGATCGCTTGCGGGAAAGGTTTTTTTGGCGAGACATCGTCCTCTACCGTCCGGTCGATAACGATCGTTCGACGAGGATTTGACGCTTGTTTTGCAAGCGATGCAGGGATGGGGCGATAGAGACCTAGCATTCGAATCACGATATCGCCCGGAATTCCGAACATTCGAATCGAAGTTGCCAGAGTCATGCGAATATCCAGCCAAAGATTGGTCTGATCGATATAGAGCAAGTCCAAGTACTGCTTGCGCCGCACATCATCGATTGTTTCATCGGGAGGTAGATTGATCTGCGCCAATCCGGTGATTCCAGGTACAACCGAGAGTCGTCGTTCGTATCCTTCGATTTCCTTTTTCAATTGGGCAACAAAACAGGGGCGTTCTGGGCGAGGCCCAACCAACGCCATTTCCCCTCGGGCGACATTAATCAATTGTGGCAATTCGTCCAAATGGGTCTTGCGAAGGATTCGCCCCAGAGAAGTGATTCGTGGATCTCCCTTTACACACCATCGAGCTTTGCCATCGGCTTCGGCATCGGCATACATAGTTCTGAGCTTGATGATCTCAAAATTATTACCCCGATATCCAACGCGCGTCTGACGAAAGAAACCTCCTCCCTTTGAATGCAAACGTACCAGACACCACAGCGCAACTATGATTGGACTAGCCATGACTAATAACAGGCAACCGATGATTCTCTCGATCATATATTTGCGTCGAAAGTAGTGCCAACGGGTGACCCCGTCAGGAACTCTTTTCCCAAATTCGGGCCAGGGCTCAATAGGAAACGGATAGGTATGATATTCATCCGGGTGTGAATTATGACTTGATTCTGTCTGCTCTTCCCTGCTTGGAATCGTTTCGGCCAAAATACTCATGTTGTGGTTGCAATGTAAAAAAGGGACGTTTTGTTTTCGTGCTGTTCAAGAGAGGTACTTACTGTTCAAGACAGGTACGGAACGCAGGAACAGCAGATTGAAGAAAAGATTCGCAAGCGCTTTCTTCACCTGTGGGTGAAGAGGGGCCTGCTAGTTGAATTTTGAAGAGACGATCAGTTGTCCAATAACGAGGGTAGGAACTGGCAATCCACTCGTCTCCGTCACTCCAGGCATACCAGACGTCGATATCCGAGCTCTCACTTTGGGGTAGCTTGAAACCTAAACGCCAAAACGAGTTGCCACTGACGGCGCCGCGAGGAGCCTCTTCGCGTGGTTCGCCGACGGGTAATCGTCCGCGGCTGCTGTAGCAAATCTCTGGGGTATGGACCGCCATAGGCCCCCGAGGTCCGAACAAAAGGGCGAGCGAAACGCGGTTGCCAGTCTGTGAGTTCCAATAAACGCGATTGATATAGCCATAGCACTTCAGGGTGCGCTCGACTTGAGGCTTAAGCGTCTCTTCCGAAACGCATTCCCAGTCCCCGAGTTTCATCGGGAAGGTGCTTAGGTTTTCAGCAAGTTTTTCAGAGGGTACCCCTGGTCGCGATTTTCCCTCGAGCCAGGAGGGAGCTAGGCTGGCTAAAATCGCAAACCCAATGATCAAACCTAGCCGCTGAATTAGTGCTAATTGCGTCATAGTGAAGCCCCTTCGTTACTAGTTAGATCTTTCGACTTTAAGAGAGACTCGATGGCTAGCTGTTCACGCTTCGTCATCGCCAAACCTCGCAGATCAGAAAGCTGGAAGGATCGTATGTGTTCTCGAAGCTCCTTAGATTTACCCTGGGCTTGGAACGCTTGTAGGAGATGCAATAAAGTCCGGCTATCCGGCTTTTCATCCCAAGATTTTTTTAAAGATGCCTCTGCCTTGTCCGCCAATCCGCAGGCCAATTGGACCGTGCCTAAAGTATCGAGCAATTCGGGTGTGTTGCCGTATAGGTCGATCGCTTTCTCGATCCTCGCGAGTCCCTCTCGTTCCCTCCCCGGTATCTCAGAGGCTGCGATAGCGAGATTGTTGAGTGTCATAATACTGCGCGGAGCAAGTTTCTCAGCGCGAACCAACAGTTCAAAGGATTCCTGGTATCTCTGCTGGAACAGACGAAGGGTTCCCACCAATTCCATAAGTTTGGGACTAGCGGGAAATCGCATTAAAGAGTCACTGATCATCTTATCGATACCCGGATCCAATGGGGAGCGACTGAGGCTTAAGATCGACAAATCTGTCAATAGACAGACAGTCTCTACATTGGGCTCGGCTTTATATCGTTCGACGCATAACTTCAGCGCCTCGTCCAGTCGCTCAGCGCGAGAAAGCCCAACAATGAACGGTCGCAAAAACTGTGAATCCATTCGATACGCCTCTTCGAGATAAGGAAGCGATTCGACAGCGAAACCTTGCTCGGAAAGAAGTCGTCCCGCTTCTGCGAGAAGGGAGGCATTATTCCGCTGTTGTTTATCTCCTACCCACTCCCGAACTTTGTCCGGAAGACCTTTGTTCTGTCCTTCAGCCAAAGCTAACTGGAATCGTAAATTCAGAAGCATGGGGCTATTCGGGGCGATTCGGTCGAACTCAACGATCCAATCAACCACGCTTTTTCGATCACCGGCCTGCAACAAAAAGTCGGAATGTTGATAGAGATCATTGATTAAGGCTGCGCGCTCAGGCGATCGCCAAAGAATTCCAAACAGTCGCTGGATTTCCTGTTGTGCAACCAACATTTGCTGGACTCGATCTTGCTTTTTTGCCAGCTCCCAGGATTGACGGTGAATGCTGATTGACAGGCGGATCGCATCTTCTGCAATACCGCGTTCTGAACTGAGGAGTAAGTCCCCTAACAACTTCAGCGCTTGAGCATGCTGTGAATCGGATCCTTGGGTCACCAAAAGAAATGCAAGGAATAAATTCCGAGAATCGGAACTCTGAGCTTCGATTCCCTCGACAATTGATGCGATCCGCGCCCATGGAACGGTGGTGCCCCTGGGGGCGTTGGTCGCTAGTGTTATCGCTAGTGAGCGGGCGATGTCACTTCGTTTCGGATTTAGTCGGTAAGCTCTTTCTAAAGTATCGAGAGCTTGATTGGATTGACCGCTTGATCGGTAGGCTTCCACCAACGCGATGAGAATATCGACATCGTAGGGAAAGTTTTTTGCGCTAACCGTCAACGATTCAATCGCATTGGCGTAATCTTGTAAACCGATATAAGCTTGGGCGGCCAGGAGACCTTTTGATTTCTCGGAAATGGAGCTCTGACGCAATTCCTCAGTCAGAGCAAGTGTCGCTTCGGGACCCCGAAATCGCGAAACGATTCGAAGTCGAGAAAGCCATACCGACACGTCTGCTCCACGGGACAATTCATTGGCTTTCCTTAAGCAGTCTTCCGCCTCGTCTAGTAAACCTGCTTCCGGTTCTGGGGCATAGGTGTAACGATAGAAGGCTGCTTGCGCCTGGATCATCCAAGCTGAAGCGTCTTGAGGATGGCGAGAAGTGGCATCCCTCGCTAATTCCAACGCTTTCGATTCATTCCCTCGACGTTGTTCGAGACCAATTGCAAATTCCGTGATGACACGGCTTGATTGTCCGAGGTGTGAAATGCGTTGGAATTCAGCTTCTGCCTCGCTGAATCGTCCGAGAAGGCTTAATTGTTGTGCTAACAAAAAGGTCGTTGCAACCCGCGAATCCCCCTCCGAAATGGCTCGCTTATAAAAATTCACAGCCCCTTCGGCATCGCCTGCTGCAACGAGGATATCTCCCCCTAGCTTTAACCCTTCTACCCATCTTGGGCGAACTTCAATAACGCGACCGATCGCCTTACTAGCAAGATCGAGCTCCTTAGTATCACCATCTCGTTGGGCTTTTCTTAAAATCATCGCGGCGTTGAGGTACTGTCCAAGTGGACCTTTTGGCCCGTCGAGTTTTTGTATGCGAGCCACAATGTTCTCGAGAGCTTTTGACAAGTCCTGGGGCGACGGCGGCTGCTCAGATTGTCGACGTTCGTCGAGCGTCGCTTGAAGTAGAAGATTGGCGAGAAAGAACAAGTAGGTTATATCATCGGTTTCCGCGGAATCGAGCAATATACGACAGGACTCGTTAATATCTCCCGCTTCCGCAAATGCACGGGCGGAGATTTGATTGATTTCTTCCCGAGAAACGACGCCTAACTCTGCGAAACTCTGAATGAACTCCTTGGCCTTGACGAATTGTTTTTGCTGTAGCTGAATTTGCAGATTAGTTTCAAACCAGATTTTGGGGGCTTCCGGTTTCAATCGATCCAAATTGCCCAACGCGATTGCTGCGATATCAGCCTTGCCCGCAGCGGCGAAGGTTCGCGCCCCGAGTGACTGAAGTTCAGCTTGGTCTGGATAGGTCATGACCAGTTGGGCCAATCCCTTTTCGTTATCCAAACCCAACTCCAATTTATCTGACTCAAGGGAATCGACCACGCGGGTGGATTCCATCAATTCGAATACCCACGCCCGATCATGGAGTTGGGTAGACTCCTTTTCTTTAAGCATTCGTTGTCGCGTTTGCTTTTGTAATTGTCGCAGACGATCTATTCTTCGTAGGGACTTCGGTAAAGAACGTTGAAGTTCGAGCATGACCTGAAAATGTTGCAGCGAGTCAGAAAAACTGCCATCATCCGCCAATTTAAATTGCAATTCTGCTCGCGATAACAGACCAGCTTTTAACCAAGTCTCGGCAACCCGTTTTCGAAAAGTCTTGTTGTCTGGTACCAAGTTCAGAACGTCTTCAAGCGTTCTCGCTTCCATATCCCAGAACCCGATTCGAGCATAGGTGTCGGCCAGAAGTAGTTGACCCTTTAATCGAAGGTTCCCCACGATGTCCTGCTGGGTCTGTAGCAATTCGACCAGCACTTGGATATTTTCCCAAGATGGTTTCGTCTTTAAAGCCTGTTCCGAACGCAGTAGCGCAGCATGCCAACGGATCTGCGCTAAACGCTTGAGTTCCTTTTCGCGAATCGCGTCCCGAGTGGGAGAAGCAAGATACTGATTACGGGCATTTTGTATGGCTTGCTCCAATTCGCTTAGAGCAATTGCTGCTTGTTCAGGATCGTTCTGTGTGCATTGAATCACAGCAATAAGTTCCCAAAGTTCCAAGGCGCTTGCTGGGCTGGTTTCTTTGCATCCCTTTCGCAAGGTTGCAAGAGCAGATGAGATCTCTCCTCTCCGCGATTGAGATCCACCATACTGAAGGTATAGGTCAGCCAGTTGCTGCTCTGGAACCTTAGAATTATCCATGGCGATCAAGCGTTCGTAGAGGTCGTCTGACTCGCGCACGCGACCTTCGGCCTCCCACTTGGCTGCTCGCGTCGTTGCAATTGCCAAATCCCAATAGCGCGAGGCAGGAAGTATATCCAATCGCTCTGTATTAGAGGACGAACCGGATGGAGCCGATAAACGATCCAAAGCCTGGGAAGAAATTTGCGTTAATAAATCTTCGGTTTGCTTGTTCCCCAGCTTCTGGGAAAAATTATAGGATGTCCACTGAGCTCGTCCGTCGTCCTGCGTTTTCAGATCAACGACGACACGATTCGCTTTCTCCTCAAAGCGGGATTTAGTGGCTTCGTCGAGCGATACTTCGAACAATTCTGGGCGTTCCAAATAGGCGCTCCCGAGCGCGATCTTTAGGTCGATTGCTCTCGGATTGGCTGCCTCTGCTGCTTCGAGTACATCACCGACACTTTGACAACTCATCCATTTCCAAAATTCCTTGTCTCGATCGAATCGCTTCTTCTCTCGTGGCCTCCATTCGCCATTCTCTACTTGGATGTATAGACTTAATGCCAACCATCGCAGAACTTCGTGATCCTCGGGGGGAGCATTGAGTAACAAAATCTGTTTTTCCGCTTCCATAGCCCAGGTTGCTGGTATTTCGAGCAGTCTTTGGACCAACAGCCGTCGCAAAAGCTGAAGACGTTCTTGGTCCTTGGTTTCGTCGAGCGAAGCCATAGCCCGTATGAGCGATTGTCGGGCTTGCTCCACCTCCGCAGGAGAGCCCACCGATTGATTGGAAGCGATCGCTAATCGTTCCAACGCGTGGTCGTAGCGAAAATCGAACGCAACCAACTGCTTTAGCCATTTAATTTCCATGGCGTAATTTTGTTTAGCCATTTCTTGCTTGGCGAGATGCGACAGTCCCTCAGCAATGCGTCTCGCCTGTATCGTATGAACCACAACAGCGATTAGAAATATGCCCAAGATCAATCCAAGGGAAATCCCCAAAAGTCTAAGATTCCATTCCCATCGGATCTTGGATTTAACTTGGCGGTCGGAAGACCCCAAGACTTTATTAACTTCTTGAAGAAGTATTGGTGCCTCCAATCCACCTGCATTCAGTTTGCTGGACGAAGCCGTAGAAGCCTCTGTACTATCGTGGATTTGCATGTCCAAACTCTTTCTCACCTTGTTACTATCCTGATCAACAATTTTTCGGGGGTTTCAAATGGAAAATACCTTTACTCACCGGATTGAGGTTCTTCTTCCGAGAGTTGGTGATAATGGTAATCTCCATAACGGTAGTAATATTGTCTAACAGGAATGCCGCTGAAGACCGTTCCAAGAATTTTGGCCCCTGAGAATTCAAGTCTTCGGATGCAACGTTGTATCTGATCTTGGCGGCTTAAATCGCGCATCGTACATAAAAGAGTTCCATCGGCCGCTGAGGCGAATTGCATCGTCTCGCTCGCTGCTAGGACTGGGGCGGTATCAATGATGATGTACCTGTAGAGTTCCTTAACATCCTTCATTAATGCCTCAATCTTCTCAGGTGCGACCATGCGATAAAGATTTCCGCGTAACTGTCCTGCAGTAAGAATGTGCAAGTGGTCACCAAGACGACGGTCAATGGCGTCCGATAGTGATACGGTACCTTTCAAGACTTCCGCCAATCCAGAAGACATTGGTAGACCAAACAGGTTATGTTGGTCCGGACTTCGTATGTCAGCGTCTATCAAAAGAACCGGTCCATTTCCTAATCGGGACAACGAGAGAGCAAGATGGGCTGCAAGAGTACTCTTTCCTTCGCGGGGCATACTACTGGCTATCGCCAGCGTTTGAGCTTTTTCGGTCTGGGCTAATAGAAAATTCGCCCGAAGACTCTCTATACTCTCGTCGTAGACACGTTGATTCTTTCCAGAAACCGAGCGATTAGGGAGCTTTGCAACCTCCCCCAAAACTGGAATTTCTTCACTGGTCTCAAGTGTTTCAGCGTAGGAGATTCGTTTGAATTTTATCTCCCTCAAAAATGCCAGACCAAACGGGACTAAAAACGATACAACTGAGAATAGCCCGATTTTTTTCAACGGAATGGTTTCTATCGGTACGGTAGGAGGAGTTGCCTCAGCGAGCGTTTGTATTGTGCTGCTTTTCTGTCGCTCAGTCCGAAGAGAGGCTGTTCGTTCATTTAGCCGTTCCAATATGGTGCGAGCTTGCATGTACTTTTGCTGCGCAAAGTAGAGTTCCGCTGTTTCACCAGCGAAATTAGAAAGTCGTTCTTCTTCGGTCCTGTAGTTGGCTTCAATAACTTCCCGTCGTGTACGAGTCCTGGTTAATTCCGTCGATTTGGACACCACCGTCGATTCTCGCCACTTGTTTATCACCTCGGGGCGAAACGTCTCCTTGGCTATCTCCATTTCGCTCTTCAGTTTTGCTAGATCTTCTTTCAAACCGTCGTACCAAACCTGTCGTGTCCGTACGAGGTCTGAACTTTCCATCATCCGCATCTCGATACTTTTTTCCTTGATCAACTCATTTAATCTCGATACTTCAGGATGCGCCTCAATGAGAGCATCGAATTCAATTGGATCAAGGTCGACAGGTAATGACTGATCCGTACGGGTTTGGCCTTCCTTTAGCATCGATAACTCCGCTTCCAAAACCGCTTCTAGCGATCGCAGTGAACTCAACTCATCCCGAAGATTGCTTAGATAACTTGTATCGCTATTGATGCGAGTTGTTTCCTGAAACGGGTCGAACCCTTTTGCTTGTTTACTCAGATTGACAATTCGTTCACGATGCTGCTCGACCTCGTCCTCCCATGTCCGTAGGGCCGGTTGGAGCCAGCCTTCGAGATCGGAAATCCTACGATCGTCGAAACGTTGTCTCTGCTGCAGATATGATCGTGCGATCGCGTTACATACATTGGCCGCTGCTACCGGATTCGAATCACGATAAGAGATACGCATGATATTACGGGAGCCGGCATCACTCACACTCAGATTACGCCGAATATTTATTTCACGCGAATGCACATCCTGCAAGCTGGGCGCTTCGCATACTTTCGCGTCTGACAAAACGGGCGATAGTACCAGGTGGTTTTCTATAAGTGGTCTCTCATTCTGCACCAACTCCGAGGGGCCCTGCATGATTCCCTGAAAAATTACGAAGTCACGATTCGCTTCCAAGAGATGAGATGCGAGGTATTCAGGGACGAAAGAAAAATATACGAATGTCGAAACCAACGAGGCCAAAACAAGACCAGTCGGGCATGCCCAAGGCCAATTGCGACGAATCGTGGCAGTAACTAGCCAAGGATCAAATGGTAGTTCCTGCCATGGATCGCCATTTGCTAAATGTTTAGGCTTGGAAAGTAAACGATTCATGTTTTATCTTTGGATTTAATCTCAATTAAGTTATTTGTCGTTGGTTCAAACAGAAACCGTCGCGTGAATATGCCCCCGTTAGTCAGTTCGCAAACGATCGGCTGGTATGTAAATCCAGACGGGACGGTAAACCCGTTCCCAATACTCCTTTACTAACCAAACAAGTGTGGCCGCCAAAATGATCATAAAAATACCCGCCCAGTCATGGATCCTTGTGGCGAGGGTGTCGTCAAACCAATAGTAACCTACACAGATAATTACACTTCGCACTGTATTGGCGATGATCGATAACGGAATGATGGCAGCCAGAACAATAAACTTGTCTATCCATGCTCGCTTTATCAACGAGGCCCAGAAAAATCCGAAGGCTGCCATCCCTACGAATATGCGTAGTCCGGAACATGCCTCCTCAACTAACATTTGAGACTGTCCGATCCAAATCGTATTCCCTTCAGAAACTGCGGGAAAACCCAAGATTCTCAAAATCGTAGATGATAATACCGTAACTAAAGACTGAAGCTTCCAACTCAAAAGACTTTCAATCTGATAAGGCAAAGGCACCATGAAAACCAAGAACGCTAACGCTGGCATCGCCCACCAGAATGCCCGACCTCCTGCTAACAACACCATGCTTCCAGCGAGCCACGGTACGATCGACCAACCTGTGAGAAACTCCATGAAATAGAGTTGTCCCATCGTCCTCATCAGGATTGCTAACAACAATAGGCCAATTCCTGACCAATGAAGCCTTCCATCCAAGCCTGGAAATGTGTCACGCCGCGAATAAAGCAAACCTAAACTCAAAACGGGAACTAGATAACCGTGCGAATAATCAGCCTCAGTACGCCACTGGTATTCTAATTCGACTAAGGTTTGACTGTATAAACCCAGGGTTGTTAAGCAGAGGATCGCAATCGCGATCGCGATTGGTTTTCCATGTGACTTTAGGTCCAATTTCGTTAATGACTCTACATCGGCAACTTTACTTTCAACGCGGGGTGCTGAAATCGAAGCTACAGACTTGCCAGTAGGTATTGGACGGGAACGCTGTCTCGATTTAGTTGATTTGGATGGTTTCATAGGGTGCTACTGACGGAACGGTGTAGTTCCTCCCACGAATCAAAATGTTAGGAATTCCATAGTATTTTGAGATGAAATGGATTCAACCACATAAAATCCACTTGCCAGATTAATCAACATTCCTGCTCCGTTTGGTGGGGTTAATCGCATTGCACGCCCGGATATCCAAGCTTTTTGGGGGCAACGTTAGCTTTAAACAAAGAATTTTCTTCCCAAAAATAGGGCGATGTCAGCCAAAAAGCACAAACTACCGGGCGAAATGCTTTCGATTTACTCTGAAAATAGCTGACTTTCCCAATCTAGATCATTTACGACTACCCAAGCCAGAAGGGTGTCTACTAAGCGGTGATGGGACCAAAAATCGAATGGAAAAAAACACCAGTACAGCGCTGCAACCATTCCATTAAAGCCTGCCCCATGACAGGAGCTTGACCCCGATGTGCTCGCCAAATACTCCGGCATGACTAATCTGCGGCGATCCCCGCCGTAATTTCGCAACGACTCTGTTACAGGGACGCGGTCCAGCCCCTTCCCAGCCACACTATCGCGGGCTGCCCCTCCCTAGACTTCGTTCGTGTGGGGTGATGCGATTAGTGCTGGCCGTCCATTACGCTCTACGGTGTTTCTACTTCTGCGATGAGGGCTCGGTGGTCGGACGGGTATGGGGTGACCACAATGTCGGCCGTCTCAGTTGACTCACCGACGATTTCGACCGACTTTACTTTTGTGCTCACACCTTTGAACCATATCATATCGATACGATCATGACGGTCGCGAGGATCATCAGGCTTGGTCAATGGAGTCCATGTCCAGCCGAGCTTGATCGTCGGATCTGGGAAGATTTGTCGATAGGCGTCCATCATCCCCGCTTCGATCAATGATTGCGTCGTTGACCAGCGAACTTCGATGGGACATCGCTTTGCCATAGTGGCTTCGGCTGTCCAATCGAGGCAGCTTGGTTCATTGAAATCACCCGTCAAGAAGATCGGATGCCCCTCCGCTTCGACCGCTTTGATCTCTTGGAGTACTTCTTCGATTTCGGTTCCGCGAGCTTTGCGTGCTTCATCGATCGCTTCCGCTTCGGTCTTGATAAATTTTCCATCGCCGTACGGGATGTTCAGCAATTGATAGGGTTGATAAGGGCTGTGGTTCAGGTGAACGTTAAAAAGATAAATCGGTTTGCCTGAAGGGAGCGTAATCGTCACCCCATGTTTTCGAGGCGTATGATTCGCGATAGGGAATCGGCTCATGATGCCTTTGCGTGCGCCTTGAGCGAAGTAGTGCCAATTCAGTTCCTTTGCCAGTTTCGCCGCGTTATCGGGACGTGGAGTTCCGTTAGGAGCGTTCCCCTCGGCTTCTTGAATTCCGATACAATCGGCTCGTGCACTTTTAATAACTTCTAGTGTCTGGGATAGGGGTTGTTTACCAGCATCCCCGCCATGCCAGAGATTGAAACTCATGATGCGAAGCGTTGGTGTGGTGTCCGTAGATTGCGCAGGACAAAATTCTGCACCGAACATAGTCACAACGAACAGAGTCCAAAATGAATGCCAAGTTTTAGTGAACATGATCAATTGATTTCCCTAGGTCTATTTTTGATGTTGTTAAGTTAACAGAATCGATAGCGAGTACCAGTTGGCAATCGTTGGTACGAGGACGCTTTACCAAAAAGCGAAGCTCTCTTTTGTAAACCTACGGTAAGCGGAGACGAAGTAATAAGAACTTTTTGCACGTAGCGTCCGCGTGACATAGGACGCCAATTCATTTTTTGTTAGACTAATGATCGCCTCTCAACGAACTGTGTGTAAAGGAAAACAAACGTGCTTCTTAATCGACCCTCGTTTCCTTGTTTTTTTCTGATAACTGTGGCCATGTGCGCTTCCCTAACCTACGGTTCGGAGCCTATTCACTTGACCCTTCGCACGGCAATACCCGCCGCAGAAGGAAAAGGGGACACTGTCGCCGTCGAGCGCGCGGAGACTTGGCAACCAGATCAAACCGCTATGATCGTGTGCGATGTATGGGACTATCACCATTCTGAAAACGCTGTTGTTCGATTGGAAGCGTTTGCCCCTCGCCTGAACGAGGTTCTGAATGATGCTCGGCGCCGCGGCGTGACCATTATTCACGCACCCAGTGACTGTATGAATCACTATCGCGATCATCCCGCGCGAAAACGAGCTCAATCTGCTTCCCAAGTCGCCAATGCTCCCTATGGAATCGATGCTTGGTGCTCGGCCATCCCCTCGGAGAAGTCTGGTGTTTTTCCTATCGATCAATCGGACGGTGGCGAGGATGATCTACCTGAGAAGCTGACTACTTGGCGAAAGAAGCTTGCGGATCTAGGCCGTAATCCGCAGATGCCTTGGCAATCTCAGTCGCCACTCATCACAATCGATGAGGAGGTCGATTTCATAAGCGATTCTGGTCGCGAAGTTTGGAATGTATTGCAATCTCGCAATATCAAAAACGTAGTTTTAACCGGTGTCCACGTTAACATGTGCGTACTAGGGCGTCCGTTCGGTTTGAGGCAGATGGCTCGAAACGGAATGAACGTTGTACTGTTGAGGGATTTGACGGATGCGATGTACAACCCATTATCTTGGCCGTACGTCGACCATCACGAAGGGACCCGTCGGGTTATTCATCACATCGAGCGCTACGTTTGCCCCACTATAAGCAGCGACCAATGGATCGGTGGCCAAGAGTTTCAATTGTCTGGCGTGGATACCGCAACTCAGCTCAAGGAGACTCCGCAATCCCCATCTATGCAACGCAAACGTCATTGGGAGCTAATCTCGTTACCAATGAAATCCGAGGAGCAGATTAAAGGGACTAGGACATTGTGGCTGCGCTGTACTGCATTTATTCCCACGGAGTGGATAGAGAGCGAATTAAGTTTGCTCTCGCCGATTTCGATTGACTCCAAGGAAGCTACCCAGCAAGTTTGGATAAATGGGCAGCTTGCACATGCGAAGCCTCACGCTTCTGGGAAGTTCGTGGAGCACCTTTTCCCTTCGGAGTCGATTATTGCGGATGATGTCAACTTGATCGTGATTGCAATGCCTCCGCGAGTTATCGATCAAGTGTTCAGGCTAAAAAGTAAAAAGGCTGAGTTGTCATTAGAGGGCCGTTGGCAATTCACGCTAGACGATGGAAGTGCGGATTTTTCGTCATTACCATTACCTGCCAAGTTTGGTATGGGGCCTGACGTTTTGTTTGTTCCTTAGCAATGGCGATTAGATTGAGACTTGCCCGTCGATACAGGTGACGCTGTGTCCACCGATCCAGATGGTTCCCTCGAAATCTTGTTCGACAAAGATGCGACCTCGGCGGGCGATAGCCGTGCCTTGAGCCGCCACGTAACGCTCTGGAGCCAAACCCGATTCTATTAACCACTGCGCGATCGCGGCGTTAAGGCTTCCCGTCACTGGGTCTTCTGTCATGCCATTGTTTCCGGGAAAGAACGCACGTACTTCAAATTGTGTGTCTCCCTCTGTTCTTGGTCCAACGACTCCAACATCCAACCCAGCCAGAACGCTTGCATCGGGCTTGAGAACTAAAACCTGCTCTGCACTGCGAAGCATCACGGCTCGCCAATTGGGGCCATTGTCACACCAGGAATGAGCTATGATCTCGCTTCTCGAAATCCTCAACCCGCGAGCGATCAGATCTACGCTAGCTTCGTCTAGCGGACCGCTTTTGTTTCGACGAGGCGCCGCGAAAGCAAGCCGCGAACCATCTCTGCGAATTTTTACCAAACCAGCCCCGCATTCCTGAACGATACATTCCGCTTGTGGCGAGCCACCCGAATCAAGCCACGCATGGCAGGTACCCAAGGTAGGATGGCCAGCAAAAGGGAGCTCACGACCCGGGCAGAAGATGCGGACTCGATAGTTGGCACCGGCGGCTGCGCCTTGCGGAGTGGGAGGGAGCAAGAACGTGCATTCCGAAAGATTGGTCCAGTTAGTGAAATGCTGCATCGCAGCCGTATCGAGTCCCTCACCATCCATCACAACGGCCAAAGGGTTGCCGAGATAAGGCACATCCGTAAAGACATCAATCTGTTTGAATCCGCGCTGCACCATCTAAGTAAGCTCCAGGTATATAAAACGTTCATTGTATGCTTTGCTACGGCGCGTCAATAAATAGCCTCACGAAACAACATGCAATTCCGATTCTATCGATCCCTCAATACAAGCCCGAAAGCGCAAGTGGAGGGATTGCCCTTCTCTAACTCACGCCTAATTCGCGCGAACCGGTGATTCGTTCCTTCGCATGCGATTGACAGCTTGGGGGATTGGCGCTCAGTTTACTAACGCTTCGGGAACGTTAACTAGCCATCGATTCCTCTGCTCGCGCTGGCGGGCTGGTATTGATCACCAGCACTGCTTCAGCTTGCGGATGTGGTCCGGGGTGGAGCCGCAGCAAGCACCGATGGTCTGCGCAGGCCAAGCTTTGGCGTATTGCAAGTAGCCTTCTGGGTTGGTTGCGTCGGTGTTGATCCAGCCTTGTTCGTCGTCCGCAAAACCAATGTTACCGTAGGCCACGAGCGGAAAGCTCTCACCACAAATGGCACGTAACTCGTTGAGTGGTTTTGCAATGGTGTGGGCTGGCATGCAGTTGACACCCAGTGCCTTGACGCCAAGCGGCATAAGCAATTCGGCGGCATGAGTGAGTGACTCGCCAGAAAGGATACAGCCATCTTTATCGCAAACAAACGTAACCCAAACGGGCATGCCAGTAGCCGCAGCAATCTTGGCCGCAATCACCGACTCGCGAATGGAGTTCATCGTTTCGATGAGTAGTAAGTCAATACCACCTTGCACTAGATGATCGATGCGCTCGGTATGTTCGTCAATACATTCGTCATCGGATGGCACAAGGTCCGGGCGATAACAATCCTCAAGCGAAGAAACCGAGCCCGCCAC
>JBKCTT010000233.1:0-23266 GCA_046318795.1 Pirellula sp.
CGAGTACCCTCACCGTACACGAATTCTTTAGTGGACAACCTTTCGAAATCAGCATGTCTTATCAAGCTTTCGGTTTGAGGGGCGTGACTGAGGGTAAAAATGGGATAGCGGCCACCCACGGGAACGAAGTCCGCGCCGAAGCGGCGGTGCAAGATGCTTTGTGCTTGGTACAAAACCGTTGTAACAGCCCCTCTCCGAGGTTCGTCCCCGTAATAGCCTATTTCCAAGAGGCGTCCCCCAACCAACACCGCTTTAGTCCATAATAATAGCGGAGTGATCCGAGAGCCCCCCGGTGCTTGGCAATGCGTTAGCGAGCCGGCACTGTAGTAGCCTATTTCCAAGAGGCGTCCTCCAACCAACACCGCTTTAGTCCCCATATCAATCAGCCGGGTTTTGGCGCTAGCCCCGGTTTTCACGCAATGCGCCAGCGAGCCGGCTCTTCCTTTTGTAGAACGGTTCTCCAGGACCGTTCCAAAGCTCCCTCATCAGCCACAAAAGCCCACAAAAAACAAACAGCCGTTGACCACGAATAACACGAAGTACACGAATTGGAAAGTCGTCAGACGTCAGAAAAACCAGAAGAAAGTAGTCAGTTAGCAGTCGTCAGTCGTCAGAAAAACCAGAAGAAAGTAGCCAGGTAGCAGTCGTCAGACGTCAGACATCAGGATTTTCCCCTAGCTCCCCGCTCCGAGCCCTTTGCTTGCTGCCTTTTGCTTTCCTGCTTTCCTGCTTTCCTGAAACCTGACGTCTGACTACTTGCCTTTACCCCCTGCTCCTCGCTCTTTGCTTTTGCCTTCCCTGCCTACTGATACCTGACGTCTGACCACTTGCTTTAGCCTTACTGCTTAAACCTTATCCCTTACAACTTTTTTTCTGCCCACAGACGTCTGATACCTGACTATTCGCTTTTTAACGTTTTTTCGGTTTTATAACCAAGCACCAAGCACGCGGCGCTGCCGCCGCACGACATTTTAGGCTATGCCGACTAGTTACCAATCCCGAACCGTCACAGCAGAGGAGCTTTTTGAGATAAGTTCCGACGGCAATCGATACGAATTAATCCAGGGAACGCTTCACATGATGTCACCGGCTGGTGGGCGGCATGGTCGACTTGCCAATCATTTGGCGTGGTTGCTTAGTAATCACGTCAATGCCAATGCGTTGGGAGTTGTATTCGCTGCGGAGACCGGTTTTCGAATTGCAGCGGATCCTGATACGGTTCTGGCAGCTGATGTTGCGTTCGTTAGTCAAATGAGGTTTAGAGGTCACGAGCACGAAACAGGCTACTTACCGCTAGCTCCCGATATGGTCATGGAAGTTCTCTCGCCCAGCGACCGGTTTTCGCGAGTAGAAGCCAAAGCAATGGCATGGTTGGATGCAGGTTGTCGCATGGTGTTGCTTGTTGATCCAGAGAATGAAAGCGTGCATGTTTATCAGTCGCGTCAGCAGATACAAGTTTATGAGAAGAACGAAGTCATTGATTGTCATCCCGTAGTTCCGCAATGGCGTTTGGAGCTCAACCAGGTTTTTTAAAAGTTCGCGATTAGCAGCGGCTTGGGCGCGACCCCTCTGGTGCCTGGCAATGCGTCAGCGAGCCGTCCCCGTAATAGCCCCTTTCCAAGAGGCGTCCTCCAACCAACACCGCTTTAGACCTTAATATTAGCGGATTGGGCGCGAGCCCCCCGGTGCTTGGCAATGCGTTAGCGAGCCGGCACTGTAGTAGCCTATTTCCAAGAGGCGCCCCTAACCAACACCGCTTTAGACCTTACACCCATCAGCCGGGTTTTGGCGCTAGCCCCGGTTTTCACGCAATGCGCCAGCGAGCCGGCTCTTCCTTTTGTAGAACGGTTCTCCAGGACCGTTCCAAAGCTCCCTCATCAGCCACAAAAGCCCACAAAAAAGAAACAGCCATTGACCACGAATAACACGAAGTACACGAATAAGAACAGTCGTCAGAAGAACCAGAAGAAAGTCGTCAGTTAGCAGTCTTTAGCCCTTAGCCCTTAGCTTTTTGCCCTTTGCTTTCCTGCCTACAGAAACCTGTCCCCTGACTACTTGGTTTACCCCCTGCTCCGTGCTCCTCGCTCTTTGCTTTTGTCTTCCCTGCCCACTGAAACCTGACGTCTTACCACTTGCTTTAGCCTTACCGCTTAACCCTTATCCCTTACAACTTTCTTCCCTGCCTTCTGAAACCTGATCCTTGATAACTTGTTTTACTCCCCGCTCCGTGCCCCTTGCTCCCTGCTCTTCGCCTTTATTTCTGCCTTACAACTTAACCCTTAGCCCTTACCCCTTGTTTCCCTGCCTACTGACGTCTGCCCCCCTGCCTACTTGTTTTCCCCTTTGCCTCTTGCCTTTCCTAAACCATTAATTTGATTTGGCAATTAATCACAGGTTTCAGCCTGTAGATTGCCCGAAATCTCATTCAAAACTCGACCCAAACCAAACTAATATAAAAAAGATTTGGTGTAAGTTCGTGCACAAAAGATTAGATTAACTCGATGTTGAAGACAGAATCACCTGAATCAACCCCCCAATTCGAACTAGTTCTCGAAGCTGGTCGGGCTGAAAAGCACTATTGGGCAGATCTCTGGAGATATCGCGAATTATTCCAGGTTTTGGCGTGGCGGGATGTTTCGGTAAGGTACAAACAAACCGTGATCGGGGTAGCCTGGGCCGTCATTCGTCCTTTTTTGACGATGCTAGTCTTTACGGTTATCTTCGGTACTGTCGCAAAGTTACCGAGTGAGGGCGAGGCTCCCTATGCATTGATGGTTTTCGCAGGCATGCTTCCCTGGACTTTCTTCTCCACTGCACTTTCTGATGCGTCCAATAGCTTAGTCAATAACTCCAATTTGATTAGCAAAGTTTATTTTCCCCGGTTAATCGTACCTGCGGCTACGGTTGTAGTTGCGTTGGTAGATTTCTGTATTAGCTTTTCGATATTGGCAGTGATGATGCTGTGGTATATGTATATTCCACCCATTCAAGTGATTTTATTGCCTGTCTTTATTGCACTAGCTTTTCTTGCTAGCTTAGGGCCGAGTTTATGGATAACATCACTGAATGTCAAATATCGAGACTTCCGATACATCATCCCGTTTTTAGTCCAGTTTGGATTGTATGTGTCGCCGGTGGGTTTTAGCAGCAATGTAATACCGGAAAAGTGGCGTTTGTTGTATTCGATAAATCCCGTTGTAGGCATTATTGACGGATTCCGATGGTGCATACTGGGCGAAAGTAACATTTACTGGCCAGGGTTTGTTGCGAGTATGAGCGTAACTGCGTTTTTTATTTGGTTCGGGGTACGACAGTTCCGCAAGATGGAACGATCCTTCGCAGACCTTATTTAAAAAAGCGAGCTACGAGAGACGAGTCAAATCTGAAATCTTTTTCGCCATTCGCTAATGAATAAGCCAATTTTTTCCGTTGAAGGATTATCGAAATCCTACCTGATCTCACATCAACACGAATCGGGGCGAGGAGCAGGCGGGTACCATCGTCTCAGCGAAGAGCTATCACGCTACCCTCGGAAGTTTTATTCTCGTTTCTCACCGCGTGCCGCTAGCTGCGCATCTTCTGAAGAATTCTGGGCATTAAAGGATGTGAGTTTTCAGGTCAACGAAGGTGAAGTCGTTGGGATCATTGGTCGCAACGGAGCGGGAAAAAGTACACTATTGAAGATCCTGAGTCGTATCACTGAACCTACATCAGGTCGTGTGACCCTTCGCGGTCGCGTGGCAAGTCTGCTTGAGGTAGGAACCGGCTTTCATCCTGAGTTGACAGGTCGCGAAAACGTCTTTTTAAACGGTGCGATCTTGGGCATGAAAAGAGAGGAGATCAAACGTAATTTCGACGAGATCATTGATTTCGCTGGCGTGGAAAAGTTCTTAGATACGCCTGTGAAGAGGTACTCAAGCGGCATGTATGTGCGCCTTGCGTTCGCTGTTGCTGCTCATCTTGATCCAGAAATCCTAGTTGTAGATGAGGTCCTCGCAGTGGGAGACGTTGAGTTTCAAAAGAAGTGCCTAGGTAAGATGAAGGATGTCGCATCGGGTGGACGAACGGTAATCTTTGTTAGTCACAATTTAGCTACACTCAGGCAATTGTGCAGGACCGGTATATTGCTAGAAAAAGGCAAAATGCAATTTGCTGGTGAAATGATTGATGTCTTGTCGGCGTATTCAAAAATTACGGAGACGGAGAGAGAATCGGTTGGGGTAGGAGGAGTAATGGATTTATCTCAAATCGAACGAGTCGGCCATAACCCGTGTGTCCTGCAGACTTTGGAGTTCCGACAAAGCGGCACTGATCCGTTGACGAGAGTTCGCACAGGGGATTCACTAAGCCTCGTGTTTACTGTAATGTTGCCAATAAATGTACCGGCCAGTCTATCAATGCAGGTGCAGTTCAAAAACACGGAAGGGCAACCGGTGTTTGGCTGCTTATCAAGTGTGGCCAGTAATTCCGAGTTGATTGCAAATTCTGTCACAAGAATTTGCTGTTCGATTCCAAGGTTTCCTCTTTTGCCTGGAAGGTATATTCTCGATGTTTGGATAAAGAATAAAAATGAGCTCCTGGACATTTTGCAGGACAAGATCGACATCGTCGTTAACGAAGGTGACTTCTTTGGGACCAATAAGTTGAACGGAACGCACATGGGGCAGATCGTTGTTGCACATGAGTGGAGTGTGCTTGCATAGAGCGTGTAGTTGTGTCAAAAAAGGGGCTGTATTTGAGATTCTATTACGTTGAAAGGAATGTTTCGTATGAGTGATATCTACATAGAGTTTTTGGAAGAAGTTATTTTCCAGACTAGGACAAAGTGGCCGCACTACAAAGTACTTCTGAATGACCTTCAGATGTTAGCGAGTTCGCAGAATTCTTCGGAAACCGTCGTCTGCTTAGAGAGGGCGTACATTTACAATGGATTGTCCCTTTTCGCGCCAATATTCAAGAATGGGCCTTTCTCAGCTGTAGATTGCCAAACGGAAACTGCGGACGAACGGAGAGGCTATCAAGCCCACTGGCTGAAAGACACCCGTTTCTTAGCGGTCTACGCTGATAAGAGCGGTGTACCTGAGGCGACGGGGTGTGACACTGATTCGGCCGACATCTTGATCGTTCCCAACCTTGTACATCACGTCCGAAATCAGGACGGCCTTTTCAGCGAAATGAAGAGGATTTTAAAGCCCGGTGGCAGGGGGTATATCTTTGAAGCGCTTCTGAGGGAGTTGCATCAAGAACCCGATGACTATGTTCGCTATACACCTTGGGGTTTTGAGCAGAAACTGAAAGAGCACGGTTTAAGACTGACCGAATGGAAGCCCGCGGGCGGGCCCTTCGAAGCCGTTGCGTACTGTTGGCTGCAAGCTTTGCAGTATATAGAGGGGGAGGACAAGGTCCGATATGAATCATGGTTTCGAGGCGAGCACTTTGAGGAATTAATGGCGCTTAACTCGAAATATCGCAGGAACCTTGAGAGAAAACACACGTCCTTTCCTGTAGCATACGGTATTTACTTTGAGCACTCAGTATAGGATGCTATCGTGGATATTGCGGTAATACCGGCGAGATCTGGCAGTAAAGGACTTCCCGGGAAAAATTTGTTGCAGTTTAAAGGAGTTAGCCTATTGAGGCACGCAATACATACTGCGGAAAAAGCGGGAGTATTCTCTTCAATCATTGTTTCTACGGACAGTCATGAGTACGCAGAGGAGGCAGCTGGAACGGTCGCCGAAGTTCCTTTTTTGCGAGACCCGCTGCTGGCAAGAGATTGCAGTAAAGTTTCCGATGCAATAATTGACCTCGTGAACAAATGTGAAGGAGCACAGCGGTGGAGGACAATTTCGATTCTGGAACCGACATGCCCATTGCGAACCATTCAAATGGTGAAAGATTGCTTATTTGCCACGACGGCGTCTGATGATGTTGATTCTGCATTAACTCTCTCCAAAGTACCTTTAAAGTTTCATTATCGGAAGCAGTTTGTATTGCAAGATACGACCGCACGGCTCGCAGATAGTTCAGGAGTAAACGTCAATCGGCAGGAGCTTGGTAACGCCTTTATACGGAATGGTGCCGCGTATTGCGTGCGGGTCAACTCGCTTTTGAGGTATAAGCACGTTCCATGCGGAAAAATAGTCGGTATCGTGATTGACGAAGAGCTAGTGAATATTGATGATCTACAAGACTACCAAACTCTACTATCATATGAGATGATGTCGAAACATGGTGATATTTAAAGGCTTATCTTCCGTTAAGCGCACGGTTTCACGGATTCTACTCGAAGCGGAAAGGTCAAGATCGCGGCGATTTATCCGTACGCTCGAACTGGCTAGGCTATTTCTTGATAATCGTCCTCCCGATGCTTTCCCGCCAGACTATTTGGATCTTGCGTTCCTGTACAAGCTGATTAGAGCTAGGAAGCCTAAAACTGTGCTCGAATTTGGTTGTGGGTGCTCAACAGTTGTCATAGCAGTTGCGTTGCAGCATAATGCGGAGAATTATAAATCAGTTGCAAAACTCTGGTCGTTTGATGCCGATGAGCATTGGGCTGCGGTATGCAGAGAGTCGATCCCCCCTGAACTGCGCAATTTCTGCGAAGTCGAGTATACGCCACTTGAGGTAGTCGAGTACCAGGGGCAACAGGTGTTCAGTTATTTGACTCAGAGTAATTTTGAGAAAGGGATTGATTTTGTTTACTTGGATGGCCCTGCGCTAACCGAGTCCTGCAGGGCGTCGGTTGATCCTGTAAGGCTAGAACCATTCTTTAACACCAAATGCACGATAGTAGTTGATGGAAGATCTGAGAATGTAGGACTGCTGAAGCGCGGTCTGAAGCATAAATATCAAGTTCAAGATAGGTACAGATACTTTAACTCCGTATTTACTCGCAATGGTTAGTGTTGAAGAAATCCTTGAAAGCAATAGAGCTTTAATTATAGCCGAGGTAGGCCAGGCTCATGAGGGCAGCCTTGGGATGGCACATGCCTACATTGATGCGATCGCGTCTACTGGTGCAGATGCCGTTAAATTCCAGACCCACTACGCGTCGGAAGAAAGCTCTTCACAAGAACAATGGAGAGTGAAGTTTAGCCTCCAAGATCAGACCAGATTTGATTATTGGAGGAGAATGGAGTTTAGCGAAAGTCAATGGCAGGGCCTAGCAGAGCATGCTCGGAGGAAGGGCTTGCATTTCATTGCCTCGCCTTTTTCCGAGTTTGCGGTAAAGGTGCTGTTAAATGCGGGAGTGAGCGCTTGGAAGATTGCATCAGGTGAAACCGAGAATCCTTTTATTTTTAAGCCTGTAGAAGATACCGGATTGCCAATTCTGGTCTCCACTGGAATGAGTAGTTGGAGTGAGATCGATCAAATTCACAGACGTTTAATGGGTACGGGCTCGCCATTTGCAATACTGCAATGTACTACCGCATATCCATGTCCTCCAGAAAAAATCGGATTGAACGTAATGCAAGAAATTCGCAGGAGGTACCATTGCCTAAGTGGCTTATCTGACCATTCTGGTACCGTTACACCGTCAGTTGCTGCGGTTGTGCTTGGAGCATCTGTTATTGAAGTGCACGTCGCGTTCTCAAGATTAATGTTTGGACCGGATACCTCCTCGTCCTTGACAATTGATGAGTTGACACAACTTGTCAAGGCGATTCGCGATGTTGAGATGATGCTTTCTACGCCTGTCGATAAGGAGGCGGAATCAGCGAATCTCGCTCCGCTAAAGACGCTCTTTTCGCAGAGTCTGGTATTCAGGAGGAGCATGCAAGAGAATGAGGTTGTAACTATAGCCGACCTCACATCCAGGAAACCGGGCACGGGGATACCGAGCAAAGATGCGAATAAGTATGTCGGGATGCGACTAAGGCAATCCGTATCCGAACTTGAGTTTCTTCGTTCTGAACACTTCGTTTGGGAATAATATGAGAACAGTTTGCGTTGTTATCACTGCTAGGCCGAGCTACAGCCGGATAAAGACTGCGTTGCTTGCTATAAGAGAACATCCAGCGCTTAAGCTTCAATTAGTGGTAGCAGCGTCCGCGCTGCTTGATCGATACGGAAATGCTAAAGGCGTAATTGAAAATGACGGATTTGAAATATCTGCAAAAGTTCACTCTGTCGTTGAAGGTGAAGACTACATTTCTATGGTTAAAACGACGGGATTGGGAATAATCGAATTAGCAACAGTGTTTGATAATCTCCGACCGGATGTTGTTGTTTCAGTGGCGGACCGATACGAAACTTTGGCGACAGCAGTTGCTGCGTCTTACATGAATATTCCTCTGGTGCATATTCAGGGAGGAGAAGTAACGGGTTCAATTGATGAAAAAGTTAGGCATTCGATTACGAAACTCGCTGATCTTCATCTGGTGTCGACTGCCACCGCCGCCACACGAGTAGTTAAAATGGGGGAGGTCGCTAGTCGTGTAATCGTTACGGGCTGTCCTTCGATTGACATTGCAGATGAAGTGTTGCGCACGGGAACCCAAGACATAGAGTTCCTGCAATCCTACGGTGGGGTTGGCTACCTCGGAGATGTTGGTAAGGAGTTTTTGGTGGTACTACAGCATCCTGTAACGACAGAGGCGTCGCTTGCTCGTGCCCAGATCACTCAAACTCTAGAAGCCATAGATGAAATCGGGCTTCCAACTCTTTGGTTTTGGCCCAATGTGGACGCGGGTGCCGATGGTTGTTCAAAAGGAATTAGAGCCTTTCGTGAATCGGGGAAAGGAAAGCGTATTCGGTTCTTGAAGAACATGGAACCGTTGGATTTTCTAAGACTACTTGTTCAGTCGAAGATGATCATAGGAAATTCGAGTGTGGCGATACGCGAATGCTCTTATTTGGGTGTTCCAGCGATAAATGTTGGGAGTCGTCAGCGTGGACGAGAGCGTGGCAAGAACGTCATTGACGTAGGATACTGCAAATCGGAGATAGTTAATGCCTTCAGAGTGCACAGCGGAGGATCGCGGGGGGGAACTGATTGTCTGTATGGAGATGGCAAGGCAGGTTTGAGGGTAGCGGAAGCGATACATAAATTTATCCCCACGACTGAAAAGCAGTTAACATATTAGGTAGTTCCAGATCAGTTCAGCCTCGCGCAGCTTACAGTTGTTTTGGGAAGATATTTTCCGCCTTCACAGATATCGAGGCCGATAGGAAACAATGAGTGAAGACGTGACACTGAAGCGAAGAACTGACGTTGTGTACTTGTACCAACACGCTGCACGTGAATTGGATATTGCATGTGCGGTGAGTGCTCTGCTTTCTCGACATCATGGAATTCATGTCGAGATAGCCCATTGGCGAACTGGAGTTCGCCAACTATTGGGTGTCTGTCAGCCAAAGGTTGTAGTTCTTCCGTTCTGCTACTGTAAGGAAGACTATGCGTTACCGTTGCTTGCATGGAGGAAAGCAGCTTTTCTGAATTTGGCCGCTGAGCAGCTTCTTTCATCGGCAACAAAGAAAAGTAAGACGCCACAAGACAATTTTTGCCGTAATCATGTAGTGCATCAAGCTTGGAATCCAGACTTTAGAGAATTTCTCGCTAGTTGTAATGTTCCAAATGAGAATGTTTTCACGAACGGTAACCCGACCTATATGCTTCTTAAGGAACCTTATTCCCGAGCGGCGATCTCGCGGATGGAACTGTCTAGGTTTTACAATTTGCGAGAGGATCTTCCCTGGTTGTTGTTTCCTGAAAATTATGGATGGGCTTTCTACTCAGACGAGGAGTTGCATTCTGGCCCTATTTTGCGTGGTATGTCTCGGGAAGAGGCGTTCGGAATTCGAGATTATTCTCAGAAAAGCCTAAAGGTGGCTTTAGAGTGGTGTGTGCGCCTAGCATCCGAAAAGCGGATCGAATTGATTCTGCGTCCGCGCCCTGCAACACCCAATAGGTACATTGAGAAGGAGATTCAAAAACAAACCGTGCATTTTCCGAAAAATCTTCATATCAGGAGGGAGCACTCGGTCAGGGATTGGATTCTTGCAAGCGACTTCGTTATGAGCTCGTATAGTACAACGTTGGTTGAAGCGGCCGTTGCCGCTAAGCCTGCCGCGATGTTGTCTCCTTTTCCGATACCACCATTTTTGTTAGTTTCTTGGAATAGACTTGTAAATCAACTTCATTCTTATGAGATGCTGGAGGAATTCATTCTTAATAGTAAGGAGCCCGTAGGGCTGAAAGCTTGGGCAGAATCCGAGTTGCTTTCAGTGGAAGATCCAATTCAATCGCTTTGCCAGAAAATCTTAGCGATACTCAAGGGAGTTGGAGGTGGGCAGGTACTTAAGCGAAGCGATGCGATCAGTGGAAACAGGTTTGGAAGAAATCGTTTTCTATTGTCCTTGCTTTTTGAATATAGAAGGATGCGGTGGCGCACTCGTGGTTGGGGCGCAGATTTGCCGGTGACGGAGTACGCGATGGATTCTAGCGACTTGCTAGGCAAACAGGAGATTGCTGACAGAAAAATGCACTGGCATTCGGTCCTTTTTGAACCTAACGCAACTGTTTGATTACGATCCGTATTCTCGCGTGAGCTTTTGAATAGATCGCCTTCCGAAACGTACTTTCTATAGTTTAGATTTTTTTGCAGGTTTCGAGAGCAAGGCACAATATAAAGCTCTGGATTTAGACGGATCTTCACGTGAAAAGGACACGAAGGTACAGGGTGAATCGCGTGAGCGCGTTCGTCTGTTAAATTTATTTACGATTTTGAAAATACTCTTCATACTCCCCGAGTTTCCCCCCGACCATGGCGGTGGGATAGTAACATTCTACCGCGATTTGATATCGGGACTCACACGCAATGGATGCGAGTGCAGCGTGCTTCTCGGGTCTGGTTATCTTCACGGAATGCCGCGTTACATTTGGCGTGACGTTTCGGTGGATGTATTGCGCACAGATCTCTTCGACAAATGGCGTCGACACTTTCAGCACTTCATGCTATTCCCTCAACTGCAGCGGCATTTCGCTGCGGCATACGCGATGCATGAGCAGGCCAGAGCAGGTGAAGGATTCGATGCCGTTGAAGTGGTTGATTGGGGGATGTTGTTCATGCCTTGGGTTTTGGAAGCGTCTGCTCCCACTCTTGTACAACTGCATGGTAGTTGTGGGCAGATTGGCATGCATGACCCTCGAGCGGGTGCCGAATCGGAAGATCTTTTGGCCATACTCATTGAGGCGACTGTTCTTGCTCACGCGGAGGTGAATACGCATAGCTTAAGTAATCGAGCATGGTGGAATGGTGTCTTGGGCAGGGAAATCGGTTACCAGCTTCCAGCGTTTGAATTGCCTCCCCTCGATCAGGTGCGGGAAACCCCTCGCAACGACCGGTTCCTTGCGGTAGGTCGAATCCAGAAATGGAAGGGGCCTCAGGTCGCGTGCGCCGCTTGGGCGAAACTTGGAGAAAGCGCCCCTCGACTCGACTGGATCGGAAGGGACACTGAGTTCGGTGAGAAGCGATTGTCGATGGACGAACAGTTGAAGCTTCTGTTTCCTGGTACGTGGAGGCGGGTGATTCAGCCCTTGGGTCAAAAGTCGCCAGAGGATATTTATCGACATATGCAATCGGCCAAGGCCGTCGTGGTGCCTTCAACATGGGACGCGTTTAATCTGGTAACTGCTGAAGCCATGGCTTTAGCTACACCAGTTATCGTATCCTCGGGCGCAGGTGCCGTTGACCTCGTGGAGACCGGTAAGAATGGGTTCACTTTTCCAAATGGCGATGCGGAAGCGTTGATGCAGGAAATTGAACACGTGAATAACCTCAGCCATGCAGAATTGAGTGAGATCGGAGAGAATGGAAGGGAAACAATCCGTAGAAGCTTATGCCCTGTATCAGTCGCCGCTGCCAAGGCGGCAATATACCGAAAACTTAAGCTGCAAAACCATACAAGGATTGATTGGCTGTCGCAGTCTTTACATAAACAAACTTCCTCCAGTCGAACACCACTTGATGATCTGCCGATTAAGACACTCGGAAAAGCACTGGTACGGCGACTATTTGATAAAGTTTGGCACGCAGCAAATCACGAATGACAGAGCTAACGAATAGTAGCGGTCGTCCAAAACTGATGGCTCTTGAAGGGCTCAGGGGATTGTGTGCCCTTTCTATCCTTGTAAGTCATATCAGCCATGACTCGACGGGATTTCGAACTGGGGGGATGTCGCACTTTCCTGGATACGTTCCGGCGTTCATTAGCTACTTCGGCGGAATCGGAGTTCTGGTCTTTTTTGTTCTTTCAGGTTTTGTAATTGGTTACACTAATCAAGGGTGTTTCAATCGAGCAAATGTAGTCCTGTACTTAAAACGTAGGTTCATACGTCTCTATCCAATCTATTTGTTGGTAAGTCTCATTAGTTTTGCTGTAGCGAATGAGTTTGGAGATGTTACAAAACTGCTTGGGCATCTGTTTTTCTTGCAGACTTGGTTAGTCGATAATGTCAGCAGTAACGGTGTTCTGTGGACACTCCACCTAGAAGCAGGCTTCTATTTGCTATATCTTTTTATTTGGTGGCGACCAGTTTACCTTAGGCTATGGTTAGCAGTCTGTGCTGGAGCCTGCTTCTTTTCACCGTTTTGCGATATCCATTTGTTGTTGGTGCTTGGCTACTTCTATCTTTGGTTACTTGGCTTAAAACTTGCGCAAAGCGTAAGTGGGAGTGGTGAACTACCGAATGACACTGATCCATCCATGAGACGTGCCTTCTGGCTTAGTCTGTTTGTTTCAATCGCATACATAACAAGTTCTGTACCTGAGATTTTGGTGTCTCGGTATCAAGTGTCAGGTCATGGCCAGTTATCGTTGCTTTCCGTCTTTATGCTGAGTGGATTGCTGGTAACTTTGGTATCCGTACCGTTAGGGCAGATTGACTGGAGGCACTTTTACCTAAGCCTTACTTGGGCAACGACTTCGTCAGCTTTAGCGGTAGCCTGGGCCGTTTATTCCGGCAATTGGAACCTCATATACAGCTACCAGATGGCTTCCATCTACCTTCTTCTGGCGGGGGGGAGCCTAGTCTTGTCGCCTGCAAAAATTGAGATTAGCGGGCTTCTGAGTCGCGCGGCTTGGTGGGGATCAATTTCCTATTCACTATATTTGATTCAAAACCCAATTGAGCGAACAGTTTTTCCGTTGATCTCAAAGTCATCGTCAATTGAAGTGTGGTGGTCGGTTTCCTTTGCAGTATTTATGATCGTGGTTGTTACCTCCTGTTTTCTTGAATTGGTACTACAACCACGTATTGCGAACTTTCTTCGGAAGAAACTACTTTAATCCTCGGCCTCACAATTTTGGCCGGTGTCGTTGGTAGAGTTTGCTTCTCCCCCCGTTACTGCCATGCGGCTAGGTTGTCACGCAAAAAAGTCATAAATCCGCTTCTTGCAGGGGCTCCTTGAGGTGACTTGTGTTTCATCGATTCGATCGTTGATCGAGTGTTGGTTCGGATATTGTGAAATACCTTGACGTCGAGGTAATTGTTTTCTTAGATTGTATTTACTTAGCGTGTTCTTAACAGAAATTTGACTACTTCCTTTGAGGACATTTATTGAATGAGCGATGCTCAGATTTCGCTATGCATACCGGCATACAAGGCGGAGCACTGTCTGCCAGTAATTCTTGAATCTGCGCTCGGTCAGACGAAGCCGTTCAGGGAGATTTTCGTTTGCGTTGATGCGTGCCCGGGAGATACTGCAGCTATAGCTAGGAACTTTCCCGTCAAGGTGATCGTTAATGACGTAAATCAAGGTTGTTCTGCTTCTAAAAACAATGCTCTCGCGGAAGTTACTACTGAATGGGTCCACTTCCACGATGCAGATGACTTGTTGTGTCCGGATTTCGTTGAAGAAGCTTCCCTCGTTATTAAGCAAAAGGAAGTGGACGTTATTGCGATGGGATACGAATATGTAGATCGAACTACTTCAAAGTTAATCGCACGATCCTCGTACGATCGAGATGGGCTAGAGCGCGACCCTGTTAGATACTGTATTATTAATAAGATACCTAACTTCGCCGTATACCGAACGTTGAGATTAAAGGAAGTCGGAGGATTCGACTTGGATCCGCTTATTCTCTACAACGAAGACGTGGCATTTCATTTAAAGCTAGCTACAGCGGGGTTTCGATTTACTGCTTCGAACAAGGTGACATCAATAAACTATCGCTATGAAAATTCGATGTCACAGACGAATCAACTAAAGTGTGCGAGAGCGCATTTTGAAGTAATGAAGCGAAACGCTGAACTAGTTGGTTGCAAGTATGGTCAAGAGATCGCGACAAAGCTCTGGGAGGTCGCGGGGCATCTCGTTATGTACAACGAAAATGAAATTGCAATAGAGGCAATTAAGTTAGCGCAAACACTCGACTCAAGGAATGCGTTAGGGCAAAGTTTATCCCTAAGGCTAGCTTGCGGAGTAATAGGTCCAGTACGAGCATACCGACTTCGTGAATTTCTTGTTAGAAAGCTCAAACCGCAGTTGAGACCGAATGTTGGTTAGTGTTTGCATACCTTGCTACAACGCAGAGCGGTATATTGGCGCTGCGATAGAGTCTGTTTTAGCCCAAAGCTATCGGCCTGTTGAGATCATTGTTGTAAACGACGGGTCCACAGATGGCAGCTTAGACGTTCTAGAACGATACAAGTCACGAGGAGTGAGTGTTGTTTCCCAGAAAAACGCCGGTCAGTGTGCCGCTGCAAATCACGCGTTTCGGCAGTCAACGGGAGAATACATCAAATTCTTCGATGCAGATGATTTACTGAGCCCAACCTACATTGAACTGCAAATGCAGCGGTTGCGAGAAAATCAACTTGATGTAGCAAGTGCTAGTTGGGGGCGTTTCTATAACGACGACCTATCGACCTTCAAGCTTTCTCCTCAATCAGTATGGAGAGATATGGATGCTCGCGACTGGCTTGTGGAGGCCTGGATGGACGCACGTCCTATGATGCAGTGTGCGCTCTGGATGATACCTAGAAGGATTCTTGAAAAGAGTGGTTGTTGGGACGAAAGCCTATCATTAATAAACGACTTCGAGTTTTTTGCGCGGGTACTCTGTCATACACGAAATGTGCTATTTACTCCCGATGCAACGCTTTTTTATCGGTCAGGAATCGCAGGAAGTTTATCTGGACAGAAGTCCCGTAAAGCGGTCGAGTCTGCTTACCATTCCCTCGTGAACGGAACATCTCATCTTCTGAAAGTACGCGATGGTTTGAAGGCAAAAACCGCTTGCGCAAATATGCTCCAAGACTTTATTTACACATACTATCCATATCACAGTGACCTTACAAGTGAAATTGCCTCACGCATTAATTCGCTTGGTGGTAGCAATCTGAGACCGAGCGGCTCTGCAAGTTTCAACAAACTGAGTTCTCTGTTTGGATGGAAATTCGCAAAACACCTACAATTAGCGTATCAAACTCTTATCGGAGCGCGCTCGTGAACTCCGCTTACAAACTGATTCGCTTCGCACTATGAAAAAGGTCGCACCGCGTGAATAGGCTTTGGTTAAATGATACAGCGCTTTATCGACTTTACTTGGCAAAACGCTATCCTGCGGCCTTCGCCCTCATGCAGGCAGAGCGTTCTTTTTATGCCGAGTTACTTGGGCGGAAGGTTAACCTGATCTTTGATGTGGGTGCTAACGCAGGACACAAGGCAATCATCTTTCGTCGATTGGCAAAAAAGGTCATCTGTTTCGAACCGGATCCGGCTGCTGCACGTACGCTACGCCGCCGGTTTTGGTCAAAACCTGAAATCTGTGTTAGACAGATTGGTGTGTCGTCAGACTCCGGGATTCTCGATTTTCAAAGAGTTTCTGCTGGAAGTCCTTATAATTCCTTCTCGAAGACATGGGTTGAAAACCAGAAATCGATTGAGGGTTCGATAGCGTCGACGCAAGGAGATTCCATCCCTGTTCAGGTACAGACACTTGATCAGCTGATCGGCGTCTACGGCAAGCCAGATTTTATTAAGATTGATGTGGAAGGGTTCGAAATCGAGGTTCTCAAGGGGCTTAGCCAACCCATAAACCTAATCAGCTTCGAGTGCAATCTTCCGAAATTTAAAGAGCAGTCTATTGGATGTGTTCACAAATTAGTGTCTCTTTCTAATTCGTATGTCTTTAATTACTTGACATCCGACAATCAATGGAAATTTGAAAATGATTGGATAGATGATGATGCTATAACCCGCCGAATATCCGAGGGAAGCCATGTTTTTCTCGAAGTTTTTGCAAAACTAGATGCCCAGGGAAAAAGCTAGTGTTGTCGTAAGCGGTTTGGCTGATCGATATACGTTTCTTCATGATGAAAAATACGTCAGGATTATTCGTCTCTAACAAAATTCATTTGGCCGCAACGCCAGGTGGCGTACAGTGGTGTACAGCTGAATACATATCGACCCTGAATGAGGTGGTAAATCTCGAATCACTTGGGTACAGAACGAGCCGATCAGTGCTTCACAAGTTATCTCGTCGTTTATTTCCTACTCCGTATGGAGGACGCTTCGATCAGAAAACAATACGGGACATTTGCCAAGCCATAGATGACCATCAGGCCGAGTTTGTCTTCTTAAACAACACCGAAGCACTGTCGCTCGCACCGATCATTTCTAGCCTACGACCTAAATGCAATCTCGTTTATCTTTCACACGGCGTTGAACTTACAGATGTAGTGAATAACTTGCGACTCGCGTCTGAAACAATGCCACTCGCACAAAAACGGACTAAATGGCTCGGACAGTTGTTGGTTGATGAAATCCGACAGCGAGAGTGTCTATTTGGAACGGTTTGCATTTCCCAGGAAGATGTTTTGTTTGAACAGTGGTTGGGTAGTTCGAAAGTTCTATTTCTGCCGCGAATGATCGTCCCTGATCCTATTGACCGGAATCCTGTCGATCAACGCGTCGGGTGTGTCGCAACTCTGAATCATGGTCCGAACTTACACGGCTTGAAACTTTTGCTCGAGGAGTTAAATCAGCTACAAAATGTTCGGCTTCGTTTGGTAGGGGGACCTATAGAAATTGGAAAATCACTTGCCTCCAAATATAGCTTCTTAGATTATTTAGGTCCTCTTAATAATGAAGAACTTAAAAAGGAAGCAACAAGCTGGTGGGCGTTCGTAAATCCAATTTTTTGTGTCGCTCGGGGAGCTAGCACGAAAGTCGCAACAGCACTTGGATGGGGGGTACCGGTTTTGACAACTCCGCATGGAAAACGGGGTTATAATTGGCCACAAACGGTAGAAGTTTTTAAAACGCCACGGCGATTGGCTCATGCATGCTGTAACGCTATGGCATCTGAAGGATCGTATGCCAACAATAAGTCCGTGGAGGTTTTGCTGGCTGAATCGCCCGATATTCGCTACCTGAGAAGTTCATTTTTGGAATTTCTAAATTGTCAGTTGAGTGTTTAACTCGATACAAATAAGCCAGCTTAGGGAGTTTGTTGGGACAACTATTTGTCATGGTCGAATTCGTGGGTAATCGGATCGAATGGTAAGAATCTTATTGACCGCGGATGCTGAACTACCCGTACCTCCTTTACTTTATGGTGGGATCGAGCGAATTATCGCTTCGCTCTGCGAAGAGTACTCAAAATTGGGCCATTCAGTTGGCTTAGTTGCGCACCGGGATTCATCGGTTGCCGTAGATTTTTTTTGTCCCTGGCTCGGCGGATCAAGCACCAAGAGGATCGATAGTTTTCGAAATTCGACAGCACTCATTAATGCATGTCGAAGGTTCAGACCTGATGTAATTCATAGCTTCTCGCGATTGGCATGGCTTTGGCCGCTTAGGCTGTTCGCGCCAAAAACACCAATTGTTATGAGTTATCAACGTGAGCCATCAAGTAACACGATACGGTGGTCACGACGATGGTTGGGGGATCGAAGGCTATTCTTTACTGGCTGTAGTGAATACATCACTAAAAACGGGCGAGACCGGGGAGGTGGAAACTGGACGGCAGTTCCCAATTTTGTAGATCTTTCGAAATTTGATTATGTTGATGTGGTTCCCGCAGACGCGCCGCTAGTGTTCCTTAGCAGAATCGAACGAATAAAAGGGGCTCATAACGCAATTGCAATTGCGAAAATGGCGAAGAGAAGGCTAGTTATCGCGGGTAATAAAGTTGAAGATGAGCAGGGTCGGAGATACTGGAACGAGGAGATTGCCCCGGAATTAGGCCGAAACGGAATCGAATACGTCGGTCCAGTGGATGACATCCAAAAGAATAAACTGCTTGGGCAAGCAGCGGCCATCGTGGTGCCTATTGAATGGAATGAGCCCTTTGGAATAGTCTTTGCAGAAGCTCTAGCGTGTGGAACGCCGGTTATCTCATCTCCGAGGGGAGCCCTGCCGTCGATTATCGAGCATGGTCGAGAGGGATTTTTGATTAACAATAATCAAGAAGGTTTTGAGGCGGTGCAGCGTCTAGCATGCATTGATCGAAAAT
The DNA here is from genome assembly GCA_046318795.1 of Pirellula sp. Classification (GTDB taxonomy): domain Bacteria; phylum Planctomycetota; class Planctomycetia; order Pirellulales; family Pirellulaceae; genus JBKCUI01. The sequence continues at coordinate 18,469 of JBKCTT010000233.1, forward strand.
TGTGTCGGCTTAAAGCCGAGCGTTTTTTTTCCAGTCGCGTAGTTTCAGAACGTTACATTGATCTTTACAAAACGCTGATAAACGGTTGATCTATGTTCTCTTCTCTGCGTCGAACGGCTAATTTTATAACCAAACATCCCATTGGAAAGAAGCAGCGGCTTGCGTCGTGGATGCGGTGGCTGAGGTGGCAGGTTGGGACGAGGATTCTGCCCTATCCGGTAATTGTTCCATGGATCGGTGGCTTGAATTTGGTAATGGAAAGGGGTATGACGGGCGCGACCGGAAACTACTATTGTGGGTTGCATGAATTTACAGATATGTCCCTTTCAATTCACTTCTTGAGTGGTAGCTTAGCTGCTGGCGAATCGACGGTATTTGTAGACGCAGGAGCAAACATTGGTAGTTTTTCCTTACTCGCGGCCGGATACGGCGGGGCGCAGGTAGTCGCGATTGAACCAGCACCGCAAACAATGAAAAGGCTGGAAAGAAATGTTGTGATCAACGGATTTTCTAACTTCGTAAGATTACAACAGTGTGCCTTGGGGGAATCGGAATCAACGATACGATTTAGTGTTGATAAAGACACGATGAACTCCGTTGTCGATTCTAGCTACGCGGGAAAATGGCTTGAGATTCCTGTACAAACATTGGACGCCTTGACTGACGATTTTGCAGTTCATATGCTGAAAATCGATGTCGAGGGTTTCGAAAATAGCGTTCTGAAGGGCGCGCGTAAAACACTATCTAACCCAAACTTAAAAATCGTGTTATTGGAAGGAGACGACGAGCAGATCCAGGCAATTATGAACGCCAACGGCTTTGCTCGGGTGGGTTACGATCCATTCCGTAGAACTTTCCTCCAAAAAGAAGAAATCAGAGACGGTAACAATAATGTTTGGGTCAGGAACGTTGACGAAATCGAAAGTACGTGCAGGCTTGCACCGATCATTGATGTCTTTGGCTTTTCTATTTGATGCAGTAATAAACTTTGGATAACCGGCGAACCCATATCCGTTTTACTCGATCTAATTGAATCCATTGGAAGTTCTTGTCATCTCGCCTCATTTTCCACCGACGAACGCGGCGGATTCCCAGCGTGTTCGGTTTATCTTGCCCTACCTTGCAGATGCCGATCTGAACGCAACCGTACTAGCGGTATCTCCAGCGAGTGTTCGAGCTCCACTGGATCCATGGCTGGAGGCAGGACTTGCTGATACCGTTCCGGTTCATCGCGTTAAGGGATTGGGAGTTGGGTGGTGTAAAGTACCCAGTATGGGAACACTGACCAATCGCGCGATGGGGGCTTTAAGAAAGGTTGGCAGTCGTCTTTTGTCCGTCGCGAGACGAGACGGAAGACCGTTCGATCTTATTTATTTCTCGACGACTCAGTTTGGGATCCATATGTTAGGTCCGTACTGGAAGAGGAAGTTTGCCGTTCCATTTGTGATGGATTACCAAGACCCATGGGTGAATGATTACTATGCGAAATATCCTGAGATTGTTCCGCCTGGAGGGCGTCTTAAGTACGCAATCTCCCATTGGCTCGCCAAGCAAACGGAACCCAGCGTATTGAAGCATTGCTCGGGGATTACGAGTGTCTCATCTGCCTATCCAAAACAACTAAAGGATCGTTATTCATTTTTGACGGAACAGTTTCCCGTTTTGGTCGCGCCGTTTCCCGGTGATGAGCGGGACCTAGAGCGAGTTCGAGCAGATACGTCGATTTCGCAAAGTGTGTTTAATCCGCATGATGGTTGCAAACATTGGATTTATATCGGGCGTGGCGGACGAGACATGGAAGTCGCGCTCCGTGGCTTTTTTGCCGCTCTAAGATCTCGACTCCAGATAACTGCTGATGTAACAGAGCGTGGCCAAAAGGATGTTGACACTCCAAGCTCCTTGCTCTCTGCTCAAAAGCTCCGCATTCACTTTGTCGGTACCTCTTACGCCTCTGCCGGTCGTGGAATCAAGACGGTCGAACCGATTGCAAATGAATACGGTCTTCAGGGAGTCGTAGTAGAGCATACGGATCGTATTCCTTACTCGCAAACGCTTCGTTGTTTGCTAGATGCTGACGCCCTTATCGTGCCAGGGTCCAATGATCCAGGGTATACTGCTTCGAAAGTTTATCCCTACTTGTTGGCACGGAAGCCAATGCTAGCGATCTTTCACGAGAGTAGCTCGGTCGCCGATGTGATTGATCGAGTTGGTGGAGCAACTCTGGTAACGTTTTATAGTTCTGAGAATATTGATCGATTAAAAAAGGAAATCCTCGCCAAGTGGTTTGACGGGCAGGCCTTTGCGATGGCCAAGCCATTAAACTTGGATAAGTTTGAAGTCTTCACGGCTCGATATCAAGCGAAGCAGCTAGCAGATTTTTTTTCCCGCGTCCTCGAACGAGAACAGTGTTAGGGAGCTACTCCTATATCTCGTTACAGGGCTGAAGCCCTGTAACACGTAGTAGCCTATCTCCGAGAGGCGTCTCCGACCAACAGAGTCTATAGTCCTTATTAACTAGCGGGGTGGGCGCGAGCCCCCGGGCGCCAGCAATGCGTAGCGAGCCGATCGGGCGCTAGCCCCGGTTTCCTTGCAATGCGAAGCGAGCTGGCTATTCTCTGTTAGAATGACACACGAGAAGTTGTTAGTCGGTGATAGGTTAATGCCCTAGCGTAGGCCTTGCGCCCTTACGCTAACATTTAAGCCATCCGCGGCCGAAGCGGCCGTCCCTCCCGCGCGCGGGAGGGGGAATAGTAGCAAGGTGGTAGCCTTGGGAGCATCCCGTTACAGGGCAGAAGCCCTGTAACGAGATAAAGCGAATGGATTGACGTATGTTAAAAAAAAGAATGATGAATTCTCCAGCTACCGATCGTGTTGCCGACAAACTGCTTATGCTGGATTTGTTGGCTCAAGTTCGTCGTCCTATGCGACGTTCGGTGGGGCTGCTAGGATTGGTCGTTTTAGCGCAATCGTTATTCTTGATCGCGATTGGTAGTGCTTACGCTTTGCCATTTCTTATTGTCTCTATTAGCTCGTGGCTAGCATTTGCCGCTGGGGTGTTCGGAAACACCGGAGGATTACCTGTTTTCGCCGTATTCATGTTGCAACACGGAATTGTCTATGGCTTTCCTCTAGCTGTTAGCAATAAAGCTTTAGAAAAATACGAAAGCAACGTTGTATTGCAATCTTCTATTGCGTATGTACTCTTTGTAGTGACTGCAATTGTAGGTTGGCAAATCGGTAAATCCTTATTGCGCTCTGGTTCGTCAAAATGGATTTTATTTGAACAAGGCTCTGTCCATCTTACCAATCGATTTATCGCACGGACTGGCATCGCATTGCTTGTTTTACCCATTATTTATCAAATTTCCCTTATTACTAATGTTTACTGGTATATTACTGGACAATACGGGTTGTCATTATTTTCAATCGCTCAAGCGATTTCGGGTGCATGCCAAGTTTCAGGCGGATTTTTGGGTTCATACGCATGTTCCAGGCTTCCATCACATCGACTCGCTTTCTGGAGTGTTTGGATTTCTCTGTTTACATTCTTGATGGCTACGGTGCTGCTTTCGTCCGCGACGGGGTTGGTCATCGGGACGCTAGGAGGCCTATATCTCGGTACCAAGCGGATGGCATGGATTCCTGCTATTGGAATCTTCGCAGTGCTAGGGTTCCTTAATATTGGCAAGTTCGACATGAGGACTAGGTATTGGTCTGATCAACATGGAATGCAGGTTACCCTGCCACAACTTCCTGGCTTTTTTGCGGAATGGATTTCTGCGAGTGCGAAGAAAGTTTCGAGTCGTAATGACGAGTTTGCCAAGGAACAGGACAAGGGGCAGTCCCTGACGGATCGAATTCTAGGCTTTGAAAATCTAGCGTTTGCCACGCGGGCGTTAACCAACCTCGGCTACGAGCCAATGAATGGGGCAGGTTACGCGGTGTTACCCAAGGTTTTTATTCCTCGATTATTGTGGAAGGATAAACCGCGATCACACGAAGGACAGGTAATGCTAAACCTGCATTTTGATAGACAGCGGGATGTGAAGGCGACCGAGAGGACGTACGTAGCGTGGGGCCTATTGCCTGAAGCGATCGGCAATTTTGGAATTTGGATAGGCGCAATTGGATTTGGATTGGTTGCGGGCTTTGCCACCGGCGTTATTGAAACATGGTCCACTCGTAAGTCGTTGCTTTCTTTAGAAGGGGTAGGGGCATGTATATTGATGATTTACGCATTTATCTCGTTTGAGATGGCAGCCGGAGTCTTGGCCGGAACCCTTTTTCAAACCGGTATTGTAATTGTCGTGGGAGGATTCGTGCTGATACAATTCCGCAAGCGATCGAGGCCGAAATTGCAGTCCAGAAGACCCGCAGTTATGCCGGCTCGCAGTTAAGATTCTTGATCGTTACAGGGCTGAAGCCCGGTAACGAGTAATATCCTATCTCCGAGAGGCGTTTTCCACCAATACATTCTTTAGTCCTGATTAATAGCGGAGTGGGCGCGAGCCCCCCGGTGTCTGGCAATGCGTCAGCGAGCCGGCTCTTTGCGGTTAGCATGAGTCACGAGTAGTTGATAGTCGCTTGCTTGTTGACGCCCTACCGTAGGTCTTGCGCCCTTACGCTATTATTTATGATCCCTCGCATGCGATTGGTACTACCTAGGGGGATTGGCGATTCGATAACTAATGTTTCGGGAACGTGAACCGGCCCGCGTACGCCTCTCGGAGAGGGGCTATTACGGTAATAGCCTCTTTCCACGAGGCGTCCCCAGCAAACAGAGCCTTTAGTCCTCATT
>JBKCTT010000234.1:0-12516 GCA_046318795.1 Pirellula sp.
AAGCCCTCACGCTGCGAGCTTGGGATCGTTCCTATGGCCCGCTTTGTGATTCGAGATCGGTCCTGTCGGTGTTACTTTACGCCGAATGGATGGCTCGGCTGTCTACGGCCAAGGCGGCTTCGTGCATGGTTTCGGCCAGCGTCGGGTGGGCATGGCAACTGCGAGCAATATCTTCGCTGCTGGCACCAAACTCGATCGATACCGCTGCTTCGGCTATAAGATCCCCAGCTCGCGCGCCGATGATATGAACGCCCAGCACACGGTCCGTCTTGGCATCAGCGAGAATTTTTACCCGACCCTCAATGTCTCCCAGAGTTCTCGCGCGACCATTCGCTCCGTAAGCACCAACACCCTTGCGGTATTCGATGCCTGCTTCCTTTAGCTGCTCTTCGGTCTTACCAACCGTAGCGATCTCAGGGTGCGTGTAAACGATGGCCGGGATGCAGTCATAGTTAAAGTGAGAATGGATACCTGCTATTCGCTCAACACAGATGACCGCTTCCTCCATAGCCTTATGAGCCAGCATGGCACCGCCAATGATGTCGCCTACGGCATAGATACCTTTGGCCGAAGTTTGGTAATTGTCATCGACGGTGATAAAGCCTCGTTTGTCCGTTGCAATGGATACGCTCTCCAAACCGATGTCTTGGGAGTTGGGAACGCGACCAGCGGCCAATAACACGCGATCACAATGAATCGGTTCCGCGTCTTTGCAACGGACAACACACTTGCCATTTTCGACTTTGGCACTCTCCACCCATGAGTTCAATCGGAAGTCGATTCCTTGACGAGAAAAAATGCGCTGAGCGAGTTGGCTGAGCTCGTTATCCATGCCTGGCAAAATCCGATTCATGGCTTCCAAAACAATAACTTTGCTACCAAGTCGATTCCAAACGCTGCCCAGCTCGAGACCAATGTATCCACCACCGATCACGACAAATGTTTCGGGCACGGCTGGATAAGACAAAGCCGCTGTCGAGTTACCGATTAAGTCGCCATCTTCCTCGACTCCTCGCATCGAGGCAGGACGAGACCCCGTGGCCAAAATAATGTGCTTAGCGCGAATCATGACCGGCTCTGTCTCGGTGTTGACCACAATAGTCCCAGGTGCAGTCACTTTTCCGCGACCACGACAGGCTGTCACTTTGTTCTTTTTAAATAGAAGGTCGATTCCACTAGTCAGCGTTTGGACAACTTGGTCCTTTCGCTTCATCATGGCCGACAAATCCAGGCGAACGTTGTCGACCGCAATGCCGTGTGTGCCGAGCCCGTGTTTCGTGTCGTGGTAAATGTGACTCGATTCGAGCAAGGCCTTGCTGGGAATACACCCGACTCTCAGACAGGTACCACCGAACTTGGAGTTATCGTCGATACACGCAGCATTCATCCCTAGTTGTGCAGCTCGGATCGCCGCGACATAGCCGCCGGGGCCACCACCGAGTACAACTACGTCGTGTTCCTGAATTTTCATGGGTCAAAGCCTTTATATCGTGTTTGGCTGTTATGTTCGCAATCTTCCGACCTCAAAGCTTAGCTATTGAGCCTCAAATTCCAAGCACACTTTTTCGGGGATCCGCTGTCCACACAACCTTTCCATCATGCCGATAACCAAGCGAATCGATCAAGCCGTCGAATGGACTAAGTGGCCAGCCGCCGTTCTGGCGGTCGCTTCGTTACCTTGCTCCCTGTATGCGATGGCATTGGGTTGTTGGAGTTATTTATCCTCACCGATCTATTTGGTGTCTTTTTTCGCCGGCATAGGGGTCGTCTGGTTCGCGTCAAGAACCAATTTACGAAAATCCGCTATCACGAAAACCGCATTCCGTTGGATGCATGACGCGAGCCAGTATGCGATCGCCACTCTCATGCTCCACCCCGTCATCGCGATCCGAAAGGAACAGCGCTCGCCAGGTGAATCTCGAGTTCGATGGCTGGGAAAAGGAAACTGGGTTATGCTGGTCGCCCCCTACCTCATCCCGCTAAGCGCCATTTTGTTTTGGCTGCTGGGTTTACTGCTTATATCCCCTTTAAGAAGCTTTCTGCTCGGCGTAGGGCTAGCCGTTCATCTGCTTTACGTTCTGCACCAGTGGACGTACGGCACCCCCGAGCTGACGCGGTTGGGAAGCCGATTCTGCTGGATGTTTTTGCCGGCCGCAAATCTTACCATGGCCGGCCTCGTTATCGCTTTTGCTGTCGAAGGCTTCTCGGGAGCTAGCGATTATCTGGTCCACTGGATATATCTCCCCAGCGACGCGTGGTCCGCCTTGCGAGACCATTTCGCCAACTACAGCCCTAAGTAAGATCTCAACCAAGCTAGCGGCGATGAAGCTTGTGGCGGCACTTCAGCTAGTTCGATTTCTCTAAGCAAACGAACAACCTGACGGCGTTCAGAAAGGGATGGCTCACTTTCAGCCACGCTGGAAGAGGCCTCTCTTTCCTTCCCAATTGATTTGGCCTCTTCGATTGCTCGATTGACCACATCGGTATTCATAATGTTCACAACTGGCTCCTTGGAACGTGGAGGGTTCTCAACCACGATATTCCGATTTAGTGAGGAATGAAAATCTGCGACCGGCTGCTGTATTTCTTCTTCGTTGAGCGGACATGACAATTGAACTCGTTCGTATAAATCGGTTCGATTGCGAGGATCCAGCAAACGATAGGTCGCTAAAGCCACTCGAGCTCGTCGCTCATCCAACAGGTGAAAACCGCTCGAATACAGATGCGATTCACGGTTTTCATGTCGCACAGACTCGGTTGCTGCGGAACGTATCACGTCGATACGACATTCTCCACGCTTCAAGCCGAGCGCTCGATAGCACTGAATTAAGGTAGGTTTTTTGGTTTTACGTGTTTTCGTCTTCATAGTTCTGGCTGCATCCCTGTCTCATGACCGGCAAGCATCGTGCTTACCTATCGGTAAAATTGTAGTCGCGTCAACAGCGGTCTTTCCTTTTCTTTTTGCTCTCCCTTGGACGTTGCTCGTTGAAAAAAGTTCGCGACATTTATTACTGGCGTTAGGAACGCCCACGCAAGCGGCTCGGCAGCAAATCGACCTCCCCTAGTTTTTTCCTTTGCTCGTAAATTTTTTGGGAAAATAGGTAAAACCGGCGAGCACTGCGTCGATGTGACTCGATCCCCCAAACCCCAGCTCTGAATCCCAAACGTCGGAGTGCATGGCCAGAAATCAACAAATAACGGGTCCTGATTTGGTGTAAAAACCCGAACCTCCCACGCTTTCACGTGACAATTCGAGGTATCTACCGTACTATTGAAAGGAATGCGGTTAGGACATTTCGTTAATCCGCAACATTTATTGGTCTCGTGAAATGCTTGGAATGGTCGACGCAGGAACTGAAAATAAAGCCCAAAAATCTATCGAAGAGAGCATCCAGAACGCGAAGATCGCCGCTCGGGTCGCAGCTGAGAACAAAGGGCAAGAGATCGTTTTGATGGATTTATCCCGTCAAACCAGCATTTTCGATTGCTTCTTAATTGTGACTGGAACCAGCCGGCGCCAATTGCACGCCATTGCGGAAGAAATTCACCGCGCGCTGAAAGAGCATGGCGAGACTCGTCTAAGCGTTTCAGGCTACGACGAAAGTCGCTGGATTGCGATCGATTACGGCGGGATTGTAATCCACCTGTTTGATGAGGAATGGCGAAAATTCTATGACCTCGAGGGGCTATGGGCGGACGGAATTCGTGTCGACTTGACCGACACTCTTCGCGATACTAGCGCGATTGTCAGATTACCCGATTAAAACGGATTAGAAATGGAAATTTCCGTCCAATACCTGCTGTGGCTCTTCCCCGTTTTGGTGGCATCCTCTCTGGTCGTGGCTGCGACACGTCACGAACGTACCGACCAGATCATAAAGCAATCCCTACGAAATGGCGTTGTGACGATTGGCTTTTTGCTTGCAATCGCCTCCGTGCTTTGGCTTGCTATGTTTATGATCGACTAATTTTTCTGGCTCGACCCCCAACCGCAGACTTCGTAAGCTTCCATTGGATTTCTATCGGCAGAAGTGCCGATTTTGGTAACGTGGTTGGGTTTCTTTCCGCAGTCGTCGATTAAATGGACATCGCTATGTTTCTGCAGCAGTTCGGTTTGATTCGCCCATTGGGTTGCCTCGCTTTAGGACTTTTGGCGACGAATGCCTCTTTGGGGCAGCAGTACGGTTCGACTCGATCTCACACCAATACCAAACGAGGCGCTCTCATCGGCGGCGTGGCAGGGGCCGCCATCGGCGGCGTCGTAGGCAATCAAAAAGACCGTGCCGGTAAAGGTGCCTTGATTGGAGGCGCTGTGGGAGCCATCGCTGGAGCAGCCCTCGGTAACGAAAAAGACAAACAAGTTGCCCGTCAATCTCAGGTCTACCAATATCCACAACATGCACCTTATCCACAACATGCACCGGGAACCTATTACGTTCCATCACAACACGGTCATGTTTACGCTTCTCAACCTGTGTATGTCACTCCACAAACTTATCCATCGGTTCCCACCACCAATAGCGTGCGTCGACCTGTAACCGTTTCCGAAGTGATCAATATGACCAGAAACGGTGTCGGCGATTCAATTATCATTTCTCACATCAGAACCAATGGCGTTCAAAGTCGACCATCGACCAACGACATTGTGTCGATGGCTCAACAAGGTGTCAGCAATGCGGTGATCGCAGCCATGCAAGGTGACTTCAGCCAACAACCTATCTATCAAGATTCAGTACCGGGCTCCATCGTTTATCCGTCATCGAGCGTGCCTCCCTCAGGCACATTACTCGCTCCACCGCGTACGCTTCCACAAGTAGATCGCCGAGGGTTTTAGCTTGACGGGTTCGAACGACCACCGTGACTCTCCATCTAGCTGGCAACGCCCGAGTTGGCAGCTTCCAAAAGGTGTCTCGAGAGGAACGTGGGACTACGTCAACGATCGCGATATCGCCTCGGATTACAACCGATTCAATGCGAACCATCCTCTTCTGGACTTGGATCGCTCTCTTATCCGCCAACATCTTTCCGATGCCAATCTTTTGCAAAATGGCTCGGAGCGTCTAGCGATTGATTTTGGATGCGGCACAGGACGTAATCTTATCCCCCTGGCGGAAGCAGGATGGAATGTGATCGGATTCGATCTTAGCCAACAGATGCTAATCGAATTCCAAAACAATTCGAAAGCCGCCAAATCAACACCGTTTGATAAATACACTCTTAGTGACATCAGCGATATCCGGGATCGCTGCGCTCAAATTCATGCCAACATGGTCGAAGCAGACTGTATTGTAGATCAATCAGCGGATGCAGTGCTCTGCATGTACAGTTCGTTCGGCATGATTCAAGGCCGCGAGAACCGTAGACGATTTCTTGCTCACGCACATCGCATTCTGAAACAATACGGCTTGTTCTTTGTGCATGTCCACAACCGTGGCTCTTGGTTGCGTGATCCAGGTGGCATTCAAAGAACGGTCAAGGACTGGTTCAAGGCTCGATTCGACAAAACGTGGGAGTTTGGCGACCGGATTTATCCCTATCGCGGGCTACCATCGATGTACCTACACATCTACTCCGAAAAGGAACTGATTTCGGACCTTAAGTCGGCTCAGCTCAAGATCTTGAAACTGTACCGACTGGACCGTGAATCGAAAATGGTTGCGAATCTCAATTGGTTCGCACATTTGAGAGCTGGCGGTTTTTTAGCTGTTTGTACACGTTCATGATTTAATACAGCCAGCAAACTGGTCACTCTTTCGGTGGCTGGGTTCTGCCACGCACGATGACGAGATTCGTACGGCTAACTTTGATCGAACGTAGTAATCGGCCATAAACCGTGGGCTAGCGCCCTGCGGCTAATGCTTATTTTTTCTTAAGTTCAAAAGCTTTCATCTTCCACTTCAGTGCTTCTTCTTGTTCGTTCGCTTTTTGGAACGCATCGGACAAGAACAAATAGGCTTCTGACAGGAGCTCGGGGTCTTGTTGATTCTTTGCGTCGCTGAATTTTTTTACGAACTCGTCTAACTTTTCCTTCATACCCGGTAGTTCCAAGAGCTTTCGACCTTCGATTGTCGAGCAACCATAAACCACCCCAGCTAGCCTATCCCAATCTCCGAGTTGTTCCGTCCCGAGTGATTGAGCACGGAGCTTGATGTCCAGTGGCCTCCCTTCTGCTACGCGAATCTTGACATCACGGCTCCCAAGCGAAATGGGTAATTCGTATTGGTCATTCCATCCAGCGATGTATTGAGTTCCGGCTGGTAGCTGAAGGGTAATTGAGCCGCGTGAGTCCGTATTTCCTTCGAAAAGACTCGGGAACGGTTTATCCAAAGCGTTCCTACCGTTGCGTTTCTTGAGAACCTTTTTCCCTTTAGCTAAAAAATCCGCATAGATTTGTGAACCGTAGTTCCACCAACCAACATTTGGTGAGGCTGCAACAAACATGTCCTTGATAGGTGCGTTTGACTCGTCAGTTATTGTAACCGTCACCGGTGAAAGGGCCTTCATGGGTACAACAATATCGGTGCCGCCGGCAGGAAAGGCGTGAGGACGATAATAGGGATCCTTGGGTAGCTTCAGTTCTTCCGTTGGCGCCTCGCCTGATGTGGCAATGAATCCTTCACACAAAGCGATGAGTTGAATCGATTCTGTTGCAGGCCACGCTTCCAGTACGAAGGATCCATCTGCCGAAACCTCTGCCCAATCCATCCACGTCACATTGTTCCCATCGGGCTGCTTCGGAAGTGTTCTCGCTACAACTCGTCCTTGTCGAACAGGACGCGGGACATTATCGCTCAATGTGCCAACAACTCGGCGCGCCGGAACCAATGGGACATCCTGTTCTTCGTGCCCCCCTGCCGTAGCACTAAACACCAATACATCAGTGAAGTGAGTGATGCAATCATCAGCCATTCTAGCGAGTAACACTCGATTTTCACCTGGCATAAAGCCATGAATGCGCAAATGCCCCGACGCTAGTTTTTCGGGAACTCCCTCGACACTCCAGGATCGTGGATTGCTCCAGAGGGCATATATCTCATTAAGCGGGACAGCTTTTCCGTCGATCAACGGCTTTAGATCGATCGATGCCGTGGCCGTCATAACAACTTTATAGGGTCCATCATCTGCCAGAGGGATATCAATATGTTTCGTATCACCACACGAATAATGAAGATGCTCAAAGCGAATGGATACCGAGAGGGTTTTCACCTGTTCTTTCGCGTCACGCAAAATCGGATAGAGGATTTCCGCGGTCCCATCTTCGCCCGTCATCTCGGAAATGGGATCCATTCCGGACACATCAGGTTTACCCTCGAATGTTCCCCACACGCCATGATATTGTCCGCTGCCGAGAGCCCATGGAACAAGCTTGACGCTGGGAATTGGTTTATCTTGCTCATCCACAACTAAGATGGAGATTTTTCCGACCGCTGGAGAATTGGCTGCCGGTGCGGATTCTTGGGCGATAGTGGTGTACGCACTTAGGAACATCCCCGCGATGATGAACATCATGGATTTGAACATTTTGCCCGCGACTTCTAGCAATAACAATTTTTCGCTCATATCTATGGGTGTACTAATCAAACGGTTCTCGGAGAAATAGTCCTGGAACAGGTTGTTTGACGTGACAGTTTTTATTTTAAAAAATGGTCGGATTGCTTCTTTATATGAGCGAAAAATTTGTCGCAGCCTGTTAGGCGGTGGAGATGTTGATGGGACTGGATTGACGGGGTTGACCGTGATGACATTGTTGACTTTCTTGGAAGTCAACTAGATTGTCTAGACTAATGGGCAGGCTGCGTTGGGCTTAGCGGTCGAGGCCTGGTCCCTTTGCAGTCGGGATAACCCGAGCAACCCCAGAACTCGCCTTTGGCAGAACTCCGTTTTCGCATTGGTTTTTGGCATATCGGGCATTCGGGCGATGGCTCCTTGTTCTTTTCTCGTGCCTCGATGCGTGCGGTTGTCAGGCGTTCGCTGAAGCCGCCTGTTTCTTGAAAGGCGGTACCTTGAGATTCGATTTGGCTTTTGAGCATATTGAGAGCGCGACCGATAATGATAAGCATCGCGTTGGCTACGATAAGTGCATCATCAGAATCTAACCACTGGGCGTATTTGTTTCTCTGCTCTCGGGCATGCAGTGCGGATTGATGGACCATGTCATCGATAAAGGGAGCTGGATCGAGCGAGATTGTATTGATGGCTTTGGCTTGTGGTGAGTGAACGGACCACGGAAGCTCACCACGGTCAAGGATCCAGATTTCATAATCGCCGCGCAGTTCGCTCAAGCTGGCGCGCGCAACATCGGTAAGTTTCATTTCGGTGTCCTTGGAGGTCGCCGAACGTTCCGAGCCTTCGATGATGTTTTGTCGACCACTGCGAGCGGCCTGAACCATCTGATCGTATTGGCGACCTTTGGGATCGTAGAATTTGGTCGTCGCTTCGCGATGGTCATGGGTGAAAAAGCGGCGACAGAAGCGAAGCGTTTCGAGTTGAACAATGGTCGCGAGCGTAAAGGTATGGAGCTTTCGGAATCCACCACGCTTGTCGAAAAGTTCTGGCATTGGAACGCCTCACTGAGAGCTGAGGTGATGGGACAGGATTGACCTTATTGACCGCGCTGACCTCGTTGACTGTATTGGATGCCAACCACGATGTCAACAAAGTCAATACGGTCCCTCCTCATCAGATCTCCCCGACCCGCGAGCGTTGACCCACTAACTCGCCAGCAGATTCTGCATGACTCTGCCATGAACGTCGGTTAATCGAAAATCTCGACCTTGATAGCGATAGGTCAATCGCTCATGATCAAAACCTAAACAATGCAGCAACGTTGCGTGCAGGTCATGAATGTGAACCGGATCCGATACAATGTTGTATCCGTAATCGTCAGTCTCACCGACGACCGTCCCCGGTTTCATCCCACCTCCAGCCATCCACATGCTAAAGCAACGACCGTGATGGTCTCGGCCGTAGTCGTCTTGTAACGATCCTTGACTGTATACCGTCCGACCGAACTCCCCGCCCCATATCACCAGCGTATCTTCTAGCAAACCACGTTGCTTTAGGTCCGTGACCAATGCCGCTTGCGCTTGGTCGATGTCTTTGCATTGCTTAGGAATGTTGGATGGTAAGTTGCCGTGATTGTCCCAACCGCGATGATACAACTGCACAAATCGAACTCCTCGCTCCACCATCCGTCTAGCCATTAAACAATTGGCGGCGAAACTTCCGGGAGTCTTTACATTGGGGCCATACAGCTCCATCGTTGACTCCGATTCATCACTTACATCGGTCAGGCTGGGTACGGACGCTTGCATGCGAAACGCCATTTCATATTGTTCAATCCGCGTTGCAATTTCTGGATCGCCGTCACGAGCTTGTTGCAGCTCATTGAGTTGAGCTAACCCATCCAGCATCGATCTTCGCAAATCGCGATCTAATCCCTTGGGATCGTTTAAGTAAAGTACCGGCTCAGAACCACTCCTGAACTTGACCCCTTGATGACTGGAGGGAAGAAAACCACTACCCCACAATCGATCCAACAGGCCTTGGTTGGCATCGCTTCCCGTACCATGGGAAATCATCACCACGAATGCGGGTAGATCCTCCGCTTCGCTTCCCAGGCCGTAACTTAACCATGAACCCATGGAAGGTCGCCCGGGTTGCTGTGAGCCAGTCTGCATGAACGTAATCGCTGGGTCATGATTGATGGCCTCTGTATGCATGGAACGCACGATGCACAGATCGTCCACGATTTTACCTGTATGCGGCAACAGCTCACTCAACCAAACACCTTGCGAACCGTGCTGCGAAAACTTGAACTTCGGTGCAACAACAGGAAAGCTCTTTTGCCCTGATGTCATGCCGGTCAAGCGTTGGCCTTGACGAATGCTGTCGGGAAGCTCGGTTCCATGTAGCTCTTTTAGCTTGGGCTTATAGTCCATCATCTCGAACTGAGACGGACCACCGGATTGAAACAAGTAGATGACACGCTTGGCCGTGGCCGGAAAGTGAGGCGCCTTGACCGATTCCTGTTCTTTGCCCTGTAGCGAATGAGTCATTCCGGGCAGTTGCAATGCGGCTAACGCAGCAGAACCAACGAGAGAGCTACGTAGAAAGTGCCGTCTTTGATGGCGAGCGATTTGTTCAATGATTGATTGCATAATTGGCTTATCTCTTCGAGATGGTTTCATCCAGATTCAGCATGGTGCTGGCTACGATCGTCCATGCGGCTAATTCCACTGGATCAATCGAACTGTTAGGTGGCGTCGCACCTGTTGCGTTAAAACTTTGTGCTTTCGTGGGATCGCTGCTGAAGCGTTGTCGAGCTCCGTCGAGAATGCTCTGCAAGATCTTTTGTTCCGCGTCGTTTGCTTTACGCGAAACGCTACGAAGCATACCAACATCGATCCTGCCCGCGATATCCGAGCCTCCCTCGCGAATCATGGATTCAGCGAGAAGCCGAGCACATTCGATGTACGTTGGGTCGTTGAGGAGCACCAGCGATTGAAGCGGTGTATTGGTCCGAGCCCGTCTCGCGAGGCAAACTTCTCGATTGGGAGCATCAAAGCTCATCATCGACGGTGGGGGACATGTTCGCTTCCAGAATGTATACATGCTTCTCCGATAGAGTCCCTCGCCAACGTCTGCGACGTATTTGCCACGACGCTCTACGGTGACATCTTCCCAAAGCCCCGCTGGTTGATAGGGCTTAACACTCGGGCCTCCGACTCGCGATTGTAGCAACCCACTGATCCGAAGCGCATTATCTCGAATGGTCTCCGCTGACAATCGATGACGTGGCCCTCGCGCGAGCAGCCGATTCTCCGGGTCTCGTTCCAACAACGCAGGGGTAATGCGAGACTCTTGTTGATAAGCTGCTGACATGACGATTAGTTTTTGCATGGCCTTGACATTCCAACCCGATTCGATGAACTGACAAGCCAAATAATCGAGCAGTGCTGCATGGGATGGTGTATCACCCGTAAGGCCAAAATCTTCAACCGTCTTGACCAACCCCGTACCAAAATAGTTTTGCCACCAACGATTCACCAAAACGCGAGCAGTAAGCGGATTGCTCTTGTGCACTAGCCAACGGGCCAATTCCAATCGCGTTTTTGGCTGACCGAGCTCCGGCGAAAGTAATACTTGTGGTACCATCGACTCGACTTTATCAGCCGGTTGATCGTAAGCACCTCGCTTGAGAACAAACGTCTCACGAGGTGGATTCATCTCCCTTAAAACCATTGCGGCGGGATAGGATTCTTCGATCGCAGCTTTATCTTTTTGAGATTGTGCGATACTCGTCCGAATTTTCGGATACTCTTCGTCGATTCGATCGAGATAGAAACGTCGGATTTGGTTCTTCTGCTCATCCGTTCTTTGGTCAAGAGGAACGCGAACCCAATCAGCAAAACTGGTGACAGGTTGCAACGTCTCAAGCTGCTTGACACTCTCTTCGTTTAATACACTGCCGAATATTTGTAGATCGTCGATCACGCCCACAAAGGGAAGGGACTTTTGACGAAGCCCAATTCGAAACGGTTGCGTGGTTTCGATGGAATCTTTGAGAGAATCTTGCGAGACGTCATGGGCTTCGGCTTTCGAGTTCACGTAGATCTTAACGCCAGCCGCAGTCTTGGAACCATCATACGTGACCACAACGTGATACCACTGATCTGGAGCCAGCGTCTGCTTGGTAGAAACTTTCACAGCGTTGCCCGGCCATTGATGGATCAAATGCAATTCAATTTTACCCGCGTTCCAAAGTAGATCGTAGCCGCGATGGGATTGCGATTCATCCATCTTGGAAAGTACCGCCATGGTGGTTTGATTTTTCGGTTTGATCCAAACGCTGAGAGAGAATGGTTTATCGCTTGCCAGGGATGCAACATCTCCGAGCTCGATACGGGAGTCTTGCGCGAGCTCGATAGCGTCTTGGCTCTTTCCTGGTTGCCAAGCGATGGGACCCGATGTCGAGCCGATTGCCTTGTTGGAAATCGATTCGAATAGCTCTTTCGATTCGGAGCGATCTAAAGGAAATCGGAACACAGCAGCTTGAGCATAGCGACTCTTGAGATCGCTTTCCGAAGTATTAGCGATGAGCTTGGCGACGCGTTCGTCAACTTGGTCCTCGATCATTTTCAATTGCGATTGCAGCGACGCGATTTGCTCATCGAGTGCCTTAACCTCGGCGGCTTGCTCGGCCGACGGTACACGAATAAACGGTTCGGCTGCTACGAATTTGCTGTAGCTGGCTTGCTTTTCGTCCAGGGAGTTAAAGAAGGCGTAAAACTGAAAGTATTCTTTTTGAGAGATAGGATCATATTTATGATCGTGGCAACGAGCACACTGCATGGAGAGGCCTAAGAAGACAGTCGAGACCGTATGAACGCGATCAGCGACATATTCGACGCGATATTCTTCCTGGATGATGCCCCCTTCGGTGTTGTGGCCTTGGTTGCGTAGAAAGCCTGTTGCGATGAGTTGGCTTTGAGTCGGATTAGGTAACTGATCGCC
>JBKCTT010000235.1:0-5303 GCA_046318795.1 Pirellula sp.
AGCGACATTGCGAAGATGTTGCAGATCCCCATCTTCCACGTAAATGGTGAAGATCCTGAAGCGGTTGCCCAAGTTGTGAACTTGGCGATGGACTTTCGAAATGAGTTTGAGAAAGATGTCGTCATCGACATGTATGCATACCGTCGACTGGGCCACAATGAGGGCGATGAGCCTCGGTACACCCAGCCCTTGATGTACTCTGCGATCGACGCCAAAAAGCCAGTTCGAGAAAGCTACCTAGAGCATCTTCTCAGCATGAACGAACTGACGCGTCAGGAGGCGGACGCGATCGCTGAGGTGCGACACAACCGACTCTCCAAGGAGTTTGAGCTCGCAAAAACCGAGCCGTTCGTTCATGACTTAACGTCCTTGACTGGTATATGGTCGGGCTATTTTGGAGGGCCAGAACCCACAGACGAGAAGATAACCACGGGAATCCCCAAATCGGTTGCCTCAGAGCTTTTGATCAAGGCTTGCTCGGTTCCCGCGGATTTCCGTCCGCACAGAAAGCTGACTCGGATCTTAGAGGATCGTCGATCTGCCGCGGCCGGCAATTCGGGGTTGGATTGGGCGTCTGCAGAGGCTATCGCGTTTGCATCTTTAGTGTCGGAGGGGCATCCAGTTCGACTCACCGGTCAGGATTGTGAACGAGGAACATTTTCTCAACGTCACTCTGTCCTGCACGATGAGAAGGACAACCGCAAGTATATGCCTTTGGCCCATCTCTCTCCCAATCAAGCCAAGATTGAGATTGTTAACAGTCCATTGTCTGAGGCAGCCGTTTTAGGTTTTGAATACGGTTATAGTCTCGATTGCCCAGAGGGCCTGATTGCGTGGGAAGCTCAATTCGGCGACTTCTCTAATGTCGCACAATGCGTGATCGATCAGTTTATCGCGAGCGCAGAAGACAAGTGGAAGCGATTAAGCCGCTTGGTCATGCTATTGCCGCACGGCTTCGAGGGTCAGGGACCTGAACATTGTAGTGCTCGATTGGAGCGATTCTTGCTAATGACCGCTGAGCACAATGTGATAGTCGCCCAACCCTCAACACCTGCCCAGTACTTCCATTTGTTGCGACGTCAAGTGAAGTCCAAGTGGAGCAAACCGTTAATCGTGATGACTCCCAAGAGTTTATTGCGAAACAAGCTTTGCGTATCGACATTGGATGACATCGAGAATGGAAGTTTCCAAAAGATTATTGCAGATGATCGACCAGCCGGGACTCCAACATCCCGAGTTATCCTGTCGAGTGGCAAGGCCTACTATGACCTGTTGCAAGAAAGGACAAGACTGCAACGAAACGACGTAGCCCTCGTTCGCATCGAGCAGTTTTATCCACTGGAACCGGCAAAGATCATGGAGACCCTCGCAGACTATGCGGATGGAACGCCGGTTTATTGGTATCAGGACGAGCCAAACAACATGGGAGCGTGGCAGTTCGTCAAAATCAACTGGGGCGACACCATCGATACTCGATTCAAGTTGCGACGAATTGCTCGCGCAGAATCGGCCAGCCCATCCACAGGGTCCGCTAAGGCTCACGCCTTGGAGGAACAGGACCTGCTCGCGGCTGCGTTTAACACCGAATCGTAAGCTAATTTTATCATGGAACGATATGTCGATATCTCGTTTGACTGTATTCCTCTGAGAAGCTTGGTTCGTTTGGATCCACCACTCGATGCATCTCCTGGATTGGTGGCAAAGTACGATCGGATCAAGGCAGCTATTGCGAAACACGGTACGTTCAACACCTACTTTCTGCATAACGCAGCTTGTAAGTTTTTCGTAACCAATGATCCGACCCACGGTATGATCGCGTTCAAATTCGAAGGAGTCGTTTTCACCGATGAAAACGATGAAAGAACAAAATATGCTGACCTCAATGTCACACTGGATAGCGAGACATGCCCATGGTTAGAACAGCATGTCGTGAAGTGGTTTACGGAGACCGTAAAGCACGCCGTTATAGTGGAATTTGATCGCTACATCGGAGTCGGGGATCCCGAGCAAACTCGAAAGCGACGCGCGTTGCTAGAACGCTCGATACAGGAATCGGGTGGATTCGTCGGTATGCATCTCTAGCGACCGCAGGTATTTTTAGCCATTGGGTAGTGCGGTTTGCGCCACCTCGGATAAATCCAACCCCCCACTCTTATGGGGCAAGAAAAGATTTTCTCGTATGCAAACAAGGTTGGTTTGGCAACGAAAAATGCTCTGGCAATAAAGTGCCCATTCTTGTTATTAACCAGTCATCCGGGAGCTTTCATCAAGAATTTTCCAGCGAAACGTCAAGGAACTGAACGGCAAAGGACAGTTTATGTTGCAGCGATACAAATCACTCAGTTTGAATTCATTCGGATTGGTTTTGTTCTTGGCATTATCATTCACCTCCAACGCTTATGGGCAAAGACCTAAGAGTAGCGCCGAGTTGCTTCTCAAAGCGGAGCATGGTCCCTGGATGGTGCTTGCTGCAAGTTTCGAAGGGGAAGGGGCGAAGAAAAAAGCGGTACAGCTTGCTGCGGAACTGCGAGAAGAATATCGCCTGAAAGCCTACTGCCTTCCCAAAATGTTCGACTATACCCAATCGGTGGCTGGCGTGGGATTTACCCCATCGGGTGAGCAAAAAAAGATGAAGTACCAGGATGATCGGGTGATCGAAAGCTGCGCCGTATTGGTCGGCGATTTTGATTCGATCGAAGGTGAAGATATCGAGCGGACTTTAAATCATGTCCGCACCATAAAGCCCAAGTTCTACGCACAGGGCGGCGAAGCCAGTTCCGCAGGAGATTCGTCGAAAGTTGCTGCGGGTGATTATCGCAAATGGCTTGAGAAGCTCGTCGTTCGGAAGGAAGAACCTAAAGTAAAAGATCCAGGACCAATGTCGAAAGCGTTTTTGGTCCGCAATCCACTTTTGCCAGCTGATTACTTTAAATCACCGACCATTGATAAGTTCGTAAAGGATCTCAATCAGCAACCAACACTCAAAGAATACAATTTGCTCAATTGCAAAAGCAACTTCACTGTTCGTGTCCTCACTCTCAAGGGTAAGACTGCCTATGTTTCCTGGGGCCGTTCTTCAGAGCTTGATGAGTCGAAATCAGATTTAGAGGCTGCTGCCGAACAAGCATACTTGGTCACGAAAGTTTTACGAGATGCCGGTTACGAAGCCTATCAATTTCACGATCGCGAAGAGAGTATTGTGACCATTGGCGGTTTCGATAATCTCGGTAAAGAGCTTGCAGATAAGTCGTTCCAATACGATCCCGCGATTCAGCAGATCGTCGATCGATTCAAAGGGACTGATCGCGTGACACAATCCAAGTTCGGTTTAACGCAGACACCTCGCCTGCTATTCGAATTGGTCGACCAAAACCGCGTGCCCGAGCTTACCAAAGGGACACGTCCCGAACAGCTCGAAATGTTTAGAAAGCTGAGCGTCGCATTCGATATCATTCCTTTGCCAATCGCGGTTCCTAAGCTCGAGGCGAAAACCCTTTACAGCGGATATGCTCTCGGTAAGTAACGCGTGCAGTGGTCCGATTCCATTGCAAAGATTAGGGACACCCGATGACTCAAATTGACAGGTACATACTCGTTCTGTACCTCCGAGTATTTATCGTGTGCTTTCTGACCCTTTCGGGTCTACTTATAGTCGTGCAGCTGTTCACGAATATTGATGAGTTCGTGGCGTACGGCAAAGCCAACGGCGGTTTCGTGCGAGGCCTTTTCATCTACTTTGGGCCGCAGATGCTTAGCATCTATGATCGCATGTGCGGCCTGATTACGTTGCTGGCGATTATGTTCGTAATCGCGTGGCTACAACGAACGCATGAACTTACCGCAATCCTCGCGGCCGGAATCAGTAAGAGGCGGATCGTCGTTCCACTGCTTTATGCATCGGTGATACTCATCCTAATTTCGGCAATTTTGCGAGAAACCGCTATACCGCAATTCTCGGATATTCTTAGCAAACGTCCTCGAGATCTCATGGGCGAACGCAACGAATCCCTCCGCCCAACCGAGGATGTAGATCAAGGGTTTATCGTGGTAGGCAGACAGTTAGTGAAGAATACCCGTTCGATCGCTAACCCTGTCTTCAAGTTTACGGGGCCCATCGCGGCTCAGACTAGACAAATCGAGGGTGAATTGGCTCAGTTCTTGGACGCCAATAGCGAACATTCAGCTGGATTTTTGGTGACCAATTTTCGGCCGTCTGAACCGCTCACCCTGACGGGATCGCTTGTACAGGATGAACGTTATTACCTGATGCTCCCAGCCGATCAAAAGTGGTTACAGCCTAATCAATGCTTTATCACGAGTGCATTAGATTTTGATTTACTGTCCGGGGGGCGCGGTCGCCAATACGCGTCAACCGCGGAATTGATATCCGATCTTCGCAATCGAAGCTACTATCATGGTCCTGAGCTCAAGGTCACGATGCACTCTCGTTTCGTTCAACCGTTCTTGGATTTTACGCAAATTCTGATTGGACTTCCCTTTATCTTGACAGGTTTAGATCGCAATCTGGTACGGATGGTGGCATCCTGCATCATTATCTTTGCTCTGTTTTATGCAATCACTTTCGGATTGCGAACTCTCGGGGCTCATGAGACATTGTTAACGGCATCCGCAGGGGCGTGGGCGCCCGTTTTGCTTTTTGCTCCCGTGGCTTGGGCAAAATCGGTCGCTGCCATGTACAGTTAAAATGCGACTTCAGTACTAGATTGGAAAGATATGTTGACTGCACCCGACTTCTCGGTGGTGGAGTATCAAGTCGCCTTGGAAGCGACACGCCGTGGTTCTCAAGAATTGCTGTCGCGATTCGGTACCAAGGTCTCAGTGCAGACAAAAGGGGTCGCAAACTTTGCTTCCGAAGCGGATTTGGCAGCCGAGGCGGCCATAATGAATGCGATTCGGGAGCAGTTTCCCGATCACACAATCTTGGCGGAAGAGTCCAATCTGCCAGTCGCTGATGATGCTGAACATCTGTGGGTTATTGATCCCTTGGATGGAACCAATAATTTTCTACATGGTATTCCTCACTTTGCGGTCTCAATCGCTTACTACCATCGAAGAAAACCAGTCGTTGGAATCGTTTACAATCCTATCTCGAACGAGCTCTATTCGGCTATTCATGGCGAGGGGGCATGGAAGGGGACGGTGAGACAACACGTCTCCCGTGCGGAACGGCTCGACGAAGTCGTCATGGCATGTGGTTTCTACTACGATCGAGGACTGATGATGCGAACCACACTCGATACGATTGGTGATTTGTTTGGTGCGAACGTTCATGGAATGCGTCG
>JBKCTT010000236.1:0-26315 GCA_046318795.1 Pirellula sp.
GCCATTAGCCAGTTCCATTCCCAGCCTCGCAGCTTTTCAGGCAGGTCGTTTAGCCATGATTGAGCCGATTTAAGCTCGCCATTTTCAATTGCAGTGTACGCAGCTTGAAGTCCAACTCGATAACTCTTTTCTTGCAGATTCTCAGTTGTTTCCCTCTCTATTTTGAGTGATTTTTGAAGCATGTTGTCCAGCTCTGCCAGAATCATCGATTGAGACTCTTGGGACTCGATCTCGCTTGTAAACTCCGATGATGACTCAACTACTTCTTTGTCCGCAATCACTGCTTTTATCTTAAACCCCGGCGTTTCCATCCATGAAACGTTGTGTCCATTTTGAGATGCTGATGCTTCAGCTTCCGCGAATCCGTGTTCCAAAACCTCCAGCATTCCATTGGAGAAATCCCGAAGCGCAGCATTTGACTCCTTCAGTTTTTGGGCACTGCGTGAAGCCGCTATGTACCCGAATGTCGTCCCGATGATTCCGAACAGAAGTGTAGTGGCGAAAAGCCCGGCGGCGATAACTTTGCCACGATGCTTTTTGAAAATCTTTTTGAGTCGATAGGTACTGCTTGGCGGACAGGCTTCGACCGCTTCTTCGTTGAGGAATCGTTCGATGTCTCTGGCTAGTCCGTTGGCCGTTTCGTAGCGTCTGGATCGTTCCTTTTCCAAAGCCTTCATGACAATCCAATCGAGATCACCTGCTAATGTCCTACGCAGTTCTTTTGGTTCAATACTACGCTGTGCGGCGACGCTCGGTAAACTGGCACTGCCACTAAGCTTCATGCTCGGACGTTGTGGTTCAACCTCCTTGATTAAACGCAATACTTCATTGTAGGCTGCAGCATGCAACTGCTGACGCTCAAGGGGTGTTGTTCCGGTCAATAGCTCGTACAGTACTACACCGAGTGAATACACGTCGGTTCGGGTATCGACGTCGAGATTGTTCAATTCCGCTTGTTCCGGACTCATGTATAGCGGTGTACCAACCATCATCCCATGGTTGGTATAGATCGACATATCGGTAAGGGGTTGATGCATGGCTTTGGCCAAGCCAAAGTCGATCACCTTGGGAACAGCCTTACCATCATAGAGGCAAAGAAGAATATTCGAAGGTTTCAAATCACGATGCACGATCCCTTTGTGGTGAGCGTGCTGAACCGCTTGGCAGATGGGAATGAAGAGTTGCAATCGATCTTGGAGCGACAGTTTGGCTTTGTCGCAATACTCAGTAAATGGAATTCCTTTTACATACTCCATAACAAAGAAAGGTCGTCCGGACTCAGTGACTCCGCCGTCAAAGACTTTGGCAATGTTCGGATGGTCCATCATCGCGAGCGCTTGACGTTCGGCGTCGAAGCGAGCGAGCACTTGCTTCGAGTCCATGCCGGCTTTCACCAGTTTGATAGCGACCTTTCGACGGATCGGTTCAAATTGCTCGGCAACCCAAACAGTACCCATCCCACCTTCGCCGATACATTCGATAAGTTTATAGCGATCATAAATGATTGAACCTGGCCCCTCATGGAGGTAATGGTCAACGCGGGGAGATCCGCTAATGTCCTTAGGATGAAAGGCTGTAAGCTCCCCCAATGCGTCTTGATCGGCAAAAAAGGCAAGCAATGCCTCGGCAAAAGCTGGGTTTTGCCGAATCAGCTCATCCCGAGTGATGCCCCGTCCGTTCTCAGCGGATTCGAGAAATTTCGCGAGTATCAGATCGAGTTCTTGACTACGTTCGGACATAATGCCTACCGCGGTTGTTCATAGAAGAAGTTTTGAAAGGTCAGGAGTAATTTCCGAACATCGGGAAGGGGATTATAAGAGAGACGATTGGCGGTGCTCGTTCGACCGAACAATTCTCCCTTTTTTAAATCGATGGTTAGAGAACCAACGCGTTGCAACGCTGAAAATCATCGTAAATCATTTTGCCTCGAGCAGTTCGCGAAGTTTTGCCAAGCCCCTTCTAAGTAATCCGGCGACACTCGCGGGCGTTCGCCCAGTGGCTTCGACTACTTCCAATAGTGAATATCCCTGTAGGTGCTTTAAAACAACCACTTCTCGCATATCATCTGGTAGCAGAACGACCGCATCGCTCAAGCGTTTAATGGATTCTCGTTTTTCGACGATACAGCTGGGAGTGCTAATATCTCCCGCCAACCAAGCCTCCATGCCTGATGAGGAACGATCCAGATCAGCCGCGATGGACCGTTCCAGATTTATGTCCCTCTTTCCTGTATTAAACCGCTTGAAAGTATCGGCTAATTCGTTAGCCAAGATTTCACGCAGCCACGCGGCCAGAGCGTTCGGATTGTCGAGTGGAGCTCGATTCAAGGCAACATAGGCTTTAAGCATTGTTTGCTGCACGAGGTCCGATTCATCGACTTTAGCCCTCAAGCACACTGCCATCTGAGATCCGGCAAGCACTTTTAAGTAGTTGCGGTACGGTTCAAGTAGGTTGGGCGGAACATTGCTTGTAATATCTTGCATGGCGATATTCTTTTTGTGAACGGCATAGGCTACAAGCCAATAAACGGCTAGGAAAACGGTTCAACTGGCTCGTCATGGACGAAGACAAATTGCGAACAACGGTTTTTTAGCCAACTAATCAATTAGTCCGATCGGCCTATTTCTATGGGACGATATCGTCCCAGCTTTGAACCGTTTTAATCTTAAATTTACCAAGCGAATGATCATTGCATCGCCGATTTAGCCGTCGGATCGAGAAACTTTTTGCAGGCCCCCTCGCTTTACGATGAGTGCATTCACGTATGCAATCCTCGTGAGTCCTCTCCTTTGTTTCCATTCTTTTTCCAGTTTTTGCGGGCTTTGCGACGGTTTGCTTCTTAGCTTTTCTCGTCTGTACCAGGAGCAAACAGAAACAACCACTTACAAAAAGTAACAAATCGTGAATCGCATAAGCGGATCCGACCTGTCGTCGCAATTCTCCCATACAATTCCATTTGTCAAGGTTTTTCTTTTAGTTTTGTCTGTTTTCATGACGGCTTTTTTTTCGAAGTTCTCCTCCGCTCAAGATGGTGGAAAAGTTCATGGCGCTTTGTGGACTTTTGTCATGACCCCGCATGATAAAAAATTATCGAATCGGTCTGGAATGTTTCGTGTCTACGGAACGCAGATCTACCAACGATCCGACCTGAACAAGCCTGGATTTAACAAGAAGGTTGGTTCGAAAACGCAAATCCAAGCGAAGCGAAACAAGAAGGGTAAGATTATCGGTCAAGAGAAAACGACGATCCAATTCACGGACCTTCAAAGCGATGGTGGTCGACACACAGGTATGAGCGGGACTGTCGAAGTTATCAAATCTAGGTTTGGTGAGTGGTCGGGCCGATACATCGATCAAGACGGTTTGCACTGGGATTTTAAGTGCTCCCGTAAACAGGAATGATCTGATGGAAGTATTGATTCGTTGTTTGTCCTCATCAATACAGTCCTAATCGATGCAGATACGTATCGCTTCCTGTTCTCCAATGACAGTGACAGTTCAAATCAATTCCTCCGCCGCTAACGTTCGTTTGGATTAAATCCTTCCGAACTACTTGGGTCTAGCCGAAGGTTACAACGACCGGCATGTATTAAGACAATTGACTTCGGACTATTCAAAAGCCGTCGGTAGAAGTCAATTAACCTCGCCAAGGCACAGTGTAGCGATAGGGCGTAGGAGATATTTAGTCGCTGTCTAGTTGATGGTCATACGACGGATGCGGTCGCTCAAGAGTTTGGAGTCACGCCAGCAAACGTCAGGTAGATTAGATGCCGAATGTTGAAAACGCTAAAGTCGATCTAGATGTATCTCATCAGATAGTCGTTGAACCGCACCAGCATGGCCCCTCGATGAACGCTCGCAAATCAGCAAATCCACTAACTCCCCACTTGATGATATCTTCGCGTTCTTTCAATCACAAACTGGATGGAGTAGAGGAATACAATCTTCGCTGACTAACACTAATTCCGAAGACTCGTCGCTAGCATCGCTTGCGAAGTATTGGTTGCATTAATGATATCCCCAAGCAATCTGTTGCGTTAGCAAATTAGAGGCGCTCACCTTGACTCGCGTTTGGAGCGTCATTATCCTGAAACACAAATCATGGGCGTGTTTCCTTCTTGGATCCGATTTCTAGCAGTTCTCTTAGTCGTACTCTCGACCGTATCGCCTCGTTTTTTTTCCTTATCCGCCGTTGGCGAACTTTCCGCGACGGAATGCAAATGGGAAGAAAGCTCTAAGGAAAAGTCAGAAAGCGATCTCGGGTCGGAGAAACATGCGATCTGCGGTTCT
Source organism: Pirellula sp. (assembly GCA_046318795.1). Classification (GTDB taxonomy): domain Bacteria; phylum Planctomycetota; class Planctomycetia; order Pirellulales; family Pirellulaceae; genus JBKCUI01. The sequence goes on from JBKCTT010000236.1 coordinate 4,291, forward strand.
GCCACGTTTGGCTCTTGGTGTTTGGTCGCCAATTCGATAGATCGCATTTCGCTTGATGCGACCTTGCCCAACCCTTGGACGGTGCTTCTTAGAGAGCTACCAGCCCGCGCGCCGCCGGCACTTCTTTCTTAGCTATTGATTCTTCATTACGAGTTGCATTGAGGCTTCGCGCTCGCAAACTTCCATGGCTATACACCTAGATTTCGTGGTGTGTGGTTATTAGCAATTCTGTTGTTGCGATTCTTTAACATCTAATTTTACGTGCGCATTATGAATTCGAACGTGGTTAGTTACCAAGCTCGGAAAGCGGAAATACTGAAATGTGCCGAACACTTGGCCCATTACTTACCTTCTCAGGGGCCGATCCAAGTCTTCGTACATCACAATACTCTCCATGCTTTTGAATCGCTAAAGTTTGAAGAGGCCGTTTTGCGAGGGAAGGAACACTTTGGTGGGGAGCCGTATTGGTCCGAAGCTCGCTATCATCGCGAATTGCAATGCGGGCGGATTAGTCACGAAGATCTCGATGCCGAGATGCAATTATTGCTTTCGCATTCGACTGATACAGAAGTCATACCCGGTATTCGACTAGGCAAGTTACGGATGGCCATGCTGTCAGCACCGATTAAGGAAGTGAGCGTGTCGCAGCTGGATTGGTTGGTATCCGAGACACTCGGAGAGTTGCCGCGATTTCTCTTTGAACAACAGGATGCAACTCTCTCGCCAGAGTGGCACGAATGTCGAGAAAACCCAGCAAAGGCTCGACGACTGCTTCGAGATCTTTACGAGGCATGTCGATACAACACGGAAAGGTTTTCTTTCAATGCCAAGTCGATAAACGACGATACTTATTCACGGTATAGCCGACCCAGTGAATTAGTTAACCATTTGTATGGCTGGAATTTAGACGGTCTAGTAAACGAGCTGCTCATTCGATTTTGCGCGGCATTCTTAGATCAGGGGTTCGCAGGATTGCAGTTGCCCGGCCGACGCGATGGGTTGTGGTTGAGTTTCCTCGAACTTTATACGGCCCCATTTTCTCTTCTGCCGGATTGGGCCACGTCTCTTAAGCGTGCGTTGGCGCGAATACAAGACGAATCTCTCAACGCAATCGATGTACTAGAAGAGTCTCTTCAATTTTTCGAAGTTACCGATGATACGCTTGACGAATTCTTAATTCGATCCGCCATGGTATTGCCTGGTTGGGCAGGGGTAATTAGCCAACTGGAGGAGTCTGGTACAAACGCGTCTATCAGCGTACCACACGGGACGCTTTTGCAGTTTTTGTCCATACGCGTGTTGTTGGACCGATTTGCTATGGAATACACATGCACACAGCATGACATCGACATCGATTTTGCGAGGTGGCGCCATGAGTTACGTCGAGAACAGGAGCTTCGTGTTACGCAGGAAAGGGACGTTGGGTTTCTCGTTTTTCAAGTTGCCAAGAGGCTAGGATTGCTACCCGAAAAAATTCGATCGATGGCTCAATCGGATTGGAGTGCGTTGGTGAGAGAGATTCTATATTTCGATTCATTGACGCGACGGAGAGTATTGCATTGTGCTTACGAGCGAAACTATCGCGCCGCTATTTTTAATGCGATAAGAGTACATCAACAACACATTGAGAGCGCAGTCCAATCTCCACAAACACCTCCTGTTTATCAAACTATTTTTTGCATTGATGATCGAGAAGAGTCGATTCGCAGGCATCTAGAAGAAGTGGAACCGCAATGCGAAACATTTGGCGCAGCAGGTTTTTTTGCGGTCGCCATGAACTACCGAGGAGTCGCCGAGGCGCACTATCGGCCGCAGTGTCCCGTGAACGTCAAACCATCGCATTACGTGAGAGAAGAACCGGTCTTCTCGGCCGTTGCCGACGATGAGAAACGATCGCGGCGACGAAAACGCGTCGGGCAGTTTTCGCTACTGGCCCACGCTGGATCAAGATCTTTATTGGGGGGAGCTGTTACGAGTATTTTAGGCTCTTTTGCTACGTTTCCGTTGGTAGCTAGAATTCTTGCTCCTCGAATTACGTCAAAGCTGCGAAAACGCGTTGGAAGTATTGTTCAGCCACCCTCAACGGAGCTTCACTTGGAACGACAGTCTAGCACTCCGGGGATTTCCTTCGAATCACTCGGATTCAGCCATGACGAGATGGCCAATATCGTCATTAGGTTGCTACAAGATATCGGGCTGCTATCAGGCTATTCTAAACTGGTTGCGATCATAGGCCATGGTTCAAGCAGCCTCAATAATCCGCACGAATCAGCTTACAACTGCGGAGCGTGCTGCGGTGGTCGCGGAGGTGCTAATGCTCGGGCGTTTGCGTGGATGGCCAATCACCCGAAAGTGCGTCGCTTGATATCCGATCGAGGCTTGGTGATACCTGAAGACGTTTACTTTATTGGCGGATATCACAACACATGTAACGATCACATTCAATACTACGATTTGGATCGAGTGCCCGCATCGCATCGTTCCTTGTTCCGCAAACTGGAATCGGATTTACATGAAGCCAGACGTCGAAATGCACACGAACGTTGCCGACGTTTTGAATCTGCGTCATTGGATATCACCCTTTCAGAAGCCCTCAGTCATGTCGAGCAAAGATCGGAAGACCTTTCCCAGGTTCGTCCCGAATACAATCACGCCACCAACGCTCTATGTCTAGTAGGTTCTCGGAAATGGAGTCGCGGCTTATTCTTAGATCGTAGATCGTTTCTCGTATCGTATGAGCCCTCGAGGGATGACGAACGCGGAACTATATTAGAGCGAATCTTACAAGCTGTGATTCCGGTATGTGGTGGGATCAACCTGGAATACTACTTCTCGACCGTGGATCCTGAGGTTTACGGATGTGGATCTAAACTACCCCACAACATTACGTCGCTGGTCGGAGTCATGTCGGGTGCTGCAAGCGATTTGAGGCCTGGATTATCCGCGCAGATGGTGGAGATTCACGAACCTATGCGTCTGCTTTTTGTTGTTCAATCGGATGCCCAAACATTGCGTAGAATCATTGATTCGAACGCAGCGATCAATTCACTCGTTGAAAATCGATGGGTTCAGTTAGCAATCTTTGATCCCCAATCCAACGAAATATTGGTCTACGAGAACAATCAGTTTAATGTTTGGAGCCATGACAAAGTCCCAATTCCAAAAGTTATGAAATCTCAGGAATGGTATCACGGCCATAGAGATCCTTTGGCATGCGCGTCTGTTGTGGGGGGGATGCAATAATGAGCTTCGCAGTGCTTATAACCTATTTTTGCCTGGGATGTGTTTTGTTTCCAGCGTTATTGCTGGTGGTGCTCGGATTGTCGGCGCTAATCTCCCTTAAGATTCGGGAATCGTACGTTGTGGTTTTAACGCAATGGTGTGCCAGCTTAAGTCTTGTGTGTGCTTTTTGCGTACTGGGATTGATGCTTAGTTCGGGGGAACGATTTGTTACGATCGATGTTGGAGATTGGGTATCCATTGAACAAGAACAATTCCACTTTCACATTCGTTTCATCTTCGATCGATTGAGTATTCCATTTTTGATCTTGTCGTTGGTATTGTGCTTGACAGTGGCCACGTTTACCCGTCGGTACCTGCATCGAGAACCGGGATTCAATCGTTTTTTCCTGCTCTATGCATTCTTCTTGAATGGTATTGTGCTTTCGTCTGTGGCAGGAACGATTGAAACTCTGTTCTTTGGGTGGGAATTGGTTGGTGTCTCGTCAGCGCTGCTTGTCGCATTTTTCTTGGATCGCGAATCACCCGTTCAAAATGGACAAAGGGTTTGGGGCATTTATCGATTTTCTGATTCCGCATTTCTGCTCGGGGCCTTAGCAATGCATCATTATACTGGGCACGGCGATTTTGCTGCATTTGTGGGTACGGAGCCATGGCCGGAGAGCCAAGCAGTTCTCACAGCGAACCAAGCTTTTTTAGTGGGTTGTCTGTTGCTTGTGGCGGCCTGTGGCAAATCCGCATTGGTTCCGTTCTCTGGTTGGTTAGCCCGCGCCATGGAAGGGCCCACACCCTCGACCGCGATTTTTTACGGCGCCCTGTCTATCCATCTAGGTGCTTATCTGCTTCTGCGGGTTTCTCCGGTACTAGAATCATCCATCGGCTTACGCGTTTTAATTGTGGCCATCGGTTTGTCGACTGCGATCAGCGGTTGGTTGATTTCCCGTGTCGGATGCGATGTCAAATCAGTTCTAGCGTATGCATCGTTAACACAGGTGGGAATTATCGTCGTCGAGATTGGAGTTGGCTTTTATTACTTAGCATTGATACACCTCGTGGGGCACGCATGCCTTCGCACCATGCAGCTTCTGCGAGCCCCTACTTTAATCACCGATTATCAAGCTATCGAAAATGCACTTGGTAACAGAATGAGAAACCAAGACGTTACGATAGCGGGCTGGCTTCCTCGATCCTTGCAGTTATCCATCTACCGGTTCGGATACGATCGGGGTTACATGGATCTGATTTTGGACCGTGTATTCATCAAGAGTTTTAAGAATTTCTTTCTTTGGGCTGACCGGCAGGAGCGTCGATGGGCAAACTTTGTTTGCGGTGAAACGACACAACCTGCCAAAATCGAACTACATCCTGAAGAGCAATTAGCTCTAGAAGGTGACAGCGAATCCATTATTGGGACGACGAGTTATCGAAAGGAGGTCCAATAAGTGTCAACATTACATTTTCCTTGGTTGGATCTGGCTATTCTTGTTCCAATAATCGGTTGGTTTGTGCTTAGTCTGTTAAGGAATCAGGAAAAGGCGAGAAGCATCACGATCGTCTTTACTTCGTTAGCACTATTGTTCGCAGTTGGAGAGTGGATTGACTTTAGCACTCTTAATACCTTTGAAGCAGAAGAATCGGGCAGTTTAATAGTCACGATTTTCAGTCACCATGTATTGGTGGTAGACGAGCTAAGTGCACCGCTTTTACCTCTCACCGCGCTTGGCTTTTTTCTGGTGGTATTGTCTACACTAAAAAGTAAGCATTTGCGGTTTCCCTTTTCGAAGATACTACTCTACGAATCGATTTTATTGGGTGTTATCTGTTGTCGCGCATCTTGGATATTGATCATTCTGTTGATCTTATCAACGATTCCTGCATGGCGAGATTTACGAACACGCAAAAAGAAAACACGCATGTTCTCGGTTCATATGGGGATCTTTGCCGTATTGATTACGGTGGGATATGGTGTAACTAGCACTCAGAATGAGAACTCCGCTTGGCATTTCTTTGGCGTCATTTTGCTGGCCGCCGCGGCATTGTTACGGAGTGGCGTTATTCCGCTCCACGGCTGGATGATGGATCTATTCGAGAAGGCGTCGTTCGGAACATCGATCTTGTTTGTTGTTCCTCTTACTGGAGCGATCGTTTTCCTGCGTTTCGTGCTTCCGGTTGCTCCGGTGGGAATTCTTCAGTCGGCGGCTTGGCTATCACTTGCCACGGCACTTTATGCTGCGGGAATGGCGTTGGTTCAAGAGGAAGCACGTCGAACTTTCGCTTATTTGTTTCTGAGCAATTCGTCGCTGGTGCTCGTCGGCATGGAGCTCGTGGCACCAGTGGGAGTAACTGGTGCGCTTTGTATTTGGATCAGCGTCGGGGTCTCTCTACTCGGATTCGGAATCTGTTTGCGATCTGTGGAAGGTCGGATTGGTCGAGTTTCACTTAAGAGCTTTCATGGATTGTTTGAATCCATGCCTAGTTTAGCGGGCTTCTTCCTTTTAACCGGTCTAGCATCGATTGGTTTTCCCGGAACCGTAGGTTTCATCGCGATGGAGTTACTCATCGAGGGGGCGGTTGAGTATTATCCATTGGTGGGAGCAGCGGTTGTTATCACGGCAGCCGGCAATGGTATCACAATTCTTCGAACCTATTTTCGAATCTTTACAGGTAAGAGCAATCGCTCGACGGTGCCAATTGGTCTTCGAACATCCGAACGGCTCTCCATATTGATTTTAAGCGTTTTAATTCTGTGTGGAGGATTAATGCCCCAACTTATGGTTATCGATCGATATCACGCTGCGATCGAATTGAACTCCCGTCGAACAGTTCCTCATATGAATCCCGTTAACCATTCAACACCTATTTCACAAAACAAGGTGACCCATGAATAATTCCTCTGATACGAATCTGTCTACGGAAACGAACATTCCTTGTGGCGATTTACAGGGAGCGAAGACCTATTTTCGTTCCGATATCACGGCTGGCTTTTTAGTATTCCTAATTGCTATGCCATTGTGTTTGGCTATCTCGATTGCCAGCGGCTTTCCACCTCTAGCAGGAATATTTACGGCGTTTTTGGGGGCCGTGTTTTGTTCACTGCTTAGCAATTCCGAGATGACCATCAAGGGGCCTGCGGCAGGTTTGATTGTTATCGTGTTGGGATGCGTGCAAGATTTTGGCGGGGACGGCATGGCCGGAGGCTTTTCCCAAAACGATTTATACGCTTACCAAGCGGCCTTGGCAGTCGGGGTGGTCGCGGCAGTGCTGCAAATTTTATTTGGCTTATTGCGTGCGGGGATCCTGGGAGACTTTTTTCCTGGTGCTGCGGTGCACGGCATGTTGGCTGCAATTGGGATTATCATCATGTTAAAGCAGATACCCGTTGCATTAGGGGTAACTGCTCGGGGAGAGCCATTGGAGCTGCTCAAACATTTGCCAGATTACATCATGGAAGCGAATCCCGCGATTGCATCCATTGGCTTAGTAAGCCTAGCCATCATGTTCCTGTGGCCGTGGGTTATTTCCAAGTGGCGAATCATTAAGTCGATTCCCTCACAACTAGTCGTTTTGGCCATAGCGGTTCCAATGGGGATTGGATTTGATCTGCTACACGAATCATCTTACACGATGGCAAACCATGATTATCCGCTCGGTGAACAGTTCCTAGTCAGTATGCCAAAGGAGATGTTCGGATTATTCAAAGAGATACAACTGCCAGCGTTTGAAGCCTTGGCGACTTTCAAAGCATGGAAGTGGGTGTTTCTATTTTTTATCATTGGAAGCTTGGAATCGTTGTTGAGCGCTAAAGCCATTGAATCACTAGATCCCTATCATCGAAAAACGAACCTCAATCGTGATCTGCTCGCAGTGGGGGTCGCGAACTTGGCATCATCATTTGTCGGTGGACTGCCGATGATCTCAGAAATAGTTCGAAGCCGAGCGAACATTGACAATGGCGCAAAAACACGTTTTGCGAACTTGTGGCATGGGATTTTTCTTTTGCTTTGCGTAGCGTTATTTCCGACGATATTGCACCTAATACCTCTCAGTGCTTTGGCAGCTATGCTCGTCTACACCGGTTTTCGATTGTCTCATCCTCGCGAGTTTGTTAACGTCTACAGAATTGGGCGAGAGCAGCTTTTCGTTTTTGTAGTCACCATCATTGGAGTCCTCGCGACCGATCTTCTCATAGGCATCCTGATTGGTGTCATCTTAAAAATCCTGCTTCACGTTATGCATGGAGTTCCGCTGTCTTCTATATTCAAGCCGTTTCTGGAAGTGGAGCAAATCGACGACAACAACTGCGTGATTCGTGCTCACAAATCAGCCATCTTTTCCAACTGGATTCCGTTCCGTCGGCAAATAGAAGACTTGGGATTAGTTCAACGACAAAACGTTACAATCGATTTCTCCAATACGAAACTAGTTGATAGTAGTACTTTGGAAAAACTACATGATATGCAAGTTCAATTCTCAAGCGAAGGGCTCGCTCTTACCATCATAGGGCTCGATTCTCTGAGAGCGACTGCAGGTCATGCTATGTCAACACGAATTGGTGGGCTCGTCCGAATGCGTCGAATGACCGTTATTACGAATAATGAATCGGCACCCACTATCGAATCGATTTGCGTGACCCATGACTTGGTTTCTTATGTAGCACAAAAATGCCGAGGCAAAGCAAACTCGCAGTGGGAGCATAGCGGCAAGGGCAGTATGATCTCTAACAGGCTTGACAACTACGACAATCGAATACGTACCGAGACTCACTCGCCTACTTCGCTGGCTGATGAGTTTGTGCGAATCGAGGTGGTCGCGCCTGATCCAGTTTGCGAGTCGATTGTGGGGCGGATTCGTACGGATCTGCCATCGTGCGATTCCACAGTCGTTTATACAGAAGCTATCGATATGATGCTTCGCCCGAATGAAGCATTAGTTAAATCAACTCTTCAACATGCTTAAAATCAATGCCTTGAACAAAGCAGGCGTTTGGAGCACCGCTTACTGACGGTCATCCTTGAAATGGAATAGGAATTAGGCAGAGTTTAGCGAATGTATCGATCTATTAATACCGACATTCGCTAAAGGTGGTGGATTCGCTAGAATCGATCGCTGTTGGGGGCCGAGTGATAGGGTTGAAGGAGTCAACCCAATGAAAAACAATCGCCTCGTGGCAGTTTGTCTACCGCTGATATCTCTAGCTTGCTCTTTTGCTAGCTCTCTCCGAGCTCAAGATTCACCGCTGCAAACGCCCGAAAACTTAGCCAATAATTGGCCTGAGACGTATGACTCTGATGTCCTTAGTTCTAAAACAGTATCTCCGAGATATGGGCGCTTCTCACGCCGTAGGACTCCTGCGATGATCGGGGATTTTTTCGCGGGAAAGCCGCTCAAACTCTCCGGCGACTCAACCATTGACCGACTGTTCGTTTATGCCAACGATTTAGACGTCCCCAATATGCTTCTCAGTATGGGCTCGTCGTTATCTCTGAGTGAACCGGGACCCATAGGTATCTATGCGTCCTCACTTACTAGCGTTCAGGACATTCAAAGCCTGCTAAGATCTGCGCAACCTTTGCCATCAACTAATTTAGTCGGAATAATCAACGATAATGCAGTCCTGACGTCGGTGCAATCACTTGCACAAATTCAAAACGATTTAACTTCAACTAGCGCCCCCTATGATATCATTTTAATCGTTCCACCACCGGGCTCTTACGACGCTGCAGTCAACTCTGCTTTTCAATCAAGAAACGGATCAGGGGGAACGATGCAGTACAATAGCTCTGCCTCCGGTGCAATTCTTCAAGGGGGAACGGATGCACTTTTAGGAGGAGAAGATGCAGATGCATTTTACTTCTACGATTATGTTGTTCGTTTGAATACTGTTTTAGCGGATTCAACGAGTGGAGGTGTCGGGAGAATGAAAATCGCAGAAGGGGGGACCGTTCTGCCCCAAGACCGATTTTTCTTTCGTCACAACTATTTAACTGGTGTACGCTACGGCAACTCTCGGTCGGAATTGAATCGTATCGTGACCGGCTTTGAACGATCCATGCTCGATGGGCTCTTTTCTTTGGAATTGCGAGCTCCATTCGCAACAGATGCTACGACAAGTTCAACGATCGATAACTCTTCGATATCCAATGGTGAACATACGCGATTCGGGAATCTGACTTTAAACCTGAAGGCATTGCTTATCGAACGAGATGCCTATGCGTTAAGCTGCGGACTCGGTATTGGTCTACCGAGCGCGAGCGATGTGACCGTCAACTTTGCCGATGGTACCCCTGTACTCCGTGTTGCCAACGAATCGGTTCGACTTCAGCCATTTTTAGGGGCTCTGCTGACACCTAACGATAAGTGGTTTGTGCAGTCCTTTATTCAAGTTGATACGGCAGCTAACGGCAACACCGTTTCATTCAATCCGAATGGGAATGGGCTTGTTGCAGCAGGAAAGCTCACGGACAGTACCAATCTCTTTTTGGATATTGGGCTTGGCTATTGGTTGTATCGTTCAGACTCGAAAAATGGACTTACGGGTATCGTTCCGATGTTAGAGTTACATCACAACGTTGCTATGCAGGATCCCGATGTTCTTACCTCAGGGCCCTACCAAGTTACCAATGACAATGGTGCAACCAGTCTGACAAATTTTGTAATTGGCAATACGTTGGAGTTCAGTCAACGCGCGAACCTAACAACGGGCTACTCGGCTCCCATCGGAGGTGGTTCGTCACGACAATACAACGGAGGTTTACAAGTCTTTCTATCCAGTGGCTGGTAGCAATAAAACGGTGTTCGTCCCCGATATCTTTTTGTTCTGATCGATTTATCGCAGCTTTTCGATTAGAATTTATGCCTCGGCAGATGTATTCCTTTGGATTTGGGGTATCCTGGCGACTCGAATTCTCAAGTCCTATTGATCGTGATTGCTTCTAACTCTGATGTTTTCGATTGCTGAACTTGTCACTCTGATTGAATCAGGAAAACGCAATCTACTGGAGATTCTTTCTACTCCACGATTTCACTCCGAGGCAAAACAGCTGGCTCTCTCCGACTCAAAAGAGTTGGCTCTTTCCGACGCAGAACAGCTGGAACTTTTGCTGGCTGATCAAAGATATCGACGCTCCAAGGGCCTTTCGTGTAGTTTCGAGTATTATTCCAAAGTACTTCCACGTTTTGCGGATAAGCCCGAAAATAGATTGAGACTTATTGCTGAGGATTTCATTTGTCAGCTTGGCTCTGCTAGCACGAACCTTATTTTTCGCTCATTTGCATCTAGGTACAACGAGGAAGATCAATCGCTCGTCGATTTACTGAAGCAAAAAGTGGATCAATGGAATCAGCAACCCCTCACTCTTCGAAAGCTTGATGTACTTTGTGATCGATTCGAGGATGCATTGATAGCCAATCATGCCCCCAGGATTGAAGATTGGATAGAGCTGACTCCCTCGGCATCACACGTGGCTCTAGTCGCTGAGTTGATTCGTATTGAATCCTATCAATATCTACTATCTGGTGTTTCTGTAGATTGGAAAGGCTACTGCGATCGATTTCCATCTATGGTAGATATGATCCTCCGTCTCAAAAATGATTCTGACGTATCTCATCCGCCAAGAGATGATAAATCGGCTTCCCTTGTTCAACAATCCGGTTTAGATCCCTCCGATCTCACAGGATCATTTCTTTCCAGCTATCACATCGGTGATTTACGTAACGGAAGATACCGCTTTACTCGCAAATTGGGCCAAGGCACATACGGTTCAGTTTATTTGGCACTGGATGTTGATCTTAAGCGAAATGTAGCTATCAAACTCCCCAGTAAAAAGGCTTTAGAGCGACTAGTCGATTTTCAATCGTACTTGATCGAAGCGCAAAATGTTGCCGCCTTGGACCACCCTAATATTGTCCCAGTCTTTGATGTGGGGAGAACTCTCGACGGATCGATTTACATTGTCACCAAGTTCATCGATGGGTGCTCTCTTGCGGATCAGCTAAAACTTGGGCCTATGGATATCATCAAGTCATTAAACGTAGTGAAGATTACTGCCAAGGCTTTAGACCATGCCCACCAGAAACGAATCATTCATCGAGACGTCAAACCTGCGAATATTCTCATCGACGGCAAGACGGAGTTGCCCTACCTGACAGATTTTGGTTTATCGATTCGAGAAGAGCAATTCGTTAGCGATGGTTCTCTGGCAGGAACACCATCCTACATGAGTCCTGAACAAGTCGCCGAGGGAAAAGTCCGAATTGACGGTAGGAGCGATCTCTTTTCGCTCGGAGTCGTGATGTACCAAATGCTAACCGGCCACCTACCGTTCGATGGCCAAACCATTCCAGAGATAACGCAAAAGATTCTTTTCTCCGATCCAATCCCGCTTCGCACTTGGACTCCGACTCTACCCAGTGAAATAGAGAATATCTGTTTGAAGCTTCTGAATAAATCGGCTTTCGACAGGTTCCAATCGGGACACGATTTAGAAATTGCCTTACAAGAGTTCATGAATCAAACGCCGAGTCGGAAGCTAGCTCCTCTGACTTTTCAACCTCCAACCATAAAAGTTTTTATGGACGGCTTGTTGCTATTGGAAACGGCCAAGCCGCTCGTCGTGACAATCGGGTCCGCCGTAACATGCAATCTTGTTGTTACAGGCAAAGGAGTTTCGCGTCGTCATTGCGTTCTAAAATTTGACGATGCTCATTGGCAAGTGGAAGATTTAGACAGTACCAATGGCACGTTTCTCGATGGTAAAAAAATCAAGAGGTGGGCCACGCTTCCTTCATTTGGTATGCTGCAAGTGGGGACTAGGAAGCTGCAAGTGCAGATTCTCACGGAGCGAACGACGGAGCTTATAAGCTCCGGTGCATTAAGTGGTCAAGAATACGCACAGCAGCAAAAATCGGGAGCATTGATTAATGAACCAATTGCAATGCTGAGCGATTACCGTTTAGACAGGCGAATCGGCAAAGGAAGTGCCGGAGATGTCTATTTGGCGTTTGATACCAAAAAAGAAATCCAGCGAGCGGTCAAAGTGATGCAGGGCGGACGCAAACTATCCAATTCCGCTCGATTGCATTTTTTCCGCGAAATGCAAAGAGCTACAGGCTTGCGACATGCCTCGATTGTCCAATGTGATCGCTTCGGTGAAGAAAGTGATAAGCTCTATATAGCTATGGACTACTGCAACGCGGGTAATCTTGACAACTTGTTAGATCATAGCGGGCCATTGTCCATTCGTCGTGCGGCTAGGTTGGCACTCCGTTTACTCGAGGGACTAGCTTACGCACACGAACAAGGAATCATTCACGGTGACTTAAAACCCGCTAACATACTGCTTCAGAAAAACGAACAAGGTAAGTACCTACCTAAGATTGGGGACTTCGGTCTTGCTCGAACGCTTACGGAAGCCATACGCTCTGAAACACCTCTCAGTGGAGTTCCCTCGGGGAGCTGGTTTTACATTCCACAGGAACAACTAACGCATACTGATGCTATATCCCCCGCTGGCGATGTGTGGAGCATGGGAGCGATTTTGTACCAGTGCATGACCGGACAATTGCCAAGATCGAGTCATGCTGAGATCGTTTCGAAACAATTCATCCAGCAAATCCCGGTTGTCCCTATCCGCAACCTAATTCCCAATATTCCACAGGCAATGGAGTCCGTGGTAATGACTTCATTGCAAATGAATCAGGCAGACCGATTTCAAAATGCCCGCGAGATGCATCATGCTTTGACGAATGCCGCTGTTGACTAGAACATGTCGTATTAAATTTCGGATGAGAGGCTTATTCCACAATGACGAGCCCTTGTGCGTCGGTTATCTGCACCTGCTTCGTATCGTTGAATAGAGTGACGGTCCCCTTCGCTCGAATGGTTTTGTTTATCAAAGACTTTACATCTAGTTTTTCGAGCGGACCGGTGAGGGCGGATTTCTCGAGAACGACGGTCAAGTTCCGTGTGCTTCGATTATCCTTTTCTGAGTTCAGTAAGACTCTATTACCGCCTGACACGCTTCGTGCATTTCGAACCGCGAATTGCACATGAGCCTCTTGCCCCACATCGAGCAATAACGCTTGAACTGGGGTTAGCATCCCCTCCATAAGAGGCTTCTCAGCTGGTAGGGCCTTTAGTTGACTGAGCGAAATGCGAGACTGAATCGCGATCTCCCCGTCCTCGTGACGCAATTGGATTTTGATCAATGGATCGTTAGCGGACCATTCGATTTCGATTGCCCCAAAGTGGTTACCATAGGCCAGTTGCGCGACACCTAATGAATTGGGTTCAGGGCGTCTCCAGCCTGTGTTGGCTTGGTTGAGTCCGCTCGCCGTAATATCGTAAAGCGGATACCCTACGGCATCGGGATCCACCGAGATATCACCCAGATGTCGATCCCCACTCAGCAGAATTACCCCGCTAGCCTCTGTCTTACGAATCACGTCGAAAAGCTTTTGACGTTCACGCGGAAAATTCCCCCATTTCTCGAACGGATGATCATCGCTAAGTACTTGGATGCTACTGGCGATGAATCGTACCTCGGCTGGCTTACGCAGTTCCTGTTCTAGCCACTTCCATTGTGCTTCTCCTAGCATGGTTGCGGTATCGCTGTCGCTAGGGACATACGGTCGAGCGCGAAAACCAGGCAACGGCTGGCCCGCTTTACCGAGCTCTGTCCGGAAGTAACGTGTATCGAGCATTAGGAACTGAACTCGCTTTCCAGGGGGACCCACAATCTCGGAGCTGTAAATGCCGCGTTGCTTTCTCAGTTCTGAGTCTGCTGGAGTTCGGACGAAATCGTGAAACAGCTTGGCAGCGATATCTTTGTGTTGCCACTCGACACCCGCATCGTTATTTCCGTAGTCGTGATCATCCCAGGTTGCCAACAACTTGGTCTGATTTCTTAGTCTTTGAAAGTAGGGGAGCTTTTCTAGATCGGCATAGGCTGCTGCAATTCGATCTGGTGTGGCGGGCTTGAGCTGTCCGTCAACCAAGTCTGCGTAAATATTATCCCCGAGCAATAGTAAACGATCAGGGCGGTAATCGGCTATCGTCCCCCAAATCGGACACGGCTTGTTCTGGTCTGCGCAGGAACCGAACGCAATTCGAGAGACGACTGTTGTATCATTTTCGACAGCTTGAGCTTGGTATGCGTGCGCGTCTTGAGATGCTGTTCCCAATATCATGCTGCACGTTACGAACAGAAAACATCTCTTGCTAAGCTCCCTGCAAAGTGACTTACAGGAAGATGTCTCACTTAGGAATTTTGCGTTGAAGAACGGCATTTGCTCGATTTTGGCAGGTGTACAGAAATAAACTAGGAAGCGTATTGTAGTCCTAGGCAAATCCACGACGCATGAATTATTTGAGAAGGGATTCGGAAAAACGACGACCGTTTGTCTTAGTCACCCCTCTCTCCACAAGTCAGCCAATTCCGCTTCGGTTTTTCCTGTGAGCTTTTGCCATATATCCGAAGTGTATTCCCCGATTCTGGCAACGGAATTGAGATTCCTAAGTAAAGAACCGTCTCGGTCATGCGACCTTATGACCCAGTCGATAAAGTTCGCTGACACACGATAACTAGCGTCATGTTTCGATTGTGAACGAACCGCTTTGCTTAGCATGGCACCCTGGGATTGAGGCTCATAAAGGTACCAACGTATGTAATCAGGAATACCCTCGACTATCCATCCGGGAGTCGATCGTCGTCGTACCCTTCTCTCACGGATTGATTGGTAGGATTGAACCACATGTACCATCTCGTGCACAACGGCCCCTTTCGCTTCCCGATTTCGTTCTCGATGCATCCATTCTGAATTGAGCGTAATCGTTGCCAATTGCGTATAAGCAGGTATGCCATTCATTTTGGAATTAGGCTGATAACGAAAGACAACCTTGTTGGGAGCCAAAAAATTGTCGCTCGGTAGCAGCTCAACAATTTTAGGATACCACTCTTGGATGACGGGCTTAAGATCCGTCTTTGTCCACGATAACATCGCAGGTGCGGCGGTCACGTCAACAACATATTGGTAACGCCCATCGTCCGATGAAAATTCGACTAGAACGAGCTCGGGCGCTTCAATTCGCTTTACGATAGCATGAGACTTCGCGACGATATCGATCTCACTGAAGAACGTATCACCGAACGGATCTTTCGGATCTACCGTCTGAATATCAAAAAGCAAATAGCGAAACGTCCCAATCCCCATATCGGCTTGCGCAATCCGACTGGCATGCTGTCCCCCTCGGGCCTGCCTCTCTCGAGTGTCGACATCAGCTATTTTTATCCAGCCGACCTCGGGGGGATTCGTTTCGTCATCGAGGCGATTCCATAGCTGACCATCTTTTAATTTGACCGCACCATACAGCGAATAAACCTGCGGGGCTCGCCCCCCTGAATGCCATGAGTAAGTCGTGACTTCATCGAGCTCAATCGATTCCCCTAGATCAACAGAGATACTTCGTGCTGATGCAGAACCCGCGAAGAAAAAATTAGCATCGGGGCTGTCGTTGGTTGGTGGCATACTGCCATCGTAAAGGACACTTAAACCAGGCGAGTTGTCGTCAATTAACCCACGTGCGACTGCCCACGTCGCTTTGACGCCATCATCATCAACAGCAGGCAGCGGAATGGTGGGAAACCGAAAGTCGTCTGAATCAAGATTCCATTCGACGACAACATCGATGGCGGCTGAATGGAAAGCTACAGGGTTGGAAGCTGGCATGGCGGCACTTAATGCGTAGAGCAGCGAAGCGCAAATTCCTAAATTCTTTAATGCTAGGTGTGGCATTTTTCCTTGTCCCCAACTCGTGATGTCCGCGGAAACTTTGACGCGATTCTTCGAAGGATGGCCAGTAAAACAATGTATTGGACGGTGTTGCTGACATTGTAAAGCATGAAAAAATGTCACAACAAATCCAGACCCGACAAAATGGCTGACCGTTTAGCCTTATCTTCAGGGTAAAGGGTGTTTGTTAGCCACCGACATTGCAGTTAAACTGGAGAAAACCTTCAGGATGTTGAGATTGTTTAAGCCGATGGACCGGGGGATTACTTATGGACACGCCAAGCCGGAAAACAAAACGACGTTTTATGGATCACTGTAGAAAAACGAAAGAAACCGGCAGGTTTTTCGCCCTGTTGCTGATGTGCGCTATCTCTTTTGTCCTGACTCTACGAAATACGGCGTTTGCGGAGGTCGATACCCCGACGAAAAACGCCGAAGAAGTCTCGTTTCGTAAAGACGTCCTACCGATTCTGTCCGAACGATGTTTTGCTTGCCATGGTTTTGATGCCGCATCGAGGCAAGGTGGGATTCGTCTCGACACCTTTGATGGGGCGACCGCATCCGGGGACTCTGGGCTGACCGCGATCACTCCTGGCAAGGCGGATACGAGTGAGATCATTCGCCGCGTTAAGAGCACCGATAAAGGGGAATCAATGCCGCCTTCCCACCTGGGGAAGTCTCTGACCCCGGACCAAATCGATATCCTGGAACGTTGGATTAATCAAGGAGCGGAATACGAAGGACACTGGGCCTTTGTGCTACCTGAGAGAACCGAACCACCGACAATCGATAACGTCAACCACCCGATCGATCGTTTCATACAGGCAAAGATTATTGAGCAAAATGTTGCACCATCGCCTGTGGCGTCGGCGGAGACATTGATCCGCCGAGCTCATCTGGATGTGCTCGGACTGCCTCCTAGCGTCGAGGAGGTCGAGAGTTTTGCAATGCAGTTTGCACAGAATCAGGAACATGCCTACGAGATGCTCATACAACGACTTCTCAACAGCCCGCATTATGGCGAACGTTGGGGTCGATGGTGGCTTGATCAAGCACGTTATGCAGATAGCAACGGTTACTCGATTGACTCTCCGAGAGAGATGTGGTCCTATCGCGATTGGGTTGTCAATGCATTCAACCGAGATATGTCATTTGATCAATTCACCATCGAGCAGTTGGCGGGCGATTTGCTCCCGAATGCAACTCAATCCCAAAGAATCGCAACTGGATTTCATCGCAACACGCAAATCAACGAAGAAGGTGGCATCGATCCCGAGCAGTTTCGAATCGATAGTGTGTTCGATCGTGTCGCCACAACGGGCTCTGTATGGCTCGGCTTGACGATAGGCTGTTGCCAATGCCACGACCACAAGTTCGATCCGATTAGCCAAAAAGAATACTATCAGCTATTCGCGTTTTTCAACAATCAAAATGAACCGTCGCTTCGTGTTTACCGCGAGGGAACCAATGTTCCCGAATTAAAGAGCCAACTGCAAAAAACAGAATCCGAGATCGATGATTATGTAGGCAAACGCATCGAGGGACTGAACTCTTGGGAAACGAGTTTGAATTCAGAGGAACGCAAAAAACTCCCCAATCCGATTCAAGCGATCTTAAAAAAAGAAACGTCAAAGAGAAGTAAAGGGGACCTGCGAGAGCTTTACAACTATAGCAATGGAAAGCTAGATGAACCCTTTCAAGCGATGTTTCAAACGTTTCAGCGACTCAATAGCGAGTTTCGAGGCGAGACGTCGACTCTGGTTCTAGAAGAACGAGCAGAACCTCGAAAGACGTTCGTCTACGTCAAAGGCGACTTTACTCGCCCCGCTGAAGAGGTTAGCTGCGGTACGCCCAGTGCGCTTCATCCGTTCGCGAACAGTGCAACCCGACCAAATCGACTAGATCTCGCGAATTGGATTGTTGACCGCAACAATCCACTCACCGCCAGGGTAATCGTAAACCGCGTTTGGCAACAGTACTTTGGTAAAGGACTCGTGGAAACAGAAAGTGATTTTGGAACGCTCGGTACGGTTCCTAGCCATCCGGAATTACTGGATTGGTTAGCTCTCGATTTTCAAAAGGATTGGAGCCTCAAACGACTGCATCGTTTGATTCTGCAATCGCATACCTACAAACAACGATCCGATTTCCGAACCGACTTGGTCGATATCGATCCCAATAATTATCTGCTGGCGCGGCAGCAACGCTTGCGTTTAGATGCTGAAATCGTGCGCGATGTGGCATTGTCTGCAAGTGGGCTGCTGGTACCAAAAATAGGTGGGGCACCGGTTTTCCCACCTATACCCGACGGCGTGATGAATCTCGGGCAAGTCAAACGGGCATGGAAAGTTAGCACCGGCGATGATCGTTATCGACGCGCTCTTTACACATTCATCTATCGAGCCACTCCACCACCATCGTTGAGTGTGTTTGATTCTCCTGAGGGAATAAGTACTTGTACTAGGCGTGCTCGTAGCAACACTCCTCTCCAAGCGTTGACGTTACTCAATGATGAGGGGTTTGTCGAATTCGCCAACAGCCTGGCAACCATAATTGAACGAGATGGAATTGAGACCGCCTTTCAGCGTTGCGTTTCGCGTAAGCCCACGCAGGAAGAATTGGAGGTCTTAAAGGCTTTGAGCTCGCTCGATGCAGCGAGAGTGCTTCTGAATCTAGATGAGACTATGACGCGAGAATAGCGACCAAGCAGGAATCATAAAACGATGGATAACCAAATCGATCTAGTCAACATGTCGCGTCGATATCTGTTTCGCCAATGCGGAATCGGTGTTGGAGCAATGGCTTTGGGCTCCCTGCTGGGCAAGGATGGACAGGCCAGCGAGCAAACGAAGAACGCCATGTCACCGAAGCAGCCCCACTTCCCTGCCAAAGCTAAGAGCATCATCTTCTTGTTCATGGCCGGTGGCCCATCGCAGTTAGAGCTCTTTGACTACAAACCAAAGCTATATGAGCTCAATGATCAGCCAATCCCGCAAAGCTACATCGAGGGCAAACGATTTGCATTCATGGACAGCAGTCACCGCATCAATCTGCTCGCACCCAAGAGGCAGTTTGCTCAATACGGCGAGAATGGAACTTGGGTGAGTGACCTGTTGCCCTACACGGCCAAGATTGTTGACGAAATTACGATCGTCAAAAACTGCAAAACGGACCTTTTCAATCACGCTCCTGCAAAACTCTTTATGAATTGCGGAACGGGTCTCTTTGGTCGGCCCAGCATGGGAGCGTGGGTAACCTATGGACTCGGCAGCGAATGCCAAGATTTGCCAGGGTTCGTTGTATTGCAGAGCGGCCCGAGAGGACCGCGAGGTGGTTCCGTGCTTTGGGGGAGCGGTATGCTACCGACTAGCTACCAAGGTGTTCCGCTACGCAACCAGGGAGATCCGATTCTGAATCTGTCGAACCCCAAAGGTGTTGACGAAACGATGCAACGCCGAGTCGTTGATTCCATCAAAGAACTTAACGCCAAAAGATTCGCTCAGACTGGCGACCCAGAGATTACAACGCGAATCAACGCTTACGAAATGGCCTTTCAGATGCAATCGAGTGCACCCGAGTTGATGGCCACTGATGAGGAGTCACAAGAAACGCTGGACCTTTATGGCATAAAGAACCCAAAAGAAACAACGTTTGCGAGAAACTGCTTGTTGGCACGAAGGCTCGTCGAGCGAGGTGTTCGTTTTATTCAGCTATATCACACCAATTGGGATCATCACGGAGGCCCGACCGAGAACCTTGAAAAGCATTTGCCAGAAGTCTCGAAGGAAATCGACCAGGCGTCTGTGGCGTTAGTTCTCGATCTCAAGCGTCGTGGATTGCTCGACGATACGATTGTCGTCTGGGGCGGCGAGTTTGGACGAACCCCGATGGGCGAAGTCCGCGAATCAACAGGCCGCAATCATCACATCGATGCGTTCACCATGTGGTTTGCAGGAGGCGGGTTCAAGAGCGGTATGGTCTACGGCGAGACCGATGAATTAGGATTCGGACCGGTCGATCGACCGAGTCACGTTCGAGACATCCATGCCACGTTGCTTCATCAACTGGGGCTCGATCATCATCGACTTTCCGTCAAATTCCAAGGCCTCGACGTGCGGCTAACGGGTGTTGAAGAGGCGCATATTCTGAAGGATGTTCTCGTCTGATTCACGCCGAGCCCTCGGAGGAATCTCAACCAGCGAGTGGTCACAACCGTATCTTGGGCACTCCTGCCCGATCTGCATACAACCGTATCTTGGGCACTCCTGCCCGATCTCCTCCGTTAAAGAAATGCTCGTGTCGGTCAAGAGTGACCAACCTACCCTTGAGGCAATATCCGTGTCGGTCAAGAGTGATCAACCTACCCTTGAGGCAATATCCGTGTCGGTTAAGAGTGACCAACCTACCCTTGAGGCAATATCCGTTTCGGTCAAGAGTGACCAACCTACCCTTAAGGCAATATCCGTGTCGGTCAAGAGTGACCAACCTACCCTTGAGGCAACGGGCCCATCGTCTGATGGAGAGCCAATTTTTAATACCGCTAGTCTATCAATGAAAAAAGCTCGGAATTTCGTCCGAGCTCTTTTCGTTGATCAATTTTCAACTCGCCAGCAACTAGACGGCTGGTTTGACAGGAGTTGGCATGGCATCGATCACTTTATCGATCAAGCCGTAATGGACAGCCTCTTCAGGATCCATGAATCGATCGCGATCGGTGTCGCGTTCAATTTGTTCCAGGTTTTGGCCGCAATGCTTAATGAGAATCTCGTTAAGTCGACGCTTGGTGCGTTGGAATTCTTTCAAGTGAATCGAGATGTCCTCGGCAGTTCCTTGCATGCCCGCCAAAGGTTGGTGGATCATGATGCGAGAGTTAGGCAGGGAGAATCTTTTGTTCTTGGCTCCTGCAGCCAATAGAACCGCTCCCATCGAAGCCGCTTGGCCAATGCAGTAAGTCGCGACGTCGCACGAAACAAACTGCATCGTATCGTAAATTGCTAGACCAGCGCTGACGCTACCACCTGGGCTGTTGATGTACAAATGAATGTCAGCCTCGGGGTTGTCGGATTGGAGGAAGAGCATTTGAGCAACGAGTGCGTTCGCGATCTCGTCGTCGACTTGAGTGCCCAAGAAGATGATTCGATCTTTGAGCAATCGGCTGTAGATGTCGTAGACGCGTTCCTCGCGCCCCGACTTTTCAATGACGTATGGAATTAAAGGCATAAGTTCGAACTCCGGTGGATCTACGTGAAAATAGGATTAGCTTTTGTCTTCGTCGTCGCCAACCGTTTTGGTCAACAACTGATCCACGAGCCCGTACTCTTTGGCTTCGTTGGCGGTTAAGAAGAAATCGCGATCGGTATCTTTAGCGATCTGCTCTACTGATTTCCCCGTGTGTTTAGCGAGGATTTCATTAAGCTGGGTTCGCATTCGAAGAATTTCACGAGCCTGGATTTCGATGTCCGAAACCTGTCCTCGAACTCCACCGTGAGGCTGGTGAACCATCACCGTGCTATTTGGCAAGCAATATCGTTTGCCAGGAGAACCTCCAGCCAACAAGACCGCCCCACCGCTGGCCGCTTGTCCAACGCAGTAGGTCGCGACTGGGCACGACAGCATCTGCATCGTATCGTAGATGGCCAAGGTCGAAACGACCTCACCACCTGGGGAATTGATGTAAAAATGGATATCTTTTCTGCGATTTTCGCTTTGGAGATACAGCAACTTCATAACAACGTCGTTAGCGTTGCCTGTGTAGATTTCCCCCTGGAGGAAAACAATACGGTTTTCCAGAAGGAGATCGCCCAACGTCATCTGACGTTGCCGCTGGTAGCTTTGATAAGCATGGGAATCAAAAACTGGCGGCATAAGTGGAAAGTTACTCAACTGCTCTTTCCTTATCGAATGAGTAAAACAAACCGAGAACTGTGTACATCTTTTCGATATAGCATCTTTTGACAAGGGTACACCAGAGGAAAGTTGAACTTCTCGGCGACTTG
>JBKCTT010000237.1:0-9348 GCA_046318795.1 Pirellula sp.
GGAGGCACTCGCTCGGTCAATCATCGCAGTACCTTAAAGTACCTGCAACGCATTGAGGCCGGAGAATCGCCGATTGCGGAGTCGCAGGTGCTCGACTGGTCGACGCGAACTCGCGAACGATTTATCTTTGGGATGCGTCGATTGAAAGGGGTCGATTGGAATAGGTTTTCGCAAACTGGAGAGCCGACAGCGATCGACGAGATATCGCTACAGATTCCGAAACACATCAAGCTAGGTTTCCTCGAATGGCACGAAGGATACATTCGATTGACCGCAGATGGGCTACCAATTAGCGATTCGCTGTGGCTGGATTATTGGTAAGTCGTCACAATTTTAGCGTAAAAGATTTGAACTTTTTCCTGTTCTGAAGAAATCGCATATTTTTTGGAAAAGTTTGTTTCGTTTGTTGCCGCTCGCGCAATCTGCAGCTTATGCCGAGCCTTTTGGCAGATGGGTTGATTGCCACCGATCTAACGCCCTCTGGGTTCCCCTAATCGAAAACGCACAAGGCACTAATAGTTAGTTTGTATGAAATGTTATCTAACGAATCCGATTGTTTTCCTTTTGTTGGCGATGCTACTAGGTTGCAACCAGAGTCCTATGCCTAGCAAGTCTCATAGCAGCAATGGCCAGTTGGCAATGTCAGAACCTAAGGAGGTCAAGGTTGAACAACTGAATGAAGCTGGGCTCGCGATCATTCGCGTTCGAGAGAATGGGGACTACAAGGAGGGAGTTGTCGATGCCAACGGCTCCGAAGTGCTTCAGCTCAGTTCCAAGCTATTGGTCCAAGACCTCAGCGGGAGCCTAGCGCTCGTGGTGACAGGCAACAAGTTTCTGTTTGTACCTTTGGATAGCGGTTATGTTTCCCAGCAAGACCTGGATAGCGTAAACGGATTTCAGTACGCACTGCCGTTTCAGTGTGGACTAGCGATGGTCAGTGTGAACGATTCTCGTTTCTATCTTGACGAAAAGTTTGAGAATCCATTCGGCACTACCTTTCAATTCGCAGAATCATTTCATAATGACCGAGCATTGGTTCGCGCTGACGGTCCCTATCAAATCATCAATACAAAGGGTGAGACCGTAGCAGAATTAAACTACGATCAAGTCAATCCTCAAACGCCATGGTGTTGGCAAGTGACTGATATAGAGAATGGGAAATATTTGAGCGGCTTCGTTGGGTTGAACGGAGAGTTACTGACCGAGATGATCTATGAGGGGCCAGTCTATTATCAGGAAGACGTTCAGCGTATTCGTGTCACAGTCAACGATAAGCATGGATTCTTGGATGAACAGGCGAGAACAGTCATCCCGACCATATACGAATACGCAGAAATCTTCGATCGTGGCATTGCTAAAGTCCAGCTAGACGGACGAACGTTTTTTATCGATCCAAATGGGAAAGAAGTGCCAGAGTAAAGCTTTAGTTAACGGAGGGAACGCTCCCTATACTATTGCCCGGACAGTTCAATTAAAATTATGAGAAGCAGGATGAGTAAGAAAGCTCGTGTCGGAGGTCGCCCCACACTAGGAGGAATGATTTTACAGCATGTCATCGTGTTCCTCATTTGCATTGTTTTCCCAGGGCTCGTTACGTTAATCGCGCCAGCCAGTTGGGTGACCTTGGAATGCGAACAGGAGGTAGTACGTTGCACGACGCGAACATGCGTGTTCTTTGTCATCCCCTTTAATGTGCAGCGTGTTGATCACGTAACGGAAATCTCAGAAAGAGAACGTGCGGGTGGAACCAAAAGAGAGAGAAAGCTGGGCCGGGATACAGGCAAAACCATTCACGTCGACGGAGAAGGATTTCTACAAATCAAGGGACTCGATAATCAATTCGCTGAAGTAAGTGTCTCACCAGCCAGCTTGGAAAGCATCGTCCGCCAAGCCGAGGATTTTGTGCAATCAAAACAGGATGGTTCGAAAACGTTATTCGCTATTGCCAACTGGAAGTTTGGCGGGCTGATGGGTGGGGTCTTGACGTCGTTTACAGCGCTGTATGTCGTGGGCTACACACTTGGGGTTATCAAGTGGTTAATCAGTCTTCCCTCAAAGTTAATCCGAGGAAGCACGGTTTCTTAGTAATAGAGTTTTAACGAACGCGTGGCTCGCAACGAATGGTATTCAGGAAGATTTGCGAATCTCCTAAAATTTGCGAAGGGCGAGTGGATCCAATACCAGCCCGAAAGCGCGAGGGGAGCGGTTGCCCTGTTCAAACTCCGGCCTAGACCGCGCGAATCGGCGATTCGATAACTCACATGCGATTGGTGCCTAGGGGGATTGGCGTTCGGGTTGCTAATGCTTCGCGAGCATTAACTGGCGTACGACCCCTTTGCTCGCGGGCTTGTTGCTTTAATCAGCCGTAACGCGCTAGCGTCCGGTTATGGTCCGTTAACCGTGGGCTAGCGCCCTGCGGCTGATGCTTGTTTTTCGAAAAGCCATTAAAGCAACAAGCCCTCGCGCATCGGGCTGGTACTGAGCTCTCTATTTTTTCTCCCTAGCCCTTGCCAATTCGTCGACATCCGCCCGGGCATCGCCATTGGTGTCTATTAGCGACATCTCGGCCTTCGCGTCGTAAGCCTTCAGCTCATCTCCATCCAAAGCTCCGTCTGCGTTCTTATCATAAGCCTTGATCTTCTTGGCGACCCACTCTCGCAGACGAGCTGCTGCTGTTCCCGATAATGGCGGCGAATTGCGTCTTTCAACGGCCCAAAGAAAGGATTGAAGGGTCAGCATCGTTGGCAAGTTGTCAGTTTCCTTTCCAATACGTTTTTCAAATAGTCCGTCGACTCCTCGTCTAACTCTGCCGTTGAAATGCTTCCCTCCTTACCATAACGTCGCATAAGCTCACACCATTTACCAAATTCCATCGGTGCGCGATCATTTTGGTTTTGGTTGCCATACGAATTCATGATCAACGAAATAAACAAAAGAGCTTTGCTGTCTTCAAAAAACTCATGCAACGATTTGTTCTCTAAATCAAGCTTGAATCGTGATTTGTTTAGATCGATTTTAGAAATAACGCTGCTCTCCCAAACCTGGGCCATCGTTATCTTGGTATTTATGCCTGGATTAGCATCCCGATAGATTTCCCATGCTCGATGAGCACGCGGAATAAGTGTACCAATCGCTTCGTGAAGCAATGGCTCGAATTTCCATTTGCGAGGAATCATCCGGGCTGAGCTCGCGAAATGAATCGCGGGTGATTTCAGCCCTGGTGCATGCGGCCCAAAGAAATCTAGTTGCTGATTGCGATACTTATGGGTCGAATCATACGCCTCACGCAACTCAGATAGCAATCGCAAATAGGATCGCTCCGCTAGTTCCCTTAGATCCTGTTTTCTACTAGTTAGACAGTGCTGAATCGCCCAGACACGTGAACCAAAGCCACCACGATTTTCACTTAGCAATCGTTGTGCGGCTCGTTCCAAGTAATCGATACTCAACATTTCATCATTCGCAATACACTCAACCGCTAAATCATCGTACAAGTGCGCCAGATCGGGATGCATTGTCTCGAAAGTCACCCATCGCTGAAAGCCGATTGCACCGCTTTTTTGGCCTATTACTGACTTCTAGCCATCTTGATCTTCCAGCAAGCGAAGGCCCATCAAAGTAGTGAATAATTCCTTGGCATCTTTTGCTGATTCGCGATGCTGCAATGCAATCCAATCCAAAGTCTTTGACAAATGTTTCATATTGGGACTCGCAATCGTTTGCAGTAAAGCAGCACGATCGCCGATCGGGGTTTTACCAAGCTCCTCTGCAATGGATTCGTCAATTCTTGGGTCCTGCCATTGAGCTAAAAGCTCGAACTCTCGACGTTCACGGAGTATCCCGTATAGCTCATCAAACAATACTTTATCCGCTTTGCCTTTGAGAATCGTCGTGGCTCCGATGACTCCCACTTTCCACTTTTCATAAGAGTTTTCCCTGCGAACCAGCTTAAGCAACTCCGATAGTCTGATTTGTCACGGAATAACCTTGATCTGCAGGGTGTGAGACTTTTTACACTATACTAGGACGGTGGGAGTGTGACAGAATTTTTCCTTGGCCGTTTTTCTATGACTTCTTCGAACGCGACCCGATACAGTTTGATTCAGAGTGCATGCTCGCAATCTCCTACGGCGTGGGAGCAATTGGTGCATATTTACACGCCACTGATTCAAGCGTGGGGCAGACGGTTGGGGTGCCAGTCGGACGAGGTGGACGATTTAACGCAAGATGTCTTTCAATCGGTCTCGCAGTCGATTGATTCGTTTCGGGGTGATGGGGTAACGGGTTCGTTTCGCGGTTGGCTTTGGCGGATCACCTATCGCAAATGGATCGATCGTTATCGCAAAGATGTTCATGAAGCGCACGGGGCAGGTGGCAGCACGGCAGCTCATGCGTTAGCGCAGATTCGAGATACCTCGATCAATGAGCCATCGGAGCCGAGTACCTCTGAGATGATCAACGGCGCGCTGCTGCGAGCAACGAATTTGGTCCGCAATGAATTTCAGGACTCGCATTGGCACGCCTTCTGGCAATCGGTGATTGAGGGGCAATCGACTGAGTTGGTTTCGCGAAACCTCCATATGACGCCGGCCGCGGTCCGTCAAGCTCGCAGCCGAATCTTAAGAAGACTCCGCGTCGTCATGGGAGATCTTAATGCCGAAGAAAGTCGACCGTCACAGAAGGGAAATGATCCGTAATGACTCTCCGTCCTTTGTAATTCGTTATCGGCGCTAGGAATAGACTGAATACTCGTCCGAGATAGGATGGGAGCCTCATCGACAACTAACTTCGCGATAAATTCCATCCCGACACAATGTTTCCCGCGTAGTCCGTCGATATTCCATTCAGTATACTGGGGAGAGGTGTGCCAGTGATGCTGACCACAAAGCGATCGCTCAACTCCTCCGAGTCGCCATGCCTTTCCGCCCTGCCATGAATCCCGCGTTGCGATAGCCCGCACCGCTCCCGCTGCCGTTCCTACCTCAATTCGTCAGGAATCCTTCCATGCGTCATCCTATCTCTCGCAGGCGTTTTGTTTTAAAGTCTTTGGCTGGGACGATCGCGATTCCCGTTTTGCCATCGCTCGCGGATGATGCTGTTGGAGTACGGTCGGTGGTTGATTCTGCCCCTGGCGCGGGGGTTAGTGCTCGTCGTTTTGTGGCGATTGGAAATTTGCTTGGGTTCCAACGAAAACATCTGTTCCCGGAAACCGTTGGCAAAGAATTTGAAACTACACGATTGCTCGAGTCGCTCACTTCCATTCGAGATCGACTAACTATTTATCGCGGGCTCAACCATGGTCTAAAGGGAGGTCACTTTGCAGTTCATACATTCCTGTCCGGTGTGCTGCATCACGAAGCAAAAAATCGTCCCGATGGAAATGTCACCGTAGACCAATTCATTGCCGATGCAATCGGGACCCAAACACGCTTTGCCTCGCTGACCGTTGGCTGCGAAGGTGGTATCCATGGTGGTTGCCAAATGGCTTGGACGCGATCAGGCATACGCGTTGCCCCCATCACTGGTCCGAGTGCTCTCTTTGAACGACTATTCGTGGAGGACTCACTCAGTCAACGAGAAAAGCAGCGAGTTGCTAACGGATTACAAGCTTCGATCCTCGACTCGATGCTCGACGAAGCTCGCTCGTTATCAGGTCAGATCAATCACGAGGACAATCAAAAGCTTGATCAATACTTAACTTCGGTGCGCGATGTGGAAAAACGATTGCAGGCCAAATCGCAGTGGATCGATCATCCAAAGCCCAATGCACCAATCGAACGACCTGCCGATCGAAACACTGTTCACGATTTACCACTTCTGTACGAGTTAATTGCACTCGCTTTGCAAACCGATTCCACTCGGGTGGCTACGCTGGAAATTGGCGGTAGTTTCTTGCCCCAAGATTTGGGGATCGATAAGTCTTATCACGGACTCTCGCATCACGGGAATGACGAACAAGCCATCGAGCAACTGGTGAAATTGGAGCAATACCAGATAGAGCACTTTGGCAAGTTCATTACGCGATTATCCGAATTAACGGATGGTGATCAATCACTCCTCGATTCCACTGCGGTCCTATTCGGAAGTGGAATGGCCGATGCGAACTCCCACACAAATGATGACTTGCCCATTATCATGGCGGGTGGTGGTTACGGACGCGGCGAATTCAAAAGCGTTACGCAGCGAGTTCCACTTTGCAATCTCTATCTCGACATTATTCAGCGATTGGGGATCGAAGCCCATTCATTCGGTACTAGCACGGGTACGTTTGCTTAGTATGCGATCTCATAAGGCTGGGTGGTGAAAAGTGGCGACTGCGAATCAATTGGTTCTAACTGGTAGAGTATCGATTGCGATTCTCTTCTGTTTAACCTTGACGTTGCTCGGCAAAAGAGCGGAATGCCAGGAGCCGCAAGAGAGGCTTTCGCAGTTTCTAAAAACCTATTGCTTGGATTGCCATAACCAGCAAAACGCCGAAGGGGATCGGGATTTCGAATCCTTGATACTGCCATTAAACTCGGAATCGCAAATCATCACATTGACCGAGATCATCGATCAGCTAACGCTGCGGCAAATGCCGCCCCCCGAGGCAGAGCAACCATCAACAGATAGCTCGATCGCTTTTCTGGAATTCCTTCGGGAGCAAGTAAAAAACGCTCGGATGCATCTCCACAGCACAGGGGGCAGGACGGTACTAAGGCGATTAACCAATCGAGAATACGAAAGCACTTTAACAATCCTGTTTGGACGTAGAGTCGATACCCTCGGATTGACCTCGGAGTTTCCTTCGGAAACTGCGTCACATAATTTGGAACGGATTGGATCAGAAATGATCACGTCCGGCGTATTGCTTGACAAATATTTCGCAGCTGCCAACCGATTGATCGAGCTTCGATTAAATAAACCAGAAACCCCAACGCAGGAATGGTATTTTCAAGGTAATTTCAAACAATACGAAGAACTCCAGGGCCCTCACAAGTCAGTCTTCAACTACCGCTATTTATGTTTGTACGAACAGCCCAACACCGATACCCGACAAGGTGGCTATGGTCATATTGAAGATTTTCTTCAAGGAGTTCCTATCTCTGGGCTATACGATATCGAGGTGCAGGCTCAAGCCATGCATCGAAATACCCATTACGATCCAAAGATCTTTCGCATTGACTTCAGTGAACCATTTCAATTAGCTGTTGTTCCAGGAGATGTTAAGCGAGGTCATATTCACTATCCGCAGTCGATCGAACCAATCTTAGGGCAGGCTATTGTACCTGACGATGCACCGGAGTGGATTACCTTTCGCGTTTGGCTGGAAGAAGGGCAAACCCCGCGATTCATATTTCCTAACGGACCCTACGAATCGAGAGCATCCGTTTTAGAAGCCAACAGAAAATACAAAGACGAGCTCAAGGTCGAGGAAGATCCTGGTGTGAATCGAGCTAAGCTACTCACCGATGGAGCGCTCCCACACATTCGAATCAGCGAGATCAAAATTAGGGGGCCGCTAGCTGAAACGAATGGCACTGCCGAGGAAATCGCGGCGTTTGGCCCAGATGGTTTTCGAACGGAACGAGCGGTCGACCAACTGTACGAATTCGCTCGAAGAGCCTATCGGAGACCATTACAAGATACCGATCGAGCTCGAATCGAAAAAATGTACCAAAAGCGAATAACTGAAGGAGTAACAAATCGTCACGCAGCACTTGATACGCTCAAAATGATACTTTGCTCCCCGTCTTTCCTTTATCTTTTCGAACGAACTCCAGAGGACGATCCGCGACTTGATCCTTACGATTTAGCGACCCGATTATCGTATACCCTATGGGGGACTCCGCCTGACGAGGCCCTATGGCAGTCCGCAGCGACCGGAACACTAACAGAGTCTGCGGTATTAAGAGAGCACGTTCGTCGCATGTTGGCGGATACGCGTTCGGATGAGTTCATCTATCGGTTTAATGACAGTTGGTTGAATCTACGCGTTATTGGATCTCTACCACCTCCTAGGCAAAATGCGACGGAGTACTACGCCGAAGACTTGCCAACATCGATGAAGGAAGAAGCGAAGATTTTTTTCCGGCATTTGCTTGATGCGAACGGGCCTGTCACCGATTTCATCGATTCCGACTACACTTTTGTCGACAAAAAGCTCGCAAAGCTCTACAAGCTACCTGAGAGTGAGACAATGCGACTCGCCGATGGATTTAAGAGAGTATCTCTTGATAATCGTAATCAACGAGGGGGAGTACTGGGGATGGCAGGGGTGTTAACAGCCTCTGCTAATGGCGTTGACACGTCGCCTGTGACGCGTGGGGTGTGGGTGTTAGAGAACATGTTAGGATCGCCACCACCTCCGCCGCCCGATGTCGTTCCCGCGATTGAATCAGACGTGACTGGAGCGACAACAATCCGAGAACGGCTTGAGAAGCATCGTGCTGATGCAACATGCAATGTCTGCCATCGCAAAATTGATCCCATGGGTTTTGCGCTCGAGCACTTTGATCCGATTGGACGTTTTCGATCCGAATACAAAGAGCCGAAGGGGAAAAAGAAAGGGGGAGCTATAGATCCATCCGGAGTGTTTCCTTCGGGCGAGGTCTACACGAACTTTGCTGAGTACAAGCAACTGTTGTTAAGAACGCGAAGTCAGTTCTTAGTGCGTCATATGGTGGAGACAATGCTTTCGTTTGCGACGGGCAGGAAGATGGAGCAATCTGATCAAATCGAGGTGGAGCGTATCACACAGCAGGTCATCGAATCGGAGTATTCGATCAATACGATGACAGACGAAGTCTTTGCAAGCGAGATATTTCGAACGCGTTGATTTCGATATGGTGACTACAGCATTCAGATCGCTCTGGAAACCTTGGCAAAATCCAGAAACTCGCGTCGTTGCGACATTCGATCACTCTCAATCCAGCTCATATCTCAGCTCCTATTAAAGCCCACTTTAGAGCTTAAAATTGTGTTACCTATGTCTCCGAACGACTGTCACCTATGTCTCCGGTCTATACATTGAGGGCTAGCGAACAGGGCGTTCGGCGATGAAGATCGGCTCGCTGTTATTTTGCTTGCATGCTTGAGAGATTCCGCCTCGTTCATTCCATAATCCCTCCCAATCAGCCCAAATAGTGCTAGTTGATGAGAAGATGACGCGCTCGCGTGGGGTTGGTTGCAAACCAGCCTCAGCAGCTTTGTATTCAGGAACTGGCTGCAGATCTCCCTCAGCATTCAAATCAGTAACTAGTTCAAGGTCAAAGGATTTGGATGGCCAAATCAACAAACCCGAAGCATCGATGTCGTATGGATATCGTTTAGTAAAGGAGTTTTCTAACTGTTCCCGCACTAAATCGA
>JBKCTT010000238.1:0-33808 GCA_046318795.1 Pirellula sp.
AAGGCCATATTACTTAGTGAAACACACCCAACCTGAACACTCATGGTTCCCAGAAGTGCGAGGCTGATAAACTTTTTGATCGTATTGCAGGACATCGATAACACCCTTGTCGAGTCGGTGACGATTCTTTCGTCGAACACCCAATGTTTCGGCCTAACCGATGTTAAAACTTGCGGGTTTTTCCGATCGCACCGAAAATTCCTGAAAGTCGAAATGCTGCCATTCGTGATTTCGGTACACTGTAGGGGCGATCGGGGACCAACTAAACGACGCAGTTTCTCTAACCTTTCACGAAGTGCCATATGAAAGCATTCCTTTTCCATTTTTGCCTGCTGTTTCTGGCGTTTTGCCCTCAAATCGGGCAATCTCAGCAAACAGGAAATTCCCGAAGTTTTTTTGCTGCCGACTACGAAAAAAAGATCGCCGCACTCATCAATTCGGATAACTCGGTGAGATGGAGTTTGCCCATTGGGGCAATCCACGACGCACAGGAGCTAGAAAACGGACACTGGCTGCTGCAGACGTCTTTTGGAGAAGTTAACGAGGTCGATGCTGAGGGCAAAGTGATTTGGACTTACAAACCGAATCCACTCGCTGGAGTGAGTGCCGTGGAAATTCATGCCTTTCAGAAACTCTCTACCGGCGAGTTAATGATTGCGGAAAGCGGGAACAAGCGGATTCTCTTTCTCGATAAAAACAAACGCATTGCCTCCCAGTTTCCGTTGACGGTCCAGGATCCTCATCCACATCGAGATACTCGGTTAGTTCGCCATACCCCACAAGATACATTCCTGGTTTGCCACGAAAGTGACCGAACAATTCGGGAGTACAAAAGGGATGGCTCGGTGATCTGGGAATATCCCATCGGCACAAAGGTCTATTCCGCTGTGAGACTCAAGAGCGGCAATACGTTGATTGGAGCAGGGGATGGAAACAAAGTCCTTGAGGTTACCCCAGACAAGCAGATCGCATGGGAAGTGAGCAAAAACGACATTCCCGGTGTCGAGTTGGCGTGGATCACTATGGTCGATCGTTTGGAATCTGGAAATACATGGATCGTGAATTGCCACGCGGGAGCAAAGAACCCGCAAATTGTTGAGATCAACCCTCAGAAAGAGGTTGTTTGGTCGTTCAAAGACTTTGAGCGATTCGGTAACTCGCTTCCGGTGGCGGTGCCCGCTACCAAGTAAGCAGCCTGCTACCAAGTAGCCAGCCTAACCCGCCGCGCTAGCAACCAACGGTTTTATTTCTAATTTGTTAAGGAATGAAGCTCCGGGCTGCGACTTTTCCAGATTGTATCTCATTCCCTATTATCGTTACTAATCGTTGAGGTTTCCATGATGACTCGCCCTTCCTTCCGTATGATAGCATTGCGATCAAAGCGTTTTGTAGTCGCATCGGCATTGATGTGCAGTACTCCTACCCTGGGTCTATCGGAGGATTGGAATCGTTTTCGCGGACCCAATGGAACGGGAATCGCTTCAAAACTCGAGTTGTCGGTTCCTCTATCTGAAGAGGGGATTCTTTGGAAAAAGGAAATCCCTAAAGGGACCTCGTCACCCGTGATCGTCGACGGCAAGATCTACCTCACGTCTTTTGAAACAGAGTCAGGTAAGACCTCTGGTAAGAGGAGCTTAATTTGTTTAGATGCCAAGACCGGTGATGTCATTTGGACACAGAGTTTAGAGAGCCAGCGAGCCGAGTCCGCTACGCCTCCGAGCGGCCCAGCTACCTGTAGTGTTGCATGCGATGGCAAGTCTGTGGTGGCTTTTTTTCCGGATGCTGGCGTTTTGGTATGCGATGTTGAAGGAGAGAAAAAGTGGTCGCGAGACTTGGGCCCCTTTAGTAGCATGCACGGATTAAGTGCATCCCCAGTGATTCACGATGGCTTGATCGTTCTCGTCGTGGATCAACTTTCCGATGCCTACCTCACAGCACTGAGTCTTGAAACGGGGGAGGAGGTCTGGAAGACCGAGCGTTTACTTGGAGTTACAGGCGGCTACTCAACACCAGCCTTGATGGAAATTGAATCCAAGTCGTACGTGGTTAGCCCAGCCCCCGGGGAGCTTGTTCTTTATAATTTAAAAACTGGAGAGAAGACGGCCACAGTCCCAGGGTTAGCCAATGCGCCCGTTGCAACACCAGTCGTAGTCGGTAGCCGCGTGTTTTACTCGGAATCGGCTGGGCAACCTCTACCTATGTCTGCATTGGGTAACGCGGATCGGGATGGCAATGGCTCTATCGAATACACCGAAGTGGAAAAATCCGTTTCAACTCTTCGGCTAATCCAAAGAATTGACACAGGCTTCGGAGACGCAGACGGCAAGGTAACCAACGCCGAGTGGGACAAAGCGTTTGCGACCTTTGTTGGCAAAGGTGGTTTGTCATGCGTTGAGTTTGCGAAGAACGGGGAGGAGATCACTGGCAAGGTTGTTTGGAACTATCAGAAGTCTGTACCGTACATACCTTCGTCACTGGTTCACAATGGAACCGCCTACATTGTCAACGACCCTGGTATTCTACTCAGCTTCAACGCCGAGTCCGGCGAGCTTCTAAAGCGTGAGCGACTCAAAAATGGTAGTGGATCGTATTACGCATCTCCAGTCGCTGGAAAGAGCGAACAAGGGGAGGATCTAATGGTTCTCGCGAGTTTGGATGGGAAGTTGTCGGTGGTGCAATTGGGAGAGACTGCAACGGTTTACGAATCTTATCCGCTCAACGAGACCATTGTTGCTACCCCTTCGATTTACAACGGTCGATTATTCGTGCGGTCTGAAGACCATCTCTATTGCTTCGGAAAGAGCGGCTCGTAATCTGCGATTTACGATTCTGCCGTGGAATTAAATCCGCTAGAGTAAGGTCGAAATAGCATTATTCAGTGCCGATTCTTCAACGCCCAGTTCTGTTGATAATTGACGCAAGAACTGAATCATGAATTCAGTTCTTGATTGGGCGATCCGTAATCCAGTGGCTGTTTGCATTGTCTTCGGTAATTTAAAGAGCTTTGCGAAGAAGTGGTCGACCGACTGTCTAGTATCTTCTGGCTCTCGCGAAGTGGGAAATGGGTCGGTGGGATGATACAGTCTTTGTTTCATCGCACCTCCCGTCATCAGGCAGCGAGCAATTCCGATAGCCCCTAACGCTTCGAGTCGGTCAGCATCTTGGACCACCATCGCTTCGATGGATTGGCACGGAATGTTGGCAGAAAAGCTGTGGGCTTCGATGCAATGGTGAATCTCGGCAATCAGTTCCGGGGGGTACGATATCGCATTGAGATACTCTGAAGCGGCCTCTGCTGCGATTCTAGATGCTTGGGAACGAAGAGCAGAATTTTTAGGGACAAACACGCAATCGTGAAGCCAGGCAGCCGGTATGACAACATCGATATTGGCCTTCTCCGATACTGCAATTTGCGTGGCGCTCACCACAACTCTTTTTACATGATCTATACCATGCCCAGAATCGGCTTCCGCCATCGATCGCTCTGCCCATGAGACAACGAGAGCTTCCCACGTTTTGTTCCATATCTGATTCAAGCGAATACCTCGCGAATAAAGTGCGTAAATCGAGTTCAGGGGCCACGCTGCTGATTGAGCCTCAGGGTAGTCTTGCGGCAGGTGTATTCCCTGGCAACACCGCCCGCAACGCCGACCACTATCCAAATTTCTTTGCATTAGGCAATAGTCCCTTGTAAGGCTCGGCGAAGTTACGGCATTTACCGTCCCCTTGGAGGGAGTGTCGAACGCAACGAGGAGAGGACAAGAGGCACAGCGATTCGTAAGGGCCGCAAGTAGTCAGCGATCTTATCGCAGTTGTAGTGTTCGTGCACTCGAGTGAGTAGCTTTGAGCTATCGATGGTCCAGTTACCGGTCCCATCAGCCGATCGTGCGCTAGCACACGGTTTCCGCTCACTGCGTCATCAGAAGGTTCCACTTAGTGCATCGCATTGATGGAAACAATTCCCGAAGTCCAGAGAAAGTTGCATTCCCCATGCGAATGATTCTTCTGCCACCATTTGGCCTTGTGCCGATGGAGCGGTGACTGAGCGGCTACCAAATACGCCTCCCCTTTTTTCTTCTCCTCCGTCTGGCCTATGGCCAGACGGAGGAGGTGGGTTGTGTGTGGCTTGCATCGTTGGTAGCTACTTATTCATGCTCCCACTAGGATAAACCACAGTGGTGAGCCCAAGACCGAAATCGGTGCAACAATGTGCTCGAACCCGGTGTGTCAAAGCTCTCGTAAGCTCTCTTCGTAAGAATTGGAAATCCGAAACACCGTTTTCACCGTGAATGGACTATCGTCCGAACCTTGTGAACCACTCAGCTAAATCGGCAGCAGACGTATTGCCTCCGCAAATGACGATGACAATGTTTTCCTCTTTTCCGAACGACGAACATTGCTGATTGGCAGCCGCTAAACAACATGCGGCAGCAGGTTCTGCTAGAACTTTGCATCGCTCCAAAAGAAAGAATAACTCGTGAACGGATTCTTGATCGGAAACCACGACCACCTCTTCCACTAACTCTCGGACGGCGTCAAGTGTGAACTGACTGACTGCTGGTGCCCCTAATGTCCTCGCAATGCTAGTGATCGCAGGTAATTGAACAATTTGTTTTGCCGCAACCGCTTGTGCCATCGCGTCTGCACCAACCGTTTCTACGCCAATGACCCTTGGGCTGACCCGGTTAGGGGCTTGTGTATGGGAATCTTCGTTCCCTCTTAGCGCACTCGCGATTCCCGCGATGAGCCCTCCGCCTCCGATGCTCACGTAACATCGAGACAGATTCGGCAAGTCCTCCAGAATTTCAAGCCCCACTGTGCCTTGCCCTGCAGCCAGACGCTCATCGTCAAATGGATGAATGAGTATTTGACCCTGGGATTGTAGATGCGCCGCATCCTGAAAAGCCGCATGAATGGTGTCTGATAATCGAATTGATGCACCGTAGCCTGCCGTAGCATCGAGATAGTTTTTCGGCGTCGTTGTCGGCATGCATATAGTCGCAGATATTCCGAGAGTCCGCGCTGCGAAAGCTAGTCCCTGAGCGTGGTTGCCGCCACTGACTCCTACAACGCCTCGACTTCGCTCCTCGTCGCTGAGATTCAGCAGTTTGAAAAATGCACCACGAGGTTTAAAGGAACCAGTCTTTTGGAAGTTCTCTAACTTGAGATAAACATTCGCTCCCCATCGAGTGGACAGTGCATGGGAACGAATGAGCGGAGTTCGATGGATAAAGGGCGATATCTCGCGATGGGCTTGTCGAATTAGATTGATTGGGATCATTGCGTTTAATATGAGTGAGTAAGCAAGTGTTTCATGTTGCTCAAAACGTTTCAAGTTCCACAGAATGTCTGGTAAACCTGTTGCGTTGGGGCTGGTGGTGATTCGTAGTCTGCATTGTCTTGAGTCGCTTGGTAAGGACTTCGAATAGCTCTTAGAAGTCGATGAAGTGGATCCAAATCATTGCGATACGTTGCTGCTTCGAGTGCTTCTTCGATGCGATGGTTACGGGGGATCACGTAAGGGTTGGCATTCACCAGTGTATTTGTTATGGCAGAGTCAGGGCGTCCTGAGCGTTTCAGTCGAGTTTGCCACGCTTCATGCCAGCTTAGAAAACGGGGCTGATTGAATGGCTCGGAATTCTTATCGAATCCTCGGGTAAGCTGTGAGAAAAAAGTGGTGTAATCAAGCAGTTCCTCCGACATCCATTGCAACAGATCCTCAATGAGTGGTTTGTCCGAGACATTCGCTTCTTCCAGTCCAATCTTGCGACCCATCTGCACCATCCAATGAGTCTCGAAGATAGCGGGGTACCCTTCTAGAATTTCTGTCGCAATGCGAATCGCCTCACTTTCCTCTTTGTGAAACAGTTGCAAAAGTGTTTCGGCGAATCTTACTAGATTCCAGTGACATATAGACGGTTGATTACCATATGCATAGCGACCTCCGTGGTCGATAGAACTAAAAACCGTGTGGGGATGATAGCGATCCAAAAACGCACACGGTCCATAGTCAATTGTTTCGCCCGAGATCGCCACATTATCCGTGTTCATGACCCCATGTACAAACCCAACTCTCATCCAATGGGAAATCAAGGAGGCTTGACGGTCGATAACGGTCTTTAACAAATCGATGTACTTGTTATCACTCGTTATTAAATCTGGATAGTGTCGGTTGATGGTGTAGTCGGCAAGCGTTTGCAAACCCGCATTGTCCCGAATGGCCGCAAAGTATTGAAATGTGCCGACTCGTATGTGGCTAGAAGCAACTCGTGTTAGCACCGCACCTGGTAGGGCCTGGTCGCGGTAGACGGGTTCTCCAGTGCTGACTACGGCGAGAGATCGTGTTGTTGGAATTCCGAGATGATGCATCGCCTCGCTAACGATATACTCGCGAAGCATCGGACCGATAGCCGCTCTGCCGTCCCCTCGCCTAGAGTATTTTGTGGGACCCGAGCCTTTTAATTGGATATCGTAAAGTTTTCCATTTGGGCTTCTCTGCTCGCCAATGAGTATGGCACGCCCGTCGCCCAACATGGTGAATCCCCCGAACTGGTGTCCAGCGTACGCTTGGGCGATCGATACTGCGCCAGCGGGTAGCCGATTACCCGAGAAAAATGCCGCTGCATCGTCTCGATTCAAAGCGTTCAATTTCAATCCCAACTCGTTTCCGAGTTCTTCGTTCAGAACGAGGACTTCTGGCCGTGCAACCTGTGTTGGTAAAACAGCGGAAAAAAACGGGGGCGGCAACGCAGCGTAAGTGGCTTCGAGATGCCAGCCGACGGGGTTCGAAGTGGATTGGTCTGACATTTTTTCGAATTCTACTTACGGTTAATCGTTCGTTTTTCTTTGAAATACATCGTTAATCTCGAGCGTCGCCTCGGACTAAGGAACGCTCAGGCATTGGTATAGTTGTGGGGGGGCAATGGAGGATTTAGAATAGACCAAAAGGAAACGAGACATGCCATCCCTACCCACCTCCAACTTGTGGCATCCGCATTTTAATAACGCGGTTCGTTTCGTTTTATGTCTTCTAGTTGTTTTGGGGATGTTGAATACAGTATTTGGGCAGTCGAAATCGCTTGCCCAGGACGAGCATTCTTCTTCGTCGACAAGCGCTGCGGAAGCGAAACGCTTCGAAACGGTGATTCGTCCTGCCTTCATCGAACACTGCATCAAGTGTCATGGTGAATCGAAACAAGAGGGAGGGCTTAGATTGGATTCTCTCGAGGCCCTAGTTCGGGGAGGGGATTCCGGACCGTCGGTGGTTCCGGGAGATATCGGCCAGAGTTTGCTTCTTTCCGCAATTCGCCATGAAGATTTGGAAATGCCCCCAGGGAAGAAACTGGAGGAACGACTATTGCAAGAATTCCAATCCTGGGTTGCCAATGGAGTCGTTTGGCCAACGACAGACGGACCACTGCGGAGCAAAGCAAAAGGAATCACCGATGAAGATAAGAATTGGTGGGCATATAAACCAATCCAACCGCCGGTTGTTCCTCGATTGCAAGATGATCATTGGTCAAAAAATGATATCGATCGATTTGTTTTCAATGAGCTTTGTGTTGGAAGCATTGAGCCCGCTCCCATTGCGGAGCCTCATGTCTTGTTGCGACGACTGTATCTTCATCTGATTGGAATACCACCCACACCAGAGGAAATACAGGATTTCGTGCGAAATCCATCTGAGGAAGTCTACGAACAGACCGTTGATCGGTTGTTGCAGGATCCTCGCTTCGGGGAGCATTGGGCTCGTTTCTGGCTGGATCTCGTTCGCTACTCCGAATCGGATGGTTGGAATCAAGATGCCGACAGACCATTTATTTACCGATATCGCGATTTTGTTATCGATGCGTGGAATGAGGATATCCCCTTTGCGGATTTTGTTCGCATGCAACTCGCTGGTGACGAATCGCCCGATGATGATCCAAGAAATCAGATTGCAGCCGGTTTTTTGAGGCTAGGAATTTATGAATACAACCAGCGTGATGCCAAGAATCATTGGAATGACATCATGAACGAGCTGACCGATGTAGTCGGCGATGCTTTTCTAGGACTCTCTATGTCCTGCGCTCGTTGTCATGATCATAAGTTTGACGCGATCTCGCAGGAGGACTATTACAAGCTACGAGCTTTTCTAGAACCAGTTGTTTGGCGAGATGATCAAACTGCGGCAACGCAACAGGAAAAAGCGACTTTCGCCGAAAAGCTAGCGGAATGGGAATCACAAACTAGGCCGATACGGGAAAAGCTACAGCAGTTACTCGAACCCTATGAGACCAAGAAATGGGCATCAACAGTCGATAAGTTCCCGCTCGATATTCAAGCCTGTTTTTACAAACCTAAGTCGGAACGGACATCGTGGGACGAACAAATGGCTTATCTCGTCTCGCGACAGTATCTCGAAGAGGGAGGTGGCCCCTATAGTGGCATGAAGAAGGAGGATCAGGAACTCAGAAAGCAGTATCAAGAAGAGCTGGCCCAGTTCGATGAAATAAAACCAACTCCTCTACCTAGCATCATGACTGTCAATGATTTTGATGGACCGATTACAGAAACCAGTTTTGTGAATGCTGTCGGGCTGCAGACGGTGTCTCCAGGATATCCGGATGTCCTGCCTAGCTTTGTACTCGAACCAATTCCCGAGACACATCCGAAAACCACTGGTCGCAGAACTCGCCTCGCGAGATGGATTAGCCATCCTGAGAATCCCCTGACCAATCGCGTCATGGCAAACCGAATATGGCAACAACTCTTTGGGGTCGGGATCGCGAGCACGTCAAGTGATTTCGGAACCCAAGGGGCCGCTCCCTCGAATCCAGTACTGCTCGATTGGCTGACCAACTACTTTATGGAAAACAACGGCCGAATCAAACCGCTCTGCAAGCAAATTGTTATGTCTGCGGCGTGGCGTCAAAGCGCTACACATCCCGACGCGGCGTCAAATCTCTCCAAAGATCCAGAGGAACATTTGCTGTGGCGGTTTCCGGTCCGAAGACTCTCAGCAGAACAAATCCGTGATTCCATGCTGGCTGCCAGCGGTGAGCTCAAGCTGGATCGAGGTGGTACGAGCGTTGAGGAAACAGAACTGCGTCGATCCATTTATCTGAAAAGTCAACGCAATAATACAAGCAATTTTTTGCACAGCTTCGATATGGCGAACGGGCTCCAAAGCGTATCGATGCGAGACTCGACTACAACTCCTATGCAGTCGCTGACGCTCCTGAATAGCCGATTCGTTTTGGATAGAGCCAAACGGATGGCTGAAAACATCAAAGAACAATGTGGTTCGGTTGATGATATCATTGATAGGGCCTTTTTGTTGACGTGGGGAAGGTCGCCAGATCCAAACGAACGAGACTCGGTTTACGAGTTTTTGCAGGTGACCCAGGAAGAACCATCACAGTTACCTGACTTAGTCCGACTGGAAGATTTGTGCCACGTTCTTTTGAACTCAAATCCATTTCTATACAAGGAGTAATCGACGTGGGCTTGAGAGTGGAATCCTTGAATAGACGGGACTGGTTGCTTGGATCCGGTGTGGGCTTGGGTGCAATCGCTTGCAATGCAATGCTTTCCGGCGACAGTATTGGAGCTGAGCATCACGTTGCACTAGCCAAACGAGTCATCTGGATTTTTTGCGAGGGAGGTCCCAGTCACATCGATCTTTTAGATCCCAAACCGGAGTTGAACAAGCTGGCTGGTTCGCCGTTGCCAGCCAGTTTCAAAGAGCCGATCACCGCGATGGGAGAAAAGGGAGCACCTCTTTTGGCTGCACCGAGAACATGGACCGCTTGTGGTGAGAGCGGTTTGTTGGCGTCGGAATGGATTCCTAACATCGGCAAATGCCTCGATGATATTGCGGTTATTCGATCTTGTTGGACCAATGGGATCAATCATTCAGGCGGTGTTTGCCAAATGAATACCTGCATTAATGTCGCCGGGCGTCCATCGCTGGGAGCTTGGGTGCAATATGGTCTTGGGTCTGCCAATGAAAACTTACCAACCTTTGTCGTGATGTGTGATAACTCGGGGCGACCCGTGAATGGCCCTCGGAATTGGGGCAGCGGATTTATGCCCGCGTCTAATCAAGGGGTTCGGATCCAAGGTTCTGAGAAAGAACCGATCCCGAATTTAGTTTCTCCTGCGGATCTTTCGCTTGGCCGTCGGGACGAGAAAATGCGATTGTTGGATACTTTGAATCGTTCGTATGCGTCGGAACATCCACAGCAGACCGAGTTAGACGCTCGCATAAAGAGCTATGAATTGGCCTTTAGGCTTCAAGCGGAAGCACCGGAGGCGATCGATCTGTCGACCGAAACCGAAGAGACGCAAGAACTTTATGGGCTCAATCGAAAGGAAACACAAGCGTTTGGTAGGAATTGCTTGATGGCTAGGAGGCTGGTTGAGCGAGGTGTTCGATTTGTTCAGCTATATCATGGCACTGGCAGCAAATGGGATGCCCACTCCGATATAGAGAAAAACCATTCACGATTATGCTTGGAAATGGATCAGCCTGTTGCGGGTTTGCTCACCGATTTAAAGCGTCGAGGTATGCTCCAGGATACTTTGGTTGTTTGGGGAGGTGAGTTTGGCCGGACTCCCATGAGCGAAAAGGGGAACGGTAGGGACCACAATCCAACCGGTTTTTCTATGTTTATGGCAGGCGGAGGCGTCAAGGGCGGGCAGGTCATTGGGGCCACAGACGAACTAGGGCTGTATGCTGTCGAAGATAAAATGCATGTACATGATATTCATGCGTCGATCCTATGGTTAATGGGGTTGGATCATATGAAGCTGTCTTACAACAATCGAGGAAGGCTAGAGCGACCTACGATTAACGAAGGTCGATTTGAAAGCAAGCTGATAGGCTGAGACAACGGCTGTTACCTAACACGACGGTAGCTCATGATGTACGGCGTGCACTCGAAGCACTCCGCTGCGGATCAGTCCAGGAGAGGCTTGAGTTTAGCAATCCAACCGGGGATAGCCTCCAGCGGCGGTTCTTTTTCTTCGTATTCCAATGCAACCCATCCCGAGTAGTTCGCTTCCCGCAGGATGGCTACCACTCTCGATAGATCGGTCGGTTCTGATTTCCCGGCTGGAGCAATGCTGACCTTGATCTGCGAGTTAACTGCATAAGGAGCAATCGATCTCAATTCCTCATAGGGGTCGTTCGTAGAGCGAAAGTTACCGGAGTCAAAGTTTACGCCAAAGTTCTTGTTGGGAATTCGTTTCACGATATCGATTAGTCCGGTTGCCCGTGCTGTCACACCGCCATGGTTTTCCAAGCCCAGGAAAATACCTTTGGTTGCTGCGTAATTGCAGACCTCTATGCAGGCTGATGCACAGCGTGATATAGTCGTTTCCCAGGCTTCTTCTTTTGGTTGTTCGCCCGCAAAAACTCGTATGACGGGTGCACCTAAGATCGAATAATGATCGATCCACTTTTTCGTATGGTTGATCTCGTCTTGTATGCGTTTCGGATCAGACGTGCAGAAATCGTTTCGAATTGCACCACCCGAAATCGTCACCCCTTGCCGATGGCAATGTTGTTTGAGTTCGATCAAGTATTCGGCGGTCACATCTTTAGGAAAGTAGTAGCTGGTTAGTTCTGCACCTGCGACCCCCAGTTCTCTGCAATAGTTCACGAACCGGAAAAGATCCCAACCACTTTTCGAATCGGACAGTAGATCGCGAACGGAGTAGGCGGCCAAGCTTAAGCGAAGGAGCCCTTTCCTATCGGTAGATTGAGTTGACGTAAATCCGTTTCGAGTCGCAAGAGCGATCACCGTTGAGCCTGTGAGAGCAAGCCAATTACGGCGACAAATGGGAAGCATAGGATTTCTATCATGCTGGAGAGTATTTTTTGGCGAGAATTAAGACGATTATAGCGATGTAACTGACAACTGTGGGGCATTCTCAGATTTTGCAAATGATCTTTATCCCTATGTAGATGTTATTGGAAGTTGGTAATCCGGAGATTGTGTCTCGCATGAACTGTTATGATAATCCTGTTGCGTTCAGTCCTATCGTACTAGGCTGTCCGCCTCCGCGCATGCCATGCGTCGATGATAGTTCTCATTAGTTGGTGATATCTATGCTTTGGAATTTCTGCTCATTCTTAAAAGGCCCTACAGTTGGTGGGGTTTTGTTAGTGTGCTTTGCGCTAGATGTTTACGATGCAACGCATGTTTACTCGCAAGAAATTAAGATCCTCTTGGCGGGAGCGGCTAAACGAGAGATTACGCCTCAGGAGCCGGTACCGATGTGGGGGTATGGTGCGCGACACGCTGACCTCTCGACCGGTACTATGGATCCGCTATTGGCAAC
Source organism: Pirellula sp. (assembly GCA_046318795.1). Lineage (GTDB taxonomy): Bacteria > Planctomycetota > Planctomycetia > Pirellulales > Pirellulaceae > JBKCUI01. Next base: position 12,331 of record JBKCTT010000238.1, read on the forward strand.
AGCTTTGGTGATCGAATCGAAAGGTATCAAAGTGGCCATTGTTGGGACGGATTTGGGACGTGCCCCGGTCGAAGATTCGCTTCAGAGAATTCGAAGTAAAATCCGAGAACAAGCTGGAATCGACGTTTCGCTGATCGCTGGATCCCATACTCATCACGGTCCGGTACTGGAATTGTCCGATCGTCCGGGCCGAGGAAAAGGCCGATTCGACTCGGCAATCCGATACGGACAGTATCTGGAACAACAACTAATCGAGACCATTCTTGAGGCAGATCGTGTTCGTGAACCAGTCAGGATTCAAGTTGGTTCGACAGAGCTTGGAAATTTTAATCGCAATCGGCATAGCAAACGGGAACCAATACCGATTGATCGTACGCTTTCCGTTCTTCGGCTCGAGGCAGCGAACGAGAAGAGAACCGTTGCGACTCTATTTAACTTTGCAGCCCATCCGACTAGTTTACCCACCGAGAAGTACGAGTTCTCCGCCGATTTTGTCGGGGGTGCGAGGGAGATCATCGAAAAAGAACTTGGGGGTATCGCTGTGTTTATGCAAGGTGCAGCGGGAGATCTGTCTACAAATCGTGGCCCATACGGAAACCACTCAGATTACGGTAAGGCATTAGGGAAAAAAGTTGTGGCTCTCGCTCAAACACTGGAATTTCATCCTGTGAAGGCACCGACGATTCAATTCTACGAGCAGCAATTCGAATTTTCATCGAGAACCAATTTCAAAAATCCTTTGGTTCAAGCAGCCTACTCCGTCGCTTTTTTTCCTGAGTTGGTCACCAATTTTATCGATGAGTACAAGGATGGAATAAAACCGCGGCTGACTATGGTTACGATTCACCAAGATATAGCATTGGTGGGGGTATCGGGCGAGTTCTTCTGCCAGCATGCCATCCGTTTGCGAGAACGAAGTCGCGTTTCCCAACTCTTCTTTTTCGGATACTGCAACGGCTATCATCAATACTTTCCGACCATAGAAGCAGCGGACGAAGGGGGATACGGAGCGGATACGCTTGTCGCTCCCGCCCAGTTGGGATCGGGTGAGACCATGATGGACCAAGCTCTCATCAAACTTTTTGAACTTCGAGCGAAAGTGAGTCCCATTACAAAAAAGCCCTGACGATTCATGAATCAAAAAACTGCCGATGGCCAAATGATGCCCGGGGCTGCTCAAAATGCGGATAAACAAAAAGCGATGGATGAAACCGAAGTACGTCTCGGTTACAATGGTGGCGTTGTTTGATCGACATTCCTATCTTCGAGGCATCCGTGTTCCACACCCACCTGAATTGCAACTTAAGGATATTCTTTGTTTTAACCAGCATCGCCTGTTGGTTACTTTCAAACCCGCTGACTGGTCTCAGCCAAGATGACACGACGAAATCATCGATTGTAAAGCTAACGGTAACTCAACGGAGCTTTGATCATAGCCGTCCATGGGCAAAATCCAATGCGAACGACGTCTCGGGTACAGGCTTCGTGATCAGTAACAAGCGAATTGTTACCAATGCTCACGTCGTTCGGTATGCATCGCAAATCTATGTTCAATTAAAGGGATCCGATGAAAAACTGGAAGCAAAGGTGCAGGCGATAGCCCATGACCTGGACTTGGCAGTTGTCACTCTGGAGGATGAAGCCAAACTCGACGATATTGACCCATTGGAGATCGATGATTCCTTAACCCCTCTGCGAACCGAAGTGCTTGTTTACGGTTTTCCGATCGGTGGGGATCAGCTTTCGGTTACCAAGGGAATCGTTTCACGTATTGAATTTACCCAAATCGCGCTGGCACGACTCGGTCTGCGCGTTCAAGTTGATGCGGCTGTAAATCCGGGAAACAGTGGTGGCCCAGCTCTTGGTAACGGTAAAGTGATTGGGGTAGTTTATAGTGTGATGGGAAATGCGAACAATATTGGTTTCCTCGTTCATGCAAGTGAATTGACCCGTTTCCTCAAAGATGTTGAAGATGGGCAATACGATGGTGCGCCGTTGCTATCGGTCATGTCGCAGACCACAGAGAATCCGTCGCTGCGGAAGCGATTTGGATTACCGGCAAATACAGGAGGCGTACTAGTTCACAAAATTGAAGAAAACGATCCAGACTTTCCCCTCAAGAAGTTTGATGTCATCACAAAGATTGGCCCCCATCCGATCGACGCACAAGGGAACGTTAAGGTAGACGATCTGAATCTTCATTTTCGTTACTACTCTGCATTGTTGGCAGTCGAAGATAAGGTGCCGCTAACAGTCTGGCGAGATGGGCAAGAACTAGAGGTGCAATGTCCCGCACGTAGAGGTTGGAATGGTATCATGCCGTTTCTGAATGGCGGCTATCCTCAGTATTGTATCATTGGGCCGCTGGTGTTTAGTACAGTGACAGCCGATGTTGCGATGTTGCTGATGAGCAATCCTCAGGCCTTGGGCAATCTTTCGGCTCGCAAGAGTCCCATATGTAGTAGTTTTCAAACTCGCCGTTTCGATGGAGATCGAGAGTTGGTATACGTTTCGTCGCCGCAGTTCTCACATCGTTTAATGAAGGGCTATGGTCCATTGCAATTGCTGACGGTCAAGTCGATAAATGGAGTCGAGGTACGCAATCTTGTTCACTTAATAGAGCTGATACAAGAGGCTCGAGACGAGTTTTTGGAGTTTGAATTCCATGATGAAGGTGCGGGACTGGTGATTCTGAACCGCAAGGAGTTTTTGGATTCGACGGAATCGATACTCGAAGAGAATAGCGTACGAGTACGCTGCAGCCCTGGTTTAGAAAAGTACTTCAAGAGCGAATAAAAGGATGTAGCATGTTGGCAGAACCAGCATCTCATTTGATCGCGGGGCTTCGCCTGTTGATTGTCCTGGGAAAAAGTATTTTACTACATTTAGCCTCACAACCCCAACCAGTCTTGCGCGAGTTGTTCCTGGCACAAGACTAATCCACTCTTTCCTCTCAACCACTCTGTTTCCTCTCAACCACTCTGAGGTCCTTATGCGTGCCGCTAACCATAGATACAAACAGAATTGTTATTCCGTACTTTTAGTGATAGCCAGCCTCTCAATGCTGTGCTGTTCATCTGCGAACTCACAAGAATACAAATTCGAGAAGAGCGAACAGAGCATCGATTTTTATCACGGTGGTGACTTGGTTACAACCTATCACTATCGATCGGGCTCTAAACCTATTCTGTGGCCTCTTATCGGTCCCGACGGAAGGAAGTTCTCTCGCGACTATCCGATGATCCCCGATTCCAAAAACGAAGAACACGACCATCCCCACCATCGTTCGATTTGGATGACCTTCGGCGAAATCAACGGACAGGATCTTTGGGCAGAAGGAAAGGGAAAAGGGACTGTCTGCCAAATCGGTGATCCTGAGATTATCTTGTCCAAGGATCAGCTTTCTCTCATCACAAAGCACGAATGGAAAGGTGGCATAACAGGTATCAACTCTGTTTCTACTACCCTAACAGATGGATGCACCGAATCCGCCCCTAGCTTAGCGATATGCGATACTACGTTTGTCATTCAAGGGACAAATGAGGAGCGATTTATCGATTTTTTGTATACCTTGACCGCTACGCAAGATCTACATTTCGGCGATACCAAAGAAGGAATGTTTGCGATTCGTGTGCCTGAGGCCATGCGGGCGGACAAAGCGGGCGGACATATTCTTTCGAGTGAAGGCCGAAAAGATGGCGACACTTGGGGTTACCCAGCTCGATGGGTCGATTACTCCGGACGAGTGGAAAAGAATTTCGACGAAACCTATGGCATTGCGATTCTAGTTCACCCTGAGAGCTTTCAAGCGAACGGTCGATGGCACGTGCGAACGTACGGACTGTTCGCGCACAATCCGTTTGGTATCAAAGACTTTCCAAAACTAGATCTAACCAATCAAGCTGCGGTCGGCGGGTACCATCTTCCGAAAGGGCAGTCTCTGAAATTTGCATACCGCGTTATTTTGCACCGAGACAGTTGGACCAAAGAGGAAGCAGAAAAACGGTATGCTGCCTTTGCTAATACAAAGGTCCATTAGCAACCAAGTATTACGGCTTGGGTGGATGTCCATAGCGTCCTCGGATCTGCTCCCAGGATGCTTTTAAGGAATCAAGAAGTCGTAGAACATGCCCAGACGCCATGTAAACTCGGCTGCTAACGGCAGATTGTGGATAAAAGTTGGTGATGAAATCAAAACTAAATTCAAACGGACCGTGTCCAATCATAACGGCGTTTGCATAGGCTCCGCTCAATATCTCGTCTCGCAATTTTAGGTCGTCGTAGACATCCTGCGGGTTCTGTCGTTTAGTTATGTTATTTTGTAGAGGAGGCATTTGGGGTAATGGTGCACCTGGATGAACCTCAATCGGTTGTGAATCGAAAGGGTTGTCAGTCGCTGGAGGCGATTGATTCATGCCACTAGCGGCGCCGGAGTTCGACGGCGGGTCGGAATTGAAAGGGGCGTTTAGGTCGAGTTGGTTCGGTTTGCTCGTTACGCCATACTCTGCCATAGGGCTGGCGGGTGGGCTTGCAGCCTCAGGTGTGTCAACCGAGTCCAGCGGAGCGGAAGCAATTGGTGTCGGGGGGATTGCTCCTCCGGGAAGTTCACCGTAACGATTCCGGAACATCTGCACGTTTGTGGAAAGCGCATCGATAAATTGCGGCATAACCAAATGAGGCAGAACGACTCGGGCAACGATGCAATTAGGTCGAGGAAGATTGCGAACAAAATCTAGAACGTATTCGGTTGGTCCTGTAACGACGATCACCCCGGTGCTGATCTCCCCCTTCGCAACATGCTCAGGAATCCTGGCTCGTACTGCCGGCATGTTTTCCATGGGATCTGGTCTATCATCTGGGTGATTTGGAAATGTCATAAAATCGTCACAGTGAATTGTTGGAGAAACTTGCCTACTCTCTACCCGCAAGGATCTTACCAGATTCCCTACCTCAGGCCATGCCACTCGCGTTCAGAGACCGTCGAAACGGGCCACAACAACGGCCTAGAACAAGTGATTAGTTGTCGACCCGCGGCTGGATGTTAGCTGCTTTCCAGCTCGTCGACTCACTTACCAGCATGAAAAATCAAATGTGGTAATTCAGGAACGATCAGCTTCTCCATTGCCAGTTGAACCCCCGCGACGGAGCCAGGCATTGTAAAGACCACTTTTTTTCCCACTCGTCCCGCACTAGCACGGCTAAGCATGGAGGCTGGTCCAATATCATGGTAGGAGAGCATTCGAAAAAGCTCGCCGTATCCGGGAATAGCGTTGTTGTAGAGTGCTTCGACGGCATCCACTGTACGATCTCGTTCCGCCAAGCCCGTACCGCCGGTGACCAAGACGGCTTCACAATCGACGTGGCTTAACAAACTCAATACAGCCATTCTGATTGGTTGGATTTCATCCACAACGATTCGGCGTTCAATGACCCTATACCCTGCAGATTCGCACATGTCTGCGATTAGTTTTCCTCCGATGTCGGTCTCGATGGTTCGAGTGTCGCTCACTGTTAAGACAGAGATATTGGCTCGCTGGCCAGCTTTTTCCCTATGCTCGGAGGTGGATATGGAATTCATAATGCGACAAGGTCTTAAATGTGATGATGCTTAGCTACCGTGAACGTAACCATTGGGAGGCAGTTGACGGACGCCTCGTTTATCCTTGGCCCATAGGCCAGTTCGACTGACAATCTTACCGATTCTTGTTAGAGGGACTCCGTCTATTTCGCTCGGAACCAATCTGATTTTGTCTGGAGGGACGGTGAACAGTAACTCAAAATCTTCGCCGTCTCCGATCGCATGCATTACAGGTTCTTTACCGGAAGTGGCAGAGAGCGTTTTCGCGTTTTCGTTAATGGGTATCGAATCGAGATTGAGTTCTGCGCCGCAGCGACTGGCCGCCGTAATATTAAGAAGGTCTACCCCCAATCCATCGCTGATATCCGTGGCTGCGGTTACCACATTCAACGAAGCGAGCTTTTCCGCTAACTTTAGCCGTGGGGTGAAATCGAGATGATGACCGAGGATGCTGCCTCCGAGAGAGCCAGATACGTATACCGCATCGTCGATTTGGGCCGTGGATCTTTTCCACGCTTTATCGAAGGGGCATTGGCCAATCGCCGTCAAATGAAGAACGAGGGGGCCGTCCCAAACGTTCGTATCTCCACCGGCGATTGAAACTTGAAACTCGTTCGCGAGCTCATAAACTCCCTCAAAGACTTGGGCGGCTGTCTCGCCAGCACCTTTTCGTGGCAAACACAATGACAAAAATACAGCCACTGGTTTCGCTGCCATGCTCGCTAGATCGCTAAGATTAACCGCCATCAATTTTCGTCCCGCCCGCTTGGGACCACAATCTGCTAGAATGAAGTGGGTGCCATCGCACAGGGAGTCGGTCGTAACGACCCAATCGTCACATGGGGCGGTCAGGCTCGGAGTGGCGGGATCATGCGGACCTTGTTGTTCCCGGGAGCAACTGAGCAATGCGCAATCGTCTCCAATACCGAGTTTGACGCGAGGAAGTTTGGATGCCCTTTGTTTGGCCCAGGCAATAAAGCTATGTTCCATTTGGATTTGGTCGATTGTAGGATGATCAATTTGAGGGAAAGACTAACCGGAATGAGCCAAAGTTCCAGCCGTTTTTTAATTTGCCACGCGCGAGTTGGCCTGAGTTTGTCCTGGTTTTGCCTCGCATCGTGCTTTTTATTGCCCACCTCTTCCTTGTTCGCTCAATCGCCCAATCCACCTGATCGCGACCAGGTAAAACGCTGGGTCGAGGAATTGGTCAGCCCGAATTATTCCAAGAGAGAATTAGCTAGCGAGCAACTAAAGAAGCTATCTGGGCAGTCTTTAGAGCTTTTGCTTGAAGAACTGGAGGCTGCAAATGGCGAAGCACATTCCAGGCTCTTAGCTTTGATCACGGATTTAGCCACCAACCCGGAATCACCTGTTTCCAAGTCTGCATTCCAAGGGCTACAAAAGCTGTCGACGCGAATGACCGGCGCGAAAAGTGTTCAAATAAAGCAGATCGTGGAGTCAATTCATGCGGAGGTCGCTAAGTTAGCTTGGTATCGATACAAACGCAAATCGAAGAACATTGAAACGACCTTCCCCAGTCGATCCAACCCAACTTACGCCCCCGCCAATCCGGTCGTGATCGATGCCACCTTTACCGGTACCTATGAGGATCTAAGTGAACTCGATCAAATCGATTGGGTTACTTTTGCCAGATTACAAGGCCCCACGATTACTCGACAGCATCTCGAAGCAGTGCTCAAACTCCCCAAACTCAACCATTTGCAGTTAGTCGATGTGCCACTAACCAGCGAAGACTTAATGGTGATTAAGCACGGCCCGGATCTCGACATATTGGAGCTCCAATATGTGCCGGTTGGAGATGAGATTGTCGAGCATATTGCTAGCTTCCCGGTGTGGACCGAGATTTGGATCTACGGAACCAAGATCTCCCGAGCAGGTTTGGAAAAAGCCGAGGCTTTACTCGGCGACGTAGTCCTGACCTACTCGCGGGGAGCGTTTCTGGGTGTTCGGTGCATGTCAAACGATGTGGTGGTAGACCACGTCGAGCCCGGATCTGCCGCGGACAATAGTGGCATTATGAGGGGTGATAGACTCCGATCGATCAATGGTCGTAGACTCGCCAGATTCGATGATTTGCGAGAAGAGTTGGGCAAGTTCTCCGATGGTGAAGAAGTGGAAATGGAATACATTCGAGCAGGTGAATTGATCAAGACGAAAGTTGTGCTGGGTCGCCGTACACGGTAAGCCTTTCTCGCAATACGGAACATCAAGATAACGGAAACGCTGTAGATCGTTAGACATTGTTCGCAAAACGAAGTTACCGCAATGGCCACAACGTTGGTTTTTACCTTAGTGCATCGACAAGCGTGGCAAAATCGGCCATGGTATGGGACGTATTTAAACTAATGCGTAACAAGCATCCATTAGCAGGCACTGTCGGCGGCCTAATGGCAGGCACCAAAAGCCCCTTTTCTCTCAGTCGCTGAGACCACGTAGTGACCTCGTCAACACCTGATGCGTAGATCGCAATAATTGGGCTGTCCTCGCCACCAACCCTTAGGCCCAGATTGCGGATAGCCATTCTCAGGTGAATCGCGTTTCTTCGTAGTGTTTCACGTTCCGCAGTCATATTCTCCAAGCGTTGAATCATTGCAATCGTACGACGTAGTTGCGATGCGGGGGCTGCGGTACTGTATATGTACGACCGAGCGAAGTTGGTGAGCCAGTCGATTAGAATCTTGGGCCCAGCGATAAATCCTCCTACACTTCCCACGGCTTTACTCAAAGTGCCGGTACGAATCCAGCGAACTGACTCTGCCTTAGAGTGCTCTACCAAACCCGTTCCTCGTGGACCGTAAACTCCGGTCGCGTGGGCTTCATCCAGAATGCCTAACATGTCATATTCATCTAAAAATCTTCGCATCTCGATTAGATCGGGCACATCTCCATCCATACTAAAAAGGGAATCCGTAACGACAAAAGCATGTCGACCCTCGTGACGATGTTGTTTGAGAAGTATTCGGAGAGACTCTAAATCGTTGTGGGGATAGACGATCGTTTTGGCGCGACTCAGGCGACAGCCATCGATCAAACTTGCGTGGTTGAGGCGATCGCTAAAGATGATGTCTTGGGCGCTGGCAACTGACGAAACCACGCCAACGTTCGCAGCAAAGCCACTCGAAAACAACATGGCCGATTCTTCTTGTTCGAATCTTGCTAGTTCGGCAACCAATTCGTCGTGTTCCTGAGTACTCCCTGTTATAAGCGGGCTCGCACCGGCCCCCTCTCGGCAAGGCAGGTCGACGGTCGAGTTGCTGCCGTTCCTGGTAGGTTGGAACCAACTCAAACTCAAATAGTCGTTCGATCCAAAATTGATAAGTTGTTGCCCTTTCTCATCAGCTACTAATCGCGGGGATAAGTGTGTCCAAGTCTTGCGACTGCGGAATAGGCCAGCACTGGATCGATCTCGAAGTGCGTTTTCCAGCTCGCTCCAAAACCTGGTGGGGGATGGCATAATCGGAATTAAGGGGAAAAATGAATGAACAACTCGGTAGAACTGGCAAATCGGGTTTGATTCACCCCGCAGCATAATCCATAATCTTAGGAATGCCCTGGAGTTCGTGAACCATGGATTTGAACCACCCTCAAGTTTTAATTACCGACGACGATGTCGATTTTCGTCAATCGTTGGCTGATGCGCTGTCTCGACGCGGATACGGTACGGTATTGGCCGGCGACGGGTTAGAGGCGTTAGAGGTGATTGAGCATGGAAATATTCATCTAGCACTTATGGATGTGCATATGCCACGACTGGATGGATTGAGCATGCTCGAATCGGTCAAATCTAGACTGCCTAACTTGCCCTGCATTCTCATGACCGCTCGACTCGATTCGAAAATCATCGAAAGAGCACGTGAACTGAGAGTCGAGAATATTCTTTCTAAACCATTCTCGCTCAGCGTTTTGTCCGATACGATTCGGCAGATCCTAGGTCGGTCCAGCAGCCGTTAATCCACTGCCTGGGTACTCGCGACACGCTTCATTTCAAGTCGAAACCAACCAACCGACAAAACGGTCAATATGCCAGCTATCACCATAAATGGTGTTATGGGGTGAACCATACCATGGTACAAGGACATCGATATTCCACTAACGGTAAAGCTGGCTGCTAAGACATACGTTAGCCGTTCGCAGTTTTTGGCTAATCCCTCAGGGGGACAAGTATTCGACTCTATTGCTTCCTGACGCTGGTTAGTAGTCCATGCGAGCGTACAATTCAAGAAGACAAAGACGAGAGAGTAAAAGATCGACGATAACACTTTCTCCATCCAACTTTGGCCTAGAAGCACATATTGATTGGCAGGGCTTTCCATCCAAATCCTATGTGCAGAGAGTACGACCAAAATCTGAAAAATCGTAAAGACCACCAGAGTCATATAGGATCTGGAATGCTTGGCTAATGTTTGATCCAATGAGGGGACGGGAGGGGCTTGATAGGGATTGGGGTTACGCATGCAGTTCTCCGCTATTGATCTCCCATCTTGAAACCCAATCGATAGAGAAATGTATCGAACGAGCAAGAATTCAGTCAGCAAGTAGTCCGTTAATCCACTCGAGGAAGACCTGGGTCGCTTCCATTTGTCGGTCGCGACGAGCTTGGATGTCCCCTGGACCTGTCGGAGCTATTTTCTTTAGGCGAAACTCTCTCTCAAGAACCGTAGATGAGTTACGGTACAAAGCTGCCATATAAATCATGCCGTCTAATTCTGAAGGAGCTCCGGGGCCAAAATGACCGGTAATGGCGCCCGCCAAAGTAGCCTGAGGGGTCGACATGAGCAAGTGTTCTACAAGATTCCGGCTAGCCCAGGCGGAAACAGGGCCGACACTCGGATCGTTTAGTTTGCGATCGTCAAGTCCAAGCCAAGCGATTTTGGATTCTGTTTGGTAAACAACCATGGAACCGCAAAAACAGGACGAAATTCCTGGTATCTGCCCCAGTTCCGCCGCAACCATTCCTGAGGTACAACTTTCGGCTAAAACGAGCTTCACGTCGTTTTTGAGCAACTTTTTATAAATTGACTGGAGTGTGTAATACAATGGACTGTTCCTTGGTGAGTAACTCCCGTCGAATGTACCGACAAACGATCAAGATCCACAGCATGAATCTCCCAAAAAATGAAATCTCTCAGCGCTGGAATACGCGTGCCAAGCCGATTTCCGGCACGCTGATTCCCTCGTTTTGTTTTGACACGATCGGGGAAATGGCTCATTACGCGGCTCATATCATCGCTGGTCTCATTCGCGAGCGAGCGACCCTGGGACAAAAAACGGTAATTGGTATTCCGGCGGGCTCCACTCCACTCACCACGATGAGGGAGTTAATCAGGCTCCACCGAGAGGAAGGCCTAGATCTTTCAAGCGTAGTCCTTTTCCTACTCGATGAGTACTATGGCCTGCCGTCTGATAGTCCACAGTCCCACAAGCTTTGGTTGCAGCGACAATTGCTGGACCATGTAAATATTCCGGCCGATCAAATTTACACACTTGATGGACAACTCCCCCCTAACGACGTTGATTTACATTGTCGTCGGTACGATGAAGCGATCCAACAGGCAGGTGGCTTTGATTTGGTGCTGTTGGGAATCGGGATGAATGGTCACATCGGATACAATGAACCGTTCTCGGTTAAGAAAAGTAAGACAAGACTGTGTACGTTAGATCCGATCACGCGCCGCGGTGTTGCCAGCGATTTCTTCGGAGAAGAAAATGTTCCGACACAAGCATTAACGGTTGGCTTGAGTGGGATCCTCAATGCGCGTCGCATACTGTTGCTTGCGATTGGTGAACACAAAGCCAAGATCATCGTCGAAGCACTAGAAAAGCCGCCGACAGATCGATTGCCCGCATCGTTTCTTCAAGATCACGGGGATGTCCGCGTTCTTTTAGATGGGCCGGCAGCATCGATGTTGCGAGGAGCTGCGACACCATGGCTTTTGGGAAATGTGACATGGGATGAAGAACTTATCAAACGAGCCATGCTATGGCTTTGCGAGCGTACAGGCAAAGCGTTGCTCAAACTCGACGCAGATGATTTCCGAGCCTATGACCTGCATCAATTACTGCGGCATCACGGGCCAGCCGAATTGATATCGCAAAAAGTCTTTCGATGGATGCTCGACACGATCGACTACCATCCCGCTGGAAACGAAAGAAAACGAGTCATATGCTTTAGTCCACACCCTGATGACGACGTGATCAGTATGGGAGGGACTCTGATTCGATTGGTAGAAGACAATCACGATGTCCATATCGCGTATATGACTAGTGGTAATATCGCCGTTTTTGATCACGATGCAGAGCGAGTTGCCGAACTGGTAGCGGATTACAATCGAATATTTGAAATGAATTCTGAACGCGCGGATCAATTGGCTGATACGGTCAGAGCGGCGATCAAAAATAAACGACCAGGTCATCCAGATGACGATTCGGTCCTTAAAATCAAAGCAATGATTCGACGCAGTGAAGCCCGCGCTGGTGCGCTCGCAATAGGCTGCGCGGAAAGCAATTTGTACTTTCTCGATTTGCCGTTTTATAGAACGGGAACCATTGCGAAAAAGCCTGTCGGGGACGAAGACATTCAGATCATCGAAAATCTGCTGCGAGAAGTGCGACCAGATCAGATTTACGTGGCAGGGGATTTAGCAGATCCGCACGGAACGCACCGCGTGTGTGCCGAGGCGATCTTTGCCGCTTTGATCAACATGAAAAATCGCAATGAGCCTACACCAGAAGTTCTGCTCTACCGAGGTGCTTGGCAAGAGTATCCACTGCACGAGATCGAGATCGCGGTACCCTTGAGCCCCAATGATCTGGCTCTCAAACGACAAGCGATCTTCATGCATGAAAGTCAAAAAGACAAAGCATTGTTCCCTGGCAGCGACCCTCGAGAGTTTTGGCAACGAGCAGAAGATCGGAACCGAGGCACCGCCGATGCTTACAATCGAATTGGCTTGCCTGAATTCTTTGCCTTAGAAGCCTTTGCCCGATGGAAATGGGAACCGATCTAATTTTAGATTGGCGATTGAGTAGGTGTGGCTCGCATCGGACGTGAGTATCAGCCCTCGCCACATAATATCACCTATCGTCGAAGGTACTTTTCTGCCTAAGGATATGATGATAGTGCTGGGCAAAACGGTGGGCCTCGTCACGAACGTATTGCAACAATCGCAACGCAAACGATTGGCGACCTAGTCGTATCGGTTCACTCTCACCGGGACGATAAATTTCCTCCTCGCGTTTGGCGAGCGAAATCAATGTCGGCGGCTCAATCTCTTGATCACGGAACGCTGCCAAAGCTGCATTCAGTTGCCCTTTGCCACCGTCGATCATTAGCAAATCCGGAAACGCATCTTGTTCATCCGACAGCTTTCGAAATCGCCGCGAGACCACCTCATGGATACTTCGAAAATCATCGATACCAGTTACTCCGGCGATCTTGTACCGACGATAACCGGGCTTGAACGGCAATCCATCCAGAAACTGAACGAGCGATGCCACGGTATCGTTCCCTCCCAAGTGAGCAATATCGATCCCCTCGATCACTCTCGGTTCACGATCCATTCTCAAGACACGCTGCAACGCCCGCATTCCCTTTTTCGGATCAACATAAAAAACTTCTGGCTGAGCATGAGCGTCAATGTCTCCACGATCACCGAGATTTTCGAGCAATCGAATCTCATCTCGAAGTCGTGCCGCACGTTCAAAATCGAGCTTGGAGGATGCCTCCATCATTTCGCTTTTCATCTGATTGATCAATCGTTCGCTACCGCCATCCAGAAAAGTTTGTAATCTTTTAATGGATCGTTTGTAGTCTGCTTTCGATATCCTCTGATTACACGGCGCAGTGCATTGTTTAATTGATGCCAACAAACACGGACGAAACCATTCCCAGCGGGGATCATTCTCTTCGATGTCGAGTGAACAAGTTCGAAATTGAAAGACTCGCTGTAGAACTTGTAGTGCTCCACGCAGTTGACCTGCGCTGGTGAATGGACCGTATAGTTTTGCACCTCGATCCTTTGGAGTGCGAGTCACCTCGACACGAGGAAAATCCTCATGCGTGGTAATCATCAAATAAGGAAAGGTCTTATCGTCCTTTAAGTCTTTGTTGTAGCGAGGTTGAATGTCCTTTACCAAGCGGCTTTCTGTTAACAACGCATCCACTTCGCTCGCACAAGACATATAGTCAATATCAGCGATCTCGTGGATCCATTCGGCAGTACGTATTTCCTCGGCAGCAGCAGCATGAAAGTAACTACTGGCTCTAGATCGAAGATTTTTCGCCTTGCCGACGTAGATCACCACCCCCGATACATCTTTCATTAGGTAGACGCCGGGAGATTGAGGAAACTCTTTTACTTTTTCGGCCGCCTTGCGAAAACCAAAGTTGTCCTTCAGTAACAAGTCGATGCGCCTTAGAATGTCAGGAGACGATTCCACTAAATGCTCATCGACGGTGGCTTCGACCGGATCGAGTTCTAGCTCTTCGTACTCGTTTGGAACATCCCAGTTTGCATCCAAGTTCATGATCGGAATTCGCTTTTCAGTACATCCTTGAGGTAGAAATGGTGTTTGCCGAGTTTGCCACCATAATTGCCTCCCGTTATTCGCCGCACCCCAAGTTCTGCTCCCACATCGCACACGGCTAGGATTCCGACCCGCATCGCCTCTGCAACCGACTGTGGTGTTAAACCATCGATTACCAGTTCTAAGGCCGCACTGGTTTCATCAGGAACCATCGTATTGGATTGGTCTCGGAGGGTTGGGCAAAAAGCATCGTTGGTCGAGGCATGCAGAAACCGGTATTTGGAACCTACTTTCGAACCGCTTCGAGCGACTCCGCCCGGAAACGGAGCAATACAATCCTGCACTTGCCGAATCGCACCTACCGCCGCATCGCACGCGTGAAGAGCACCGCGGATGGTATCAGCGAGTACCAAAAAATTTCCCCCTCCCACAGCGCTAACTCGGCCAATGGTGTCTTGGCAAACGAACTCGCCGTCCATGACAGGAATTCTCCAATATCGTTCCCTTCCGATCCGCTTTGAGATTTGGTGTCCGTCACCAAAGTATCTGACGCTAGATCCCATCGAAATTCGCTTTTCGCTGGTGATGGCGCCGAAAATCGAGGTGCTCGGACAAGTCAAAACGCACTGACCAACTCGGCGAACGATCTGTTTCTCCAGCTCTTTACCAGAGACGCTGAAAAGGAGCACCGAGACTCCAGGGCGACCATCGGGCGTCAACTCTCGAGGTACATCTCCCTCGATTCCCGCTTCTACTCCGCAACCAATCACGCTGGTAGCGAATCCCGTCATGGCCTCCGCGGCCCGATTAGCCCAGCCGTATTCTGCGGCAGTAATGATGACCCGGGTCGCGGTCATATCGAATGCCTCGGCAAAAGTGTCCTCAATTTCGATTCCATTAATTTCCATAAACGAGCAGCAAAACTGTCCTGCTTGCGAGTGGTTGGTTGTGGGTTGCGCCCCTGTTCAATTGGTGCATTGTACACCCGCTGTCCAATCTACCGAATAGACTGGATCGAGCACAACAGGCTATAGAAATCGATACCGAGTCAGTTCCGGGTGTGCTACAATTCCCGTCCGATGACGATTAGCAGTCATTGCCAATCATACGGGTCATCGCAAATTCGCATTCACTTTTCCGCAAAGACATCCCGAAATGAGCAACTCCGGCGATTTTATCCAGCAAGAGGCCGAACGATTTCGCACTCGATACGCCGCCGTTCGAGAACAAGTGGGGCGAGTTATTGTTGGGCATGATGATATTGTGAATGGTGTTTTGACCGCCATGTTTGTCGGTGGGCATTGTTTGCTCGAAGGGGTCCCTGGTCTCGGCAAAACCATGCTTATCCGAACGCTAGCCGAAACCCTCTCCCTGGACTTTAATCGAATTCAGTTTACCCCCGACCTGATGCCTTCGGATATTCTCGGTACGAATCTTATCGTCGAAAACGAAGGTCGGAAGTCTTTCGAGTTTCAAAAGGGGCCTTTGTTCACCCAATTGTGTTTAGCTGACGAAATAAACCGTGCCACACCCAAGACCCAATCGGCTCTTCTCGAAACGATGCAGGAAGGAACAGTTACCGTCGCTGGCCATCGCTATGAACTGCAGAAACCCTTTTTCGTTCTTGCAACGCAAAACCCGATTGAACAAGAAGGAACGTATCCTCTGCCCGAAGCTCAACTGGACCGATTCTTGTTTAAGCTCGTCGTCGGATACTCTACTCGCGACGAACTGAACACGATTATTGACCGCACCACGCGAGGGGAAACTGTCACCCCCGAGAAGACCATGGATGGCGAGGAAATCATTCACTGGCAAAAGTTAATACGCCAAGTGATTTTATCCAAACATGTCCAAGACTACATAGCGCGGCTCATTCTCGCGACTCATCCAGGAGGGAGTTTGGCCCCGGACGTAACAAATCAGTACATTCGGTGGGGAGCCAGTCCACGCGGTGCACAAACCATAGCTCTAACCTCCAAAGTACGTGCTTTGTTAGACGGGCGATTTAACGTAAGCTTTGAGGATGTTCGCCGTGTTTACCTACCAGCGCTTCGCCATCGAGTCCTGTTAAACTTCGAAGCTCAAGCAGAAGGAATTGAAACGGATCGCGTTCTCTTGGATGTTCTAGAAAAAATTCCAGAACGGTCTGATGTATAACCTGGCTACCTAACGTATCGGAGCAGATCAACCGGAGTTTTGTCTACGGAATCGGTCTTGATTGCCCCCGCTTTTCATCTTGGGCTTGGTCATCAATAGTTTGTGGCTGGGGGTACCCAATAGATCATCCAATCTACCTCGAAGCTCTGGTGCAATGTCAATCTTTTGCTTAATTGATTTGATATGTACGGTTTCTCCACTATGAATCTTAACTGCGAACATCACGTCTTTTTGACCAGGGTAACCGCGTAAAATCTCCTTGATCTTATCGAGCAAGTCTATTTCGTGTTTGTTCTGATCGAACATGATGTGGATTCCAGACGTGAATTTAGAATCGGCATCAGCGATTGGAATAACCTCATTTACTTTAAAATTCAATTCATCGCCATCACCACGTTTTTCGATCGTTCCTCGGGCCAATACGACTGCATCGGGCTGAATATGTTCGCCGAACTGTTCAAAGTCGCCTGGCCAGCAAATGGATCGTACATAACCGTCCATATCTTCCAAATCAAAGTTGGCATATTTGGACGATTGCCCTGGACGTGGGTTTCGAATGTGGGCAATCTTGACCGACTGAATCATGCCCCCCATGAGGGCTTCGTCACCGTTTTTAGCTAACTTGGCAGTAGCTGAGGTGTGGGAACAGAACGCTTGTAAAGTCGTTGCATATTCCGATAGTGGATGAGCGGTCAGGTAAAAGCCGAGAACTTCTTTTTCCAAGGTAGACTTTTCGCGATCACCGAATTCGGGAATGTCCGGTAGCGTGATTGGTGTGCTGGTTTCAACGACTTCGACTACGTCGTCGAAGAGGTTCATTTGTCCGCTCTTTTTATCTTTTAACTTCGATGCCCCGCCCAGAAGGGCTTTTTCGACGACGGCTAAAAGCTGTGATCTTTTCGCTCCGAAGCAGTCCATGGCACCTGCCTTGATCAAGCATTCGATTGTTGCTCGACCACACGCGGATGCGTCGACTCGTTCACAGAATTCGAATAAGTTCTTAAAGGGACCGTTCTTTTTCCTCTCAGCGGCAATGGCTAGCGCTGGACCAGCGCCGCAACCACGAATGGCCGATAGTCCAAAAAAGATTTTTCCATCCGCTACGCTAAAGTCGCTCGTGCAGTTGTTAACATTAGGGGGCTCGACAGAGATGCCCATACGTTGGCAATCTTCGATATGTTCAACCAAACTATCTTTTCGTTTGAAGTTGCGATTTGGAATATCTCCTGTTAACAACGCAGCCATAAACTCGACTTTGTAGTGCGTCTTTAGGTAGGCGGTCTGGTAAGCGACCAACGCATAAGCCGTCGAGTGGCTCTTGTTAAAACCGTATCCTGCGAACTTCAGGATCATGTTCCAAAAGTCCTCAGCTTCTTTTTTGCTGAGTCCCTTTTCAACGCAACCCGCTAGGAATTTTTCTGCATTGGCAGCGATTAACTCTTCTTTCTTTTTACTGATCGCTTTAATACAGGTATACGCTTTAGCGAGTTCGATTCCTCCAAGGCGGTTGAGGATTCGCATCACCTGTTCTTGGTAAACCATCACCCCATTGGTTTCTTCAAGAATTTCTCGAAGAATGGGATGGATGTAAGAGGCTTCTTTTTTCTTGAGTTTGACCGCAATGTATTCATCAACCATGCCTCCTTCGAGAGGGCCCGGTCTGTAGAGCGCGTTGGTAGCGATGATATCATGGAAGTGGTCGGGCTTCATTCGTTGCAATAAGTCACGAATACCACCAGACTCGAGCTGGAACACCCCCTTGGTTTCGCCTCGTCGGAGTAGCTCGAATGTCTCACGATCATCGAGAGGGAAATCCAGCGGATCGATACGCTCGCCGGTGGTTTGTTCAATAATGTCGACCGACTTTGATAGGATCGTCAAGTTTCTCAGCCCGAGAAAGTCCATCTTGAGCAAACCGGCTGCTTCAACATCACCCATCGACCACTGGGTGATAATGTCTTCTTTACCGGTGACTCTCATCAACGGGACGTACTCTGTCAATGGTTTATCTGCGATGACCACCGCCGCAGCGTGAGTGCCGATGTTACGAGCCAATCCCTCAATACGCCGAGCGAAGTCGAGTAGTTCCTTTACATCGTTATCGCTCTTGTAGAGTTTGATCAGTTCTTCACTAGCGAGATCTTTATCCCCTTCACCCAATGCGTCCTTGAGAGTTATTTTGAGATCGTCGGGTACCAGTTCGCTGATCTGCGCCACGCGACTGAGCGGCAGCCCCAAGGTTCGTCCAACGTCTTTAATGGCACCACGAGCTTTGAGTGTGCCAAAGGTACCGATCTGAGCTACGTTCGCCTCGCCATACTTCTCTTTAACATAGCGAATGATCTCGCCACGTCGTTCCTGGCAGAAGTCGATATCAATATCGGGAGCCTCAATCCGGCTTTCATCCAAGAATCGTTCAAAGAGGAGGTCATACTTAATGGGACACACGTGAGACAGATACAGTGCGTAACAAACTAGTGCGCCGACGCCAGACCCCCGCGCCGTGGCGGGTACATTGATCTCTCGGGAGTGCCGAACGAAGTCCCAAACAATAAGGAAGTAGTTCGAAAACCCTAGTTTTTTGATGACCCCTAATTCTCGGTCCAAGCGATCTTGTGCGACCTGTGAGAGTTCACCATTGATGAGCATGTCAGGCGACTTTGCGTATCGTTCTTTGAGCCCCTGGGTGCAAATCTGCCGCAGAAACTCATCCGCTGTTAATTCTTCGTTAGGAAGCGAGTAGGTCGGGAAATTTCGTTTACCGAGTTCGAGATCGATGTCTACGGTGTTTGCGATTTCCTGCGAACGAGCTACCGCACTTTCTAGTCCGACAAAATGCTCATACATCTCATCGGGGGAACGGAGATAGAATTCCGTTCCTTCCATTTGCATTCGATTGCGGTCTGTTCGGAATTTTCCTGTTGAGATGCACAGCAAAACATCTTGAACTTCAGCATCGCTTCGGTCCACGTAGTGCGCATCACTGGTCGCAACCAAGGGGATGCCAACACGATTCGCAACCTCGATGGCCCCTGCCATTTGCTGTCGCTGAATCTCAAGATTGTTGTTCATGATTTCAATGAAGTATCGATCTTTGAAAACCGACTGAAACCATTGCGTGACCTCGATTGCCTCCTGCAAAGCCGCCTCGGTGTCGTAGCCCTTTAGAATCGCTCGCGAAAATTCGCTAGAAACGCAGCCACTAAGACAAATGATACCCTCGCTGTAGGCAGCTAAAATTTCTTTGTCGATTCGAGGTTTAAAATAAAAACCTTCGAGGCTCGCTGCGGATGCGAGTCGAACCAGATTCTTAAAGCCTGTCCGATTCTGAGCCAGCAACGTTAGGTGAAAGGCGGCTTCTTTGGAGGACGACGCATCGCGTTCAAACCGACTGTTCGGTGCGATGTAGGCTTCGTAGCCCAGAATCGGATTGATTCCATAGCCCTTTGCCTTCTTGTAGAACTCTAAAGCACCGTGGAGATTGCCGTGATCCGTGAGGGCCAAGGCGGTCATTTGGTTTTCCTTGGCACGTTTTAGCAGTTTGTCGAGCGGGCTAGCACCGTCTAGCAAGCTGTAATGGCTGTGACAATGCAAATGAACGAAGGGTCGAGCCGATGCAGGCTTATTGTCAGTCGTTTCCATCCAGACAAGACTCCATGTAAGTCGATTGGTAAGGCGATCGAAACAAAAGGGCGTAACGTGGGCTCGATTGGGTGCTCAATCGGCGAAACAAGGTAGGGCTACATTCGGAAAAGCAGTGATCAGTCCTGCTTCACGAATTCCATTTTTTCGAATCCGGCACCCAGGATTAGTCGCTCCATCTCCGTTTTATCTAACTCGCCACGATACTTGATGTAGATCATCGAATTGTCGATCGTGCCTTCTTCTTTTTGGGGAGCTAATCGCACTTCCACAATGCCCGGCCGCTTTTCCAGTAGTTCTTTAACACTGTTAAAGCAACCCGCTACGCACATCATCGTGTCGATGCGTACAGCGACCTCTTTTGCCGTCGATTCATCAGGTGATGCGGCAGACTCTTGAGATACATAGGTCTCACCCGACTTTTTTCCTGTCGCCAACTCGGGAGTTGTTCTGGGCTCACAGCCAGTTGAAAAAATGCAAACAGTCAAGACTAGCCCAAACAGGGGAAACCTGCCAAATCTCGTTGATTGGCTCCCAATACTCCACTCAGCGATTTGGTTTTTCATCGTTTACTTTCGTAAGGATTCTTGCTAGGCCCAAAAACGAAGATCTTCGGGAATTGCCTGCCTGGAACTGATTTATCGAATTCCATCGCGTTCCCGATTCTTGTATGGTACAACAGGAAGTCCTGATAGGAAAACCGTTTTTCCCAGCTGACGAACCGTGCTGCGAAACGCAGGCCCCGTCATTAGAATCTTAGCCATTCTTTAGTCGGAAGTTAAGGGAAACTTATGCGAAAGAACTTTGTCGAGATCAGCAGACGGGCCATATTTTTGCTGAGGAACGTCGCGGCCGCGTCATGGCTTACGTTGGTGCTTTCGATCGTGTTTATTACGACCCAACAAAATTCTATCATCGCTACTTCTCAAGATTCGGAACAGTTTGCGGAAGCCCAGCAAAGCCAGGATTTTTCGGAATCGAAGCAAACCCAGGATTCCGAGGACGGAAGCCCGTCATCTGACAAAAAGGGGAAGCAGTCAACCAGAGAGGGAGATCAAACCTTGTCTTCCGGGGCCAAGCGCGGGCAGGCTGACCAGCCAGCAGACCCTGTTGAGCTTGCAAAAGAAAGAAAGGCACGCGAGGCCGCCAAAAAGCGAGGGGAAATTACGTTCGATGACTTGAAGTTTGAAATGGAAAAGGGGACATCCTTCAAGCCTGAGATGCTTACGGAGGAGAACAAGAATCTGAACAAGAAGACATGGAAGATTCGAGGCTTTATCCTACCGACAACTCTATTTAGCAAATCGAATATCCGAGAGTTTGTTTTGGTGCGCGACAATCAAGAGTGTTGCTTCGGACCGGGGGCTGCACTGTACGATTGCATTATGGTCACGATGGCTCCTGGTAAGTCGATCAATTTTTCGACCCGCGTTGTCGCAGTGAAGGGTGTTTTGGAAATTGATACCGAGTCGTGTTTTTATACAGGTTAGGTAGATCCATAAACGATCAAAAAAAAGATTTGAGTAGAGGTTAAAATAGTTGCGTCGGGTT
>JBKCTT010000239.1:0-29274 GCA_046318795.1 Pirellula sp.
TGTCGGATTTGGTATGGAATTTCAAGAAGTACTTTAGTCGCTGCGTTGGGGGATCGGAATCGATGTCGGGTGATGCGCAGCGAATTGGTCGACGCTGGCACCGAGGCCAGCGTCTCGCGGCGGCTTGCTTTAGCTAGCGGTTGATCGCCAGTACAAAGCTGCATGTAACGAGGGAGCGAAGTGGGGGAGTGTAATCTACCCGCTCGGATCTCTGTCGGTCTCAACTGAGCATTCGGCATTACGTCCCGCTATCTTCGCATGCCAAACGGCAATTGATTAGGAGTGTAGCTTCTCCTTATCTGCGAGAAATCAGTTCGGTTAATCCGCACGCGGCAGTGAAGATCCTAATTACATGGATGGCACAATTGTGGTTCTTTGTGATTATGCTTTATGTTTTTGGATGGTATTTTATTGTTCGCTCCTTTTCATTCTATGAGTTTAAAAATGGCAGTTCGTTACTTTATTCGATCAATTGTCGCGACGCCGGCGTTAGGAATTACGTTGTTCTTTGTGTCGCCACTCCTTAACGCACAGTCTGTTCCTTCCTTGATACCATCAACGAAAGCGGAGGATTGGCCGATACGGCGAGCGGCAATTTTGGATGGTATGCAGCAAGTTATGGGGGAATTACCTTCGCGTGACTCACTGCCCCCAGTGGCGACCCAAGTCGTCTCACAGGTCGATTCGGATCCCAACATTCTCGTGGAGGCTTTGCGTTTTGAGTCAGAGCCAGATGTGTGGGTACCATCTTATCTCCTGATTCCAAAGCAACCATCAAACCAGCCTCGACCTGCGGTTCTTTGTCTTCATCAGACCATACCGATCGGTAAAGGGGAGCCTGTAGGTCTAGGGGGCGAACCTAATCTTCATTATGCGATTGAATTAGCTCGCCGGGGCTTCATTGCGCTGGCACCGGACTACCCCTCCTTCGGCGAATATCGCTATGACTTCGCGAACAATCGGAAATGGAAGAGTGGTTCACTCAAAGCGATTTGGGATAATATGCGAGCGATTGACTTACTCGTCGCGAGATCGGATGTGGACGCCACTAAGATCGGTTGTATCGGTCACTCATTGGGTGGCCATAATACGATCTTCACATCGGTGTTCGACGAACGCATCAAAGTTGCCGTATCGAGTTGCGGATTCACGAGTTTTCGCAAATATTATGGCGGCAAACTAAATGGATGGACGAGCGATCGTTACATGCCTCGTATTGCGACGGAATACGATTTGGCCCCAGACCGCGTTCCTTTTGATTTCCCTCAAATGATCGCTGCGATCGCTCCGCGAGCTTTTTTTAGCAACTCTCCGCAGCACGACGAGAATTTCGACTGCGATGGTGTGCGAGAGTCCATCGAAGCCGCTCGCCCTGTCTTCGAAGCCCTCGGAGTACCCGATAACCTACAAGTAATCTACCCTGACTGTGCACACGATTTTCCGCCCGAGGCTCGCGAAGCCGCCTATCGTTTTCTCGAAGATAAATTGCGATAAATAGTCGATTTGTTCGACTCCTTTTTGATTTCAATCTAAGGAATTGGCGTCAAATAGTAGAACAATATACACGAATGCTTTACCCGTGGTCGTTATCTCGGTTTCCATGACGCGTCGAAGGATGCGTCGAAGCGTCTTCAAGAATGCTCAATCTTGAAACAACTATTCGTTGCCAAGGGTGTCAACGAATTGAGACAAATCCGGATGACACGAGGAATGAGGCCTGCCTATATGTTATGGTCCTTCGTTTTGCAGGCAGGAAAATGAATAGTCGACAACTCTCGCTTGCTACAAGTTTTTTATCATTCTCTAATCTACTTCCAACCTGAAAGTCAACATGGTGAACCTAATAACCGGCTTGCTGAAGAGAAACTAGTGCACTACTCTTTATTGGATCAAATAAGATTTTCCGTTATGCCTCTCATTTCGTAACGACTCTAATAATTGAATGTAGCATGCGGCGATGTGCTAAAGATTGCCCAGAGGAATTGCCTATGATCTGCACTTGTTATGTGTATCGATTTCAAGCAGCACGGCGTTATTGACGAGTTTTTCGATTCGTCCCAACAATGAATGACGGCATCGACACCGCTGGGTATTCGCAATTCACCGTGCCGGTTGGGCGTATCGGAAACATGCCAGAGTTCCATAGCGAATCTTTTTCATTTCTCTTGCGCCCGAACCGTAGGACAAGATCAATGAATTAATGACAGTCCAACAAGATCGCTTGTTCTAAATCTTGGGTCTATCGTCTCGCGTGATCATTCGATTTTGATCCTGATTCTTAATTCCCTCGCTTTCACTTGTTGATCACAAGGGCTATGTTTATCGAATGGAATCCCTTTTCAAGTGAAGTTGAGCAGATTCCGCATGTTTAGTCACGCTCCAGAATTTCTAGTCCTGCTTAAGTAGTTGTTTCATTGTTTCGAGTAAGATTTTCTCCGACTCCGGCGCGACATTCGACGAGGAGGGAGCGGTTTCGTACCCACCCTCTTGGTACGAAACTTCTGTTCCAATATAACCCGGTCCGTAATCTCCGTAGGCTGCCATCATAACGTTTAGATCTGGTCGCATCTTTTTCGCTGCTAATTGAAACTCCACAAATAGCTCGCCCGGCATGTATAGCATTCGGACGCTTCCCACGGTCAAACATGAAATATCGATCGAATGACCTGCATCGACTCGATGACACCATGCCAACTGATCTGCAAGCGAAATATACCCCCGAGCAGGAGTTGCCTGCAGTCGAGTTTTCAGATCCTCTTTGTTTAGGTGAGGTGCGAGCGGCAGTTGCACCGCGACTGAATGCCAATCAATCGAGGTGCTCACAAGGGGGATGGGCTTAGCATTCTCGAACGCTAGTTTCATGCCGAGATAGAGCCTCTGTGCTAGCACCATGCGATTCGGTTGTGATCCGTCATTGTATTTTCCTGCAGCAATGTTTCCGCCAGCCCCATTGAAATGCACGTGTAGAGTTTCGTTGAGGTCTTGGCCTCTCATAAAGCGTGCAATGCCAGGAAAATCCGGATTTGGGACTCCTGTACGATAGTAGCTTTGCGGGTGGCATGCATAGGAGCTAATGATCGCAACTGGCTGCGTATTATTCCAAAAAACAAGACAAGAAATAATTGGGTCTATCACGCCTTCAGGGAGTTCGATCAATTCTGGTATCTTGCTGCTACTGCCACGCATGCGTCCCACTTTTCCATCTTTAACTTCAACTCTTCGGTTCGAGGCAACTTGGTCGACGGTCGCTTCCCCATACCCATAGTGTGTTATCGGCACGGCTTTAATCACCCCATCTCGAACTGAGTTAGCGGCTCTTTGGATTACGTCGCGCTGGAACTCGCCATTAAACCGAGAATAGCCATCGAGATTCAATTCGGAAATCAATCGTTCGGCCGTAAAATCACATCCTGGCGCGTCGTGCTGATGAATAGCATGAACGGCTACACGTCCGGGGTTGGTTCCCGCTGCCTTGGCCAATTCCCGTCGAAAAACATCGTGCCCCTCGTTCGCAATACCAATCCAATCAACCGAACAAATCACAATCGGTTCCCCTTGCCCCAAGAGAACGATACCTCTGCACCGAAGTGTCAATTCATCGACCCGACGCACAGGATCATATGCCATGTGAGTTCCCATCGCGGGAGTTGCGTCGACGTCAAATGTGGCGATTTTCAATTTCCCCTCTTGGCCAAACAACGGACCATACAGCGTCCCAGCCACTAACCATGTAGCAGCGATGAGTAATTGCAAACGATTCATGAAGGAGTGCATAAGTTCTTCTTTCGCTGGAGAGAAACAAAACTGGTGGGGAATTATTAATCGGGTTCGAAATAAGTGGCGGGAGCTGGTTGTGGTTGGATAGGTCTACTGACTGGCTTCCCAATCAGGAATCGTCGACTCAATAACATCCATTCCTCCTGATCGAGGGTTGAAAATCAATCCTATCAACGCAAGCTTTCCATCCTGAATTAATTGGCGT
This sequence comes from Pirellula sp., assembly GCA_046318795.1. Lineage (GTDB taxonomy): Bacteria > Planctomycetota > Planctomycetia > Pirellulales > Pirellulaceae > JBKCUI01. The sequence goes on from JBKCTT010000239.1 coordinate 3,983, forward strand.
ATGGTAGAGCTTGATTGTTGAAAACCTTCCACCGATAATACGACGTGGGCTTTCGCGACTTCATCGATCCAGTCTGGAGCATTTAGATTGTTGGATTCGCCGTACAACGACCGGACTCGCTCTATCGCAGGCACCATATCCTGCGCGACAACTCTGAAATGCTCTCCGTATTTTGTTGTCCGAACCTCTTCGGATGCGTACAGGAAATCGATGGAATCTTGAATCATTTCGGACTGAATACAACCCACGATGATGATCAGTTTTGGCTGCTTCCGAACGCAAAGATATTCAACGGAAGCGATAACACTTGACGTTATTCCTATGTTACCGGGAAGTCGAATATCGACAACACCTCCGTCTATCGTATCAAAAATACGATCCATGGGATCGAAGATATCTAAGCTGCTAAGAACAATTGCGGTGATTGCGTTTGTTTTCGTATTAGAGCATTGCGATTCATTTAAACCTGTACGCAGGGATACACCAGACCGAAAGCGGGCGTTTCCTTCCAGTAGCTGTCGCAGCGCGTTAACAGGGGTCAGATCCGGATTCGTCCGTTTTATGGTGTAGTCAATCGTTCGATAATTGTCTCGCATCTCGTATCGCGATTCGAAACCGATCACGTTCAAATTGACACCATGCGCTGGAGCTACTTTGTTTCGAAAATCTCGTATCAACGCTAGGATATCCGGATCAATGTAATCACTATCACTTGCGTCGATTAACACACGTCCGCCTCGGGGCACCTTTCGCAGAACGCTATCCAATGCTGCACGATTTAAGAAGCTAACCTGATTCGCAAGCTGTATACGCAATACGTCACCACTTGTGTGTTTCTCTAGGATACGGCGAACAGGACGGCGATAATTACTGTATAGAACAAACGCAAGACTGCACCCAAGACCAACAAGTATACCAATTAATAAATCCGTCATTACTATTGCACAAACAGTAATAAGAAACGGCGCAAATTGATATCGTCCGGCCTCCCATAATTCCCGAATCATTCGCCATGACATCAGTTTAAAGCCCGTAACCACGAGGATGGCAGCTAGGCTAGCGTAGGGGATCATATTTAGTAGTTGAGGAAGACAAAGGACAAAAACCAAAAGCAGAATTCCATGCACAATGGTGGATAACCTCGATTGTCCACCTGCATTAATATTTACAGAACTGCGAACAATAACGCTAGTCATTGGCAGTCCACCGATTAATCCTGCCAATACGTTTCCAACTCCTTGAGCAAACAGCTCTTTATTAGGAGGAGAGAACCGTTGTTTGGGATCAATTTTGTCTACTGCTTCGAGATTCAGAAGCGTTTCCAGAGATGCAACTATCGCAATGGTAAAACCTGCGACATAAACTGCGGGAGTAATGAATGCACTAAAGTCGGGCAAACGGACCAATGATGCGGTATCAAACCAAGATTTCAAAACGGGTACACTAACCAACATGTCAGCAGGTATGGACCAATTCGATTTATAATGATCGAGTAATCCATTTGTTGTGATTCCTGCTATGACTACTAGTAACGGCGCAGGGATCACAGATTTTTTTAAAAATGTGACTCGTTCCCAGGCGAGTAGAAACGTCATCGAGCTAATACCGATTATCGCTGGTCCGATAACGAATTCTCCCTCCAGTAAATCGAATAACTTTAGCAGTACATTTCCATGTTCTGCGACGTGCAACGCTTGCCCGCTTACTATTTCATCTAAGACAACCACTTCATTTTGATGACCGAGCAGCTTTGGTAACTGGTTAATGATCAATATGAGGCCGATTGCAGACAACAGACCTTTAATTACGCTCGAAGGAACGAATGCAGATAGAAATCCTGCTTTAGAGAATCCGAAGCCTATCTGAATCACTCCAGCAACCACGACCGCAGCGAGAAAGGTCTCAAAGCTACCGAGCGTAGAAATCTGTGCAGCAACGATTGCGGTAAGACCAGCAGCCGGTCCGCTAACACTCGTATGGGAGCCTGACAGCAATCCCACGACTAACCCTCCCAGCACTCCACTGACGATCCCTGAAAATGGATCGGCATTAGAGGCCACAGCTATACCAAGGCACAGGGGTAATGCCACCAAGAAAACGACAACCCCAGCCGTAAGGTCTTTTGTAAATCGAACTAAATTAGAATGGCTTCCGTCGCTATACCCCATTATGAATTCCCTTTTTATTCAGCAAAATCCATCGCTTTAGAACCTGTTGTGCATACAGATAGGCCTTGCCGATTCCCTTATCGACGTAGGCTTGTATCGACAAAAATTCTTTCTAAGCTGTGTCCGGTCTTGGTTTGTCTACTTAACTTTCCACGTATTTATAACGGATTGTAAAGCTGGTTTGGGTTTCCTATTTCGGTCAAATAGCAAGGGATGGTTGGTGTTGGGTCCATGGAAAGTAGTTTCGCCAACTTTCACCGTCATGAAGATTCCAAAACGACGCTCTTACGATCACGTCCGGGAAATTGTTAAATAGCTCAAATAGATGAGCGTACTATTCCGCTTGCCGCTTTAAAACATCTTTTGGACAGCCCTCTTTGTATGGATCTGTTTTCGACTACTCATCTTGATACTTTCCTCCCTCTGCCCGCCATCGTGACGTAGAAACAACATCTATGTCAAGCTCGGAAATGACCACTTTGATGTTTTCCCTTCGACCTGCAATAAACAAGGACTCCAAAGCAACATATTTGATTGTATCCAATTCAAAGTGTCCGTGGATTCCTAAAGTGTCGATAGGCGCTCCCTGCATTCTCAGAACTTTGATTAAGCGTAGAGTCTTTTCTAGTTTGCTTGGATATTCATTGTTGTAGTCATTCTAAATTAGAATCGAGTCTGGATCCATTTCCCTAGTCCAGTGAAATGCTCTAACGATAAATCCTTCGCCTGTCGTCCGTGTCCAAATCGAGTCGCAAAGATATTGGTCATTACTATCATCTAGAGCTTCGTTAACAACATCCCACATCGAAATATCATTCACATATCGCCCCACGACGGTTTCGATGTGCGTTTTGAGTCGCTTCAATAACTTCTCGCTGCTGGTTGGCTTTCCACCTTCGACAACCACCAGACAGACGTTCTATTGCCCTTTGCCCAAACCAAACAGTGAGCAACAATTTCGATCGTACTTGCTCTCGCAAACCCTATAAACTTGTCACAAGTATCGAATTGCAAATCTCCTTCCTTAGGTGGAATACTGTGAGGCTTCATCGATTTTTCAGGGGGAACAACCTGGAACTGTTACGTTAGCAGCTTCCAATCGTGTTTCCGAGTGGGAATGTTATCGCTTGCGCCCACATCAATTTTGTATCGATAACCAAGGGCGGGCTTTGATGTTTCGATAGATGTCTCTCTGCTTAGTTTTTTGAGCCATTAGGGTAGACTGTGTAGGCTTTATAATCGTCGTGAGAGCGAGCATCCTCGTCGCAAGAGTATCAAGAGTATGACGTAGGTTCCACCAAAACAATTGCAGCATATCTCTTGTCCGAACGATAAAAGCAGTTATGTACGAGTAAAGGGAACAACATGCCCATTTTTCAGCAAATTACCTCAGTTTATAATAATAACTATTTGATCATTTGATATCGGTGACGATTTCTCCTGCTGCTCTGGTACAGAGCGCAGCCATGACGTCTAATGAAATGTTTTGGCTGAGGAACTGAACATGTCCGTCCGCGAATAGACAGTTTGCACCTGATGAGTGGAACGAATAAGGTTCGTTGTCATTTCTGGCGTTCATCGCGGAAACGCATCCCCCTTGCCTTCCGCACCCTTCGAGGGCTCCATCAGCACTTGCTCCGTCTAGACTAAAAGCCCCTTCGCTATCCGCCCAGCCAATACCTTGATCGTTCGATATTTCTCGACGAGAGCTACGTCTGCGGTACACCGATGGGCGGCCTCCGGACTCGACCACCATGATAGTGTTTGATGATCCGTCGGTTATGGAGGCATGAGAATTGATCGAGTTACGGTGCATGACCGAAAAGCGGTTTGATGAGTTGTATAGTATTGGATTGACTGGTTGCGGCTGAACACCTTGAATGGCCTCAAAATCTGCTCGTCCGAGCGGTGTACTAAACGAGAGTGCAGGACGTGGCGGCTTGGCGATGGCAGACATCACAGCAGGCTGATCTGGGACACTGGGGCACAGATAAACAGGCAGGGGGATACTTGCCACAGCCAAATTGGTTTCTTCCCACCAATTCAGATCAAACCGATATAGATCCCGAACGTTGGAATGCTCGAGATACGGCAGAATACTTACCCGCCAACTCACAAATTTCCCTTGTGGATTTGTTCGAGAGGCGACCGTCCAACCAGATGCTGGAAAGTATCGATAGGATGATTCAAAGTTAAGAACAGCGAGTCCCAACTGCTTTTGATTATTCGAGCATTGCAGACGTCGACTAGCCTCCCTCGCTGCTTGAACTGCGGGTAATAGCAATCCCACGAGTATGGCAATTATCGCAATCACAACAAGTAACTCAACTAACGTAAACGCGCGACGCTGCTTGTCCTGGATTGAATATCGAATCATTGTTGAGCTTTTCTCTCTCTTTGAGTGTCTCTAGGGCTACGGAGCTATTCAGGCAACATCATGAGAGGAGTGGCTTTCGAACCAGGTTAGTCGCAAACGATTTATAGCGTACACTTTCAGATTCAGTTTGTTTGAGATAACTGGATCGAGCAAGCCTCAATGTTGCAATATTCAATGAAAATGCACCGTCTCGTCGGGTACTTTCTGGGTAAAACCCTTCCGCTAAGAACCGTCGCCTGCTTGAAACGGACCTACGTACCGACCAGAATGTGTTCGCTGGATCTCTCTCCTCCAGTTTTACCTGCCATATTCTGCGATCTGGGTCTGGTTTCTCTGATCGCTTTTTTGTTCACTTGGAGACCTCATCACGATGAATTGGCGAATGAAAAATCAAAGCATGACAGTAATTATGTCGGCTTTAATTGCAACGAGCCCGACACTCTTTTCTACTTTGGGATTTGGGCAAGATTCCCCTACTGAAAATCAATCGAAGACTGATGATCGATACTCAAAAATCGAGAAGCAGCTTCAAGAACTCACAAAGGCTATTACCGAATTAAAGAATCCTCCTGCTGCTGAATCCAAAGAGCAGGCTAAAGAGAACAAAGACGAAACCAAGAACCCCAACGAAGCCGAGGACTCTAAGAAGTCGTGGACCGGCGATCTTTCGAAGGACTGGCTAAAAGGAATCCGATGGAGAAACATCGGACCTGCCAATATGGGAGGGCGAATTGTTGATTTGTCCGTATTCGAAGCTGAACCCAGTACATGGTGGGCGGCAACCGCTTCGGGAGGTTTGCTTAAAACCACCAACAACGGAACGTCATTCCAACTCCAATTCGATCGTGAAGCAACGATTTCCATCGGAGCAGTTGCCGTGGCTCCAAGTGACGCAAACATCGTTTGGGTCGGAACGGGCGAGAACAATCCCCGAAATTCGGTTAGTTACGGTGATGGGGTTTATAAATCAACTGACGGTGGCAAGTCTTGGAAGAACATGGGCCTAAAAGAGACTTTTCAAATTGGCGAAATTTTAGTCCACCCTAAAGATCCCAACATAGTATACGTCGGTGCATTAGGACGTTTGTACGGAAACAATGAAGCCCGCGGCGTTTATAAAACAGTCGATGGCGGGACAACTTGGGAACGAGTCTTTTACATCGATGATCGCACTGGTGTGTTGGAGATGCAATTCCATCCTAACGACCCAGAAACTCTTATGATCACGGCGTGGGAGCGACTCCGAGATGGGTTCGATAGCTGGCCAGGAACAGAAGTTCCCTTGCCCGATGGGTATGACGGATACGATCCTATCCGCAAATGGGGACCAGGCAGCGGAATCTACAAGACCGTGGATGGTGGCAAGAACTGGAAGAAGTTGACCAAGGGGCTTCCAACTAGCCAATTGGGAAGAATTGGAATCGATTGGTATCGCAAAGACCCGAACATTCTCTACGCGATCGTCGATTGCGAAAACATCGGCAAAGGACCTGTGCGATTGAACGTTTTATGGGGAGCGGTCGGAGCAGATATTGATGGAAAAGTCGTTGTGACGCAAATCTACCCAAAGAGCCCAGCAGAAAAAGGTGGTCTATTAGTTGGCGACGTATTGGAGTCGATGGGGGAGGCAACACTTGCAAGTTTTGACGACATCTTGGCCAAAATGAAGACCATGAAGTCCGGCGATAAACTGACAGTTAAGATTAAAAGAGGGGAAGAGTCCAAGGAACTTGAGTTCACCTTGACGTCACGTTCCGGAGGAGGCAACGCGCAGGCTGCTAACACGGTTTGGTTTGGGGGCTTGGGCGAAGATGACGAAAAAGGTGTCAAGATTAGTCGAGTCACACCTGAGGGACCTGCCGCGAAAGCAGGTATACAAGCGAACGACGTTATTACTAGTTTCGATGGCCTCAAACCTGACTCTTGGGAGGGCATGGTGTCGGCCGTCGCTGCCAAAAAAGCTGGCGACAAGGTAAAGGTGAAACTCGAAAGAGACGACGAGGAAAAAGAAGTCGAGATGACCATGGAGGTCCGCGAGATTCCTGAAGGCGCGCGTCGTCAACAACCAGAAGCACAATCAAACGTTTATGTTGGGGTTCAAGGACAGAACGCAACCGGAGGCGGAGCTGCTATCACCGAAGTCACCAAAGGTGGACCCGCAGAAAAGTCAGGGCTTATGGCTGGTGATGTTATCAAATCTATTAATGGCAAGGAGGTTGAATCCTATCGTGCATTCTCCGACTCGCTTCGTGACCTAAAGGTTGGCGATGTAATCAAGTTTAGCATTGCCAGGGCTACTGAGGTTAAAGAGGTCGAAGTAACCGTTGCTGAGCGACCAGGCCCCACTCGTCCCTACACCGCCGAACTAGGTGGACAATCGCCGAATGTTCAAGATCTTCAAGGTGCGAAAGGCTATGAGTATGGGGGCGTCTACAAATCTGTAGATGGTGGCGAATCTTGGACACGGGTGAACAGTATCCATGCTCGACCAATGTACTTCAGCGTAATTCGCGTTGATCCAAACGACGAGCAACGAGTTTTCTTGTTAGGAGTATCTCAATACCAATCCTCCAACGGAGGTTTGACCTTTGAATCGAATTTGGGACGTGGTGTTCACGCTGACGGCCATGCATTATGGGTTGATCCGAAAGATGGAAAGCACATGATCATTGGTGTCGACGGTGGTGTATACACGACCTATGACCGAGGAGGGCGCTGGGATCACCTCAATACGCTCGCTCTAGGGCAGTTTTACCACGTCGCGATCTCGCCAAAATATCCGTACTACGTTTACGGTGGACTTCAAGACAACGGAACGTGGGGCGGACCAGCAATGTCATTGAGTGGATCCGGGCCCGTTAATGAGGATTGGTTGAGCGTTGGCGGCGGTGACGGCTTCATGTGCCGGATTGATCCCAATGATCCTGATTTGGTCTACTCCACCAGCCAAGGGGGAGCGATGCGACGAAGAAACATGAAGACGGGTGAGCAAGCCTCTATTCGGCCTGCACGAGTCGAGGGAGCACCAGCGATTCGTTTCAATTGGAATACCCCGTTTATCCTATCCAATGCTAACTCACGAGTTTTCTACGCAGGAGGTAACTATGTCCTACGATCCATGGATAGAGGAAATGATCTGCAAATCATCTCCCCGGAGATAACTTTGACCAAACGCGGATCAGCCACTGCATTGGCGGAATCGCCTCGCAACCCAAACGTTCTTTACGTGGGAACAGATGACGGAGCTTTGTGGATGACTAAAAATGGCGGCAGGGATTGGATCGATATCCGTGCTGGTCTCAACATCCCAGCGCCGCGATGGATCGCAACCATCGAAGCATCGAAGTATGCCGAAGGTCGAGTTTATGTCGCATTGGATGGACACAGATCTAACGATGATGATCCTTACGTATTTGTATCAGAAGATTTCGGTAAAACGTGGACCTCGATCCGTGGCAATCTCCCGTGGGGGTCGACGCGCTGTTTGAGAGAAAGTCCTTTCAATGAAAATGTTCTCTTTGTAGGAACTGAATTTGCGACTTTCGTTAGTGTGAATCGTGGCGGTCACTGGAATTCCCTTAATACGAATTTGCCAACAGTAGCTGTTCATGATTTCGCATTTCATCCGAACAACGGAGAAGTGGTCGCAGCGACTCACGGCCGAAGCCTTTGGATCGCCGACGTTTCCTCGCTTCATCAGTTTGACGAAAAGCAACTTCAGGGGCCCAATCTTTACAAACCGAACACTGCGGTTCGATGGCGACGGGAACCGTCCCGTGGCGGAACTAACAGGGCGTTTGTCGGAGAAAATCCCGCCAGCGGCGCATCAATTTTTTACTCACTTCCCGAAAAAGCTAAGGAAGTTACTGTGAAAATTTCCAATGCGTTAGGCCAGACCGTTAGAGAGATTCGCTCGCCAGCTGAAGCCGGACTGCATCGGGTAGGTTGGGATTTGACAGTCGTACTTCCTCGTGAACGAGGAGCGGGTGGAGGAGGTGCAACTGGCGGCCAGCGTGCAGCAGGTGGTGCAGGCGGATTCGGTGGTGGATTTAATCGAACAGCCGTCGCATCTGCCGGAACCTATAAGGTAACCCTCACCGTTGATGGCAAGGAGTTCGTTCAAGAACTTAAGCTGATCAACGATCCGAATATTACTTCTCTGTCAGAGCTCAGTAGTGCAGCGGACGTAGAATACGAAGTTTGGATGGGTGATGTCGAAGAATCACAAGAAGAAGAGGATGAAGAATCGCGAAACGAACAATCGGTAATCATCAACGTTGATTGATTGTCTGGTTTAGGATAGACAATTTGTACAAGTCAAAACTCGACGTCAATTTACGGGCGTCGAGTTTTTTTATCTTCGTATAGAGAAATCCTAGAGTTCCAAAAGACAAATCCTAAGGACTTGCTAAGTTGCCCCCACAAGACAGCCTTCACTACTACCTTATGGTTGCCAAGAGTACAGAGTTTATAGGATTAGCTCAGTGAGCATGATGGCAGGAGCGACAATGTATCGCGCCGCGGTTTCCAGTCGAACTGAGACTCGGTTCGTTTCTTTGAGTTATCCCAAGCCTATCCTATGCTTATCAATTTAATCAGATTGTTCGTCGTTTATTGTTTTGCGTTCCTTATTGTCGAACAAACGCGTGGGCAATCGCCCTCCCTCAGTCCTGAAAAACTCGGATATTCAACCCATTCACTGGTTCGTTCTGAGCTAGGCACCGTCAATTATTTCGTCCGTAATCTAAACGAGAAACCGAATCGACCCGTCCTCTTGTACCTCGATGGGTCTGGGCCCTATCCTCTATTTCAACGGATGAAGAACGGGTTTAGTTCGACGCTGGTGATTCAAGATCAACAACTTTTGGATTAATTCAAATGGGTGCTTATTAGTGAGCCCGGCGTGCCTTTCGTGGACAGTGTGGAATTTGATCCAACGACGGGCGTTCCCCATCCCCCTCTCCAAAAGAGTACACACTGCGTTTAGCTCTTCAGTGGCGAGTCGACGCGGCCAAGGCTGTTATCGATGAATTACTTGGAAAACACCAATTGAAACCGGATCAATTGATCGTCGTTGGTGTCTCAGAAGGCTTTCAAGTAGGTGCAAAACTCGCGGCAATTGAGCCTCGAATCACACTTGTTGGACTATTCGTTGGTAATGGACTTAATCCGTTTTATGATTTTATCATCGCTGAACGAATGAAAATGGAACGTGGCGAACAGACTTTTGCCGATACGCAGTTCGCAATAGACGAGATCTGGAAAGCTGCTCGTGAAATTTATGCTGATCCGGAATCGACTGAGAAGTACTGGATGGGACACACCTACCGCCGATGGGCGAGCTTTACAAGCGAAGATCCTGTCCGCTCCCTTATGAAAGTTGATGCACGAATCTTTGTAGCTTGTTGTGCTTTAGACAATAACACTTCCGTCTTACGTGCTGATTACATTCCGCTAGAGTTCTTGTGCGAGAAGCGAACCAATCTTACCTACAAGATATATCCCTATGCACATTCGTTTGTCGAATTATCCAAAGACAAGCAAGAAAACACGACTGGGGCGAATTCTCATTTCGAAGAGGTGTTTCGCGAGTTTACGACGTGGCTTGAAAACGACCAGAATTGAACATGAATTGAGCGTTTATCGTTATTGGCGAGACCGATGACCATGTGCGAAAGGATGACCATGCGCAAAAGAAGGCCCGGCTGTGATTAGTGCGGGATTTGAGTAGTCTGCGGACCAGCTAAGATTAACAGAGAGAAATAAAAAAACGCCGAACAACTTCATGTTGCCCGGCGTTCGGATTGGAATGTTGTTGATTACAACTTTCGTTACTCAGCAAACTACAGTCTTAAACCGATTGTCTGCATGTCGTACGCTCTTAGTAACGGTAGTTGTCGGACTTGTATGGTCCTTTGACGTCAACCGAGATATAGTCCGCTTGTGCTTTGGAGAGGGTTGTCAGCTTGACACCCAGCTTTCCTAGGTGCAAACGCGCTACTTCTTCATCCAAGTGTTTTGGAAGCGTGTAGACTTGGTTCTTGAATGTACCATTGTTTCGTTCCTTCCAAATTTCTAGTTGTGCTAGAACTTGGTTGGTGAAACTGGTGCTCATTACGAAGCTTGGGTGACCTGTTGCACAACCCAAATTCATGAGCCGGCCTTCTGCCAAGATTAAAATGCTTCGTTTGGTTTCGTGGAAATACCATTGGTCGAATTGAGCCTTGATATTGCGTCGTTCGACGCGACCCTTGGCCTGTAGTTTTTCCAATCCGGCCATGTCGATTTCGTTATCAAAGTGGCCGATATTGCAAACGATTGCCTTGTCCTTCATCTTCGCCATATGTTCGACAGTGATGATGTCGTAGTTGCCTGTGGCGGTAACGAAAATGTCGGCGGTTTCAACGAAATCCTCAAGCGTTTTAACTTCGTAGCCTTCCATTACTGCTTGCAAAGCACAGATCGGATCGATCTCGGTCACGATAACTCGGCAACCTTGTCCACGAAGCGATTGGCAGCAACCCTTACCCACGTCTCCGAAACCGCAAACGACAGCGACCTTACCGGCCAACATAACGTCGGATGCTCGGTTGAGTCCGTCGATGAGAGAGTGGCGGCAACCGTATAGGTTATCAAACTTGCTCTTGGTGACTGAGTCATTTACGTTGATAGCTGGGAACAAGAGTTCACCGGTCTTGGCCATTCCGTAAAGTCGCTTGACTCCTGTGGTGGTCTCTTCGGAAACGCCGATGCATCCCTTGCCCATAGCTGTGTATCGGCCTGGGTTAACAACCAATTCTTTGCGAAGTGTATCGAGGATAACACCCCATTCGGCAGGCTCTGTTTCTGGATTGAAATCAGGAACAACACCAGTGGCTTCGTACTTGGTTCCCAAGTGAATGAGCATTGTAGCATCGCCACCGTCATCGACTATCATGTCGGGACCTGACCCATCTGGCCAGACCAGTGCTTCTACAGTGCACCACCAATACTCGGGCAATGTTTCGCCTTTCCATGCAAAAACCGGTGTGCCAATCGGATTGTCGAGTGAACCACCACGACCGACAACAACTGCTGCCGCTGCGGTGTCTTGGGTGGAGAAAATATTGCAGCTAACCCAGCGAACATCCGCCCCAAGATCGACTAGGGTTTCGATCAAAACTGCGGTTTGTACAGTCATGTGAAGAGAACCCATGATCTTTGCACCGGCCAGGGGCTTGGTGGATCCGTAGCGCTCACGAAGTGCCATGAGGCCAGGCATTTCGTCTTCCGCAAGCTGAATTTCTTTTCTACCCAAATCAGCGAGTTCTTGCGCCTCACTGCGATTGCCTTCTGCGAGAAGATCGAATGCCTTTACCTTAAATGGCAATCGATTCGGATCTGAAGAAACGACACCAGATCCAGCTGATTTTGCAACTGTACTCATCAAACTACTCCTAAGAAAACCGACCTAAATTTATAATCGCGAAGATTACGCGTTAACCTCGAATTGCCGAAGCGACAAACAATCCTGTCCCTTTGGCATCTGGGTCTGGCGGAACCAACTCGTACTTAACTTTTTTCCAATTGGCTTTTTCAAGCCAGTCACGGATTTGCGATTCCGTGAACCCTTGCCACAGGTGTCCCATGGAATCCCTATACTCCGCCCGGTCATGCGAAACCATGTCGAGCAATATAAATCGCCCCCCTTTTCGCGTGACACGACAAACCTCTTCCAGTACGTCCTGTGGCGATCGGACATAAGGTAGGACTAACGACATCATGCTTAAATGCAAAATGTCGTCCTCCATAGGCAAGCTGGTAAGCTCGCCTTTCCGCACCTCAACGTTGCTCTTGTCTTTTAACCGTTTCCGAGCAGCCTGGATCATCGCAGACGAAGAATCAACTGCGATTACCTTCGCTACCCACGGCGCTACGGTTTGAGACAAAATCCCAGTGCCGCAACCCAAGTCTCCAACAACATATTCTGAATTCAAGGACGCGCCGAGCATCCAAGTGTCCAGACGATTACCGAACAATTCAATCCTTAACCGATCCCACTTTTCCGCCGAAGTAGAGAAAAAGGTTTCTGATCGACTTCTTCTTGTCTCAAGCACTTGATCCAAACGAGCTTCGTCTTGGTCCGCCGTTGTCTGGTGAACACATTGACCTTTAACGACGTCCCAAAGCTTTCGCTGCGCGGGAGAAACCTCGCGATTTCTCATCCGGTAAAGATTGCTACTACCGTCTCGACGCGCCGAAACCCAGTCTTCATCACTTAAAACTTTCAAATGACGACTCACAGTGCTCTGAGGCAACTGCAAGACGGTACAAAGTTCTGCAACCGTAAGTTCAGTGCGATCCAAGATGCGAAGCAACCTGGCCCGAATCGGGTCCGATAAGCTTTGCATCCATGTGATCATCTGAGGAGCCTGAACCATCTCCTAAGTGTATCATCCGCTTATCCGGATGGGAAGATAACTGAGTTGGCTTTTTTTTGCTTATTTTCTGACTTAAAATCGGGGAAGTAGAGGAAAACTAAGTGCAACAACGGGAAAAATCAGCAAAAGTTCAGCGATTGACAGAGCAGGGACATTGCCGCTGCGCACCGGAACGTAGAGGGATATTGGGGGTAGGAAAAGTTCAAATCGCACTGAATCTGGTCAAGGCATCGCGTTTTCCTCGCAAATAGCATCCCATATCTCGCCGGCGAGTGGGTTGATGTTACCTTTTCCGTCTGGGTGTAAACGACTACTCAGGAAGCAGAAAAACATATCCCTAGCCCGATCAATCCAAAGCACCGTACCAGTGAATCCGCCATGCCCTATGGAAATCGCGGAAAGCTTTTTCCCTTTGTTGCTCGAATATCGCGACTGCATATCCCACCCTAATCCACGTACATCGCCGTGAACGTCGTGCGCCTCGAACATGGAGTCGATTGAAGATTCTTGGAAAATACGCACGATCGTTTCATTAGACTGCTTGCACACCCCTCGGTTTAAGATCATTTTCGAGTAGTTTGCTAAGTCGTTGGCTGTAGAAAATAGTCCAGCATGCCCCGCGACGCCACCGAGCAAATGGGCTCTCGGATCATGGACAGTGCCGAGAATCCACTCTCCATCACGCTTCTCCGTCGGAGCAACTCGCACCAAAAGAGATTGATTTATCAGAAAATCACTATCGACCATGCCACATGGTTTCAATATTTCTTTGCTTACGTACGCGTCCAAAGTTTGTTTCGAAATCTCCTCGACGAGTTTTCCAAGTACCAAGAAATTAACGTCTGAATACTTGAATTGAGATCCTCGAGGGTACTGTAGTGGCAGTCGATAGATGTTTTCCCACGCGACTTCACGGCCACTCTGGTAATCTGCCAATGCATTATCAGGTATGAGACCGCTACGGTGCAGCAAACAATCGAGAACGGTAACTTGCTCCTTACCATTCTGACCGAAGGCTTTTAAATAGTTAGCAATAGGATCGTCTAGATGAACAAGACCTTGTTCCATAAGTTTGACGACCGCAGAGGCTGTGGCTACAGGTTTGGTGAGGGATGCCAAGTCAAAGATCGTATCAATAGACATCGGCTCGTGGAAAGGTTGCTCGGATCTTAGGCCGTACGCTTTTAGAAACAGTATGGTCTTTGAGTTGCCAACGCAGATTACGCATCCTGGCATTTGTTCGTTTTTGATACCGCGAGCGACGATCTCAGAAATTCGTTTCTCCAGTTCTGGGGAAAAATCGCGAATCTCAGGAGTTGTGTTCGATTGCGTTTGATAACCCGAACAGGTTGGGGAGCAAATAGATAAGAGGCCGATAGCGAACAATTTCGACAAATGGATTGTCAATCGACTTACCATGTGATTCCCCCTAACGAAAAAATTACTCTTCTAAATCCCCAAGTCTAATGCCGTAATCATAAAGCGAATCGTGCCAGTATGGGGCAGATCCATTTGCTTTTGAAAGGAAAGATGGTTGTGGTGCCGCTATCGAAAATCTCGACAATACGATTAGCCAAAAGAGGAAGTGAACCAAATCAATTCAAAGCTTGTCCGTGAGCGATCCTTAGGACAATTACTCGATTGTTGGTGCCAGTATGAAACTTGTAAATCTTTCAGCCGAACCGCTAGGACGTCTCCATTCGTGGATACCCCATGAATTGCAAGCGGAGAAAATCGTTTTCTTACCCGATGCCTGCCCTGGAAAATCACCGTTGCCTACAGGAACTGCAGTGCTAACTCGACAGCCTGATTGGAGGCGGTTTGCTGTTTCCGATTGTGGATGTGGTATGCGTTTGTTGAAATCTGATGTTGCTCCTGCGGAATTTGATACGGAACGCTGGGATCGCGTTGCAGGCATTTTGAGAAGTAATAAAGGAGGGTTGGGGGATTTGGGAGGCGGTAACCACTTTTTAGATGCGCTGGAGCCATATGACGATGGTCCCGTGCACTTTCTCATCCATACAGGCTCCCGGAATGAGTCTGGACATGTAGATGAATTCGTTGACATGGCTGACCGATTTGACCGCGAATTTGATCGCGTTGTTGGCTGGGCTTCGAACAATCGAGCTGCTATTCATGATGCACTCAACCAGATCTTTGGTAAGCTGGAACTTATTCTCGATCTTCCACACAATACCTATGAGATCTGCTCGGATGGGTCGGTAATCATTCGGAAGGGATCTGTGTGTGTCGCTCCCGGAGAGCTGTCCGTGCTACCGTCTCATATGTCGGGAGATGTATTACTGGTACGAGCAACAGAGCGTGTCAATGAGATACTAAATTCAATCAGCCATGGCACGGGTCGTCGAATGTCGCGAGCGGACTGCAAACCGCTAGCAGATCAATACGACTTTGAATCGCTGCGAAAAAGAGTCCTGATCCCCCACGGAATAGAAAACGCTTCATTGCGGACAGATGGACCATTTGCTTACCGCGATCTGGATGAATGTGTATCGCTCATCAAGGACTATGTTGAGCCGATTGCCCGTTACGCCGTTATTGGCTACATGGGGCATCTTTAGTCCCGAAGTTTCTATGGATGGTCGTAAGTATGCTCATACAGCGACTCGTTGGAATACTTCCGCTTCAAGCAGTGTCCGCTCTTCGACGGGCTTGAAAGTCGATTCCGAAATGAATATATGGTGATTCGCTTTGGTAATTGACCCCGACGAAACGTCATGTACAAAAGAGGGCAAGAATTGGGCCGATCAAGATGGTTTAGTAGATTTGTCTGCTATTCACTCCTTGCCAAGTCTATTAGATCTTTCATCAACGAGACGCGAACAGGGCGAAGTATTATTTTCATGGATATTCAAAACCTGAACGAAGCTAAAGCTTTTATTACCAAGGATGGATCGGAAATCCGAGAACTGTTGGCTCATCGGAATTCGTGCATCCGCAAACAATCCTTGGCCGAAGCTCGAATCGCCGTCGGATTAACCACACAAGCTCACTATCATCCCCAGACCGAAGAAATCTACTTTATTCTCGAGGGATCGGGCAGTATGGTGATCGATGGCGAGACTCGTCAAGTTGGCCGCGGTGATGCGATTGGCATCCCACCCGGTGCCGTCCATAAAATCACGAATGTGGGCCAAGTCGAACTCAGATTGCTATGCTGCTGTGCACCCGGTTATGAACACGACGATACAGTGCTTGTCTGAAATGCAATGCAGGTTGAAGATTCGGTGCTAACTTTGAACTCAGTGACTTTCTGGTTGCAACGAGTAAGCAATAGAATAACCGTAGGTTTGCGAAACGAACCATCACTCAGCCGTGGACGTCGCTGTTTGGCTTGGTGATATTTATCAATCGCATGCGGACGGATGCGCGCATGCCATGAGTTTGTTTACTCGTCATGACGTGATTTCCAAGCAAGGCGGCATTATGTTTGCAATGCGACTTACTCCGGAATTCACTCGGTTCTGAGTTGGAAAGTGTGTGCAGCCCTCAACTTGGACGTTCTAGAATCCCTTTGCTGTAATGAGCATTCATAGTCGAGCCAACAATAACAGCCGTTCGGGGCTCGTGGACGCTTAGCATCTAATCGGTTAAACAGTCGCAGTATCGTAAGCGTACACGACACTGAGAGGGATTTTCTTTGTGGTCCGCTTGCTTCTTTGGATCGATCGGGCTAGCTGCCAAGTTGCTTGCGTAGCTCGCTTTTTAGTTTGCGGCCGGCAACCAGTGATTCGCTGAAATCGAACCATATCTGCTACCACAATCGATAGGTACGGCAGCGTGGCTTGAACAGTCGCATTGTCTACATGCAGCACCGGATCTGGCTCACGGGCCTCGGAGCGGCCTTTGCGTAAGCCTGAGACAGCCATCAAGCCATGGTACATGTCACGCCGAACCAATTCAATTTCGACAGCCCATTTAAAGCACCTGCGAATCCTTCCAACCGACTTGTTGATATGGCCACGACTCCAACCTTTATCCACCATGCGTTGACGGACAGCCTTGAGCGCCAAAGGACCGAATTCGTTGGCAATCTTGCGGCCGTACAGTTCTCGGACGATTTTCAGAGCTTCTAAGATGCAACCGTATTCGCTGGTGACCCGACCGTCTTTGCGGTAATAGTTTTCAGCGAACTTCCGATAGGCATTAGGCACTTCGACTACAGTTGCGTCAGCATCACTTTGTAACCGGCGGCCTTTTGAGAGGAATTCGGCAATTAGACGGTCGTATTCGCCCTTGCTTGCCGTAGAGTTCCATTTTCCAAGGTAGATGTCCCGACCGTTGATAGTCACGACAGCCTGATCTGTAGGCTTGTGACGGCGGTAGGAGGGTACGCGAAGAGAAGACGTTTTCGACATGGAGTGCAACCTCGATTTCACCGAATCCGGTAGACTACCGGATTTTCGTTGAATCTCAGACTGCACTGCCGACCGTCGGCAGGTAACGTAAATACTTGTTTCAGCGTAATTTAGAAAAAGTCGGGGTGATAGGATTCGAACCTACGACCCTCTGGTCCCAAACCAGATGCGCTCTAATTCCAAACACCGATAAACAAACGACTTACGACGATGAAGGCGAACCGTTGCAGGAAATGTTGCAGGGACTTCGTGTTTTGATGCAAACGGAATCGGGGCTGTTGGACCTCGCCGACCTACTGCGAACCGCATTGACCGACCGACAACGGGCAGCACTTTCGAAGCTACTGCGGTGAGGTTTGGACCAAATGAAAAAACGTAACACAATAATCAAACAACCGTTTGAATGTCCAGAGACGACATACCCCCCCCATGCTTTCGGTTCCCCCCTAAACAGAGGGCGAAACAAGGCGGTTGCAAAAAGCCGCGATTCCTCGAAAGAAAGTCTGTACGTCCGGAGTTTCCTAGGGGGGTTGGGGGCGGTCTGCGCGATAGACGGGGGGGCGGGTTAAATGTTGGGGGTGGCATCACATCGACGTTGCGATTCGCTTACGTAATCGAGCCTAGTAAATGATTTTTCGGAACTCGGATTGTCCCGTACAATTTGGAAACGGCACCTCGACGGAGGTTCGACCGGTCTAGCTATGCCTTGCGGGACCGGTCGCCGTTTTTTCAACTGAGACGCAAGGCAAACCGCAAGGCAAAACAATGGCAAAACGCAAGGCTGCACCGTCGCCTATCGATTTAGACGACGACGCTTTTGATGCTTTTCTACAAAAAAACCACGTAACGTATCACTCCGAACCGCCGAACCGGTTTGGCTGGGTTCTTTCGGAGGAAGGTCACCGACTTACGATTGAACGCGCAAAAAAGAAATTCGGACCGATCAAGGATTCCCGTACTGTAAATACCGAACCGGTTTTTCCGCTGCGGGCGGGCTATGCGGGAGTCGCACCGCCGGAGGTTGTCGACGCTGTTCGAAAAGTGATTGCCGACTGGGACGGGACAAACTGGGACACGGTTCGACATACTATCGAACTAACGCGACAGGATTCGGAATCCAAACCTCTCGCCGACTGGACGTTGGACGACGTTCGACAACGGTTTGCGATTGGGCAAAAGGCAATAGTTATCAAGCTGGGCGGAGTTGCAAGAACAACGGAATGCACCGTATCGCCGCCGCTCTGGGCTGAGGTTGATAATGGATCATCGAACCTCACCGAAGCTAAAACGAACAGGAAAAAAGGTGGTCGCCCCCCTGCGAAATTAAGCAAGGACGACCGAGACGCGAAAACACTTTGGGAATCGGGCGGGTTCACGTCGCATAACGACATCGACGAGAAAAAAGGTTGGGCTTGGGGTACAACAAAAAAGATTCTGAACAAGATCGCACAACAAGAGAGACGTAAAAAAATGACGAAACGGACGGAATAGGGTTTCGTCATTTAGCGACAGAAAAAAATTCTTTAGTTGGCAACGGCTGTTTTCGTTTGGCATTTACCTACAAGCGAAAAATTTCTTGATTTGCCTAATGACGAAATAGGGTTTCGTCATTTTATGCCAATACAAAACTTCCCATCGGACGCGACGTTGCGACCGAGTTTCTAGGTTTTGTGTAAAGGGTTTGAGATATGAGAGGCATTGTCAATTATGAAATTGGAACCGGTCGGGCGCATGACGAGGACGGCACCGGCCTAGAGTTGCAATTTTGTTTTGCAATCGAGGACGGGGAAACGCAAGATGATTTTGCGTTGGTGAATGGCATTTTGCACCGCTGCCGCGATTTTGGACTATTTGGGAACTTACTGTCGTTTTGGGTTCGACCTGAGGAAAACAGAGAGCGTTTTAAGGTCGAGGTTGTACTGACTGCACAAGATGCGGGAGGGGCCAATCATGGGTAAACCAACTACTGCACCTGAGTTGCCGCGACTACTCGACGTTGAACAAGTCGCTGGAATGCTAGGGGTTTCGAGTCGGCAAGTTTACAGGCTTGCGGACGGGGGACGGATGCCGCGACCCTTGAAGATTGGCGGGTCGGTTCGTTGGGATAGGCAAGCGGTCGAAAAATGGATCGCTGCCGGTTGTCCACAGGAACACGGAGGCAAGCGACCATGACGCAACAAGAGTTTGATTTTGACGCGGTGAACTTGGAACTTGACCAAGTCGCAAACGAACAGCAAACCGC
Organism: Pirellula sp.; assembly: GCA_046318795.1. Lineage (GTDB taxonomy): Bacteria > Planctomycetota > Planctomycetia > Pirellulales > Pirellulaceae > JBKCUI01. The sequence continues at coordinate 23,569 of JBKCTT010000239.1, forward strand.
CGAGCTTGTCGCTGAGGGGGAACGCCGACGGAATGTTGGCATGGCACTCGCCGGGGCACGCCGACCGGACCGGGTAACGCTGGGACGTTTGGCTATGGTTCGAGCTTTGCTGCGGTCGCCGAATGGAATCGCGACAATTGACGACGCGACCGGACCGGACGAACTCGCCGCCGGTTTTGCGGACGGGGGAAAATGGCGTGGAACCGTTACGCGGTCGCTGCTTATCGACGGACTCGCCGAGGTTATAGGAACAACCCGAAGTTGTCGACCGAGTCGGCACCGGGGATATGTCGCTAGGCTGCGACTTGTCGACCGCTGCAAGGCGGAACTTTATCTGCGACGGATGACCGCCGCAATGTCTGCAAACGACGCGACCCCAAACGCTGCAACGAATGGGGCCGCTATTCCGACGACTAACACCACACAAACACAAACGGGAGGTTTGAGAAATGCGGTTATCTGACATTCTATCGAACGGAAGCGGGGGAAACATCCGCGACCTTTGGTGCACAACGGAAGCTGCGGGAGAAATGGGACCTCTGCCGCCGGGCGAATACGTGGCGCACGTTGTAGGCGGTGAACTCGAAACGAGTCGAGCAAACGCAACGCCGGGCTACAAATTGACGTTTCGGGTTTGTGAGGGACCTTTCGAGGGTCGGCAAATTTGGTTGGACTGTTGGTTGACCGCCGCCGCATTGCCGCAAACGAAACGCGACTTGCAAAAGCTGGGGATTGTGTCGCTGGACCAACTAGAAAAACCTTTGCCAAGAGGGATTCGCTGCAAGGTAAAACTTGCGTTGCGACGCGACGACGACGGGAACGAACGGAACCGGGTAAAGACGTTCGAGGTTATCGGTATCGATGAACCGACGCCGGACCCGTTCGCACCGGTCGAACAGGGTGACGCACCGAACGGGACTGGAGCGGAGCCGAATGCAAACCTCTAACAATGCAAACCGTTTTGGGTTTCGCATTGTTGGAGGTACACACAACGAAAGGCGGTTGGTCGATTGGCTGGCCGCTTTCGTTGCCTACTCGCAATGCGACAGCAGAACCCAATTAGAACGCGAATCATACTTGAGCGCGTTTTGTTTTAGCGACGACTTTCGAACGCACCTCGACGCGACCGGTTCGACCAAAGGTTATTCGGGCGAATGTTGGGCGTTGTGGTTGTGGTTCGACATTGACCGCGACGACCTTGAACTTGCACGACGCGACGCGGTTCGATTGTCCTATGCGTTGTGCGACCGGTTCGGACTCGATGCCGACGAACTGTTGGCGTTTTTTAGTGGGTCCAAAGGCTTTCATATCGGAATGCCGATGACGGTTTGCGGTTGCCCTGGACCTGGTCGGCACTTTGCGAAAACCTGCCGACGTTTTGCGGAACGGGTCGCCGAGGTTGCGGGGGTCGCAATCGATTCGGGAGTGTATGACGTGGTTCGGGCGTTTCGGGCGCCGAACAGCAAACACCCAAAAACCGGTTTGCATAAGCGACGGTTCGAACTTGATGCGGTCGAGAAATTGAAGCTGCAAAGGTTATGCGAAATGTCGCAAACGCCGGAACCGTTCGAACTGCCAAACGCACCGAAGCAAAACCAACAAGCGGTCGACGATTGGTTAGCCGCGACTAAGTTGGTCGAGCAAGAGACGGTTGTAGCGACTGAGAAGCGAACAACACTACACGACGGGAGGACGCTGAACCGGTCGACGTTCGACTTTATTCGAGAGGGGGCGACAACTGGGGATCGGCACCGGTTGCTATTCTCTGCCGCTGCGAACCTCGCCGAGTTTGGTTGTGGTTTCGACCTCGCCTTTGCGTTGTTGGGTGAATCTGCTTTGGATAGCGGGTTATCGCCAAGCGACGTTCGCCGACAAATTCAATGCGGACTCGAACACCAAAGGGGGACTTCATGAGCCGAGCAAGTTTTGTTTCGGGAGTCGATGCGGTCGACCGATGGCGGGAGGACTTACTAAGTGGTAAGCCGCCGGTTTTGTATAGGGTCGCCGAGTCTGGACCGCTTGCGAATATCGAACTAGGACCCGGGCGCATTGCGTTGTTCGGAGGGGCACCGGGGGCGGGAAAAACCGCTTTCGTGATGCAATCCGTTTTTGACGCCTTGCGATTGTCGCCGACGCTGCGGGCTGTTGTCTGCAATGTCGAAATGAATGCGGGGACATTGTTAGATAGGCAATTGTCGAGGTTGGCGGGCGTACCATTGGACGCAATCCAGAGTCGGCAAATTGGAACGCATTACGCCGACCGGGTCGACTTTGGTTTGGGGACGCTTGAGGAACTAGCCGAACGGGTCGCATTTTGCCGACCGCCGTTTGACCTCGCCAATGTTGCCGCGACTGCCGACGCATTCGCACCGCTGGGGGGAACGGGCGGGCTGTTGTTGGTTTTGGACTACATTCAACGAATCGCACCGCCGGGGTCAATTGGCGACAAACGAGGGTCGGTTGATGAGGCAATGAGTTACCTAAGACAATTTGCCGACGCGGGAGCTGCGGTTGTAGTTGTGTCCTCTGTTGGTCGGCAACGAAACAAAAAGGGATCGTCGACCTATGACGCGAACGAATTGAACCTTGCGAGTTTCAAGGAAAGCGGGGAGCTTGAGTTTGGGGCTGACGTTGCTTTCATACTCGGACCGACTGAACAGGGGGTTGTTCTCAAACATCTTAAAAACCGACACGGTGAATGCCGCGACATTGCGTTGCGTTTCGAGGGTCGGTTTCAACGGTTTGAGGCAATGGCAAACGAACAGCAAGGGGGCGGGTTGTCTGCCGGGCTTCGCGATTTGTGGAACTCGACGGAACCGGTGAGGGGTGAATCATGGGAGGGATAGGACGCAACGACGACGGTCGACCTATTTTGACCGGGACCTACTGCTTGCCGCCGGTCGAGGAACGCACCGACGCACCGAAGCAAAACCGACCAAAAACAAGCGAAGCGAAACGCAAAACGCGGGACCGGTTCGACACGCTGAATACGTTTGTCGATTGTTCGATGAAGGGACTTTCAAAAGCGGAATTGGCTACTTGGTTTGTTTTATATCGAGACACCAAGAACGGGACCGCTTGCACTGCGCAAACCGACATAGCACGACGGGCGGGGTTATCGGTTCGGGCTATTCGCTACGCGGTTCAAAGGCTTGTCGAATGCGGGTTGCTGGTTGTTGTCTACCAAGGCGGATTGAGGCGGGGACCTACTCGGTTTCGGGTTGCACCGCTGAGGAAGCTGGCTTCCTCTAGCAAGAGGCAAAAAGACGTATCTGACTGAGGAAGCTGGTTGCCTATATCCCATAAGGGACCATAAACGCATGACCGCTTATTGCGGTCTGCTTGAGAAAACAAAAAACGCGACGACGAACGAACACCAAGGGGGCACGATGGCGACGGACTTACAAGACAAGCTGCGGGCGTTGTGGTCTACCGACCCGGTTGGTATGGCACCAAGTCGCACTAAGTCGACGATGACGCACGACGACGAACGAGGGTTTCCGGAGGCTGAACAAGCCGGACGCGTTGTGGGGGCTATTGGCGACCTCGACGCGGTTCGATTTGGCGGGGTTGCGGTTGTTGTCTGCGGGATACACTCGCCGCCGTTTGATGTGGTCGAGGAACCGGAACCGCGACGACCTGATTGGATTCGGTCGACTTGTCGACTTTGCGGGCGTTTTCTGGGTTACCGACCGATGCAAAATAGCGTACAAACAAAATCGCGAAGCTAGGAACGGAGTAATTAACCGAACCGAACGCCGGACTAACTCGCCGGTTGCTTCGCGTTTTCTTCCATTCGAGTTGAGCAATAGGAGTTGATTGCTATGGGAAGTGTTTACCGTAAATCTGTTACGCGACCGCTGCCGACTAACGCGGTTATTTCTGATCGCCGACGCCGAGCTACGGCAAAGGAACTGCGACGCGAACCGGACCGACAAACGATTGTCGAACGGGTTGCGACATGGCGGGATAGAACAGGCACGAAGCGAACCGCTGTTGTAATAACCGCCGACGACGGATCGTTGCGAATACGGGTCGAGAGCGACACCTACTACGCCGAGTATCGAAACGCAGAAAATCTTGTTCGAGTTGTTTCGACCGGCTGCCGCGACAAGCAAGCCGCACAAACAAAGCTAGCCGAGCTTGAACGGCAAGCGGAAAGGGTTAAGTCGGGAGCGTTGACCGCTGCGGAATTGCGAACCGCCGACCACAACAAACGACCGACCGCTGCGCATATTACCGACTATGTCGAGTATCTTGAAAACAAAGGAACCTGCCGACGCGGAGCTAAGAGCACCGAAGCAAGGTTGCTTGAACTGGTTGAGTTTTGCGAATTTACAACGCTGCGAGAACTGAACGCTGACGCATTGTTAGATTGGTTATCGACCGAACAGGCAAAGGGACGGTCGGCAAGGGTTTTGAATAGCTACATCGAATGCGTTGTTGCGTTTGGCTATTGGCTGACCGGAAAGCGAACAACTAAAAACCGTTCGAACCAACTAGGCGAAAAACGGTTGTTGCAAAACCCGTTCGCCGGAGTCGGCAAGTATGACCAGAGAGCCGACAAGCGACGCGAACGCCGAGCACTGACGGAGGAGGAGTTGCGACGGTTGCTATATGTTGCACGATGGCGACCGATTGCCGAATTTGGCCGAGAGTCGGAACGGCTGCCGGTCGATAAGCTGCCGACCTCGACGAAAAGCCGCCGGACGTGGCGCAAGACGCCGTTGACGGTCGAGACTATGCCAAAGGCTATCGAGTCGGCGAAACACGTTCTAAGAGACAATGCGGGCTTCATGGATGAACTCGACCGACGCGGACGCGAACGGGCGTTGGTTTATAAGATGGCAGTTTTGACCGGTTGCCGACGCGGTGAAATGCAATCGCTAACGGTTGGTTCGCTGGACCTCGACGCCGGACTGCTGACGCTGCGACCACAGGACACCAAGAACGGGGAACCGGCTGTTCTGCCGTTGCGGGCTGATTTGGTGTCTGACCTGCGGGAGTGGTTGGAGTCGAAACGAACCGAAGCGACCAGGGCGGTTATCGCGATGCGACCGAAAAACCTACTGCCGCCGGAAACGCCGTTGTTTAATGTTCCGACCCAATTGGTGAAATGTTTGGACCGCGACCTTGCCGCCGCTGGGATTCCCAAACGAGACGAACGCGGACGAACGGTTGACATTCACGCATTGCGTCACACGTTCGGAACGCTGCTAAGCAAACATGGCGTTTCGCCAAGAACGGCACAACAGGCTATGCGACATAGCGACATATCGTTGACCATGAACACCTACACCGACCCGAAGTTGTTGGACCTCGCCGGAGCTGTTGATTTGCTGCCGACGTTGGACCTCGACGCACCGCCAAAGGCTGAACCGTTGGCTGCGACAGGGACGGATAGCGACATTGCAAACGAGAGAAGTTTGGTTGCAGTAAATGTTGCAGGAACTACCGCCAAAACGGTACAAAAACTGTCAAAATCTGGCAATTATGCGAACTTTACCAAGTCGCCCAAAAACACGAAAAAACCCCGTAATCTCAATGAAATTACAGGGTTTTCTCAAGTCGGGGTGATAGGATTCGAACCTACGACCCTCTGGTCCCAAACCAGATGCGCTAGCCAGACTGCGCTACACCCCGATCCACTGGCCGAAACTGACGTTCGTCGCCCGTGATTCGCAAATATTTACACCACTCCTTTTT
>JBKCTT010000240.1:0-2783 GCA_046318795.1 Pirellula sp.
GAGGATGACTTTACCGATGCACTCGATAGCTCCAAAGAAGCTTTCTACTACTGGAAATCGTCCCTCGCCTCCGATCGATCAGCCGCTCTGAAGGCCTGGCACGCGGCTATCATCGCCAATCAAGACGCACTTGCCCGGATACTGACCCTCGAACAAGGCAAACCACTCCGAGAATCGCGGGCCGAAATTCGCTACGCCGCATCGTTCGTCGAATGGTACGCTGAAGAAGCCAAGCGTCTCAATGGGGAGATTATTCCTCCTCATCAGTCTTCTAAACGAGTCTTGGTCCTTAGGCAACCTGTCGGTGTCGTCGCCGCGATCACACCCTGGAATTTCCCAGCCGCGATGATCACTCGCAAAGTTGCACCCGCTTTAGCAGCTGGCTGCACCGTAGTTTGCAAACCCGCTCCACAAACGCCTTTGACGGCCTTAGCTCTAGCAGAACTGGCCAATCGATCTGGCATTCCGCCCGGAGTCTTTAACGTTGTTACGACTACGGACGCAGAGACTTTTGGCCGGCTAGTCACCGAGAATAGTCTAGTTAGCAGAATCAGCTTCACTGGCTCCACGGCTATTGGCAAGAAACTAATGGCGGCCTGCGCTCAGAACGTGACTCGCATCTCGTTGGAGCTCGGTGGCAACGCCCCCTTTATCGTCTTCGATGATGCCGATGTCGATTCTGCCATCGAAGGAGCATTGCTTAGCAAATTTCGCAACGCAGGACAAACATGTGTATGCACCAATCGCTTTCTGGTCCACCGTCGCATCAGCCAAGAGTTCGCAAGCAGACTATCGCTCGCCGTCAGCAACTTGAAAGTAGGTAACGGTCTCGATGTAAACACTGACATCGGCCCACTCATCGATGAAAAAGCTCTCAATAAAGTAGAGACGCTGCTTTCGGAGGCACGAAGCAATGGTGCTAGCGTGGTATGTGGCGGATCTCGGCATAGCATGGGGGGCAATTTCTTTCAACCAACGGTGCTAGCTGGTGTGAGGCCAGATATGCGAATCGTCCAAGAAGAAATCTTCGGCCCGGTTGCACCGATCTTGGAGTTCGCCTCTGAACAAGAAGCTATATACATGGCCAATTCGACAAGATCCGGTTTGGCAGCGTACTTTTACACTCGTGACTTCGATCGATTCTGGAGAGTCTCGGAAGCTCTCGAATACGGCATTGTTGGTCACAACACGGGGCTTATTTCTACTGAGGTTGCTCCCTTCGGTGGAGTTAAAGAATCGGGACTTGGTCGAGAAGGTTCCCATCACGGCATCTTGGACTACACCGAACTCAAATACATCTGCGCCGAAGTCAAACGCGACGAGTAGCCCCCATCAGCCGCCGAGCGCTAGCTCACGGTTATCGCCACATAATTCAACCACACTTAACATCCCGTTACCAACACGTAACAACCGGACGCTAGCGCGTTCCGGCTAATCAGCCGCCGAGCGCTAGCTCACGGTTTTCTGTATATAATCCTATAATCGGCCGCTTCGAAATCGTTTGCTTGACGCTAGCGAGCTTCCGCTAATGACTGATGAATTATGTTTAGCTGATCGCATAACATGAATAACGACGGACCCCTTGCCTACTTTATTACCTGGACGGTTTACGGAACCCACCTTCAAGGTGCAATCACCGGATGGAGGAAGTATGGAAAAGGAGAAATGCGTCCGCAACCTTTGCTTGAGTCATGGCGTCGGGAACGTCTCAATCATTCTGTTGTGCTTCTTGATCATGACCATCGGGATGTTGTATTAAAAGCGGTAGAAGAACATTGTATCCATCGAAACTGGCACCTTTGGGAATGCAACGCCAGGACTAATCACGTACACGTTGTAGTAACCGCTATTGGTCAATCGGGAAAAATAGTGCGAGACCAACTCAAAGCGAATTGCACGCGTAGTCTTCGTGAGCGTTTCGCGATTTTTCGTGATCGACCCGTGTGGACAGTTGGCGGAGACTGGCGATGCATTAATTCGGAAAGAGAACTGCATCGAGTGATAGAATATGCTCGAGACGCACAAGACCGAAAAGATCGCGACATATCGTAACAACCGGACGCTAGCGCGTTCCGGCTAATCAGCCGCCGAGCGCTAGCTCACGGTTTTCGCCACACAACTCAACCACACTTAACATCCCGTTACCAACACGTGATAACCGGACGCTAGCGAGTTCCGGCTAATCAGCCGCCGAGCGCTAGCTCACGGTTATCAGCAAAATCAGCCGCAGACCGGTTCTGTCCATTTTTTCCCACACAAAACCATCTCTGCTCGGGTACAATACTTAACCTACAGTTCATGCTGTTGACGGGAATTTCTGTGGCCAAAATGCTTCGGCCACGTCGCAAGTATTTGCCGTTACCAGCATCCCCTCTCCCCCCACCTTTTGGAAAGATTTTCAATCATGAGTCGCGTTTTTGCATTCTGCCTTCCCTTGTTACTTCTAGTCGGTGGTGCGAACCTCGCATCAGCCGAAAAACCAATCCCACCAAGCTCCATCAAAGCCGATTCGCGAATCAATGGCTTCGCAGTCAGCGTCCAAGCTTGGAGCTTTAACCGCTTCACAACCTTTGAAGCGATCGAAAAAACTGCCGCCTCCGGTGCTAATTGCAACGAGTTGTTTCCTGGTCAAAAGAAGTCCGCCGAACAAGATGCCAAAGTCGAACCCGGAATGCCTGCAGAAGCCCTCAAAGCGCTCAAAGACAAGCTAGCCAAACACAATATCAAAGCGACCGCGTTCGGCGTTGTCGGCGTTTCCAAAGATGAAACCGAGGCTCGTAAAC
>JBKCTT010000241.1:0-17329 GCA_046318795.1 Pirellula sp.
CGGGAGCCTTCGAAGCGAGTTGCTCGATCAATTTGCTAGCCATTCCGATACCTCCTGTAGTCAAAAAGTGAAGCGTTTTTCCTATTATACGCATCACACTTTTGCTGGCTTTACAGGGTTAATTGAGGACAATTGTTCTACATTGGGTGCAATTGAGGACAATTGTTCTACATTGGGTGCAATTGAGGACAATTGCTCTACTTTGATGCCGCCGATGAAAAGTTTCAAAATTAGCTTGACCCAGCTAGTTAGCCAGTGTACTATTTTGCTAGTTCACTAGTTCTGCCACAGCAGAAGGAGTTTTTCATGTTCTTTTCGATAGATACCAACAACGGTGTGGCGATTTACGAGCAGATCGTTCGGCAGGTGAAATTTGCCATCGCCGAGGAATCGCTCCGCGTGGGGCAGCTTTTGCCCAGCGTCCGGGCACTTAGTGTAGAGCTGGCGATAAACCCCAACACGATCGCCCGCGCTTACCAGCAGCTTCAGTCGGATGGGGTCATCGAGCTTTTGCGGGGCCGCGGTTTGGCCGTTTGCACCGGAGCTCTTGAGCTGTGTCGCTCGGACCGACGCACCATCATTGCTGATCGACTCCGATCAGTCCTGAAAGAAGCTCTTCATGGCGGACTGAATGCCTCTGAGATTCAGTCCATTGTACGGGGCCAGCTCAATGAGCTCGTTCCGACCATAAGCACCGTCGCGTCGAACTCGCCGACGCAACCGATTTCCTAATTCGTTCCCTTCTGCTGGCGTGCAGTGATTCCATGCTTGCCGCCACTCCTCTTCGAGGTTTAGCTATGAATGAATGTATCGTCATCCAAGGTCTAGAGATGCACTTCCGAGGATGCGATGCCCTGCGCGGTGTGGACCTAGTGGTTCCCCGAGGCTCGGTCTTCGCACTTCTCGGTGAAAACGGGGCTGGTAAGACCACGTTGATCCGGATCCTAACGGGATTCCAACATCCCTCGAAAGGGACGTGCCGTATCCTGGGCTTAGATCCTATCAGCGATGCGCTCGCGCTCCGCCGTCGCATTGGCTATGTTGCGGATGCCCCCGCTCTTTACGATTGGATGCGAGTCGACGAAATCGGCTGGTTTGCATCGTCGTTCTATCCCGAAGGGTTCGTGGATCGCTATCGCGAATCCGTCTTGCGTTATGACTTGCCCCTCGATCGCAAGATCAAGAACTTGAGCAAAGGCCAACGTGCCAAAGTCGCACTTTCCCTTTCAACGGCCCACGATCCTGAGTTGCTCATTCTCGACGAACCAACATCAGGGCTTGATCCTCTCGTGCGACGCGAGTTTATGGAGAGCATGGTAGAGCGAGCCGCGAATGGACAAACAGTTTTGCTGTCTAGTCACCAGATCTCTGAAGTCGAACGAGTGGCAGATTACATCGCGATCCTACACAAGGGCAAAGTGCAAATCGCAGCTCCACTCTCGGACTTAAGAGACTCGATCTTTGAAGTCACGATCAGTCGCGCAGATCCATTGGCTGCGTTACCGGATCTAACTCAGCAGCCATCTAGTACCGCCCAAGTTCTCTACGAACAAATCGAGGGCCGCCAAGTGCGATGGATTGTCAAAAACTACCAAGGCTCACACGAGAAACTCCTCGCAGAGTGGCCCAATGTGCTCGCAGTTCGATCTCGACCAGCAACATTGGAAGAACTGTTCATTGCCTGCACACGAGGCATGAATAGCTCCTCGTCATCTGTGTCATCGACACAATCAGGGATCGGTTCCAAAGCGGATCGACAAGCTTCCTAAGGGTTTGGTTCAAAAATATTAAGGAGCACAACAATGTCGAGCTTGGAAACCAACACCACTTACACGACGCAACGTCCGGGTAACCTATCGGCCCCTATCGCAAAGGGGCAACTCTGGGGAAGAGTTCTATTCAAGGAATCGAGGCCACTGATTCCGCTGCTGCTTTCATTGGCGATCCTGTCTTTATTGGGTCACGTCCTCGTCGAAATTCAACGGGAGTTCAATTCGCTCGATGTGATGTTTCACGCCATGCCCTATGCGCTCAATCCCATTCTTTTTGGATTGGGGGCAGCAGCATTGCTGGTTAGCCAAGAGAAAGAGCAAAGGACACTACTATGGTACTCTTCGCTTCCGATCGCCCCACGCACGATCGTTCAATCGAAGTTCATTGTTGGATCCGTGGGTGTTTGCCTGAGTTGGTTAATCAGCTTGTGCATTGCAAGTCCGTTCAGCGCGGAAGTATTGCGAGTACGTGCAGAATCCCCCACAGACATCCTATATGTTTTGCCTCTGACGGCTTTCTTTGTATATAGTGTGACGTTCTGTCTGACTTGGATTTTTGGTACAGCGATGCCGGCATTGTTGACTTTGGTTCCGGTGGTCTTGATGACAATTCTAACAGCAAGCGTCATCACAGGCTTTACATCCCCAGATTATCAAGTCCACAGGGATACATACACCAACACGTCTCCTATTGTTTGGCTTGTATCATACTTGTTTACGGTAGTAGTCGTTGGCTCGATCGCATGGAGAACAGGAAGCCGATCGTTCGTCGCGACTGGCGGAAGAACGACGGGGCGAACGGATCCCAGTAAACTCGCCTACCGATCCGATACGAGTTTCTTCAGCTTTAATCGCGCTGGGGAGACGGGTGCATTATTGTGGCACGCGTGGAGGCAAAATCGCGGGCTGATCCTGGCATCGATCGGTACTGGATTAGCAAGCTGGATGCTCTTTAACTTTGAGCATTACGGGCAAGAAGCTGTTTTAGCACTCACTTTCGTCGCAGGAAGTTTTGCTTTTCTCTTGACCTGGGTTGGTGCCTTATCCATCGGAGCCGATCAACATCTCCGCCGAATACACTTTCTCGCTGAACGAGGAGTTTCTCCATCCAAGATTTGGCTTAGCCGTGTTGTTGTACCTTTTGCGGTTCTAGTGTTCTTGGTCCTAATAGTCGTAGTAGGCCAATGGTGGTTGAAAGACGTTGTTCCAAATGGCTCTACACGTTTGATAGCCGTACTGGTAGCTGCGGCATTCTCGTTCGTCGCGATCGCAGTGTCGCAGTGGTGGGGCCAGCTGGGACTAAGCCGAGTAGTAACTTTGTGTGGAGCTCCACTAACATTTGCATTGGCCATTGGGTATTACTCTTCAATCGTCTCAATGTTTATTGCACCACTTTGGCTTGTCCTGGCTATGCTTGTGATTCCTCCGTTAGCTATGAGGCTCTCCATGAGATCGTGGTTGGATCGACGATTCAATATTTCTTACTACATTCTCCACGGCCTATTCTTTGGTGCCGCAGTGGTTATACCCCTGGTTCCATTTGGATTTCAGCTAGCAACAGTGCCCCGCATGTCTAGCGTTAACCAACAACTTTATTTGAACGAGTACAAGCAGTATCTATCAGCAGACTCTGCTTCCGAAGGTTGGACAAGCTTTTTACGTTTTGAGGCAAAAGAATTACCGTTTCAGATCACCGTCCCACCTATTGAGGTGCTCATCAAAGAAGTTTACTCGCGGGAATCTAGTGAAGAAAACAGCTTGCCAAAGTTGCCTGTCTTCGCGACTGTACAAGCAGATAATATCGAATCGAATCTGTCCCCCAATTTGGACGGCCAAGATGCTGCGATGGGAGTCGGCCTCGAGGGACCTGGTGGAGCCGGAGTTGTAACCATCGATGCTGAATCCCTGGAAGGTCAATTTCTAGTGAAGACCCTCAAAGAGTTGCCGCCACTCGGGGATGTCATGGAACAATTGGTAGCGAAATTTGAAGAGGCAATCGATCGCAATCCCAGGGCACTACGATATTCGACCATCATTGATCAGATCGAGACGGAGGCACTTCAGAAGGGGTTTGCCGTAACAGCTAAGCCGGACGATGAGAAGCTCAAAAAGAGATGGGAAAGCTCCGTCCGCTTACTCGGTAAAATAGCCAGTTCCCTGCGCAAATCAGTAACTATCCTTGACCAGAACCATGCGGATACTGTCGAACAGACTATCCTACAGATCTTACAAACCGATATCGCTAAGCAATCGCTAGACAAAGGTTTGTATCAATCTTTGGCTGATCAAATCGCCGATGGCGAAGCTCGAAAAAGGAGTCGCAGACGCGCATTGCTTTACTCATGGCAACAAGATACACATAACCTCCAAAGCAATCCCGACCGACTCGAGTTTCAACGGCAGCTCGGTGGCATCGATCTTTACGGATTTCGCCGAGATAAGATTCTTAAGCAAACATTTATCGCAAAAACACAACGCGATCGAATTGTTGATCTTTTGATTCAGTATGCGTCCGCTGGTGACGAAGGCACTAAGCGAAATATCAAAAGCGAACTAGAAAAAACACTCTCACCTGAGAAAACTAGATCCATCATATCCAAATGGCATGGTAATTGGGAAAAACAAGCCTCCTCGATATCCAAACTATAACGAATTAGGAAAAACAAAGATGAGTACTGTATCAAGTTCTTCCGGCACGGTTCGTAGACCTTTTAGCCCCGCTGTTTGGATCATGCGTGCGTTCTTTTCCGTGTGCCTTTTGGCTGCGAGCGGAATCGGGTGGTTTGGGATAACACAACTATTTGCATCGCGCGAATTAGCCAAGTTTACTCGTGACCTAGAAAGTCGAGGCATCCCTTATGACAACGCGACCATGCAAAAAGCTTTTCGCGATAAGACTCATGCTGAAGGATCGGAAACCCTTAAGTCAATCATTAGGTTATCAAAGTGGGGATCGTCCCTCGCAAGTGTCCAGGCGATTCCGTTCGTTGGAGCAATGTATGAGAATTCAAGCCCCTGGATGTCGCTTATTGGGCTGAAAGAGTGGCCGACAGATGACCTACCCGAACAAATCGTATCCGATTACTTGGCAGAAATGGAACCGATGTTCACACTGCTCGATCAATTGGAAAAAATGCCAAAGCCCGTGCGTATTGAATTGGAGATGAATGGGTATTGGACCAGTCTAGCCCAATTAGACGACGCTCGCTTGACAATGCAAGTCTTAAGCCTCGAAGCCCGCTATGCAATATTCAAGAAAGACAAACCGCGTACCATGAGGGCCATCAAATCGATGGTAACGCTGGCCCAAGCATTAGACTCCCAAAGTTTCCTGATGGTGGATTACATGGTCGAATTCTATCGTACGATCACTCGTGCGGTCATTCAAGAATCGATGACCTGCGAGTTCTGGGACCTTGCGGAAACAAGAGCTTTAAAAGACATGATTGAATCGCGGCGATTAAACCACTTTAATAGAACGAGAGCATGGGAGTGGGAACGTGCCATGGCTATGTCGTCGATTGAGTCGTCAACTGGTTTTTGGAATTCCGGTGAAGAAATGATTTACATGATCCCCAAATTTCCATCCGCCAAACTGAAGATCATGAAGCACTATGAGGAACATATCAAGATTAGTGGGCTACCTCGGGATCAAAAAAATTCTCACCTAGGAGAAATGGAGCGAGACCTTATGTCATTCTCAAATTTGATTGACGGTACGTCCTTAATTTTGGGCGTGCTCTTACCATCCTCGAACTGGATGATAGATATTGAAGAAAGAAGCGAGGACTCGGCCAAGTTTGCATTAATTGCCTGTGGGATACGTCAGTTCAAGCTCGAAAACAATAGGCTACCAACCAACCTTGATGAGTTGACATCCGTTGGAGTACCACGTGAACTATTCTCCACAACGAATCGCGGACGGTTCGGGTTTGTCGTCGAGGATGGAAAGGCATGGCTGTGGTCTTACGATTTTAGAAATCCCCTAAATAAAGTTGCAGAAGTGCGTTCGACCGATCCTAATCAGTACCAGTATCAGCCGACGCTTTCTTTCGAGTAGGTTTTGATGACGCCTCTTCGCATTAGGAAGAAGTGTACAGTCCAATGACCTCGTATCGTAAAATGGGCACTCTCTCTCGAAGAATGCTCTCAAGTCGGACAAGAGTGTCCAACCTACGTATTAAGCAAGAGTCGGACAAGAGTGCCCAACCTACGTATTATGCGAGAGTCGGACAAGAGTGTCTAACGTACGTTAAGGTAGCAAGTCTATAAGCTGCGGGTCGAGGATCCTCTCATTAAGGATAACGTCCAGCATGGCCTCGTTATTTCGCACCTTCGGCTTGGAGGGTCCGGAAGTAGGCCTGGATAGCTTGGCCAAAGTCTGGATCAAACGCTTCGCGCGACCCCTGCAGGTTCTGCTCAGCCGCTTGTTTACGAAGCTTGCCCCAGTCACCTTTTGATTCCGAATCTCGCTCAGGTAGAAAATAGGAATCGAAATTGGTACGTTGATCTTCGCTCATCGAACCGGTAGAACTGGCCGCTTGCTTGGATTGATTTGAATTGGATTGTTGCGAGTTGAAACGACTTTGCTTCGAGGCCTGCATTTTCTGGCTTCGCTGCTGACTCATTCGCGATGCGATTTGGTTCGCTGCGTTGCGAAGGGATGATTCCATTGGATCGGCTCGTCCCGATGACTGGTTAGCAATTGATTCGCTCCCATCACTCTCCCGCGAGTATACCATTCGATCCAATCGATCGAGTAGTTTCGCGCGATCGCGAGATTGGAGCATATTCTCGCGGCTATTTTGCGAGTTGCTATCGTTAGCCGCATTCGAAGAATTCGAAGAATCTTGCGAAGTGGATGTCGACGCATCGGATTGAGCTGAGTCGAGATTAGGGTCATTACCAATCGATTCCCCTAGGGATTTCAGCGCATTGGCTGCCTCATTTAGTTTTTCGATATTGTTCTTGGAACTAGGCCTTTCTAAGGGCTCTGACAAGTCTGCATCGCGATTCGTTTGACTAAACTCTTTCTCGGTTGCATCAGCTTGCATAGCGTTCTCGGAAAGAGATGTTTGCAAGGGGGCTAACGTTTCATCGTTTAGTTTCCTGACCTGATTTTGATACTTCTCCAAACTCTTCTCACTCTGAGTTTGTTGCATTCGTTCTTGATGTCTCTCGGTTCTTTGAAGCTCTTCCTGAATACGATCTACGGCTTGGTTGATTTGCTTTTGGCGTTGTGACGCGGCAGATAGTGTATCCGCATTAGCCGAAGAATCCTCTATGGAACGATTTGCGGATTCTTTAGCCATCTCAGCGACAGCCTCGAAAATCGACTGTGCTTTACCAAGTTGCTCTGCCGCCAATCCGAGGGTCGGGTTGGAAGTGGGCGAAGACGATTCAGCCTCCTGCAATGCTTTGGATTTGTTCTCTAACTTGTTCACTTGTTCCTTAAGTTCATCTATCGATTTCTCAAAGACCTTTAAACCTTCGATTCGGCGATCCACGTCAACCGTTTTGCGTCGGAGTTCTTCCTGAGCCCAGTTATCATTTGGTTTTTGACTAGCGTTCTTTTGGCTTTGCGCACGGGAGCTTCTAGCTTGGTCTAGCTCCTTCTTAGCTTGCTCATAGCGTTGCGATTGATTTTGAATTTCTCTTTGCCATTGTTGAGCTAACTGATCGCTCGACTGCTTGGCTTCTCGGTCGAATTGTTTTTGGAAATTTTCCGCTTGCTTGATCGCCTCTTTCTTACTCTTTGGCTCGGTTATTGGTTCGTCTGCGGCCTCGTTTAACTTAGATTCGATCGGTTTAATCGCATCGAGTGTCGATTGCAATGCAGACTCTAAATTCTTGTTCGCTCCCTCCAGCAACGCAGCATCGCTTTGTTCGTTTAAATTTCCCGCCAAGTTGATTGCTTGTTGCAATTCAGCCAGAGTATTTTGCAGTTCTCTCTCGGTGCTTTGTTCGATGGGAGAGCTTTGTTGTCCCGAAGAATTTTCGAGCTGCATAGCCCGTTCCATGACTCTAAGTCCAAGTCGCTCTGCATAGTTGGCCAATAGACGCATTTCCGTGGCTCGCTCGCGTTTACTTTCCAGCGTACGAGGATCCGAGTTTTCTAATTCTCTTGCAGCGTTTTTTTCTGTTTTACCGAGTGATTGCAATTCACCAGAGAGACTTTGTTGTTGTGTTTCGGAGATAGCCTGCAATTCCTCACGCATGATTGCATCAGATTTGAGTTGTTGCTCTAGATCGCGAAGTAGATCCTCTTTGCTTGCTTGCGATAACGCATCGAGTTGTTCCGCTTGTTCATAACCGGATTCCAAATCAGATTCCGCAAGTGGTCGCGATTCAGCAGAGTCGTTGCTTTCCGCTGGAGGCTTGGAACTGTCTTGTTGAGTGGCAGATGATAGATCTGCAGACTGTTGTTGCCCCGCCTGTTTTTGTTCTTGGCGGAATCGTTCTTGAATAGCCTCAAGCGTCGTCTCCATTCGTTTCTCGGCCTTGATCGCGTCAGCAACATTCTCTTTCGTCAGCCCTTCTGGGCTGCTTAGTGGTTGCATCGCTTGTTCAAGATTCCTTTGAGCCCGCTCGATCATCCCTAACGCAGCGTCACTATCGCGAGCTTGTTTTCTAGCATCGCGATTGAGCAAATCTTGGCGAGAAGCCTCGTCTGCGAGCGATTCCTGGAGTTTTTCCGTTGCTTTCTCGAGAGATTGTTCGGATTGCGCGATCGATTGCAATTGTTCTTGAGTTTTAGAGGTTCCATCGGTACCTGACTCCGTATCCGATAGTTTGGCAAGCTCTTCAGTCTTACGTTCCAATTCTTTCGTTTTTTGAATAGCCTCCGCAGCCAACTCGGAAATGCTTGGGACTAAATTTCGTAGAGCACTTCGAGCCTCTTCCACAAAGGGTTTAGCCTTTAAATCATAAGCATTCCACGTTTTGAGCAGTTCCTCCAAATCGGGGGTCGCCGAAGCGTGATCCGTTGATCCGGGTTCCATTCGCGATGAGATTTTTTGGTTGGCTTGGGAAAACGCTGCGATCCACCTAAGGCCGTTGTAGGAATCGTGCAAGCCGTCGGGAAAGTTGGCGCGTTGCAATTTACGGTAAGCAACTTCTAGTTGTTGCGATACAGCGCTCCAATGTAGGTTATGATCAAACTGTGCGGTGAGCGTATTAAATCCGTATTGCTCGGCTTCCATCAGACGCTCCACGCCGATTCTCGCATCAGCAGTTTGGTGAGCAGCATCGAGGATTCGATATGAGTTGAGGATCGTACGCAAATCCTGCGAAAACTGCTTGGAATCCGAAGCGAGGTTTGGGGCCTCGCTATATTGTTCGAGAACATATTCCAGTGCCCTCTTTGCTAACCCAGAATCCGCTGGATAGTTTTGATCTTGAATGGTACGTCTTTGATGGAACTCTTTTCGTATTCGAAGATCCTCACTTAGCACGGATACATACCGCGTTAACTCTTGCTGGACCAGATTGCGCTCCGCACCTAATTGAGCAGAAGATAATTCTCGGTTCGAATCGAGTCGCTGCAGTTGCTCAGCGGCGTTTATAATTCGGTTCAAGGAATCGCTGAAATTCTCAGTTCGGAAGTCTATGTCCTTGCGTCGATTCTGAGTGTTCCAGTACAAACCTCCATCGAGATGGAAAAGCCATCGTCGATACTTCCACTCGTCTGCATCGCTTGCGATTCGTCGTTTTAATTCCTCGGAAGGAACGTTGGGGGAGTCGGTTTGATTTTGTTCAGCAAGGTCGGAAATTTGCCGACGAGAATCGACCAACCAACGACACCACTCGTCGAGTCGATCGGCAAGGCCTTTAGGGACGTCCATCCGAGTCTCTTGAACGGTTTCCAAGATGGATTCAGCAATCTTCTCAACGATCAATTGAGAGCGAACCAAGTTCTTGAGCTGCACTCCCGCTGTTGGAATCGCCTTCGATTGTAGCCGCATGAGATAAGTTGCATCTTTGGTAAGGGCACTTTGAAGACCGAGGCCAATAAGATCTCGTTGAAACTCCAACAGTTGGCTTGCCAAATCACCACCTTGCCTCAGAGACTCTTCCGCAGTCTGGGCACTGTTCCGCATGATATTGGGCCGCATCATCTCGTCCAAAGAGTTCTTGCTAAACATGCTGCTCGTTCGATCGAACGACTGGAGATCGGATATTGCATTTCGCAACCGATACAGATACTCATGCCGTAGTTTGTTAACACCTTTACTCATTAGTTCTAAGTCGTATTGATCAATATAGGATTCGAGCGATGGCAATATCGACTCAGCGAGTTGCTCCGATCGGACTAGCTTTTCTTCGACGACTGATAGCCAATCGTTGATCGCTACTGCTGCCGCTTTATTTTCGTCCTCCGTCGTCTCGATATTGGTCATCAATCGGAATGACTTCAAGATGGATTCTCTGTTCGTGTTCCATTCCGTATGCAGATCGCGAAGCGACGCGGTCAGTTGATTACGCAAAAGTAAAGCTGCATGGCGATCGGACGCCAGCTCCGATTCCGCTATCGAAAAGGAAAGTGATTCCGAAATACCTTGCTGACCAGCTCGGTCGGTTGCTATCGCTCGTATTTGAATCTGATCTGTTGTCTTAAACGTTAGGGGTAAAAGGTCCCATTCATAAATTGTCGACGCAGCATTGAGATTCTTTCCAGATACCGTCACAGCCGAGGAAGTAAGCGAATCAACGACATGTAATGGCGTCCACGGTTCCTCGTTTATTGCGATTTCGTAAACAAGTTTCTCGATGGGAAAGTCGTCGAGGATTTGGCAAGGAAGTTCGATGACTTCGGTATTGGCCACGACCCAATAACTCGATTTCGATTTGAGTTTGGTAGTGGAAGTCGATCGATTCGTTGGACGAATGGGTTCTCGCCATAGAGAGTTGGGTGTAACTGACCAGTTCACAACTGGAGAGGCATCAGTCAACCATTTTAGTGTGTACCATGGGCGAAACGAATTCACGACCGGTTCGCCATCGAGTTCTTTGGTCGAGGTTAGATGCACTTGGAAGCGAAGATTGCCTTGGTTAGGGATTTCCGCAGTCCAAAATTCTACGGTTGAATCGTTTGTCGACTTCGTCATCGATTTTTGAAACGCAATGGTTCCTGCTCTTCCATCATCCGATTCCCAGAAAAACTCAGCCCTTTGCATGTTTTGATTAACAGCCAGCTGCAGCTTCAGTGCACTCCCTTGTAATACTGATAAATCTCCCTCCGTGTGCGTAAAAACCTTTTCTGACGACAAAGCATTTGTGTCTCGCGTATATTCCGGAGGAGTAATGCTCCATTGAAATTCAACCACCTTTGGCCGATCAAAAGGTTCTACATAGCGATAGGTCGTGCGAGCATCTGATGCAAGAATTCGATATCGAAGGATGCTCGTGCCAACCGGTGCTGAAACCGAATAGATTTGTCCCGTTTCCATTTCGCGCGTCATAGAGACTCGATTGGTAGAAGACCATCCGCCCGGCTCGGACTCCGATTGCTCCGCCCACTCCAAAAAAACTTCACTTGGCAAAGTCACGGTGGGATTCAGAGATTCGATTCGAACCGAGTAACTCAAGTATTGTTCGGCCGGTACCAATGCTCGTTGGCGGTCCGGATTCAATACAACGATATGCAGATTGGAAATGGTCGGTAGATCCACAAGCGGTATGAATGCGCGTTTTAGTCTCTCCGGAAAGTGAAGACTGGGCACAAAACAAAGCACGAGCATAGTCGCCAAACCGATCGCGATAACGATTAACTTGGTCTTTAAGTTTTGCCAAGGAAACAATGAAGTAATGCTTAAGTGGCGCAATTCTTCTGCGGCTTCTTGTTCGATTTCATTCAAGAAGACTTCACTTCCGTTTTTAATGGATCCATCCGCGTTGCGAAGCCCGACACTTGCGATCAACCCCTCTCGAAAATGTGGGCAACTGGCCTCAACGTCTCTCGCTAATGATTCGTGATCGCGATGCAATAAAACGGCGCGAACTACAGAACCAAGCCCCGACCACCAAGCAACAAATACCGAAGTTGCGTAGCCCACTAGCGAGAGGCTCCATCGTCCCCAGTCAGGGAGCCAGCGCGTACCATCGAGTAGAACGATAAGCCAGACAAAGCCTAAACCGCAGACCACACCAGACGTGGCGCCTCGTAAAGCATCAAACCGATTTCGAACGCGTCCAAAACGATTCAGCCGAGCTAGTATCTTGTCGCGAGTATGGAGTTTACTCGAAGTGGTTTGGCTGGATGTCGCGACAACATGACTCATCGATCTCTACGCTCAACTGGTTAGAACAGAGCAAAACACGGGCCTAGTACAGCAGCTCGAAGAAGGTGTCGATCATAACCCGACGCGTAAGGGCGTGTTGCTTTAATCAGCCGTAACGCGATAGCGTCCGGTTATTGTCCGTTAACTGTGGGCTAGCGCCCTGCGGCAAATGCTTATTTTCAAAAAGCCATTAAAGCAACAAGCCCGTTTGCGAGGGAATCCCCCGTTAGCCCGCCCCTCGCTCACTCTGAGTGTTGGGATTACGTGGATTCTCCCATCAAGGTTATCTCCAAGTTGCAACACTAGTTTACCCAAGCTGATTCGTTCATAGGCGTTCGCGATGCCAATTTGGACTCAAGTATTTTCGATGGAGTAACTCTTCGGATTGCCGTAACCAGTTTGCACGATAAGGAAACTCGTCCCATGCCCGACTGGCTCCCCATTCCGTGGCCAGTGATTCTATCAATCGACATTGAAACTCCGATATTTGGGCAAAATCATCGGGCAGTAAATTGCAGACAAAAGAAAGGTGATCTCGGTTTTCCCGATACTCCGGTTGTCGTGGCGGCTGCAAAAGATAGCGAGCAATGTGCTTCAGTGGCATCTGAAGTAATACAGTTCCATGGTAAATCATAAATTTGCGACGACATCGAAGTGCGTTTCCTGAGAATTTTCTGCCGTCGATGGTTAGGTCGCATGTTCCCTGCCACCCCACTCTTTTTTGCACCCCGAATAAATCCAACGTGCTCTGCGTGGCCCGGGCCAGACGCTCCATAACCGACTGGTGAGCGACATCGAGCATCCGCCACGCGGGGCGAATGCGATAGTCGATTAACACGGTGTACATCAAGCAACCAGGGCCCGCAACGATCGAAGCCCCGCCACTGGATCTTCTGAGCAAAGGAACCCCATCGGCTGAGCAATTCTCGATATTGACTTCTTCGGAAACACGAGAAGAACGTCCCATCACAACCACCGGTTGGTCAAATTGCCAAAACCTCAGAACCTCACTGCTTTCTCCCGGGTAATCATTGCGTCCCATATTTTCGGAATCCTCGGATGCATGCAAGCATTCCATCGAATCCAGTAACCCCTCATCGCAAGCTAGATGTAGCTCAGGCGTTTTTGTGCCATCGTTAAAAAGAAACATGCGAACCCACAATAAACATTAGAGAAATTGATAATAAATAAATCAACTAAAAAGCTCGAAAAGCGTGGAAAAAGCGATAAATCGATTGTTTCGCACGGAATCGCACTCAATGAAAGCCGGAAAAGCCAGCCGCAGGAACAAAAGTTTTATTCGATTGGAACTTCTTTAGACAAAATCTCTCTAAAACCGGGATTTTCGGAAAAAGTGCTAGGGACGGCTTATTGGGCCACCGAAGCATGATGATTGGGGAATTTGGGAGGTCTGGGCAATATCTCGTTGAAATCCGATCGGCGACTAGGTAACCTCACTATACAGACTATACGCGATAATCCTGCGCACCCTATCCCGTAGACCGTTCCTTACTTGTCCTAGGTGGAAGAATCGATGACCGTTTTGCCAAAGCGAAATGCTAGTAAGTCCAAGGCTGAGACCAATTCTAGTCGTCTTGAAAAAAAGCGTTGGCTGTCCCGAGCCTTGAAGCTGGAGACATTGGAGAAAAGAGAGCTGTTCGCGGCGGATTTGCCAGCGTTCCACAACGGTTTGATAGCGCACGACGTCGACCTGGACTATTCTGTAGGGCCACTGGACGTTTTAGCGGTTATCAACAGGCTCAACGAGAGTGGTAGTAGCCACTATCTTGGGGACAAGAACAAGGAAGTGAACGATCATTACATCGATGTCGACGGCGACGACTTCCTTAGCCCGCTTGATGCACTTTCGGTTATCAACTTCATCAACAGTGGTGAGGGACTTGGGGAACTGGCGGGCATTCGTTATCAGATTTTTGCCGCTAAGGCAGATGGCACACCCGACCTGACGAAGCTTTTGGGGCAAACCGACGGGGCGACACCTCCAGTTATCGACATTGGTGTCGGACAGCAGATTGTGATACGAACGCAGATGAACGACCTGAGAAATCAAGCGACATCGGTCGGTCCAAACTTTGGTGTTTTTGCTGGTTATCACGATTTGCGGTACGAAAACACGGATGGTTCGACCTCTGAGAAGCTTGAATTGATGTGGGGCGAATACAACGAGATTCGCATTCCTGGAGTCGCTAGCTCAGGTAGCTTTAGCTTAAGTTACGCAGCCTCACCGGGACTGGCAGCACGGACAATCGACATCGTTCCTGATTTTACCGGTGGTGTTGTGAACCCCGCTCAGACGCAAGGTCGGATTTTTACTGCGTTGCAAAATGCTTTCGGTACTGGCAACATCCGAATGCAACAACCGTTGGCTCAAGACGGTTTTCAAATCTTTAGATTCAGCTTTGCCGGCGCACGAGCCAGGTTGAACATCGGTGACGCGACCGTAATCAACAACACATTGGCAAGCACCGGCGGCTCAGTCCTCCCTGTTTACGTCAACGATTCCAATCCATCAGCATCATCAGTACGAACCGTAGCCCCAGCAAGAAATCATTTGTTGACGTCCACCTATGTGGACGTATTCGGTGCAACTCAGACATCGGCCGTTCAGTATCGCAATGGCCAGGACGGGTCGATAAGGCCGCCGGTCAACGTTCTATTAGCAACGAACCGAAACTATGTCATTACCAAGAACAGCTTTCAAGACTTCGACCTCATCGAAAACATTACGTCGATCGACGGAGTGACGGTTTCACCTGGAGATCGAATCTTAGTTCGAGCTCAGACAACGACATCTGAAAACGGTATCTACATTGTAGCCGATCAGACCGTGGGAAGCGCTACAAAGCGGACATTAGTTCGCGCGGTTGATGCGGACGAATCGAATGAGTTAATCGACGCGTTTGTCAATGTCACCAGTGGCTCTTTTGCTGGCCAACGATTTTTACAGAAAACGCAAGGCGTAAATCTTGGCAGCAGCCCAATCGTTTGGGGGGATAGCAATGTTTTCGTTCTCGAGAGGTTTGGTGGTTTCTCTAACCAATCGTCCCTCGAAGATAATTTCGCGGCGACCCAGTACTTTAACGTTATCGACGTTTTGTTCCGTGGCGGCGCTGCTGGTGAAGTTCGTTTGGACGCCCAACTATCGAAAGTACCAACGGGATCGAACCCCAACATTACCCGAAACTTGGGTATGGCACTCTACAGCTCCGATTCTTACATAACCAATCCTAGTCTAGTGGTTCTGCCGTCGAATGTTCGGATTCGAATTCTTGACGAACTAACCGCGTTCCCCGATAGCTATACGCTTCAGGAAGATGCTTCGGGCACCTTGCTAGACGTTATGCAGAACGACCGCGATCGCGAAAGCAGAGCATTCTCGATTGTTGGCTTAGAAAGCACTTCCGACAAAGCGACCGTATCGATTGCCAACAACGGAACACGCATTCTCTTCACACCAGCAGCAGATGCTAACGGCCCTGTGGTCTTTACTTATCGGATTCGAAACTCCAATAATAACGAATCAGTGGGGACGGTTACTGTTAACATCAATGCAGTTAACGATGCACCAATTGCATTGACTCCGTCACTTTCGGTTGCTGAAGACACCGCCGCCCCTGGATTGATTGTCACACCAAGCACATTGTTTGCACCTGGTCCTGCAAACGAGATTGCTGATGGGCAAACCGTCAGGTTGATCGGGACGCCGTCGTCACCTAATGGAACAGCCACGATCAACGGCGATGGCAATCTATCGTTCGTTCCCGCAGCCAATTTCTTTGGAAGTACCACCATCACGGTAACGGGAGAAGATAGACTTGGAGAGGTGAATCTCGGTGGCACTAGACAGGCCGTGTTTACAGTAACCGTCACTCCGGTGAATGACGCGCCAATCGCCGGAACCACTTCCTTTGAGACCCGCGAAGATACCGCCCTTCCAGCCGTCTCCGCAACAACGCTGTTTAGCCCAGGACCCGCCAATGAGTCTTCGCAGACAGTAACTCTAACGATTCAAAATGCTCCGCCAGCGGCTCAAGGCACCGCAGCGATTCAAAATAATACCTTAATTTTCACCCCGGCAGCAGACTATTTCGGTAACGTTGTTTTAACCGTTCGAGGAACCGACAACGGGGTAGGTACTCCTGCCAGTGCAACGGCGGCCAATCCTTTGTTTACGGACTCGGTGATCACGATTGTAGTTACGCCTGTAAACGATGCCCCTATTGCTGCCAACGATAGCTTGTCCGCAATTGCCGCGGTTGGCGTTCCCCAGGCTTTGGACGTCATGGTCCTCGGTTCTCCGAATGCAGCAGGGCGAGACAGTGCCGGTCCATTGGAAGATGGTGTTGACACGATTCGAGTCGTCAGCGTCACTCAGCCATCTAGTGGGGGTACCGTCGCAGTCGGACCAGACGGTGCAAACGTCACATTCACTCCAGATGGCACCATAATTGACGGTCAAGTGACCTTTACGTACACAATCCGTGACAATGGCGGGGCTCCAACTGGACTGACCTCAACGGCTACGGTTACGCTTCAAATTGTCCCACCGGCTCGCCCATACGCGTTGGACGATCGATCCACGGTTGATGAGGATGCTGCAGTCCAAACTCTCAACGTATTAGCAAACGATTTCTTCCGCGCCAACTCAACACCTGTCATCGATTCATTTAGTTCAATCCCATCAAGCCAGGGCAGTTTGGCAATCGTTGATAACAAACTACAGCTGACCCTGACTCCGAACTTCTTTGGAAATATTGTCTTTACCTACAATATGTCCGATACATCGGGACTGCCTGCGGAAAGTGGTGCACGTCAAACTGCAGCTGTAACAGTAGCAGTTCAAGAGCTAAACGATGCTCCTGAGGCGGTCGAATTGACCCGAACTACAGCAGAAGATACCGACTTGGTTATGGCGAGTGCTAGTATAACCACCGGTCTCAGTCGAGGACCAAATGAAGACGCACAATCGCTGACCATTACCAATGCTCGTCTTACAACTCCGGGAGCAGGAACGGTTACACTCCAATCTAACGGTGATATTCTCTTTAATCCAGCAGACAATTTCTTCGGCGAGGCGATTGTCGAGTACACGGTGACGGATAATGGTACCAATCGAGGAGTGCCAGCACCACTTACATCCACATCGGTCATCCGTATTAATGTAACACCTGTCAACGATGCTCCTGTCACTGTTAACAAGAGCTTTACTGCGGTCGAAGACACGGCCAGCAACTACGCGATTGCTAACATTATCGC
>JBKCTT010000242.1:0-64518 GCA_046318795.1 Pirellula sp.
ACGTTGCGGATTGGCTCAAGCGGGAGAAGTCAGAACGAGGGGAAGAAAGGCCGATCTATCGGATCGTATCTGGTTTTGGTCGGGGTGAACTCGGCCTGTGGTCTGAGGTTGCAAAACGAGAACAGATTGAACGGGCGATTAACAAGGCAAAGAATCGTGGCGGTCAATCCATGGGCGAGTCTGTCCGTACGCCGTTGGTGGTATCGCGGAGTTTGTTTCATGCTGAGCCGTGGGGTGTCAGGCACAGCGATTTTGATTCGAGCAACCTATCGCGAGACGATTTAGAACTTTTGAAAGAGCTTTTGGTGTATGAGCCGGATGCGTGGATTACTCCGACGTCGGCGGTTTATGATTGCGGAGAATAGGGGAGGCGGTCGGGTAAATAGCTGGCTTGCGCTGGGGGTTTTGAGTTGGGGAGACTGCGGGCGTGCGGAACAATTGGGGGACAATTGTTCTACTTTGTCGCCTGAAACAATTGAGACAATTGTTTTACTTTGGTGTGCGAAACAATTGAGACAATTGTTCTACTTTGGTGTGCGAAACAATTGAGACAATTGTTCTACTTTGATGTTGGCCTAGTCCGCTACCGAGGAGGGCGTTGAGGAGCAGCGAGCCTTGATTAGTGCATTGTTCTTGGTATGCTACTGCAATTATTGTGCAAAAAGCGGTTGGCGTTTCGTTTTCAATGGGTTGATGGAGGAGTTGTCTATGACCAAGTTGCTACCTGTGACCTTGCTTTCTGGCTTTCTCGGGGCTGGAAAAACCACTCTTCTGAACCATATTCTTGGCAACCGCGAGGGGATGAAGGTCGCCGTAATCGTCAATGATATGAGCCAAATCAATATCGATGCGGACCTGGTTCGCGGCGAAACGACCCTCAGCCGCACCGAAGAAAAACTGGTCGAAATGACTAACGGCTGCATCTGTTGCACACTTCGCGAAGATTTGCTCGCAGAAGTTCGCAAACTGGCCCAACAAAACAAATTTGACTATCTCCTCATCGAGTCGACCGGTATCTCGGAGCCATTGCCCGTCGCCGAGACGTTTACCTTTGTCGATGAGAATGGCGTGTCCCTCGGCGATGTGGCTCGACTCGATACGTTGGTTACCGTCATCGATGCCGAGAACTTTTTAAAGGACTTTGAAACTTTTGACGACCTGGCTGATCGCAAACTTGGGGTTCACGAAGACGATCACCGCAACATCGTCGATCTGCTCGTGGATCAGATCGAGTTTGCTACCGTTATTCTTCTGAACAAGTGCGATCGCGTTTCGGCACAGGCCATCGAGGACTTGAAGCGATTCATCCATCAAACCAACCCTTACGCCAAAATACTGACCACGGAATATAGCCGTGTCGATCTCAAAGAAGTGCTCGATACGGGTACGTTTGACGAAGAATGGGCCCAGGGGCATCCCGATTGGCTTGCGATTCCACGCGGTTCCGAAACCAGCGAAGCAGACGAATATGGTATTACCTCATTCGTATTTGAAGAGCGACGCCCGTTTCATCCGGAGCGATTGATGGATGCTCTCAACTTTGACGATGGGGTCTTGCAAGGGATCATGCGTTCCAAGGGGTACTTTTGGATCGCAACCCATAACGACGAAGCGTATCGCTGGTCACAAGCCGGAGTCTCCGTCCAATTCGATTCCGATGGTGCGTGGATGTGTACGGTTGGTGAGGAGGAGTGGCCTGAAGACGAGGAGGTTCGTGAAGGAATCCGTGAATCGATGCAACCTCCTTATGGTGATCGCCGTCAACAATTGATCTTTATCGGTTCCGATATGGATGAACCCGTTTTGCGATCGCGATTGATCGATTGCTTACTCACAGACGAAGAGCTTGCTGAGGGACCAGAGGTCTGGGCAACTTGGGATTGTCCACTCCCCATTCCTGTTTATGACGAAACCGATTCGGAGCAAGCTTAGTCATGAATCCACTCCCGGTCACATTGCTCTCCGGCTTTCTCGGTGCGGGAAAAACCACTTTGCTCAACGCGGTTTTGAATAATCGCAAAGGGCTCAAGGTGGCGGTCATCGTTAACGACATGAGCGAGATCAATATCGACGCTCGTTTGATCGAAAACGGTGGTGCAGAACTTAGCCGAGTCGATGAGAAATTGGTTGCCCTCAGCAACGGTTGCATTTGCTGCACTCTTCGCGAGGATTTGCTCAAAGAGGTTCGCGATCTCGCGTTACAGCAGCGGTTTGACTATTTGTTGATCGAGTCGACTGGGATTTCGGAACCATTGCCTGTCGCCGAAACATTTACGTTTGAAGATGAGAACGGTCTGAAGCTCAGCGATGTAGCCCAACTCGATACGCTCGTGACGGTGGTCGATCCTATCAATTTCGATACGGACTATTTTTCAGCAGATGGTCTCAAAGAGCGGTCGCTCGAAATCGATGAAACAGACGAACGAGGCATCGCTCAGTTGCTGACCGATCAAATCGAATTTGCCAACGTCATCGTGATCAGCAAATGCGATATCGCGAGCGAAGATCAAATCGAACAGGTGCAGAGACTTGTTCACATGATGAACCCGCGAGCGACGATTATTCGATCTAGCCAAGCAGATGTCCCGATTCAAGCAATCTTGCATACCAATTCCTTCACGGAGAATTGGGCCGAAGAGAATCGAAACTGGCTCGTTGTAAAGCGAGGCTCCGAAGTATCTGAGGCTGACGAATACGGCTTCGACTCATTTGTTTTTGAGGCGAGGCGACCATTTCATCCACGGCGTTTTCATGAACTGGTCGAGGGGGATGTCTTTTCCGATGTGGTTCGATCCAAGGGTGTTGTTTGGTTTGCTAATCAAAATGATTATGCTGCGGAATGGTCGCAGTCTGGCGTGCTCTACAACATAAAGTCGGCGGGTATTTGGGCAGCAGCGGTCCCTGAGGCCGATTGGCCCGATATGTCAGGCTTTCGCGAACAAGTGATGGAGAATTGGGTCGAGCCCTTTGGCGACCGTAGAATCGAGTTGGTGATCATCGGCCAAGATATGGACAAGGAGGCTATCCTCGATCAATTGGAAGAGAGTTTGCTAACCGAAGAAGAGTTGCAAATGGGGGCAGAGCGATGGGCTGGATTTCGTGACCCATTACCCGGATGGATTGAGAGCTAGCTGCCCAATTGGAGATAACTTGATTGGGGAATCCTCGAAATCCCAACCGGCAGCGCGTGAGCGAGTGACAATTTCATGGTAACGTCCCTTGCTTACGGGCTTGTTGCTTTAATCGAGATTGAATGTTTAGCGAACGTAAAATGGGCACTCTTGCCCGTTTAATGGCGTCGAAGTCGGTCAAGAGTGACCAACCTACCATTAAAGCAACAAGCCCTTACGCGTCGGGTTACGATAAAAACCACAACAGAGTTGTGGCACTAGATGCCTCATCTGCGTTTTGTTTTAGTCGATATCGGATGTTTAGTGAATGTAGAATGGGCACCCCTGCCCGTTCAGTTGCCCAGATCGGACAGGAGTGTCCAATCTACTGGAATGCAAAAAGCACGCACGCCGAAGGTGGTGGTTTGCTGGATCGCTCAATCAGGTCTTTCAACATGACGAGGCCTCATCAGCACTCTAACGAATTTCGACGCGTGCTCCCTTTTTGACTCCTAGCATCATCGACGCAGAGTCAGAGACGAGACTTAGTCGCAGTGGAGTGTTTTCGCCCATGATCGCAATAAATGTCATTTCCGGTTGCTTGTGATCTTCTCCGTAAATGCCAATCGTTTCAAATTCTTCATCTACTACGACCTTGGTCTCAGCATTGTATCCTAACGCGGTTAGCTGAGCATGTGTGAGGTCTGTTACGAGATCGCCAGAGGGTGAGATATCTACAACGCTGCCGACTAGTCTTGCTGCCACGGTTTCATTTCCAATCAATCGGTACGAACCAACATCCTCCAGACCAATCCCATGGTCCAAAACGGGGAGGCACGAAACGCCAGTATTTTAGCAGGATACAAGGACCGTCGCACCTAGGGTAAAGACTTTCGCAACGTTTTCTCAAGCCTCGAAACTCAATGTTTGGACTGAAGAGGGCTGATAATTGCAAATAAGCGATAGTAACGCCAATCTCGCATTGGGAGCGGGTTGGGAAGTTCTACCTAGAGATGAGCGTGAAACGCCTCTCCCTTCACCAGAATTTCATCAAATCAGAAGTTCTTGGGTTCACTCGGAGTCGTTTTCAAGGTACACAGAAATAGACTCTCGAAGTGAATTAAAGCTTTCGTCATTAGCTCCGACGAAGACTCGTCTCACAATTCCTTCTTTATCAATCACCACTGTGTAGGGAATTGCGTTAGCGCCATAAGCCTTCGATATTGTTCCCTTTGGATCAAGCAGGCAGTTATTAGAAATACCTAAAACGATCGCGGAACCTTGGACTACATTGGGTTCTTCGTCGACATTGATCGCGTAAAAGGAAAAGGATTCCTGCCCAAAATCATCGGCGATTCTTTGAATAACGGGCAAACTCTTTCGACACGGCCCACACCAACTAGCCCAAAAATCGAGTACAACGACTCGACCTCGCATGGCGGATAGTTTTATCAACTTTCCATCCAGACCTCTCAGTTCAAAATCAGCAGCGGGTTTGCCGATTAGTTCGGACGCTTCTCCGGAGGCCGCATCTGCTTCTTCTGTCACAAATTTTGGGTCGATAGCATGTCGCAGTTTCCACTTAGCGAACCGGCTGGTGGTTCGAGATTTTTCCATCTCATTGCCGAAAAGGATCTGAACCGTTTGCTCCAGCGGTATGTTGCATTCACCTAGTAATGGGTGAACCCCGAGCAATGCGTCTCCGTCGATTCGTTCGGGTATTAGGCTTACTACGCTCCCCTTGTTCAGGACGAGTTGACAGTTGGCTTTTTCTTCGTTGGATGCAACGGAAGATGTATCAGGTTTTGTGAGATCAACGGATTGGTCATTGATGGCTTCGTCATCAGGTTTTTTGTCAGTTGAATTGTCAGGAGCGGGATCGAGCCAAACAATCTCCGCTACATTCTTCATCCATATTTCTCGTTCTTCATCGCGTACCTCAATTCGCAGTAGATCTTCATCGACAAATGTGATCTTACCTCGAATCATGTCACCATCGCGTGAAACGACGAGATGCGCCGGAGGGGACTGGCGGGCCATTCTTGGGACGGTTAACAATCTCTTAAGCAAGATTTCATCGAGTCGATCGGTTCCGGTATACACGAGTTGCCGAATACCTTTCACCTGAGAGGAATCTAAACTTGATTCACCAAAAAGCTCGGAGGTGAAGGTAAGCGATCCGTTTTTTAGACGAACAAGTTTGCCTGGTAAGCTGTCGCCACTGACGAGAAAAAGAGCAGGTTCACCTGGATCGAGTGAACGTCCATAGATATCTGTTCGCAGGGATAGATTTCGAGCTTGACCATCCGTAGGACGAACTTCCGCATTGTTTCGAAGGATATCGATCGTACCGTTGATCGTTGGATTGATTAAAAACGCGTCGGAGAGGGCTGTCGGCCTCCAAGCCCATCCCTCTCCCAAAGTGTCGGAGTTTGCGTTTTGTGACGGAACTAGTTTTCCCTTCGAATGGACCTCATCACATACGAGTTTCATGAGAATCTCTCGATCAGCATCTAACTCTGCGGGGCTCGTGTTGCTAACAAATTGGATGGAGGATATGTCGTTAACGGAGAAGCCAATCGGCGTGGAGACGGAATTGCAAATTAATGATAATTGGTCCTTGGATTGTTTCAGCGTCTTGCCTGCAAAGCGTTCTCCGGCATTTGTCTGGATAACACAGTATTCCTTTTGATTGGAAGTACTGCCTCCGGAACTAGAATCGATCGAGTCTTGTGACGAGGGTGATGCATATTCGATTCGCTCTATGTCGCTTACCGCAATAGTAAGATTTTCTTCGTCTAGGGTATTCAAACGGAGACCGCCATTTTGAGTCTCGTCGGCCGCGATCATTCCGATATACGTTTTTCCAGTTGTTAGCTGAATCCTAGACAATCGCTCATTTGGCATTTGTCCGGTGGTTGCGTCTACTGTGTTTCCTTTTCCAAGCGATCTTGTCATCGAAAAGGGTGACCTAGAAACCTTCAGTTCTCGCAGTATCATTCCCCCGGGAGCATCGTTTGTAACTTGAAATCGAACTCGATTGTCAAACATTGGTTTCGAGGAATTGGATTTGGTTTGCGAAGCAATTTCTCCGATAGCTCGGCCATTTTGTTGGAGTACAAACCGACCTTCTTCTAGGTCGCAGAGGATTTTTAGGCGGAGGGATTCCACGCCGATGGATGGAATCATGACCGTTACTATATCCGCGACGCTTTCCTCTTCGATGAGTAAGGTAATGGAAAGGTCGTCACGCTGCTCCAGTTTTCGAACGCGTAGTTCCAGTTTAGGAAGATTATTGCCAATCATTAATGTCCAATTCGGATTGGAATGAGTCCATGCAACATCGACGTCGATCACAGCCAATGATGGTAATGACGCTGTTTGCGCGATCGACGATCCCGCTATAGATGTTTCAATCGATCCCGCCTTGGATAACCAAGTGTCAGGTACCTCTTTCTTTTTCACCGGCAACACTTGTTTCCATTCGTTTACCGATAGCCGCCCCACACCTTCGGAAGCTGCATGATTCACTTTTAAAATAGACCGTACCCGATCAAGATCGATTTGGATTGGAGTGTAACGACTGCTACTTAATTGAATTGTGCGATCATCTAGTCTTTCGATCCGTCCCGAAATGCTTTCTCCGTCTTCTAAATCGACTACGTATAGTTGCGTTTCATTAATTACTTTCGGTTGATTGATCGTTAGGTTATGAGAAATGGAATCGACTACATTCCAAGGGACCAGCATTGGTTCACGGAAAGCATTACATTTCCAAATCAAAAAATCCTGATTCGCGGAGTCCGTTTGGATTTTCCCATCGTAAAAATCACCTTGAAAAATATCTCCGTCATAAAGTCGCAATGTGGCTTGTGAATAGCCATAGGTGCCAAAGCAAGTCGACATACACAGGCTTAAGACAAAACAGACAGCAAATCGTAATGGCGTCATAACGGGGGCTTTAACGAAATACGTAACAGGTCGCGTATTGATCACAGGTGTAAAGGCCCCTATCTCTATCGCTCGTAAATGGGAAGGAACCGGAAATTTAATGCTAACGATAGGAGCGACATGGAGGTTGCTACCTGGGGGCCGAAGCTGCCATCAAAACGTCCATCCGACTTCTGGGTTTGCTTTAGTTCGATGATGAGTTGTTTGTTCCATTTTTCCCATGCTTCGGTGTCAGCTTGGAACAACGCTTGGGCTTTGTAGTAGGAAGTGTATTCCGCGTAGTGTTCGCCCATCTTGACACTACCTCGAGATTTTAAGAATTCTGCACAAGCCTTAAACTCAGCGAGTTCTTTTTGTCCGGAGATAGCGTATACCAGAGCAGCAATAGACACTCGCGCTTGCGACTCGTCATAGCCCCCCAGCCCACCAGCATAAGCAACTTGGCCGCTCTTGGAGGTCATGCTCTTGAAGTAGCTTATTGCTTTGTCGATATTCTTATCGGGCACTTCGATTCCGGCATTTCTCGCCGCAAGAAGAGATACCAGAATCGCTCCGGAAACCGATGTGTCTGCGTCTGTGGAATTCGGGCCGTACCGCCAACCGCCCACGCTATTTTTGTCTTGGCTAGTAATGGAGGTTCTGACGGCCAGTTCTAATGCTTCGCCTAACGATCTACGCTGGGCGGCCGGGACAGACGAGTCGAGCCAAAGTTGTTTGTCATCCACAGCGCCGTATGCCTCTGCGAGGGCGAGCGTCGCGAATCCATGGTGGTACATGCTTCCTCCAAGATAACCGGTCTCGGCGTCTTGCTGAAGAATTAGATTCTGTAAAGCTTTGCGAACTGGAACACTATGTAGTCCGAAATTCGGATCTTCGCCATAAGCGAGAAATGCCATAGTGGATAAACCTGTTACGCCAGGACCTGGGTTGCTGGGAGATTCCCAGGCACCGTTTTCTGATTGATTCGCGATTAACCAACCAAGTCCCTTTTCGTAGATCTCTCGGACTTCACGCGAAACCCCCTGCCCTTGGACGGCTCCTTCTCGCCATGGTTGGACTTGGGCATGACAGCAAGTAGGGATAATCCAATGTATGCATATGACCATCAGACAATATGCCTCAATAATGTGCCTGCATCGATAAAGCATGTCGATCGATACTATCTGAGGGTTACCCATACAAAAATCTCATTGAACTCTATATCAGGGAAGAACAACATTGATGTCAAACTGATCAGGGGCTTGATCTTTAAGCTGCCCTTTTGCCAAAGCATCAAGTCGTTCTTTTTGCTTATCTGACAATGCCACTGTTGCTTCATTTAGGGTTGCCAAGAAATTGTATAGCTGGCTCAGGGAACGGATCTCCTCGCGTGGCTCATTAGCTTTATTTTCGAGCAGATTGTTTAGAGCTTCGCGTTGCGACTTGGTGAGTCCCAGTGCCCGATGGGCCAAAAGCAGAATTCGATAGCGAGTTACATTGCGTTCGCGAACCTTCATCTGCTCATGATCCGCTGCAAGCTTTTCCAATTGTTCGGGCGTGAGGGTCGACACAAGTGTTTTGTACCAAACCGTCGTCTCGTTTTCCTTGGTCTCGTTTTGAAAACTCAATGCTTTTGACCAAGCCTGCGTGAAGATAGTTTGTTTTTGAGTTGGCTCCGTTGACGGGGTTATCTCACTTAGCAAGGCGGTAATTCGCGACTCCCAACGAGCTATCTCCACGTCGATTGCGTTTTGAATTTTCGCAAGTTGTTCATCGGAAAGATCGCAAACTTGATCCACTTGATCGACATATCGTTGAATCGACTCTTTCTTACTTCGTCGAAACGCTTGTTTAGATCCACCCAAGGTTCCGTAAAGCAATTCTTCTAATTGATCGCGATCCAGTCTAGCATGGATGGATTCCCTAGCAGCAGGTTGAATGACTAGTCGAGGGTTTTGCGCGAAGCAACTTTGAACGCAAGCGGTAATAAAGACAGTCAGCATCAACAGAGAAGAAATCAATGGTCGTGCACAACTGAGGAGTGCTTGGCGTAATCGAATCCAAATCATGTTACTAATCAATTCATCGGCTCCTTGTTTGCGGCAGGGGCGGCTGCGGCCGGTGCTGCTTTGACAGGAATCGATGGGCTGCTCGCTATGTTTCCGATCTCGAATCTTTTCGACAGAGGCAACACGGGGAACACATCGGGCATTGGAGTGTTTTTTTCCGTTGGTGATCTGACAACCATCGCATTCTTTTGGGCTGGAGTTAATATGTCCTCGAGCCACTTCTGATTGATTTCAGGCAATAGAGTCTCGTTCGCAAACGTAGCTTCAATCGAACGATACCAGCGATCTTTCCATCTTTCACGTAGAACTCTTTCTACTTGATCCGTTTGGCTAGCAGAAAGCGAAAGCTTGTTTTGCAACCAGGTTAACATCCTAGCGATGAGGGCTTCTTTTCTTAACTGCTGTCGGTCTTCTAACTCGGATTGGTAGAGAGCGATCTGTTCCTCCGTCAACGCTTCCTTGCACCAAGCACTGACGGATCGTTCGACGAGCCCATCGAAATCAATGCTGCCATGGACATGTTGTTGGACGCGGCGCGTGACTTCACGCAAACTTGTCGCTTCCCATTGCGATTCGGCAAGGTTAACAAGGGACTGCGCCTGGGTATCGTTAGGCTTTACAACAATAGCAATAAGATCCAATTCGTTTTGTATCAGACCACGGACATGCTGCTGGTGAGTCGCAAGTTCTTCCGGTGCAGGCTGAACTGGTCTAGCTGGAATAAAGGCCTGACCATGGACGGTCGAACGAAGGCACTCGGTTCCGACTAATATGGAAGCAAAAATCCAGAAATGGATCAACAAGTATGGGCCAGACGAAACCTGGGATGATATGCGAACAGCAATCATGGAGCGTTTTTTCTATCAATTCTTTGGAAGTACTCGTCGAGACCGAATCGAAACTCTTCCGGTAGCACGTTATTAGTGGTACCTGTTTGTTGGGCAACACCGGAATCTTGTCGACGCTCGTTTTGATTGACGCCGGGACCAATCATGGCGATAGCTGCTTCGTCGGTTGTACCGCCACCTCCTTTGCCTGGATCGGTTCCACCTCCGCCTCCGCCAGAATTCGGATCGGTACGTTTGGTCTGTAGCAACAATTCGATAACTTCTGTTTCCGCAGCAATCGCTTCTCGACCGGTCTCTGGACGGTTTAGGATCAGAGAAGCATCCAACATGACCAAGCCAGCTGATTCCATCAACTCGAGTTCCTTAGTGAACTCTTCCGCAGCATCGGGTAACGCAGCAATCTTTTGCTTAACCACATCGATTCGATCTTTGAGTTGAAACTGCGTCGATGCCAACTCTTTAACACGCTCGAGATACTCCGATTGTGCAGAAGCCGCCTTGGCTTGTTCCGTCACTCGGGTCCGTTCTCGCAGATTCATCTCTGCTTCTAAAATTTGCATCACTTCTAACACGATCGAGGGAGGAAGCGAACTCTTGCTCTTGCTACCCTTGCACTCACCTTTGGAGGCAGGATCTACGATATCCTCGGCCCATCGATCGAGCGTATCAGACCAGTACTCGGCCTCGGCTATTGCGATTCCTTGTTGATTCAAGATTCGTTCGGACAACGCTCGGAGAGACCCGATCACATCTTCCTGCTTCACTTCTGCCAAAACGCTTTCGAATTTGCCCGAGGGACGGCGTTCATGGAATCCCTGCATGTCGTCGACTATTGAAGAAACAAAATCCGCTGCCTTGTTTTCTCGCATTTCGAGATCTTTGAAGAAGACCTTTTGCACTGACGTTAGTCTAACAAAGGTTGCTCCAAATGCATTTTTGATTTCGGCAGCAGCGGTGTCCGCAATCTTGAGTTGTTCTCGTGCCGCAGACTTAAGTCTTTTCGTTAATGTGCTGCCTTCGAGATTGGCCATGAGTTCGTTGAGTTCGTCCGCAACTTTATCGAATTCCGCTAAAAGCTCTAGCTGTTTGTCGACGGCTTGTTCTACTTCATCGTTCGATGGTTCCTCATCGTTAGATTCCTCTTTCTTTTTACCAGCTCCCGTTCCTGCGACCGTGGTCGAGGGCAATCGCAGTGCGGAGGATGGGCTCTTGTTGTTGCCATCTTGCTTTTCGTTGTTTTCAGCCATTGCTTTGGGATCGATGGGCTGCTGGGAGGATTCTTTATCAATAACGGACGGCACCTTCGTAGCAGGCTTATCTTCGGACGCAGGACCGCTACCCTTATCTTCGGAACGATCCAGACCTGCCGTTGGCGCTGTTTCTTGTTTTGTGTTTTTTGCAACATTTGATGCTTTCGCGAGCTTCTCAGATCGAGCGGCCTTTTTCAAAAGATCCGCGACGTTAGGCATTCGGTTCGCGGCAATGTCTTTAAGAACTTGCTGCATTTCCGCCCACTTCTCGAGATGTCCAACTCCGATTTCGTTGTTGCGAGCGGCTTGGCGCAGCAACTCTTCTCCTTTTGCGGTTAACTGATTCAGTCGACGGCTATTTGCTTGTTCCGCAGCAGCTTGCTGTTCAATTAAAGCACGAGCATCCTCGGTATTTCTCTCCGATTCAGGCATGTCCCGAATCTGCTTATTGGTAGCCAGCAACTGTAGCTCGCGGTCGCGGACCTCCAGTGACTCCCGTTGCCATCTGCTCATTTGATCTAAAACCCAAACGGCATGGTCAGCAGGAGAGAGTACGTAAAGAACATGTGGTGATGAATAGACTCTGCCTCGGTCGGGCAAATAGTCTTCAGCGAACAACCGCACTTCAATCGGTTTGGATGGTATTTTCATCGCTGTCGCTTGAAAGGTCGCTAAGCCGTCTAAAGCGGATTGCGTTGGTGAGCCAGCCGCCAGCATAAATTCGCCGCGCTCTTGGGGGGATGATGGGCTCTCTTCGATAACATTCCACTCCAGTCCAACTTGCTTCACACCAAAGTCATCCAACGCTCGAATTCGAAACTCGATTTGCTCCGAGTCAAGCATGACTTTTGCTTTAGGTAGACCGTCTCCGAAGACCGTCGGTGGCTGATCCTCGAGTACTTCAATTTGCAATGGGTAGTCTGATTTGGATTTAAGCCCGTCTGCGTCCGTCCATTGCAATTCAAGCTTTGTTGTTTCCGTCATTTCTGTAGAGGGATAATGAAATACACCATCGGATACGCTGAGGCTATTTCCGTTTGCACTGGCACGAACGATTGGCTTGGTTGTCTTGGATTCCAACTCGACCCTCGCACCTTTGACCGTAACCAGTGCGCCGCCACGTATCTCTTTAGTCGTTGGCTCCGCGATACTGAGGTAGTCAGGCAAGCGAATTGTGGCATGAAGCTTTTCGAGTTCCGGACGAGGTGAAGGTTGAACCGAGATCTTGGGGTAACTGTCTCCGACTAAAACCGATAGGTCGGTTGGCTTGAGTTGTGGTGGAACTTCAAAACTGTATCCTCCGTCGGATAGATCGGAGCTTAACGAGGCCGATTCTCCAACATTTAGTTTGGCCGAAGAAGGTTTCCATTTGGAATTCGAAGCGAGTCGTAAATCGATTGGAAACGGCTCCCCATGAGGAACGACAATTCGAGTTGGATACTCATCTAGCGCGGTAAAGGTATACCGGTCAATCGAAGCCCACGGCATGCAAAGTCTACCCCATGCGTTTAATGATGCGGCAGGAAACAGAAGCGTTACAGCGGTCGCAGCAACTCCCAACAGCACTACACCCATACTCCAACGTTTGTGATGCGATGCAGGTAGGGCATCCAGTAAATTCTTTTTGGCTGTATCTGTGGCAACTTGATCCAGTGCAGCCTGGCATAAGGCTGGAGAACGATTCTGTTCTTTCGTGTCATGTGCTAGCTCTAGTGCTCCTAGCAAGGAATCACCGACCCTCGGCAAACGTTTGGAAAGTAATCGCGCAACGGATTCAAGCGTTCGCAGCTTTTGAACCCATCGATAATAAGCGAGCGGAATTCCAATCAATCCTGCGAAGGCGAGAAGAAACGCCACCGTTCGAAGCAACACTCCTGAATCAACAAAGCGATCCACGATGAATACGACGGCAAAACCCGTGAGCAATGCACAAGCGGCGACGCTAACTGCTTCCGCGATTTTCGTTGTGCGCACGCGGCTGCGGTAATTGCGGACCTGCTCTGTTAGGGTCTCGGGAATCCGAATATTGACAGCCATGCCGTAATCCTTTGCGCCGGAATTATCGCGTGTTCTGGAAGACGGTATTAGTAGAACCGTCGGCCAGGCTCGCCTGAACTAACGCCCATTATAGACGACGATTCGCTTCTTGCACGGATCATTCTCATAACCCGGCTAAACCAAGAGGGGCGTGGGAGAGGATGAGGCGAGGGGCCAAACGGGACAATTTGCGAATTCGAATGCGGAGTTCGATCCTTTCGGCCACCACAAATCCATTGACTCATTCCCCTCGTCTATGTGAGAACAGAATGGTTACGTTCTACTTTTTGAAGGACTCGTTGAAGAGTTCCATCTGCAGTTGCACGGCGGCAGCATCATACTCAATCTTTTGCTGCTGCTCTTTCAGTTTGGCTGCTTCAGCCTGCTGCGCCGCGAGAGCGGCCGCCACGGCATCTTTTCTGGCTTTTTGATCGGCGATCTGCTTTTGGAGCTCAGCGAGTTTCTTTTCTAGCTCTGTCATGCCCAGCGCGATTTGTTCCGACTCCGACATCTTGGCTGCGATATCGGTTTCAACTGGTGCCAGCAGACCTACCACGCCCTCCATCGACTTGCCTAGCGAGTCTTTCTGAGTTGCCAGTTCCTGCAACCGGTTTTGGAACGCGACCAAGTCCGTTTGAACCTGTTGCATTTGGGATTGCAGTGCTACCAGTTGCGATTGTGCCGAATCGAGCTCAACCTTGGTCGCGTTTGCTTTATCGACTGCGGCTTTCAATGCAGCCATAGCGGGCTCAATCTGTTTTACCTTCTCGGTATGTTGAGCGACCCACTGCGTTAGATTAGCGGCTAGTTCTGTCAATTTTTGCTGTTTAGGATCCAATTCCGCCTTAATGGAGACCAGTTCCTGTTCGAGCTTCGCAACGGATTGTTTCAGCGGCTCTACTTCTGTAGAAATTTGCATTATCGCAACTTTTTGAATCTCGCATTGGTTCTTTGCATCCGCCGACTTGGATTGAATCGCTTCAGGTGTTTCTCCCTCTGCTTGCAATTTAGCAACTAAAGCTTGTAATTGAGTCTCGTAGTCCTTTAGGTTGCGGCTTGCTAAGTCCAACATCGCACTCTTGGATTCGAATGGTGCTTTGATAGGCACCAATTCTGTTTGCTTTGCTTTGTACTGCGCATCGAGTTGTTCAACGATGGGCTTCAGTTCGTTTTGTTGCGTAGTCGCTGTCTGAATTTGGGTGGCTAATTGCGTCACCTCAGTCTGAAGTGCCTGAAGTTGTTGCTGCAAAGCTGTTTGTTGTGACGATTCCGACTGGTAACGCTGTTCAAGTGCTTTCACCAATTGTTCTACTCGTTGGTGTTCCGCAGTTAGTTTTGCTAGGGTCTGTTCGAGGGGCGCCGGATTGGCACGCAGTGATTTCTCGTTGGCTGGATTGGCGCGTTGCCAAAGTCGAACGTTTCCAGCCCAATCTCCAGCGATAACCTGTTTACTATCAACCGAAACAGCGACTTGATGTCCTGCCTCAACGAGCGGGGGCATTTCCCCTACTAAATTACCACCTGCATCCCAGACTTTGACTTTATTGTCCCTTCCGGTCGATGCGATTGTGCCATCGTTACATGTAGCTACTGACAATGCTCCACCGGGATGGGCATCCCATGATTTGATTACGTTACCATTATTCATATCCCACATTTTCAGAGTGCCGTCGGTAGAACTACTGATCAGCGCAGCGGAATCTGGCCTCCAAGTGATCGAACGAATCTCTCCTTTGTGGCCCTGAAGGTCCATATACAATCGGCCTGTTTGGGTTTCCCAAACTACTAATCCTGAGCTGCGGTCCCCGGTCGCCAAGAGCAATCCATCTGGACTGAATCGTGCCGTGTAAATCCAATCGGTGTGCTTCTTTTGCTCGAACTTCAGTGCACCCGTTAGTGTTTCGTAGACACGAACCATCTTTTGAGGTCCGACAATCGCGATCAAAGTGTTGTCGTCGCTGATATCAGCCCCCAATACGACATCAAGTTCGTCACCGACCTTGGCGATTCGATTCCCTGTTTCTATTTCGTAGAGGGCCGCTAATCCCGAATGACTGTGACGTCCACCACCGAGCAAGATCAATCTTCCGTCTCGCGAGAACGTTATCGAATAGACTTCCCCTTCTGGAAACGGAATAATGCCCTGCAACTCGCCTGTCTCGGTGTGGTAAAGAGACACTTGCATTTGCCCGGCGACAGCCACTAATGGAGACCACGGACTCGCAGCAACTGCAGAAGTCGTAGCGGCCCTATCCGTCGCAAAAGGAGTTTGCTTTAGCATGGTCTTGGGCATCGGTGGCGCACCTTCAGGCCTACCCGCAACAACTGCCAACGCCATGGAGCTGGCTTTAGGTTTTTTGATCTCAGAGCCGCTGTTTTCCGGCATGCCTTGCTCGATCCACGTCTTGATCAAGTCAACTTTGGCCTTAGGGATCATGTCCTGATTGGGAGGCATGTACGGCTGCTCTAAGTGTGCTGTTAACGCGTACAATCGAGAAGCATCCAAATCACCTTCGTATACGACCTCACCGGAGCTTCCTCCTTCGCGAGTGGCTTGGTAGGTATCTAACGCCAGGCCGCTTTTCTTTTCGTTGACATTGTGGCAGGAAGTGCAATGCTCGCGAAAAATGGGCTTGATATGATCATCAAACGTCACTTTGGCTGGTTGGTCAGCTACTGCGACCGCAGGTAGACCCAAAAGACAGAGGATCGATAGCCTTTTGATTAACATTTGTTTCAATTCCAAAAGTCGTCTAGTGATTGAAGATGAACTCGCGGCTATTTAATACAGCCCAGAAAACGTCCTGCAACCCTTGCTCTTCGTTCGGTGCTTCCGCAATCATTTTTAGGAGCGTGCTACTCTCTACTTCCGTGGGTGCACGCGAGATACAACGCATGTAGATTTTTTCTATAATCTGTTGATGATT
Source organism: Pirellula sp. (assembly GCA_046318795.1). Taxonomy (GTDB): domain Bacteria; phylum Planctomycetota; class Planctomycetia; order Pirellulales; family Pirellulaceae; genus JBKCUI01. The sequence continues at coordinate 16,172 of JBKCTT010000242.1, forward strand.
GAGCCCTTGTTCTTTCCACATTTTGAGCAATCCACCATTCATGATTTTGCCACCGGTTGCGTCACCGTTGATCAGATGCAGTGCCTGCGAGAGGGATGGATCTGTAGTAGCTTCGTCTTCGCATACGGTCGTTCTTTGGCTGCGACCGAACGAGGTCAAGAAGTAGTTGCTTGTAGATCCGTCGGCGATCTGCACCGCTCTCGCACCAAGAGGCAGACCTTGGAATTTATCCTTGGTGTTGGTCGCTTGAGAAATGCAATCGAGCAGGTTTTCTGCAGGAACTCGGCGTACCGAGGCATGCGAATAACTGCGTGTGTCGTCCTCGTTACCTTCCACGGGCGTACAGGAACGCTGATAGGTCTGGGAGTTGCAAATGTCGCGAACCAACTGCTTGGTATCGTACTTATACTCTACCAATCGCTTGGCTAATTCATCGAGAAGTTCAGGGTTGCTTGGTGGATTGCTGGCTCGGAAGTCATCCACAGGGTTGACAATTCCCACCCCTGTAAAGTGAGCCCATATACGGTTCGCGACACTCTTAGCAAAGAACGGGTTATCCTGGCTAGTAATCCAACCGGCCAGAACCTCACGACGGTCTTTCCCCGCGACATCTGGCACAACTCCCCCAAGGAATTTAGGTTTCACGACGGCGCCGCCAACGGGATGGTTAGTCTCACCACCACCTCCATTAAATACGACTAGTTGGCGGTAGTCCTCGCCTTGCTTACGACCAATTTGAGCAAAGAACGCAGCGAATCCATAGTAATCATCCATCGTCCAACGATCGAACGGATGGTTATGACACTGTGCACACTGGGTTCGAATCCCCATAAAGACCTGCGCCACGTTCTCCGACAGTTTCAACCGATCCAGCTCTACTTGATAGAAATTGGTTGCGGGGCTTTCAAAGGTACCGCCCGTCGCACTAATCAGTTCTCTCACAACTTGATCGATCGGAGTATTCGATGCAATCTTGTTCGTGAGCCAATTGTAGTAAAGATAAGCCGCTTTGTAGCTAACCTGGTTGTTGCTCTTAATCATCAGAAGATTGGACCACTTCATAGCCCAGATCTCGCTAAACTCTTTTCGTTCCAGAAGGGAATCGATCCACTTGGTACGTTTGTCTGGTTCGGTACTTGCCACAAACTGCTTTGTTTCTTCCTCGGTGGGTAGCAAGCCTACAATATCGATGGTCGTTCGGCGGACAAACTCTTCATCGGTGCAGGTGCCACTTTCTGGTAGTCGCAATTTCTGAAGCTTAGCCTTGACCAATGTGTCGATATAGTTACCTGTCGCCTCAGGCGCTTTGTAATTAATTCCCTCGGGAAGAGCTAGGATTTGACTTCCTACGGTGTGGGTATCAAATCGAGCAAATACATAAGCTTCGCCACGAACGCCACTCGTGACGAGACCGTCAACAGCGACAGCACCCGTACGTTCATTGTTGGTCGTAAAGGTTGCGAGATCCCAAACATCTCGTTCAGTGCCATCCGCATACTTAGCCACTGCAACGATGCGTTGCTTCTTGTCTGCCCCCTCAAGCACTGCTTGCGATGGATACACATTAACGGATGTTACCACCGGTGATCTAGCTGCATCTGGCAATGCACCGTTTTTCAACCAAGTGAGAAGCGTGTTGTAGTGCTTGCTACCTGGTTCAATTTTTTTTCCTCCGGAATGCTGCACGGCGCCGATCGCTTTCAGCAACAAAAGACTTTGCTCAGGTACTGCTAAATTGATCCGCCGAATACCGATCTCGCGAGTGATCCTCTGATAATCTCCCACTGGATCGTAGCCAAACAGACTTAGACGAAATCCATCTTTACCACGGGCTGCACCGTGACAAGATCCGGTGTTGCAACCGGCCTTGGTCAAGATGGGCATTACATCCTTTTCGAAGTGGATTGGATTGGTAATTTGCGAGTTGGCGGTGGTGATTTCGCAGGACGAAGTCATACCATTCCAGGATGCTGTCAAACGGCTCGTCCCGTCAGCCTTGGGCGACACAACGAAGTCTTTCCAATCGACAAAAGTGTCGGCATCGAGCGACCAAGCGACTTGATCGGTGACATCCATCGTGACACCGTCTTTGCGAGTCGCAACAGCGATAATATGCTGGGAATCCGTCTTGGAAGATAGCTTGATGTTGGGAGGATAAACCATCAGCGAAGACCAATCGGATACCGCACCCACGGCAGGCGGCTGGTTTGCATTGTTGCTTGGATCAGCGGGCTGCTGAGCTAAGCAGTTGATGCTGATCAAGTTTAAGCAAATCCAACAAACAACGATGTAAGATTTCATTTCTCTATTTTCCTCGCTGCTGCTTCAGTTGTTCGAGACGTGTAAGCGGCTTGGTGGTTGGGGTAGGTGGTGGTGCCGCAGCGGCTGGTGTCGGTGTCGGCGTCGGTGTAACGGCGACAATAGGAACGTCCACTTGCATTTCCGCATTCCCATTGACCTGGGTGATCACCCCTTGAGGGCTCGTGACGGTTCCGCGAAACACAATCGTCTTGTAGTTCCCTGCTCGGGTTTCTGGTGGGACTTCAATTTTGAATGCCAGTCGCTCTGCATCAACTGGTACGGCTTGTTTGGCATTGGTGGCAGTTGTTCCCGGCGGAACTCCCAAAATCTCCAGTTCTACTTGCCCTTCGACAGGTCTCTTAAGCTTGACTCCGACAATTACGTCAACCGGCTTGCCTTGTTCTGCCATCGTCTTGGCAAACTCGAATGCGAACAACTGTTCTTTTACGTCTAGTTTAAAGAACTCGCTCGCCACTTTTATCGGACCGTAACCTATGTCTGTTGTGGCCATCAAAACCAAGGGCCACTCGCGAATCGGAGCACCTCCATTGGCTGTGAGTTGCATCAATCCGGAGGATTGATCTCCCGGGATGGTAAAAGTCGCTGCGCCGATTCCAGGAGGAGGACCAAGCATGGAAACCGTCACCGGCTTATCGAAGCCTTCCTTTCTTTTAATGTTAACTTGTAAACCCAAGGAACCATCTCGAACGAGAGGTACCTGCGGCTGCACAACTTCAATATCGAACGGGGCAGGATTGATGAGGGCCACCGCAAGCTGATCTTTGGTCATGCCCCAAACATCAACATTGTTTTGACCTCTTACGAGCTGAGTGCGTTGGGTCAATCGTCCTACGAACTTTTGCTCTGCGGATGGGGCTATCGTGGCCGTGAAGTCTACAAGTTTACCAACGTTGGTTGCCCCCTCTTCGCCTCGGAATAGCATGGTCACTTTCGCTTGATCTGCCGAGCAAATCGTTTCTGCATGCGTCATTCCGGGAGGAAGATTAATCGCTTCGATCAAAGCGTTACCACCGAGGTTTTGACGTGCAACGTTAACTTCGATCGCCATGCGCGAACCCCTCGGAACGTTTACCACCTGGGAAACATAGCGATCTTGCTCAACAATCGACGGAATAACATTAGGAGTTGGGAGTGTTACTTCCGCGCGATAGACAAAATGCTTACCGAAGCTACCCAGATGATCGTAGACGCAAATCGCGTACTTGCCATCTTCTGGAATCTTGTAAGACAGGTAGCTATCGGGGCCTCCACTATCGTCGTTGCCCGCCAGCGCACCGCCGCCAACTTTCCAAATCTGAAGAACCGGGTCGACTTGCGAGCGAATCGGGGATCGTGCGTGAACACGAACCTCGATTTGCTGGTCTTTTTTTGCTTCAAAAACGAAGAAATCTCGATCCCCTTTGGACTGTAGCACTCCATTAAATGCTGCGGGAATCGTGCTTACCGCTTCGATTTTATTATGGTCTTCGTTGGGCTCTTGCTCAATGATGTTGCTTAATGCATTAACCCGAATCCAATTTGGCGAGGGTGATCGCAGTCCATCGATTTGCGACCAGACAGGAAACGCATCTTGAGGTCGATCAGAAACCGTAAACGTTTCTTCCCATTCATTTCCTAAAATGTCGATACACTTAGCGGTCAGTGGTTGCCCAGGAGCACCGCCCGAGGGAAGAATCGCTATGGGGCGTCTAAAACTACCGACATGCAATTGATACTTGCAGGAATCATTACCGCCAAAGCTACTTTCTCGAACCTCGATGATATATTTGCCATCTTCTGGTGCCGTAATGGCGGCAAGGCAATCTTGCTGGAGGAACACAGAGTCGTCGCTCGCAGCGATCTCGAATCGCTTGTCATCATATATGGCGATATAGGGATCAAAGAAGTTGTACATGTGGGAATGGCGAAGCCCTTCGAGCTCTACATGCATAGTTTGACCCTTTTTGAGCTCAACAACAAAGTAGTCTACATCTTCGCCACGAACAACTCCTTGCACCGTACTGTTGAGCGGAATGAGCTGAGGAGAGGCAAACTCGCTGTTGGGCTCTGCCTCGGCAACGATAGGCATCTCAGAAACACCAAATAAGCGAACATTGCTGATCCCGGTATCCGTCACGACTCGGAATGGATGCAAATCAGGTTTAACGTCCGCGGACACATCGATCGTAGCTTTGATTTGATTGGCGTCGATCTTTGTAATGTCCCGCGCGGTTATCCCGGGGGTGAAAAAGATCAGCGAATTGGCATCACCAATGCGAGCCCCAGCGATGACAACTTCCCCCGAGGTTCCACGCTGCAATCCGGAGATAGACAAATTGTTTACCTCCGGACTCCCAGCTAAACACCCTGCGGCGAAGATCCCCGTTAATGCAAAACTAAAGCCCCACTTCAGCAAGCTATTCATTACCGTACCCATTGTTCGCAAGTTTCCGTTTGGTTGGATCGACGCGGATCGCTCTTTGTCTGTCAAGGTGCAACAACTAAGCAAGGATTCCCTTGATTAGATTGCCCCCATCACAGATTTCTATCGGTCGATCGCCGGGAGCCATCAGCTCTTTGTCCGCGACGATACCTAGCAAGTGATACATAGTAGTCGCCAGATCTTCTGGAGTCACTGGATCGAATTCTGGTTCGGTCGCTGTTGCATCAGAAGATCCATAGACCAAACCACCTTTGACACCGCCTCCAGCCATCATGACGGAAAAGACCTTTGGCCAGTGATCTCGGCCTGCTTCATTATTGATTTTCGGTGTGCGGCCAAATTCGCTGCTTACCAAAATCAAAGTCTTGGAGAGGAGACCTCGCGAGTCTAAATCCTCGATCAAGGTAGACAGCCCTTGGTCCAATGCTGGCATATCACGACGCATACCGGCCGAAATTTGAGTGTGCATGTCCCACCCACCGTAGGTGACGGAAACAAATCGTACACCCGCTTCGACCAAACGTCGCGCCATCAGCAATCGCTGACCCGCTGTATTGCGACCGTATCGATCGCGTAGCGCTGCGTCTTCTGCGTCAATGTTAAATGCCTCTCGCGCCTTTTCGCTACTGATCAGGGAGTAGGCACGTTGATAGAAGGTGTCCATTGCATTGATTGCATCAGCATTCTGCTTGGATTGGAAGTGAGCATTGACCGCTTCCAGTGCGGATCGACGACGCTCAAACCGTGCCATGTCCACGCCAGATGGCAGATTCAAGTCCTGAACACGGAAACCATTGTTCGCTGGATCCGCTCCCAAAGCAAACGGTCCATACGACGAACTCAAATAGCCAGTCCCGGCATACTCGTTAGCAGCGCTCGGTACGGCAACATAGGGTGGCAAATTATTTCTTGGGCCGTATTCATGACTGATGACCGAACCAAAACTAGGGAACACTAGCGCTGGAGATGGCTTGTACCCAGTAAACATGTTGTGCGTGCCCCGCTCATGGGCTGCTTCACCGTGAGTCACTGATCGGATAACCGTCAGCTTGTCCGAAAGCGCGGCCAAACGTGGTACCGTTTCACTAAAAACATCTCCCGTTTTCGTTTTGACGGTTCCTAGTTCGCCCCGGTATTCGAGCGGGCTGTAAGGCTTGGGGTCAAACGTTTCCTGGTGAGCAATCCCCCCTGGCAGAAAGACGTGAATTACACTCTCTGCTTTGGCCTCAATGAAATCGTAGTGCTTTTGGTCTGCATGGGCTCGCAATCGGAAAAGATCACCCATAGAGAGCCCGAGCCCGCCGAGAGCTCCTACTGTAAGAAAGCCACGGCGTCCAAGCGGATTTCCAAGACATCGCATCGCGATAGTTCTCCGTAATTAGGAAAATACTCAGTTAGAAAAATGATTCGTTAAGACACAAAACAATTCAGACATGCTCGATCTTTGATGGTCAGGGTAGGGTCAAAGATAGTTACGCATTCTTATTAAATCGGGGCGAAACAAAGTCGGTGGGAGGATGAACAAGTCGGTCATCGACTCGTTGCGAGGTGCATTCAGTATAACGCCGTCAAGGTACGATTTGTACCCAAACCAAACCATGATTCTTCTTTTTTCTGGGTAATTGGATAGAAAACGAGGATGTTGCATTAGTGTTGCTGATTTTTGGTGGTGCGTGATGGGTCGGCTTCGGTAGGTGCCAGTTGCTACCAGTGTCTTTCGCTTTCCTGGTCACCACAATGAAAGAGCGGTCGAAGCCATCGCGACTTGGCGATATTATGTCACCAGTTCGCAATCAGCGGGGTGCGGCTGCGAACTTGAGTCCCTTGTTCCTCCCGACGCCCCAACGATCATTCCAACGCGTCTCAGCAGGCCGATTCCATGCAGTCCGATTCTGAACAAACTACCCCGTCACCTGCGCTCAAGGGACCGAGGCGTGCCGCGATTGCATTCATTCTCATTACCGTGATTTTGGATGTTCTCTCTCTAGGACTGATCATTCCCGTTCTGCAAAAGCTCATCAAGGAGTTGGTTGGAGGAGACGATCGGGTTGCATCGTTCTACATAGGTTTGTTCGGCACTCTTTGGGCACTGATGCAGTTCTTCTGTTCGCCAATCATCGGCGCGCTTTCTGATAAGTTTGGACGTCGGCCTGTATTGCTCGTATCCGCCTTTGGTCTGGGGCTAGATTTTATCTTATTAGCTATCGCACCGAATTTGTGGTGGCTTCTCGTGGGGCGAGTAATAACTGGAATCACGGCTGCTAGTTTCTCCACCGCGCAAGCTTATCTGGCCGATGTTACACCTGTTGAAAAGCGAACCGCAGCCTTTGGACTCTTTGGTGCTGCCTTTGGGGTCGGCTTTGTGCTTGGGCCAATTGTTGGTGGACTACTAGGTGAGATTAGTTTGCGATTACCGTTTTGGGTATCGGCGGCCCTTACCATCGCCAATTGGTTTTATGGCTACTTTGTTTTGCCGGAATCACTTCCTAAGGAAAAGCGAAGTCCGTTTTCTTGGGCTCGTGCAAACCCTCTCGGTTCCTTGCGACTCTTGTTGTCAGCAAAAGGTCTATTGCCGATGGCTTGTATTTTGCTCAGCTATCAGCTCGCTCATTTGGCATTTCAAAACATCTTCGTTATCTACACAGACACTTACTTTGGATGGAAGCCCTATCAAGTTGGGCTGGCACTCGGAACGGTTGGCATTCTGAACATGGTCGTCCAAGGTGGATTGGTGAGACCCGCAGTGAAAACGTTTGGCGAGCGGATTCTAGTGTTCGTCGGATTGACGGGAGGGATCTTAGGTTTCGCAGCTTACGCCGCTGCACGAGATGGTTCCACGTTTTTCTACTCGACGATTTTCTTTGCCTTGATGGGGTTCTTTCAATCTTCGATCAACGGGGTTATGTCCTCTAAGATCGGACCTTTGGATCAAGGTCGATTGTCAGGAGCGAATAGCTCCATCATGGGTTTGGCTGGTTTGATCGGGCCTGGATTGTACGCGACCGTATTCCGATGGTCTCGTGCACCGGAACGAAGCGATTTCTGGCAAGGGGCTCCTTTTGCACTGGCCTGTCTCTGCTTGATGTTCGCTCTTATTCTGGCTTTTCTTGTGGTGCCCAAGAGAGCGGGCGAGTCGTAGTTCTGTTTGCAGAGCCACGGGTATCTTGATTTGATCTGTATCGTTTCCTTCGAACGGCGCGTTTGTGGCTGGTCCGCGTATGACTTGGTTTTACCTGACGGTTCATACAGAAACAATCATGGAGTCTCATCGCTCCTTTTCCAGGATCGCATGGCTTCCAGCAATTGATGCGTTTCTTCAAGCAATTTTGACGCAGGGTCGTCAAGAGACCGTTTGGCCATATCTGCAAGTCGATCTACAAACTCCTCATCGATCTTGCCTTGGTCTTTGAGCGATACCAATCCTTTTAACGTTAAGAGTTCCAGTTTCTCCAGTGCTGTAGAATCGAACCTTCCTGTCAAATTCTCCCGCAAGACTTCTCGGCATTGCTCGGCGTACCAGTCCGATAGATCTTCATTGAGTATCGCGACTGATTGATCAATCGTTTTGACGTTCGCATAACCGTAAACCAATCTCGGCGGTGGAATCCAATGAGGAGGTAAATCCTCTACCTTCACTTGGCGACTCCACTCGGCAACCTCTCGATAGTCCCCTCGCTTGAATATGTCCTCTATGTACCATCGTTGAAACTGCTCCGCTTGCGTCCATGGCAATACAGGTAGCCATACCAGTAGCGATACGATACCAACAGCGTAGGCAGATGGGCTCACCCGATGAGGTATCTGCTCACTATGGCTTTCAAGACTCCATACCCATCGTTTTTTGATAAACCAGTTGATTATGAATCCAATGATCCACGCAGGGGCGCTTAAAACGGCGCACAGTGTTATTTGAAGTCGTGTATCAACAATTATCTGCTCGCTCTCCGGTATACGCACTCCTCCCATCACCACAAACAACGGGACAGGTAGCATTTGAATTGCGACATACCCCAGTATCAAACTAAAAACCATGATTGGCATTAATGCTTCCCAATAGCGGCACGCGTACAGGATGCTCAACGACCGAATCATCAATGCGACCCGCCATATGGATACTAGGCCTAGTAATGCAAGATTGGCCCGTACGGCATCCACTTCCCCCAAGAATCTTTCAACAGGTATGGCATACAGCCAAGCTAAAGGTGCGGTCATCCAATAGGCGTTGAGAATGGCTCCGAAAGTTGTGATCAATCCAATGCTGCGAACACCTCGAAACCACGCAGTGATCCATACGACTAGAGTTAACGCAAATGATCCAACCAGCGAGGCCGCTAAAGGAATTACCAAATACCACCAATCTGCCAGGAGATACTCGCCGTCGTACTCTCGCGCAAAACCAGCCGACAAAACTAATAGAACTCCCAACCAACGTATGTCGCGACTCTGCATCACACTCCTGTGTGCTGCTTCCCGAAAAGCCAAGAATTGAACGATCGTTCTAAGCGTGATCATGGTTGGTATCTTTCATTTCGGAATTCCTGAATGTGCTAGAGTTTTTTGTAAACGATGGATGCCGCCTCCAAATGGCCATTCGCTTCTCGGTTCTGGCCGTTGCAACGTCCTCGGAAAAAATCCCTGAAAGCGCTCTTCGGAAACCGTTCTCTAGTTGCTTTACTGTGAGCGAATCGGGCTGATAGACGACGTCAAAGAGATTGAAATGGGACCACGGCTTTTGTAGTAGTCGCCCTTGTTGTTTCAAACGTCGATAAAGTGCTGTTCCGGGAAACGGTGTTTGTAGAGTAAGCTGAATCTCGGCGATCGAACTCTTCCTGGCGAATTCAATCAGTTGATCAATAGACGAGTCCGTTTCACCATCAGCGCCCAAAATAAAGCAGCCATTAACGACGATCCCTGCGTCTTGGATTGCGTCTACTGCTGCCATGATCCGTTCTAGATGAGTTTCCTTTTTTCCCATGCCATGGTAACCAAACGCAAGCGACTCGATCCCGATAAGCACTTGAACACATCCGGATTGAGCTAATCTCCCCAGCAGTGCTTTATCCTCCCCAATGCGCCAATCGTTTTCGGTAAAGTAGCGAATTGATTGTTGTTCCAGTGTAGCAAGCAATAGTTCCGGATCGTTTCGCCCCGCTAGCGTATTGTCGTCGGCTAGTTCTATCCATGGACTGTTATCGAGGTGTTTGATTGCATCGATTTCTTTTTGAATAAGTAGCGGCGGCTTAAAGCGAGGTGGACCTAGCAGTCGACTTGCACCACAAAACTCACATGCCCAGGGGCAGCCGCGTTGCGTTTGTATGGTCCAGCGAGCCACGCCTCCTTTAGGGATTAGATCAAACCTAGGCATCGGTGCAGCGTTTAGATTGAATGGTTTTGTGTTTTTGTACTGACGTTGTAGAGAGCCTGATTCGCAGTCAGAGAGTATTTGGGGCCAAGAACTCTCTCCATCGCCCACACATACTGCATCAACATGATTCAATGCTTCTTCAGGCATGGAGGTCGCATGCAAACCGCCCAGCACGACTGGTACCCCGTGATTACTTACTTCTCTTGCGAACTTATACGCCTCGTCAACAGACGCAGTCAGAGCACTCAATGCAACCAAACTCGGAGACGTGGCGAGGACGTCCTCCATCAGATCCTGAGGGCGGGCTGACGGATGGTAGCTACAACTCCAATTCTCGGGTAACATTCCTGCGAGCGTCAACAAACCAAGCGATGGTAGCTCGCTGATAGCATTGGCTCGTTCCCGGAAGCCTGGCAAGCTCATACCGAAGGCGAGCATTTCTTGTTCTGCGACTCTCAAGCCGGTGAATGGTACTAAAGCGACGTGAGGCATAAAGGCTTAGTCCTTAGGCTATTTGAGTTTCGATTCTTACTGATCATCAATTTACTCATTTTGTGCACAGCTTTGTTTATCTAAGCAGCTATCGGCAAGAAAATGGAGGCAAGATGAGGTTGTCGACTCTATATCTTCATGCCCCCACCTTCTTGCCTCAATCATTTGGCACCACCAGAGTCACATTCATGCTCACTCTCTGCAGGTGCGCGGAGTTTTTGGTGCCTGATTATCTTTATGACGGGTGCTCCTATGGTCGATTATCAAAATCATACCGTCGGTGGCGTTATTGCAACCAAAGGTGAGGATTTGGTTATTGTTCCTTATCCCTAGCCTCGCTATCGATCGCCCCCAACATGGCCACCGCATATGCAGGTCCGATCCGCGACAAAGCTGGACTGTAACATTGCGACCAGTTGGTTCGGGGTACATTCCAGTCTAAGATCCGCATGGCGTCCTCAACTAGAAAATCGCCGTGCCCTGAAACAAGAATCTGATCGGGCAAAATACCTACCTTCGATAATTCCTCTGAATTGCCCGTCACTTTGCTTGCTCGCCCCTTTTTCGAAGCAGGACCTTTCTGTGCCCATGCAGTATTTACCACTTGCTCCATGCCTCTAGCAATCAATAAGGTTTGATCATGTCGAATCTGATTGGCAATGGCATCAATATCGGAATCCGCTAAGGTCGACCCATCCTCTCCGACCACCCTGGCCAAACGAAATCTCGCATGAGACCGTGTCGCTGGAGCACCGTCCGCTGTCTGATTGCAATTGGGATTATCCACGATATCTCCAAGCCAAAGATGCACATCGCGACTCGTTGCGAATAACTCATTCATCAATGGACATGATTTCCCAAAAAGAGGGACGGTCCGTGAAATAGCCGCGACATTAGATCTTTCGACCCCCGTGTAAACCAATGCGCCACATTGCATTCGCTGTGAATCAGTCGTTGCATCTATGGCAATCTGATCGTCGGAAATTGGAATTATGTCTGTAGTTGTCGAGCCAATATCGACAATTAAACTCCGCCCCTTGCGAAACTTGATCGCCATGAACTTTGCGAGAGCGACCCAATTCGACGCTGCCACCATCCACGGTGATCTCGCGGCAGAGCCGACACTAATCCACGTACCGTTAACGCTATAAACCCTTACTAACTGGGCCGGTAGAACCGTGGTGACTTGGTCGAGGATCGTAGCCACCCCCTCGGCACGAGTCTGAAAGCAATCCGCCAACTCACCTGTCATGGTCACTCCAACACCAACGAACGGCGGAGCCTGCTCCAGTGCATGTCCCAATGCGGATGCAAGCAGAGTTGGTTGCTTCCACATAGGAAAATCCAAGTGATTGGACCACCCATTGGTATGCGCTGCTTTGATATTAGCACCTCCGATATCCAGGCCAATCCAAGGCAATCGCGAGGAATCCTCGCACTTTGTTTCTTCGCTATTATTCACCTGATAACGAATCCAATTCTTTTCTCTTTAGATGCAGGCGCGATATCTGCAAGGCTAATCCCGTTTCCGGATCGATGTCGACTATAGTCCCACTCAATCGGACGTCTTCCGTAGCGACATGAAACGAATTCGGATCGAACGATAATGTTGTGTTCAGCACCGGCTCAATAGCACGTCCCAGAATGCTCTCATAGGGCCCCGTCATTCCGACATCGCATTGAAAAGCCGTCCCCCTGGGCAAGATACACTCATCGGCGGTCGGAACATGAGTATGGGTTCCTAGTACGGCGCTGACTCGTCCATCCAAAAATCGTCCCATCGATTGCTTATCGCTAGTTGCTTCAGCATGCAAATCACAGATGCGAATTTTACAAGAATCAGGAAGCGTCGCTAAGACTCGTTCCACTGCTGTGAAAGGACAATCGACTGGTCGCATAAAGACTCGTCCGAGCAAACTGATTACCGCAACATCCACTCCGCACTTGGCCTGGATTATGCAATGGTCTAAACCAGGTGCCGTCGCTGGAAAATTCGCTGGCTTGACAATGTTCGACTTGCTTTTGAGAACGGTCGCGATTTCCTTTTTTTTGTAGATGTGGTCACCGAGAGTTATCGCGTCGACACCGGACTCAACCAAAGTCTTGTACTGCGAGATGGTCAAACCCGCTCCATCGGCAGCGTTCTCGGCGTTTGCAATTATCACGTCGACGAAGAAGAATTCACGTAGCTTTGGAAAAGCATGACACGCAATCTCCATGCCGGGCTTTCCAACAATGTCGCCTACCAAAATCACACGAATCGCCCCTTGGGGCTTGATGGGGAACGACTTGCCTATATTTTCTTGCATACCGAGACGATTGATGAGTCATTTTAAGTGAGGAGGGGATTTGCTACATTGGGGGTGAGTATAAATCGGGGCCGACCAACTGTATGCACGTATCCAAACTTTTCTTCGGGCCCAAAGTTTCCCCCTTGAATTACGCTGCATTTTAACGTTTTTTCACCAAGAGACGAGCCGAGCGATTGAGTAAGCCGCTAGATCCGAAACATAATTCCGAAAGCTTGCGAGGTCGCAGTATTTTGCTTGCCATTCACTCCCTCGAGGGAGGTGGTTCCGAACGCCAAATGGCCTGCCTCGCTAATCATCTTGCACAAGATGCTGGAATAGCGAACGTGGCACTCGTCACGGTGGCGTCGAGCAACTCCGACGCGTACAGTCTTAATCCTCGTGTTCAACGTTTCTCGCTACACGATGAAAGCCCACCTCCGAAAACCAACGGTCTGATTTCAAAACTATACGTCAATCTTTACCGCATTAGTAAACTCAAAAAGATTGCAGCTCAGTTGGCTCCTGACGTAATTGTCAGCTTTTGCGATATGAATAATTCGCTGATTCTGCTCGCACTGGGTAAAAGGTATCCGGTTGTTATTTCCGAGCGAAGCGATCCAAGATTCCAGATCATGCCTAGCGTTTGGGAATCGATTCGCAAACGAGTTTATCGTCGCGCAAAGGTATGCGTAGCTCAGACAGATGAAGTGCGTGACTTTCTAAAACACGAATTCTATCCGCGAAAATCAAAAACTCGATTTCTTACGATCCCCTCCGCTATACAAGCTCCTGATACAGTAGCTAATGAGAGCCAACTGCAATCGACTCAGCAGGAAAACCGACTCTTGTTTGTCGGTAGGCTGGCACAAGAAAAACAATTGGATCAAATTTTGTACGCATGGAAGACTACGCATGTTCAGCTGCCAAATTGGAAACTTAGAATCGTAGGTACGGGACCATTAGAAAACGAACTCAAAGACCTTGCCAACCAGCTATCGTTATCGGACTCGGTACAATGGTGTGGTTGGAGTTCCGATGTTTGGAGTGAGTATTGCCAAGCAAGAGCTTTGGTCATGGCCAGTCGCTATGAGGGCTTTCCGCAATCTCTTATCGAAGCGATGACCATGGGGCTTCCCTGTTTTGTTACTAACTTTAGTCCCGCGATCGGAGAATGCATTGAGCATTTGGAGTCGGGTTTTGTCCTATCGGATCCCTCTGAACTTTCCAAGTATCTCAAGATACTCGACGAGGACCCTCTATTGCAACAAAAGATCCGTATTCGCACTCGCATGGTAGCGCGGCGATATCAATGGTCGACCATCGCGACCTCATGGGAAGAAGCCATCACGTCAGCCATCCCCTGAGAAGCAGCTAAACGACCCCAGCCTTCTTCTTTACTTTGGCAACCCCCTTCATGAACGACTTGTCGTTCGCGAAAGGCGGATGTAACTCAAGTAAACGATCGTATGTTGCGACGGCTTCGACAAACTGCTTGCATTGCTTTTGTAGCTCTACTAACTGCAAGCCTATGGATAATTGTGTCGTTCCTTCCGGAGCCTTTTTCATGACTTGTTGATAGGACGCAATTGCGGTCTCGAGTTGTTTCGTCTCCGCTTCCAAGCTACCTTTGTACTGATAAGGCTCGTAACGAGATGCATCGATTTGCGTGGCGGAATTGTAGAGATCTATCGCTTCCTGTAACTTGCCGTCCATGGTTCGCATATGGGCCAAAAGCATCGCTTGTGTAAATCGCCCTACTGGATCAGCCAACTGACCAACAATACTCACACAAAAATCTTTGTTTCCTGATGCATAAAGCCAATCGGCAGCTCCCAGCAAATAGTTCGATGCGTCGATTGGTTCGGAATCGTCCCCTTCCAGGCTGAACGTTTTCTCTCCATCCAAGATCGCCAAAACCGCTTCTGCTGAATTTGACTTTAAATTCTGAATAATGTCGCTAAACGATTCGATATCAATTTGCTGCGTCATGCTGCAATGGCTGCACATTTTGTGAAACCGCTTCCGCTTTGACATGGGGATCAATGGAATATAGTATAGATAAAAGAACGTCATCGCATCGAAACTACTAAATCCCCCAAAACGGCCACAATGAGGACAGAACCCTTTTTGATGCGCTTTGTTCTTTCGAAAGTATGGTCGGCTGCCCCAAATAATTATCATGGCTTTCCTGCGAATGTTTCGAGCTCTTCAGTACCCATTCCAGCGATCGCTATCGCGGTTGTAGTATCGCACGAAGCCATTGCAGTTTCAACGTTTCTCTCGAAGTATCACTCTTCGCAATCCAGTAAACGTTTCTCGAACTAAACAAAATCGAGCATGCCGACGAATTAATGCGGCCCTCGCAAAGCTCGATTGTGAGCCATCACCGCATTAAATTGCGACTGAATATTCGCATAGGGAACGACAATCCATGGAACAGATCGCTCAAGCCGTTGCGTCTGCGGAAAGGCCTTGTGATTCTGAAGAACGCGGTCTACCTCTTCTTCGAGCATCAGCAACCACGCTGGTATATCGAGCCCCACCCCAGTTGGTTCTCGCATCATCAAATGGGCTTCTTCTACCAGTAAATCAAAGGCATGACTCTCTTCACGATCACTGGCCCTGAGCTGCCGAATGGCTGGTCGAATCAAGGCTCTCATACGATCAATAGTCATTGGCTTTACAAATCGCTCGTTGAGTCGGTCGGCGACGGTTGGCATTTTCATGGCATAGACTTCTTGAAGCTTAGCCAATCGCTCCAAATACTGATCCGACTCCCGGGCGACTCGCTCCGCTAAAGCGCGTCGCCACTGCTGGGCTGAAACTTGACAACCCGCATGCACCAGTACCTCATGAGCCCAAAAAACAGGCTTCAGGTTCCAGCAAACTCGATCGTATCGGACTCGCAACCTGAGGAAATCGAGAAGCATGTAAAGCATCTCACCCCGGTCGGATTGTGTGGTTGTGCTGTTGTAGTCTTTGTATTCTGAATAATGATCGATGATGGCTTCAAAAACGACTGATAACCAACGAGTCGCATCCTCGATGGTTATCTCTCTTGCATCTAGTGCATCAAGCAATGGAACCAATTCATCCGAGTCCCGATTTTCGATCGCTTGTGTCAGGTAGTTATTGACCCCTTGGTGCAAGATTGCTCTCACATTGGAAAGCTTCAGAAAGCCTTGGGTGAAGATCCCTTTGCCGTATTTCTGTATAAAAGTAGCGAGCTGGTTCCACGTACCCGCTCCGTCCATGGTTTCGAGCACACTCAGTCGCAGCGTTCTAGAATGCGACAACCAACTTCCCAACAATATCTCGGTCAACTGCTCGAGCAAAGGAACCAACAGCTCCTGGTCTGGTTCTGGCGGATTCAAATCGACAATTGCATCTAATTCGATTGCATCCCACTGGTTCGGAGAAATACGTTTGCGTTTTGTGCCTTTACCTTCCTTGGGATTTTGTGGATCCCGTTGCCATTGGTATGCGTTGCGAACCAAACAACGAACCATCGATTTGAACGCGATCTGAAATAGATCGTCAAACTCCGTCACTGCTCCGTGACCGACAGGATTGGAGTGTTCCATATGTCGAGCCGTATCGACTAGCCGACACGCTTGATAGAACAACCCCTGGCGTGGCAACCATGTGAGTAGATGCGTCAATGCACGACGGCGGACGCGAGCATCCAGAATCTCTCGAGGATTTCCACCACGGGCTAACGAAACGTAAAGTAATTTTTGATCTCGAATAACTGCTATGAAATCAGGAAACGCATCCTCGACTTGACTTCTCCGCCCCGCCATCAAGTTCCCGAATAGCTCGACAGTCAACCTTTCGTCTCGTGGTAGTTTCTGAAGCGTTGCGGCGACGCAGTCACCTTCGTCTTCACTAGAGAGAATCGCACCTATTAGAAGCCTTCCGGCATCAGCCGTTTCCACCGCTGCAGCTAAGATTCGCTCCATGAGCGATTCCTTTACGACTCGTTTCCGGTCGTACTTTGCCATTGAATCGGTATCCGTTCCTCCACGCACAATCTTGTACGATTGCACTTGATCTAACAAACGAATCAAGCCATCTCGATTGGACAGACATTGCTCGCTCCAACGGTAAAGAGTTGCGGCAATGTCAGACTTGAGATTCGATTCCGTTTCGACGTTTCTCAAAACTCTTACCGATTGGGATACCAGCTTCCACATTTGAGCGAGAGCAACTAAAAAAGTGAGGTGCTCTCCAATCCGTTTCGATTCCGTTATCAACTCCTCCGAAGTCCCTTCGTCTTGCTCAAAGACCGGCCCTTCATTGCCGTCGTCAGTGCTATCCTCGTAGGTCACTCCCTCGTAAGCAGCCCCGTACAAGGAGCTTTGGCTGTCATCATCGGATACATCATCCGCGGTGGTGGCAGCACTACTTTTGGGCTTTTCGTTTTTTGTTCCCAGTCGAAACTCTGGAACCGTCCAATAGGATTCGCCGTTCGCCTCGAGGTAATCAAAATACTTTTCGATCGTCCCCCAACACGGACAGGGAGCCGACGAGTTCGTCGGCTCACCAGTTGCGATTGGCTGGCATCGAGACTCGATCAATTGCTCTAACCAAAGGCGAGCAAAATCAGAATACGAGGTGTTCCCACTTTGCAAGCCCACGCGTTCCGCTTGGCTAAGCCAGTGGACCAAAAGGGCCATAGCACCAACGAAATCATTGCGATCCAAAAGTGCTTCGATTACTAAACCGTAAGCCTTTGGGGAGTCAAACAATTCTGCGTGAGGAGCCCAAAAACGAATATCACCTGAAGCTGCCCCTCCTTTGTGCCATAACCTGAGAGCGCGCGAAACCAATTGTGATGATTCGAGAATATCTTGAGGATCAGTTGCGGAAACGTCGCTGACTTCGTGTGCAGCAAATTGACGCCACCAATTGGATATCGATTTGAATCGCTGCTCTGTTCTCGCGCACAGTTGATCTTGGTTCGTCGCCGCTGCTTCTCGCCATAACCGAGACATCAATCCAAAGAGCTGCTCCATGATATGCACCAACTCTTCGACTCTCTCGTCGCTTACCGTCGAATCGGAACCAATAAACCTAGGAAAGTTCCCAGCAAAACCCAAGATGTTCCATGGATCAACCAACGCGCCACAACGAATCCCCCGCTCGATCCAATCAAAAATTTGATCCGGAATGATAACGGCTTTCTCGAGCTCGCCCCGCCTGAGTAGCTGGTTGCCAATCGTAAGCAAACAGTCGATGCGACACAGGATACGAGCCGACGGAACCTTGACATCATCAGACTCGTCCTTGGCCGCTGTCGCATTCCCCATCCGAGCAAAGATTCGCGCTAACTGTACGTGCTCAACCTGAGTGGCCCGCAATCTCGCCAAGTGCGTATTGAGCTGCTGTCTCGCACCACCCAACGGTTGTCTGCGAATGGCACTCTCTGCTTTTAATCGTTCCGCATGAGGTCCCGTCAATGACTCTAGAAACTCAGAATAAAACTGATCCCGATAATTGGCGATGACAGACAATAATTGAACAAGTGTCGTCGTCGAGGAAAACGAGTTAGCCCCTCCTCCCGAAATCCCAGAAGCCATCAACATTGTTCCGGCTAACACAGTAGCCGCTTCGGTTAACAGCTGATCTCGAGGTATCTCCTTTTCCTCCTTTACTCTGGCTAACAAAGCATCAACAGTAACCTGCTGCAAAACAAACCGGCGATACGAAGCATTCTGATCCAAAAGATGTGGATCCCACTGCCCAAAGTAATAGTTGGGGCGTTTGTTTACAGGATGATCAAAATCATAGGCCCGAGGATCTAATGCTAACTCGTCTAAATGACTGGGATCAAACTGCGCATCTCGCAATATATGTGGAGAAGTATTGTGTATTATATCTAGGCATCTGGAAACAATTTCATAGTATGGCCCAAACGCGACTCCAACATCGCGAATATATAATGGTATGGGCCGCAACCACTCATGAGGATATGGCTCTAGCCTACGACCCTCCAAGACAGCAACAGGTCGATAGCCTACATAATCGTTTAATTGATCAATCGCACCGGAAACAATTCGAGAGGTTTCGTTCCACGGCCCACCTTGCTGCAATACGCTTTCTATTGCCCGCCCTAAAAATAATCCGTTGAACAACCCCTCAGGCTCTTGGTGAAAAAGTAGATCGCTATGAAAATCGAGATACTCTGGGAGTAAATTTCGCCACACCAACTCAATCACCTGCTCTGCTTGAGTGCTCTCGCGAAAAATCTCTTTTTCCCGTTTGAGCACTCTCAGCCTTGTCTGGAGCCACTCTAGAATTGTTAGCCACGCTGGTGGCCCAGCAAATGGGCTATTGCGTTTGTTAGCGCCCGTCAAAGCCAGACTATAAAGACGGTTTAATGCAGACAGGGATTTAGTGTCAGATTTCCCTGATGAAAAGTTAAAATAACCTAAGACGTGGACCAAATCTCCGTCCCGGCTGTCCGCATTCCCTTCGATTGTCACCGATTCCCCCTCGTATGCGTGGATACAAGGGTTATGGTAGATACGTAACCCTAATCGCGGAAGTCCAAGCGCCCCCGGCCGGGGGCTAAGAATTCGTTATTTCTTGCTTTGATTCTGCCAGACTGCGGCGATTAGGGGATGATATCGATCATTACACGACGCGTATGCAACGGAATCCCGTGGAATATCGGCCCTCGCTAATGGGCTAATTACTTTAGTCGTAGCCTGTTCACTCCTGTCCGACGTCGGCGCCATGAAACGGGCAAGAGTGCCCATTTTAACTTTGCTTAGCTTCTAGAGTTCACTCAAGCAACAAGCCCTCACGCTGCAGGTTGGGACGTCGAGGATTCTGCAGTGAAGGATATTTCCGCTTATGGCCCCTAGGAAACCCTTGCAATCAAAACCAGAAAACACCGGCCCGTCGACACACGGCCCTGCCTGAATAAATTGCTAGTGTACGTGCAGTTGCCGCAAACGGGTGAGTCCGTCCAGCAAAGATCGCTTCTTGCCAGCCGGGGCGATCAAGCCGGCATTCGGATAGATGTGCTCGATTCGGTCGCAAAACTGATTCCAAATAATCCCATGTACGTTTACCTTGGCCATCAACATCTGAATCGCTTCCAACCCGTTGATGGGTAGCCTCTGCCTGCAATCATCATCGGCAGAACCACAGTCTGTCTCGGAGGCTGTTTTTGATCCCCACTCATTCCCCGTCTCCCAAATGGACGGAACCGGATGTCGCCAAGTAGATACGATCTCTGTCTTCGCACTAGAATGCAAATCTGCCGCCAAACTACAGGGAGTACTGATTTGTACCAATAACGGCAGCCCCAAAATGTTCCAATGATCCATCAGGTCGGAAAGATCGATCATGTCCCGAGGTAATGAACCATGAGGCCAGTAATTTAAATTCAATTCCAATCCTAATCCCGACAACCCCAGATCGGCGCGAACCAATGCATCAGCGAAGTGCAGCGGACTTATGCCGTCTTGCTTCTGCCCAAGATACTCAGCCCACGGTGAATCGATGCTTACAATCACCGGCGTCTTGGGGTCCGCGCGACGGACCGACTGAATCACCCCAACAGCTAGATGCAAAACCTGGTCGTCTGTTAGCCCCAAAGTATTCGGTGCGTTCAGTCCACCTGCCGCCGACCATATATGTACCTGCCCGCGATATCGCTCCACCGTCTGAGTCGCATGCTTGCACGCAGCGGCGTACAGCGATTCAAAGTCGTTAAACAAATAAAACCATTTAGGAATCGCATGGGGCTGCAAATTGATAAGTGGTCCACCTAAGACTCGGAGCGAATGATCTCTCGCCCAAGCAATTTGCTTATCCAAAATAGAGACCCGATCCGACTTCATATCCCCTTCTAATTGGCCAATCTCCATCGAGAGCTGAACCGTATTTGACGCTGCCTCGAGAGCACTGGTATGCCCCTCCCAACCCGGCATAGGCACCAACTTCACCCCAAGCAATGTACTAAGCTGTCGCTCTGATTGATGCCTGGCCTGCAAGGACTGTGATACAAACGCCCGACCTAACGGCTTTGATGCAGCAATCGCCCAATCAATTGACGCCTGCGATAACTCACAACAGTCTTCCAAACGCTTCGCAGCCAGTATGGCCTGAACAAAATAAGAGACCGCACGATCCATCGTTTGCGTAAAGGTATCGGGAATCTTTAGTCCGATCCGCTGCCAATCCAACGCCCGACCTCGTATCCGATGAATAGTCCCTCGCGCCAGCTCCAATGGCAAAATATAGGGTTGCTCCTGACAACGCAAAGAAGCGGTTGAAACCAATAGTGGACCGTACTCCTGTGTCGGCCAAACAATCGACAACTTTCCCGACTCATTGACCGAACGATCAATAACTAACGTGTCCCCCTCCAACCGGTTCCGACTAGACCACGGAATCCCCTCTAGCCCTGAAAAATAAGCGGTTTGCCAGATGTGCGGGTCATAATCCTGGGCATTGGAAATCCGAAAACTCAATTGGCCCATGAAAATCTACAGAAAAGAGTCGAAAACGCACTTTTGGGGCGAGCTAGTGTATGGTGCAGGAAGTGTAATCGATTGTCCTGTTTCCCACAATTTGGCACTTTCAATTCCCTTTTTCGTAAATTACCTGTCTGGACAACCATTGTCTAGACGACTACACTTGTGTGGATGGGGTAAAACCACGGTCCGGAGGGACGCGGATGACGCCCTTACATCGGAAAGCCAAAAGCATGCGAGTCAAACAAAAATTCGATTCGATCCAGCAGGAATCGTATTTATCAATTTGGAGAACCTACGATCGGCTCAAGTCTCTCGAAGATGCTTTTTTCGCTGAATGGCAAATCACGGCCCAGCAGTACAACGTGCTCAGAATCCTGCAATTAAACGGTGCCCCTCTGCCGACCCTCGCCATCGCAAACAAGCTGATTTCTCGCGCCCCGGACATCACGAGGATGCTGGACCGTCTGGAAAAGCAGACCTGGATTGTTCGCGTTCGAAGCGATGCTGATCGACGTTCGGTTCTGGTTGAAATAACAGAAAATGGGCTTCGATTGCTTGATTCGATGGCAGACGGGTTAACGGAGCTGCATGAAAAGCAGTTAAGTCATGTTAAGCCGGCCGATTTACAAGATCTTTGCGAGTTGCTCGCAAAGGTCCGCGCCCCACACGAACCCAGCGGCAGCGCGTGGGGATGACTCGATTAGATTTTGCGACTGCCTAAAATCGGATAGTGCGAACGTAGCTTGAGAAAGATTAAGGAGAGTATAGAGATGATTAATGCGAATAACCGCTTTGATGCAATCGTTATCGGGGGCGGCCCTGCCGGATCCGCAACGGCTACAATATTGGCGCTCCGAGGTTATCGCGTTGCCATTTTCGAGCGTGACCACTTCCCACGCTTCCATGTCGGTGAATCGCTCATCCCTTTTTGCTATCCCGTCCTGGAAAAGATCGGCATGCTTCCCAAGATGCATGCGAGCCACTTCACGAAAAAGTATGGCGTTCAATTTATTAACGAAGCGGGAAAACTCTCTGAGCCATTTCGTTTTTCGCAGTACGATCCTCACGAGCGCTCTCAAACTTGGCAAGTACTGAGAAGCGAGTTCGACAAAATGATGATCGACAACGCGAGAGAACACGGGGTCGAAGTCTACGAGGGAACACGTGTACTCGACTGCTTGCAGGACGGCCAACGGGTCGTCGGCGTTCGGGCAAAGATGGAGGGAGCGGATGAGCCTGCCGATTACTTTGCAAGTGTAGTCATCGACGCGAGCGGGCAGTCCTCGATGCTTATCGATCGATTTGAACTGCGAGAGTGGGATACCGAACTGAAGAAGGCTGCGATCTGGACCTACTGGAAAGGGGCACATCGAGAGCCAGGCCTCGATGAGGGAGGGACCATCGTTATCCAAACCGAAGAGAAAAAAGGCTGGTTCTGGTACATACCTCTCCATGATGATGTTGTTAGCGTCGGAGTGGTCGCGGACTTTGAGTATCTTTTCAAGAATCGAGGAACAAAGAATCTGGAATCCATCTACATGGAAGAAGTAGGTCGATGTCCTGGTGTCAAACCTAGAATCGCAGATGCGACTCGCTGCAATGAGTACTTTGTGCAAAAGGAATATTCCTACAGAGCCAAGCGTGGTGGAGGCGATGGTTGGGCACTCGTGGGGGACGCCTACGGATTTTTAGATCCACTCTATTCTTCGGGAGTCCTATTGGCTCTCAAATCTGCGGATGTTGTTGGCGAAGCCGTTGCAGATGCCCTAGACGCGAATGATCCGTCCGAAGCCAGACTTCGCCTGTGGGAACCTGAATACAACAAAGCGATGAACCGAATGCGGAATTTGGTCATGGCGTTTTACGATGGTCTAAACTTTGGCAAGCTCGTCAGAAAGCACCCAGAAAAGAAAAATCTCATTACGGATATTCTTATTGGTAACATCTTCGAAGATCGTGTCGATGAACTATGGCCGCTGATCGATGAGCTTCGAAAAGAATCCGAGGAGGAAGCACTTCAACCGCTGTGCTAAGTGCGACATGATGAGCTGTTATTAGTCCCGTGCCAACATGTGGAGATTTCGTTCTCCCATCTCAAAAGCGTTGGCTCGTGCCACCAATAGCGGATCGATCGGATTGATTCGATTCGCTGACTTGCCCGTGTAAGGGAACTTGTGAAGCACATAACGCATCGCATTTAGCCTCGCTCTCTTCTTACAATCGGACTTGATCACCGTCCACGGTGCGTCGGTCGTATCAGTGAAATAAAACATGGCTTCTTTAGACTTTGTGTAGTCATCCCACTTATCGAGCGACGCAAGATCGACAGGCGAAAGCTTCCATTGTTTCAGTGGATGTACTTCGCGTTCCTTGAACCTTCTCCGTTGCTCCTCGCGACTGACCGAAAACCAAAACTTGATGAGATGGATGCCGCTCTTCACTAGATTGCGTTCAAACTCAGGGGTCTGCCGCATAAACTCTTTGTATTCGTCATCGCTGCAGAACCCCATAACCCGCTCGACACCAGCCCGATTATACCAGGAGCGATCGAACAAACAGATTTCACCAGCAGTTGGCAAATGCTGCACATACCTCTGAAAATACCATTGCCCTCGCTCTAATTCGGTGGGTTTCTCCAACGCAACAACCCGAGCCCCCCGAGGATTAAGGTGCTCCATAAATCGCTTGATAGTCCCACCTTTACCGGCCGCATCACGCCCCTCAAAAAGGATTACAACTCGCTGCCCCGTGGTTTTTACCCATGCCTGGAACTTTAATAGCTCAACTTGAAGCCGGTACTTTTGACGCTCATAATTTTTTCGTGACATGAGCCTCTTGTAGGGATACCCTCCGGTCTTCCAATCGGGGGTCAACTCGTCGTCCGGATGGATCGCTACGGGCAGATCGAGCTCTTCTTGTGCCAATAACGCTTTCCGCAGAACAGCCGCGTCGTCGCTCGATGCTCCCGCTATAACTGCTTCCAATACTTTGCGCAACGTGGCAACATCATAAGGAGGAACAGAGGCGATTATGTCCTTTACCGACTCAATTTTCGCTGCCTGAGCAGCATCGATTGCTCGCTCTACCTCTCGATTCCCGATATCACGCTGAGAAAGTGTCCCCATGACATCCCCCTCACTCACCAGTCTCGCAGGCTTTACGCGACGACTCCTTTGGGGTTTAGCGGTCTTTCCCGCTGTTTCGTGGCCGTCTTTACGACTGTTTGTCGTTCTTCCCCGAGGCGATTGTTTTTCTGCTTCACTAAGGTCTAGTGTGGCATGATTCTTATTCCCTTCAGACACAACTGGTGAGAGCTGGTCTACGCCCTCGGAATTCAAGCTCTTCTTCGACTTAGCCATAACAAAAATAGTAGACGCGGGAGGGAAATGCTAGCGACGACTCTCGGACTCCCACTATACCTCGACGAACCATTGAATGCCTGCATTTATTCCAAAATCCGCCGGGACGACGATTTGAAACGACTCTAAAAAGATCTTCTCTATTGACTTCAGCAGACATATTTGTCATTCCCAACACGGTTTTTCTAAAGAAACATGACTTATCTGTTGGGAGATTATTCGTGATATACGATTTTCCTTGGAAAGCGATTGGGTTCGCCGTTGGGCTTTTCCTGCTGGTACCCGGCTGTGCCACTATGAAACAATCCGACACATCTCGGACCGGCTTGGAACAGCTACTCATAAGCAATGCCATTGACCAATCCCTTCAAAAAGTAGATTTCAGGCCAATCGCTGGTGCTAAGGTGCATCTCAAGTCGGACCTTCTGGAGTGCGTTGATAAGAACTATGCTATTTTGGCGACCAAGTCGAAGCTCTTAGCAAACCAATGCACCTTAGTCGACTCCGTTGATGATGCTGAGGTTCAACTGGAAATCGCATCGGGAGGGGTTGGAACCGATCGGACAGAATTGGTCGTAGGTACGCCCGAAATCCCACTCGGCCTGATGGGAAGCGTTCCGAAAATCAACTTCTATGAACGCAATAAAGCGATGGGAACCGCCAAGCTGGCGATCGTTGCCACAGACGTAAAAACCAAACAACCGGTTATTAACTCGGGCTATTCGCTTGCTCGAAGCGATCACCAACACTGGACCACCCTGGGAATGGGCCCCATCTATTCAGGGTCCGTCGCAGAACAAATTCAAGCTGACACGGGACATGTTGACGGGTTGGTTTTACCGAATGCGCCCCCCTCGTTTTCGCGAACGGCAAAACGTTGATATTGACCCTCTAGTTTGCAGAGCTGTATCAACCAACCCAGTGCGTGCGAACGGTACCTATTGTTTACAAACCGTAACTCCCAATCTACTTTGATCACCAGGTAACCACGATGCTCTTACCTTTTCCGACAAATAATCCTCAGAAGCCAACACTCGCCCGAGTTGTAATGGTGGGTGCTGTTGGCCTAGTGAGCATATCGGGATGCCAATCATGGTTCAAAAAGTCTAAGGAAGAGGATTCGTCCTTTGTCAAAGATACGAAACGCATTCAGGAGGTGATGGCAGATCCCGATCGTCCTCGCTTGATTGGTGAGGTCGCCGGTATGGCAGGGGTCGAGGTCAAGATCTATGAGTCGTTCGGCTTGGTGGCAGGTTTACCCGGAACGGGAGGAAAGGTTAAGCCGAGCGAACAGCGTAACATCATGCTCCAAGAAATGCGCACCAAAGGGGTTGATGCTCCGGAACAAATCCTAGATGACCCAACCACCGCGCTAGTAAAAGTCCGCGTTTTCGGGAACCCTGGCTTCACAGCGGGCAAGATCCTCGATGTCGGCATTGAAACTTCAACGGAGTGTGACGCGACCGATTTGACCGGTGGAAAACTCCTCGAGGCACGCCTTCGTGAGATGGCCTTTGTCGGAGGAAGACTCAGATCGGGGAGCGACCAAGCGGCCGCATCAGGGGAATTGGTCCAGCTCCCCGCAAGCTATACCCGCAAGAACATCGACCCTCGCACAGCCGTTATCGTCGGTGGAGGAAGACTGCTCAACAATCATCCTTTGAGCGTTCTAATGTCGACAGAATTCAAGCATGTGTTAGTCGTCAAAGAAATCGAAAAGGCTCTTAACAAACGTTTCTACTTTCAAGATTCTTATAAACAAAAGTTTATGGCCGAGGGAAAGAACAGCGCACAAATCGCGATCACCTCGGTACCAAAGTATAGACTGGATCCAGCCCACTTTTCCAACGTGATCTTGGCTACAGGTTTCAACGAAACCGAAGAAGAACGAAAGGAAAGGATCCAAGGTTGCAAACGCTTGCTGGCCGATCGAACTACCGCCAAACGAGCCGCAGCAGAACTCGAAGCACTCGGCTCGCAAGAGGCGATCGATGTATTACTCGAAGGACTCTCCTCGCTCGACCCAGAGATTCGCTTCTACTCGGCCTATTCCTTGGCTTACCTCGATCGCAAGGAGTCGATCCCGATACTCGTCGATATCTCGAAGCAAGAACCTGCCTTTCGCCCTTTATGTCTTACGGGCCTAACGATCACCGAAGTCGACTTAGCACGTGAGTATCTCGTTCAGTTGCTTCAGGAACGAGAACCCGAGCTTCGATTTGGTGCTTTCCTCGCTTTACGAGAACGCAACACAGGCGACCCGATTGTTCAAGGTGAACGATTAACCAAGAACACGAAATTGGTTATTGTGCCGAGCTCTGTTCCGCTTCTGGCTCCCTCTCTTCAAGAGACCCAAGAGTTAGTCCTATTTGGTGCGACCACACCCGTAAAGCTGAATGCAAAACTGAATCCCACTCTCTTTCTGACCCTTACTCCTGAACGAACGAACGAGATTCGAATTACGAGAAGAGCATACGGTGAAACAGCGACTGTGATCGTTGATGCAAATTTAACTTCCGTGTTACGTGGGATGGGATCGGTGGACGCTACCTACAATGACTTTATCCAAACCGTCGATCAGTTACAAAGTCTGAATGCCACGCCGACCCCAATCGTTTTCAATCCGCGTCCTGTGCCTGGCCGAATCTACAATCGAGAATCTAACAAAGGGATGGAGTTAATGGCCTTGGATGCATCCACTCGGACCAAACCGAAATCAGCTTGGAGCTGGCTTAAGTGGCCGCAATCCTTGACGCCAAGCGCCTTTGCAAGTACCAAAACCGAAGCCAAACCCGCTTCGTCCGTTGCAGCATCGAAAACTGACAACGCTCAGGAGTCTGGCATTTCAATGCTGGAAAACTCAAAATCATCGAGCTCCTTGAGCAATTCGGCGGGTGGGGCAGGTAGCGATGAGCTACCAGAAATTGACTGGGACGCACTCAAATAGTCATCGTGACTGGAATTCGCCATGCTTAAGGCGCTAGAGCTAGTTGGCTTCAAGAGCTTTGCAGATCGGACACGATTCGATTTTCCAGACGGCATTACCGTTGTTGTGGGACCTAACGGTTCCGGAAAGTCGAACGTGGTCGATGCTGTCAAATGGGTGCTTGGTTCTCAGAGTGCGAAAGCTCTTCGTGGCTCTGATATGGCCGACGTTATCTTCAAAGGCTCGGCAGCCGGTGGTCGACGCCCCAGCAACAGCGCCGAAGTCACCCTCATTCTCGATAATTCAAAGCGAACGTTTCATCACGACTCCGACGAAGTTCACGTAACGAGACGGGTTTTCCGCAGTGGCGATACGGAGTATTGCATCAATGGTGAAAACTGCCGACTCAAAGATGTAAAAGACCTTTTCCGTGGCACAGGTGTTGGTGTTGATGCCTATAGCTTGATCGAACAGGGCAAAGTGGATCGGCTTCTCCAAGCGTCCGCAAAAGACCGACGAGGTATATTCGAAGAAGCGGCTGGTATATCTCGCTTCAAAGCCAAAAAAGTCGAAGCCGAACGTCGATTGCTGCGAGTTGATCAGAACTTACTTCGCCTAAGCGACATCGTCGACGAAGTTGGTAGACGATTGAGTACCCTGAAAGGTCAAGCGACCAAAGCACAACGCTACCGTGAAATATCGCAACAGCTTTTTTCAAAACGCAGTCAGCTTGGTTATGTTGAATATCAAATTCTTAAAAAACAACAAGCCAATCTCGCTTCGCAAATTGCCTCCGCTGAACAAGCGAAAGTCGAGCTAACCGAGCGATTAAAAGGTCTTCAGGAATCCGCAGATCAGCATAAGACACGACTACTTGAATTACAGGCGAAGCAGACCGCACACCAGCAGCAATACCTAGACGTTCAGAAACAAACGGTCTCTGCTGAATCTGGTTATCATGCTGCCTTGCAACGAATCGAAGATCTCAATGCGGAAAAAGTTATACTGCAGGAACGCCTCAAAGCACTCCAGGAACGAGCGACTTTGGGCACCGAGGAATCGCAGGCTCGTGAACGAGAATTATTGCAACTAGAAGACGAAAAACGCATCGCTAGCGAGGAACTCTTAGAAAGAGAAGCGATTTATGCCCAATCTAAAGCAGGGTTAATTGTACTGGAAAATCAGCTGGAGCTAATCACTCAGCAACAGAACGAACTTGGCTCCAGCATCAATGAACTGCGTTCCAAAATCGTGGCTTACCAGCTACACGTCGAGGAAATGGAATTAAACATCGAGGAGCTAACCCAAAATAGCTCGTCGGTTGCGAAGGAACTCGAAAACCACGATCAAGAATTTAGCCAATTAAAGATCCAACTCGCTGCGGAACGAGAAATCGCAGACTCGATTCGAACACGACGAAGGGATGCAGAACTACAACTGGAACTGGCCCGCTCCGAGCTGTTCAAAAAACAAGAATCAGTCTCTGGTTTGCAAAGCAAATTACATGGAGTTCGCGAACGACTACAAGTTCTCGAACAACTAGAAGATCAGTTTACCGCCGCAGGTCGAGGTGGTCAGCAATTGCTAAGGTTGGCTCGCGCAAATCAATCAAACCCTAATGATGTAGCCCTAGCTCCGTACGGGCAGTCCCACAACACATGGGATACCGTGCACGGGTTGATCGCGGATTTACTCTCCAGCGAAATGCATATCGCCCCCTTGATCGACGTGGCCCTGGGAAATCTCGCTGATGCCATTGTGCTTACAAACGGACTTATCGTCGATTGGATCAACGAAGGTGGTCTTAGCATCGAAGGGCGGGTCACACTCCTCCGGTTGGACCGGCTTCCGAATCGCAGATCGGGTGAAAAGATTGAACTGGATGGATTGCGAGGAATCATCGGTCGTGCGGATAGACTAACCAGCTACGACCCAAAGTATGAACCTCTCATGCGATCGCTGTTAGGTACGACCTGGTTTGTAGATTCGTTGGCAACCGCGTTGGAACTGAGTCATTTTCGGGGTGCTGGCCTTCGTTTCGTTACGGCAGAATGCCAACTCGTTGATAGCGATGGAAGCATTACGATCGGTGCTCTGCAAGCCGGCTTAGGGCTGATATCTAGACGCACCGAAATGCAAATCGCGAGAGACGAAATCGCAGCTCTTGAGAGGGCACTCGCTGCTGAAAACCAAGAATTCACGGATTACCAAACGCGTCTTCAGAAAGACGAAATCAACCTAAAATCCCTCAGTAAGGATGAACGAGACGCGTCGCATCGCTTATCAAAATTAGAAGCACAACTCGAGAGTTCCGATTCGAAACGCAATCAAATTCTTCAAAAAATCGAGAGCTTACAAAATCAACTTACTTCCATTCGTGAACGTGTTGCGGAACGCCGCTCGTTATGTGAAAACACAGAGCGACAGATTGCTGAACTAGAATCGAAAAAGCAATCATCCGAGTCGGATATTGCAGAACTGCGTCATCAATATCAATCCGCAAACCTGGATTTGCAAACGAAACAATCCGACATGGGTGATCAACGTGTTCAGCTGGCAAGATTAGACCAACGCCTCGAGGGACTACGCACCACGCTCATTCAGTTGAAACAAGATGCTACGGAACGAGAGAAAAATGCAGATGAGGCCAACCTAGCCTTAGGAAATATTGAGACCAGAATGCAGCAGACGGTCCAATCAAGTGTCGAGTTCGAGCAACGCATGGAATCAGCTCGACAGGTTCTGCAACAACTAGAAATCGAACAAACCGAAAACGCTGCTCAGTGGGAATCACAAAACGGGGCCACGAACGAAGCGATTCGCGCCTGCGATTCCGGGCGCCGTCAACTTGAGAAGAATGAAGACAAAATTCTAGCTCTACAGTCTTCCCATGCTCTTCTGGATACGCAAGTAACACAACTCATTGAAAGATACTCGAGCGAATATCGTATCGATCTGCCTATTGCTAGCGAGGCGAACGATTCAGAAACAACCAATTCTCGCGATCTTGTCTCGGAAGAAATTTCCGAACCGGATGCGGAGTTGCTTGCGTTTCAAAACGAGGTTGCAAAAATCAGCAGCCAGAACCAACTAGATGCCCTCAAAGGAACACTGGAAGCCAACGTTGCACAGCTTCGCATGGAAGTTGATATGACCGGTAGCGTCAATATGGAAGCACTGGCAGAACTCGATGAGCTTCAGTCTCGTTTCGATCGGCTATCAGGGCATCAATCCGATTTGAATCGAGCCAAGTCGGAATTATTGGCAACGATGACCAAGATTGATGAAGATTCTCGCCATATCTTTATCGAAACCTTAGAAAGCATCCGCGCTAATTTCCAAGACCTCTATCGCCGTTCCTTTGGCGGTGGTTTCGCTGATATCGTGCTGGAAAATCCCTCGGACCCAGACAGCGGAATCGAAATCGTTGCCACCCCTCCCGGTAAAACCACACTCAGTAACTCACTTTTAAGCGGTGGCGAGAAAGCACTTACAGCCGTCGCTTTGATCATGGCCTTTTTTCAGTATCGCCCAAGCCCCTTCTGCATACTGGACGAAGTCGATGCGCCATTCGATGAAGCGAACATAGGACGCTTTGTAACCGTTTTGAGAGAATTCCTCGATTCGACTAAGTTTATCGTGGTCAGCCATAGCAAGAAAACGATGACTGCGGCCAATATGATCTACGGTGTTACCATGCAAGAAAGTGGCGTCTCCCGACAAGTCTCCGTGCGATTCGAAGAGGTTAATGAAAAGGGCGAGATCATTCATACCAAAATCAAACGCGCCGCCTAATTGCGAGCCGCCTGATGCCGTGTAGGCAGTTGATAGCTTACAACAAAAAACATCGCTAAACCGCTCGTTTAGCATCTCTATTTGCAATGAGTCAGCTAGAAAAAGTAGGGGAATCTATACTGTATTTCCTAGTGTAGACCAATTTTCTGTATCGACTCACCCATCGCAATCGTCGATACGCTCGCGGCAAATTTTATTACAATGGGGACTAGCACGCTTCCCTCCAAACGACTAATTCCTACCTAAAATAAGTCACGACTTTACCGACACATCATGAAATCAGCATCCCTCAAAAACGTGCCGTTCCCACAAGCTTCAAAAACATATCGCTACATCTTGCTTTCTCTAATCTGCGGCCTCAGTAATATAGCGTTGGCCGATCTGCCTTGGAGCAACTGGCGAGGGCCCAACGGTTCGGGTGTTGCGAATGGAACCAAGTATCCAACCAAATGGTCCGAAGAATCGGGTGTTAAATGGAAAATGGAGTTGCCTGGTCGCGGTGCCTCGTCGCCGATCGTTGTTGACAAGAAAGTGATCTTTACCCTTTCAACCGGTGACAAAAACACGGTCTGGGCGATTGCTGAAAATGGCCAAAAGGTTTGGGAGCGACAACTCAGTCCAGCGGCTCCTGGCAAGAATGCAAAGGCCAGCGGCGCGAACTCATCTCCGATAACCGATGGTAAGCACATTTTTGTCTATTTCAAAAATGGAGAGGTCGCTGCACTTGATCTCAATGGTCAAGTGGTTTGGTCGTTTAACATCCAAGACAAATACGGTGAGGATACGTTATGGTGGGACCTCGGCACTTCACCCATTTTAACGAAAGATCATCTCGTAATTGCCGTTATGCATTCGGGACCTAGCTTCTTGCTGGCCATCGATAAGTCCAATGGTAGCGAGGTCTGGAAGGCTGACCGTTGGTTGGACGTGAATCAGGAATCGAATCAAGCGTATACGACACCGGTCTACCACGATGGACAGATTGTTACCGTTGGTGCCGATCACGTAACAAGCCATGATGCAACCAGTGGAAAAGAGCTTTGGCGAGTAGGCGGCCTCAATCCCGAAAATAATCCATTCTTTCGCTCCATCGCATCACCCGTTATAGCTGGAGATCTAGTGATATGCCCTTACGCAAGAGGTAATACTCTTACCGCGATCAAGTTAGAGAAAGGTCTACCGGCCGACAAGCGTGTTGCTTGGACGGCGCAGTTAGGTAGCGACGTACCAACACCGGTTTATCAAGCGGGAAAGGTTTATAACCTAGGTGACAAGGGCGTTGTTACGTGTTTAGATGCACCCACTGGAAAAGTACTTTGGCAAGAATCTCTACCTCGCAACAGAAACGCTTACAGTAGTTCCCCGATTTTGGCGGGCAATCATCTTTACTGTAGTCGAGAAGATGGCATGACTTCGGTTCTGGATCTATCCGGAGAGAAACCGAAATTGGTTGCCGAAAATCCGCTTGAGGGTCAAACGGTTGCCACCCCCGTCTTTGTCGACGGTCGAATTTATTTCCGTACTTTTGAAGCGATTTACTGTCTTGAATAAACGGAGTCCAGAACTCACTCCCAGACACTGAATTTTTCATTTATCCACATGTGCAGCGCCCTGCATTGAACCTTTCACCCCAGTTCACATCGCGCGAGTCAGTCACCATCGGATGAGAGGACAAAGTCGTGTCGTGTTAATTTTGCAAGAAGATGGGGCATGAAAATGATGATACAAGAAACCAGGAACACCGAACAATCGCTAACACGAGATAACAAGCCACTTCAAGGAATCAATTAAAGGGGCCAAACTAGACAACTTATAAGGGCAGAAAGATCGAACGCAGAAAGATACGAGGCTCATTTTTCTGCGTTCGATCTTTCTGCCCAATCAGGATTTTGGTTCTGCTTTGACAGAACAAAAAAGGACAAGTACTCCACTCACTTGTTAGAGGGGCACCAATGAGACTCCGGTGGGGCTAGTCGCAAGCATCACAATTAGAAATGCGTACGCGTTGGCCATGTTGTTGGCGATAGATAGCGAGGCTAGGGATAAGGAACCATAACCAAATCCTCGCCTCGTTTAGCAATAAAACCAACGACGGCATGGGTTTGATAATCGACTACAGGAGCTCCCGTCAAATCCGTATTTGAAACAATTCCTGACTCAATTTTCCATTCCTCGCCCGATCGTTCAACACGATTTGCGTCAATTACTATCGAATGGACCGGCTCTCCACCGGAAATGACAAAGCTGGAATCATTGCCCTGGCTGGTCGAGACTTTTTTGGTTGGCCATCGTGTCAACGTTGCATCCATCAATACATTCGTTCGAAATCGAACGAGTTTGTCGTTAGAGTTGCTGACAATTTCTATAGCCAGCTCTTCTCGCTTTACCGCAACGCCCGCAAATTCAACCAATACCGAATCTCCAAGGGCGTTATTCGGTGCAGTTATTTGTTCTAAGAGACAAAGAAAGGAGCCGTCGTCGAGAGGTAAACACCAACCTGCCGTCTGTTTGTTGGTTCGGAAACCAAAGGAACGTTCCTGCCATCGAAGAGCCATTCGGATCGGGGTGGGTAATGCCTTTTCTTTTTCTTGCCAATCTAAACCATGGCCAATTGATGGCTGCCAAGCCAACCATTCGGGCTGAGCTTCATCGTAGAGAACGAACGAGTGGCCTGTATTGACCGCTGCCAAGTCTGATTGCGGCGTGGCCATTTCGATGCCGCCGGTCAAAATTTGCGCCATGGAGTCTGCTTCAAGCTCTACGCCGGTAATCCCGATGTTGAGTTTCCAACCACTTCGATTCCAGAACCTCGAATTCGGTCGAACTAGATCGCGGTATTCTGGATCGATCGCACATCTCGCTCGTACGCTGCGAGCATCGCTCGCCAAACCGACTTGAATGATATTCCCGATCCGGTAGCCACGGAAAAGAATGGGAGCTCCATTCGACAGCCCGCCGCGAGTCGAACTATCGAGCGTGATTTCTAACGCGCCATCTTTGGCTGTGGATATGGGCGCAGTTTCCAATCCCACGAATCGGGTTGAGCGTTTTGACTCTGGGGAGCCAGGTCTAACTGACAGGTATTTTGCTCCGAGGATCGTGTCCAAGCCGGATATGTTATCAAACGAAAGAGCCGGCCGAACAATCCAGAATTGCGAACCCTCGCGGGCGATTGCGTTGGCATTAGAGTTTAATCGAACCGAGACCAAGACGCGGGACAAATCCTGCGTAAGCTCCACTTTTGTAACAGCGCCAATATCGATTCCATGATGACGCAGTCGATCCTCCGGTTTGATACCATGCCCCTCGGAGAATTCGATAACGATTTCGGTTCCAGAGGTTCTGTAGGCATATAAAAACGAACCAATGCTAGCACTGATTCCCAATATTGCGACCAACCACCATGCGGATGGTTTCGATCGCGATCGGGAGACGAGGCGAGCCTGAGGCAGCGATTGATCGATCGTTAGGTTCGCAGTCGAAACGGGTTGGGTTTTCGAGTCGCTCGAATTCATTTCATCGTTCATAGACACAATTAGCTGGTTTCCCAAAGAGCGTGCGGATCAAAGGCGATGGTCGCGAGCAAACTGAAGCTGACGCATGCGAAAAAAGAAAAGATCGCCAGGCCGAACTGAAATTCGATCAGGCCTGATAGTTTCACCGACATAACCAGGAACGCGATCAACATGACATCCATCATGCTCCATTTGCCTGCCCATTCCATCATGCGGTAGGTAAACGCCCGATGGCGATGGCTAAAGAGCTCTAGCCACGTCAGTTCAACGAGCGCTATGAGCTTGAAGAGGGGGAACAGAATCGAGAATAGAAAAATAACGGCGGCGATAAATATGTTCCCAGATGTTACCAATTCCCAGATACCCCCTAGGACACTACTTTCGTGGTGATGTCCTAACCGTTCAATCTTCATGATGGGAAGAAGAATAGCAGAAGGATAGAGCGCAAGAGCCGCGATAGAGAACGCTGATACCTTGGCCCTCATTGATTCCCGGCATGCACTGGAGGCGATCGGAGTATCACAACGGGAGCATACGGCTACAAAATCATTGGACACAGAATCATCGGAGTGTTTTGGTACAAGCTGAACCAATCCACAACAGTGGCATGCTTTCGGAGATGAATTGTTTGGATCTGACATAGTTTTCATGAAGAAGATTTCGGAGATCTTACAGCAAAAAAATGTTCAAGGTACCGCGGCCCGAACGTCTTCGTCTGTACAGCTATCTATATTGGGACAAACCGAATCGTTCTTATATTACGCATTTCGCCTCTGTTATCCAAACTGCCATATCCCAGTTGTGCATAGGATCAGACTTTTCGTTTTCAAGCAATTTCGCTAAAAGTGTGGTAAAGTGCATCACTCACGAATGTGGCGCAGTTTAAGAATTCGCGATTCCGTTCAAGCAATTGGGTGGTTTATGTCGTTAAGACGTAAGTCGCTGTACTGGAAGGGTTTGGAAACCCATCAACGCAACTTGTCAACTAAGAAACACAAATGACACAGATCGAATACACGGTACGACAGGAACTAGCAGCTCCGAATTTCGCAAATGAAATCGACGCAGACGCTTTATACGAAAAGTGTATGGCGCTGGCAAAGAATATGTGGTGGAGCTGGCAGCCTGAGGTTAATAACCTTTTTCGGGACATAGATCCGATTCGATGGCGTCAACTGGACCATAATCCGATCGCCTTGCTCCGCGAGTTCACTCCAGAAAGGCTAGCTATTCGGGCTGGTGAGATGGTCCTTCACAGTCGCGTTAACTACGCGTACCGTCGGTTGCATGAGTATCTTGAGTCCCAGAACACGTGGGCTCAGACCAATGCTGGCGTTTTGGGGGCAAAACCCGTCGCGTATTTTTCTGCCGAATTTGGCCTGCATGAATCGTTGCCTGTTTACTCGGGCGGTTTGGGAGTGCTTTCCGGTGATCACGTTAAGAGTGCGAGCGGATTGGGTGTGCCGTTGGTCGGCATCGGTTTGTATTATTCGCACGGATACTTTAAGCAGCATTTGTCGGAAGACGGCTACCAGAGGGAAGAGTATTTTGAGACCAAGGTGGAGGATCTGCCTCTAGTGCCGGCAACTCTTGCTGACGGTACTCCGTTGACGGTATCCATTGAGACACGCAATGGCCGGTTGCTGGCCAAGGTGTGGAAAGTCAATGTAGGTCGCGTTTCGCTTTTCTTGCTCGATTGCAACGTCGATGGCAATCGCCCAGAGGATCGCGAACTGACAAGTCGTTTGTACGGAGGCGACGAGCGGACCAGAATTCGTCAGGAACTGGTGATTGGTGTTGGCGGGGTCAAAGCATTGCGCGCGTTGGGAATCCAGCCAGGTGTTTATCACTTGAACGAGGGGCACAGTGCGTTTGCTCCGCTCGAAGTCATCCGAGAACGAATGGAGGATGATGGATTGAGTTTTGATGAGGCGGCTCGCGAGGTTGCCGACATGACGGTCTTTACGACGCATACTCCTGTTCCAGCCGGACACGATCGATTTGACGGCGCATTGATAGAGGAGCACTTGGGACCACTGCGAGATTCCATCCACATGAGTCATGATGCACTGATGGCGATGGGCCGAGTACATCCTGATAATCATTCCGAACCGTTTTGCATGACGGTCATTGGTCTAAAGCTCTCGCGTTGTGCCAATGCTGTTTCGCAACTTCACGGCCATATATCACGGCGAATGTGGAGCACGCTATATCCCCATCGCGAAGAGAGAAATATTCCCATTGGTCACATCACCAATGGTGTTCACGTCGAAAGCTGGTTGGCCTGGCAAATGCAACAGCTCTACGACCGACATTTTCCTGCTAACTGGAAATCCCAGATGGGCGAAGCGGATGTTTGGCAGAACATCCATGCGGTCGATCCAGGTGAGCTGTGGGAAACTCACAATGCGTTGAAGAATTTGCTACTATCCTTCGTACGACGTCGTGTTTCCCGCCAATGCCGCCGCCGTGGTGAAAGTGATGATGTTGTCGAGGCAGCTCGCAACGTTCTGTCTCCTAACATTTTGACGATCGGCTTTGGTCGACGTTTTGCGACCTACAAACGAGCCAACTTGCTATTCAAAGATCTGGATCGTATCAGCCGAATTTTGGACAGTGAAGAGCGACCCGTCCAAGTTATCTTTGCGGGTAAAGCTCACCCGAAAGACGAGCCGGGCAAACGATTCATTCAGGAAATCGCTAATCTGCGGCATGATTCTCGATTCGGCGGTCGAGTCGTTTTCATCGAGGACTATGACATTAACGTTTGTCGTCACTTGATCCAAGGTGTAGATGTATGGCTGAACAACCCACGTCGACCGCTCGAAGCATCTGGTACCAGCGGCCAGAAGGTGGTTTACAACGGCGGATTGAACTGCAGCATTCTCGACGGTTGGTGGGCAGAGGCCTTTAATGGCTCCAACGGATTTGCGATCGGTAAAGGCACTAGCCACTCGGAGGATCGCATCACCGACGCTCGCGACTCGGAGTACCTATACAAAACGATTGAAGAAGAGGTTGTACCCATTTTCTACAATCGCGACGCAGACGGTTTACCACGTCAGTGGATCAAGATGATGATGAGTAGCATCAGTACCCTAGCGTGGCGATTTAGCAGTCACCGGATGGTGATGGACTATACACGCCAAGCGTACGTTCCTGCGGCGGGTGGACTTAGCTGCGAGATGAAAAAGTTCTAAGCATCCATGCGGTTACTCACTGCTGTACTGAGGGCAGCCCATTGCAAAAGTGTTCATCACTACTTTGCGATGGATGCCCTCGAAGAGGTTCGAACGGATTCGGGCCGGCAGCTCAGCCGCATGCTCCTGGCTCATTTTGCAGACTACCTCCGGGGGGCCAAAGATCCAGATTCGGCTTTTAAGGATTTTCAGAATCACGTTTTGCACGTTCAGGATGGTTTTTGGGGAGGTGCTGCTAAAGCCGCGTTGAAATGGTATTCCGAAGCGCTCGAGCACCTAGCGGCTGGTCGTTATCGCGATGCATCGTACTCAATCGGCGTTTTGAGTCATTATTACACCGATCCATGGATGCCTCTCCACACTGGGCAAACGACAAAAGAGTCGGTAGTTCACCGACCGATGGAGTGGAGTATATGTTGTGCCTACGACGAAATAATGGATTTGGCTCTTTCCAATCCATCGCTCCCGTCTTACGAGTTGCCTGAATCGGATGCGTGGCTCAAGGATGCGATCCATGCGTCTGCCTTGCTATCTCATCAATACTATAATGAGCTGATTGATAACTACGACATGACTGAGGCCCGAGTGCAACCAAGTCTCGCCTTGGGGCAATCCTCAAAGAAAGTACTGGCTCAGTTGTTTACATGGGCGATTAGCGGTTGGGCGGCGGTGCTCGACCGCATGTCGTTCGAATCAACGGCGACCATCCCCTCTTTTTCTCTAACATGGCCGACATTGCTGGCTACCGTTACGGTTCCGGCAGCACGAATTACAAAGGCTATCGCTGACGTACAACAAAAGCGTGAGGTGGAAGCGATAATGCACGAGTATTTGGCAACCGGCACGGTAAAGCGATCCCTTCCGGAGGAGCAAATTGTTGTCGCCAAAGCGAGAGTCCGCTATCCCGAGCTTTTGCCAACACTAAGGGAGATTAATTCTGCTCGTGCAGTTGTCGAACAGACCCGTCCGAATCCGACAGACGTTTCTGACGATCGCGAGGAAAAGCATGCTAACGAAAATAAATTAGAAAAGCAATTGGCTGCACCTAAGTCGCCCGCAATGCCTAATCGTACGGCATCCAGTCGTGCGATACCGACGAATGATAGGCCAGCGACCGAAACAAAAAACCGACCAACAAACACGCAGCCAATTTCATTGCAGCCAAGTAATAACTCGGGACGAGTCAAGCGACTGGAGCTAGACGATCCCATTGTCGATGCACCTGCTATTGGCCCTAAGACGGCGGCTCGGTTGGAGGCGATCGGGATTCGGACTGTAGGGCAGTTAATGATGGCGGACAGTCAAGAATTGTCGAGCAAGCTAAAAACGAGCTGGATAGTGCCTGATACGATAGAACAATGGAAGATTCAGGCTAGATTGGTTCACGAAATCGCCGGTTTGTCGGCGGCCGGATCTGGTTTGTTGTATTTAGCCGGTGTTGCCAACGTTGAGGAGCTTTTGCGGCAATCGGTTGACGAGTTGCATCAGATGGTGCTGAGAGCATCAGAAACGGCCGAGGGGCAACGTGTATTACGAGATAAGGCTCCTCCATCTAAGGATACTCTAAACAAGTGGCGGCACCGAGCAAAGACCCATTACAACGCGACCTAGCTAGGGAGATGTCTCCTCAATGATCGCATATGCCTAACCCTGATTCGAATCCTTACCTAGTGACATCGGGCAAAAGACCGCGGCCTAATTTCCGTGGAGGTTGGTGGAAACGCTTTCTGGTTTTGAATCTCGTTTTGAGTGGGGGCTACGGTGTAATTGTGGTCGCCTGCTTCGTCGCTTTACGGGGTGGGGCCGGAATGTTGAGTGGGGTGACCCTCGTTGGCTCATTGGAGCAATTTTGGATAGAAGCACTGTTTCTCATTGGGTTAGCTTTTGGTGTACCCAATTCTTGTCTGCTCCTTTGGGGGGTGGTTTCGAACAAACGAAATTGAGAGACTGTGAGCTGAATTCTTCTTTGGCTGAAGGTAGGGAATACCGTGCGGGCCAATGCCCTGAGAATCGCCAAAGATCCCAGGATTTTGACCTTATTCTAGGTCCAATACCGTCGGTTTGTACTTGGAAACCGGTTTAGTTTCGAGGTAGTTCGGGATACACTATTAGGAGATCTCGAGTTTGGTTCGCAGGCTTGGACTACATTACGAATCCTCACAGAGCAATGGATGCGATGAAATACAATCCCGTTTTGGTTCCCAGTGATTCTCAACGAGTCTTCGGAAAACGCCCCGCTTCTCCGTTGGCGGCACTTAGATTGATTGTCACGAGTCTACTGGCTTTGGCTCTGATACAGGATGTTTGTTTGGCGCAACTCATGGGACGTGCGCGAACTAAGAGAGAGTCGGATTTAACCCGGCCAGCGCGTGAGGTCATGTCGATATTGCAGGATGCTGAGGAAGCGATCGAGAACGAGCAATGGAATTCGGCGGTCGTTGCGTTGGGGAGTTTATTAGGGCTCGAGGAAGAGCAGACGGAGGATCTCGGTTACGATTACTTTATTGCTCCCACAAAACGAAGCGAGGGAAGCGTTATAAAGGGATCTCTGTTTCAGAGAGTACGGAGCATCATCGACAAGTTACCCGCCGATGCAATAAAGCTCTTGGAAGTTAAATATGGTGTGGAGGCTGAGCGGGAGTACACGGACGCATTAGCGAACTCGGATTGGTCCGTCATTAGGGAACTTTCCCAAAAGTATGACTTTTTGCCGGTAGGCATTGACGCTACCTTACTGTTGGCGGAGCGGGCTGTTAGGATGGGGGATTCCAGCAGTGCGGCATCTCTCTATTTGCGTTTATTCTCCCAATCGAGGATCGTTGAAAAGTTCGGACCGCGACTTGCGTTTGCTGCGGCAACCAATCTTGCTTCGGTCGGTGACATATCCAGTGCAGTCGAGATTTTGGAGTTGCTCCGAGGGAATTCGCCATCGTCGAAGATAAGCTGGAACGGAAAGGAGATTGCTTGGAGTAGCGGCACGGACTCTGCGAAGCTTCTTGACCAATTGATGGAGGGGATGCCGACTTATCAAGATCGAGTGATTAGCAGACCATTAACTTTGGGTGGAGATAGCCGAAGGAATGCCAACACATTGGCGGGTAAGGTGTTGACCATCAGGGATTGGCATTCTGAGTTACATGAGTCTGACTTCAGAAAAAGAGCTTTAGGGGTGACGCTGAAGACTCAGTTGGAGCGAGGTGAACGAGACTCGTATTTAATACCATCGCGAGTCCCGATTCATGTAGGGCGTGTTGTGGTTGTTCCCACGTACGATCACAGGATTCACGCTTTCGATGTTTCGACAGGATTGTTTCTTTGGGAATGTGCTTACACAGGGATGCCGATTGGTTATTCCCCTGATCGCATGTTGTCCCTGCGGGGCCAGGCAACAGAAGAGTCGTTTGCTCCTGACTATTTAGTAAAAAGAGTTTGGGGGGAGACCTCGTACGGTCAATTGTCAAGCGATGGAGAGCGGGTATTCGGGCTTTGCGAACGTCCGAGCATCGATGTTTCGACGCAGTATGCACTGGGGCAGAATAATCGTATTCCCCGTCCTGGGGTAGAACCAACAACAAATGTCTTGCAATGTTGGAGTGTTTCCGAGCAAGGGAAGATTCAGTGGGAGGTTGGCGGTACGGTTAGTCAAATTGAGCCTCGGTTAGCCAACACGTTTTTTCTCGGCGCACCACAAGCAGAGGGGAACGAGTTGTTCGTGCTGGGAGAACAAAACGGTGACGTCTATCTGTTTTCGCTCGATCCGCCGTCGGGTAGATTGAGGTGGCAGCAACCCCTCGTAACGAATTTATCAGGACCGATCACCGATGATGCACTTTTGAGAAGTGTAGGTGCGATTCCATCGATTGATGGCAATGTCATCTTGTGCCCGACTGTTTCTGGCCACCTCGTTGCAGTGGATCGGCAGAGTAAGTCGTTGGCGTGGGCGCTCAAGTATGAGGTCAAGGATTCGTTTTCATTAGCCCAGGCGGGTGCGTTTGGTGCGGTTCAGACGGGGGATTATTCTCCGTTTGATACACGATCAGCAGATCTTTCACCCACGATATCAAAAGGTATCGCCGTTTACGCTCCCGTCGATGCATTGGAATTGTTTGCCGTTTCGGTATTGAATGGAAAAGTTCTGTGGCAAATCTCTCAATCGGAAAATGGTCCGTTTCGATATATTGGAGGGATAGCCGGAGATACTGTCCTATGCGTTCATCAAAATTCACTCGTTGGTTTGGATCTAAAAACGGGCAAAATGAGATGGAACATGCCAAATCTTGAGGGTGGAGCCCAAGTGGTCGGTCGTGGAGTACGACGCGACCAGTTTTACTACCTCCCCACATCGTTGCAGCAGATCCTAGAGATTGATATCGCCACTGGTAAAGTCACGAACATTACCAAGCATGATGAGCCACTTGGGAATTTGTTATTCGCAACAAATCGTATTCTGTCGGTTTCACCCTTCCAGTTGACTTGCTACAAAGTCAAGTCGATCGTAAGCGAAGAACTAAAGCAGGAATTAGCGCAAGAGTCAGTTTCGATTGAATCGCTGGTCATGAAGGGTGAAGTGCTGCTGTCTGAAAATCGTATCGAAGAGGCGCTCGATATCCTGGAGAAGGCTTACCTTTCCGATCCAGAAAATCCAACCAGTTGGAAACAGCTAAAAAAGGCGGCGTCGTCCGCCCTCGAGTTAGACTTTGACAAATTCGTATCACGAATCTCCAAGTATTCGATCGATCTGGATGATGATTTTAATTATGTAAGCAGATTAATCGAGTCATTAGAAACACGCGGGCGCACCGAAGAGGTGTTGCTCAAGTCTCTCGATGTCATAGAACAGATCGCGCGCAAACAGGCGGATCTTGGTGCAGAGACTGAATTGATTCGAATGGGCTCGGATGTCTTGATACAACAGGAACACTGGATTGCAACGAAGATCGAAAAAACGGTTGAAAAACTAGGGGATCTGAGCAAGTATCCAAAGGTGGGGCAGGCCATCGATGAACATATTCGACAGTTGGAGCTGCTCTCACCCGCATCACTTCGAAAGCGATTGACATTGTTGCGAGGGGTCCCTGGAACAGAGAAAACGAGGAATCGCTTTGCCGAAGAATTGCTCGCTGAGCGTCGTTATTTAGACGTCGAGACATTATTGCTGGAAAAGGAGACGGCGGATTCGGTAAGCGATTGTTTGCTGAATGATACCGCAGGTCGTTTGCTTTTAGCCAAAGTCTACATCTCAACGGGTCGAGAGCAGATCGCCAATATGATTATGGCACCTCTAGACGAAGAGGCCAAACAGGATTTCGAGGTTTGGAAAAATGCTTCAGCTGCTTCGAGACCGTTTCTTTCACGAGGGTTGCCTGAGTTTAATGTGTCGGGCAGTTCTCCCATACCTGGTGGAAAAAATAAATGGCCCAAAGGTCGAGTCGAGTTCAATGTGCTCAAGAACGATGTAGCAGCATTACAAAACAATTTGGTGCGCCCGAGCCCATCGCAGGCAAAGGTGGGGCGATTGATTGGCAGTTCCATGCGAGGCTGGGATTTTAAATGGGGTGACTCGGTCAAATTTTTGTCGCTGTTCAATCCGGAGATGGGCATGGGATGGAACATCAGGGTTCCTAGCATCGGCTGGGATCGAGTTTCTCCTACCATCTATGCTATCGATGGTCGAATCGTTTTGGAGAGTAACCGCACATTGGTCGGATTGAATGGTCTAGATCAGAATGTATCTTACGCCGAATTACCAGAGTTATGGCACACCAGTTATACTCCACCCCCGCAAGTGACTCGCGGCAGGACATCACGAGGTGATTTCCTGTCGTTTTGGGGTAATCGCGTATCCGAACGAGGATTCGCAATTCTGTCGATCAGTCGTCGAGGAATTCTCGTATTCGAAAACGATAGGCTCGAGTTATTGGACCTGAACAACAAAAAAGTTCTTTGGAACCGCGCAAATATGGCAGGGCAGTTTTTCTCGGTCGATGGCCAGAATGTCTATGCTATCAGGCCGGGCAAGGAGATCCGAATTCTGGATCTGCGGGATGGCCAGGATGTTCAAACTATTCCCTTCAAGAACGCAACCAATGAGTTCTTCCCGTTAGGTAAGTTTGCT
Organism: Pirellula sp.; assembly: GCA_046318795.1. GTDB lineage: Bacteria > Planctomycetota > Planctomycetia > Pirellulales > Pirellulaceae > JBKCUI01. The sequence continues at coordinate 60,469 of JBKCTT010000242.1, forward strand.
TTCTTCGGGGATTCGCAAAGCGGACTGGCTCGTATGGTGGATCTGTCGAACGGAAATGTATTGCTCGAAAGGAGTTTCTCGGCGGACACGATTGTTGGAGTCGACTCTGAGGTAGGATTGGTAGCACTGGACAATGCCGGCCAATATCATTACTGGAGTGCTGCAGATCAAAAAGAGTATGCTGGCCGGATCAATTATGATCAAACGGCCATGGAGCCCACACAAACAGATCGAGTCGATCAACGGCTTTCTTTGGCGAAGTTCCGAGATAGGGTGGTGGTGTTGCCCTACAATTCGAGCATCAAGGTTCCTGATCTGCAGATCTTTCCCAGTTTGTTAGAAGACAGTTTTGCACCGGTGAGTGGCCCTGTCTTTGCGATTTCCGTCGCGGACGGTTCTCTCGTGTGGAAGAAGACTGTTCCCGTCGTGAGCTATTCGTTCCCCATTTTGCAGAATCGCGAAGATAGTCCTGCAGTACTGCTCACACGCCGTATCGATTTGCCACGGATCAACAATAACAATTTTGCCTCGATGGCTTCGATCGCTGTTTTGGATTTGAAAACAGGTGATCTATTGCATACGTCTCATGATACCGAATGCGCTCGTACATCAACCTTTACGCAGACTGTTTTCCCAAACGATACTAGAATGCTAATCGGCTTCGCAGCCACTCAGTTCAGCCTCACGTGGACAGGAGAGGAAGCGATTCGAGAGCAACCCATTGCGGTCGGAAGCCTAAATCCAGACGAGTATCGAAAATCGATCAAAGAGATGTTCGAGAAAATGCGGACTGAATCCAATTCGATCAAAGATCCTCTTCCAACCCCTCCGCCGGCGATCAAATAAATCTATGCGTATTAGCGCACTGCCTCGATATTATCGCAACCTAAGACGCTGGCAAGAAATCATTGTGGTGCTGCGCCGGTACGGCTTGGCGGATTGGTTGAGTCGGCTTCGAGTCGATTTTATTAGGGATTGGATCAAAGATGATTCGGGAACGCCACTGGCTAGCTATAGTCGCGAGGCCCGTATACGTATGGCCCTAACCGACCTGGGGCCAACATTTATCAAACTAGGGCAAGTTCTATCGTTACGCCCCGATCTGGTTGGTTCCGAGTTAGCCAAAGAACTACAAAGTCTGCAGACCCAAGTGCCCCCGGATAGCTTTCGCGATACACGTGAAGTCGTTGAGAGCGAACTGAAACGGCCCATCAATGAGGTTTTCTCTTACTTTGCCGAGATTCCGATCGCTTCGGCGTCCATCGGTCAAGTTCACGAGGCAACACTTCTCGATGGGACCAAGGTTGTTGTTAAGGTGCAACATGTCAATATCCAAGCCAAAGTGAATGAGGATCTGGAGGTGCTCCAAGGGCTAGCCGTCATGGCAGATCGAATTCCCGAACTAGCTGCTTGGCAACCAAAGTCGCTTGTTGAACAACTCTCCCGGACCCTTCGTCGTGAACTGAGCTTCTCGCGAGAGATATCAAATCTGCAGGTGTTTCATCGTTTGTTAAACGGTAGTGATAAACTACGCATTCCGGTTAGCTATCCGGCATGCTCATCCGCACGGATGCTCACGATGGAAAAATTGGACGGCAAATCAATCCATTCTTTGGCGTTGCATGATGGGCACGGACCATGCGAACGAAGAGATGTTGCAAAGCGAATTGCGACTCTCTACGTGGATATGATTTTCGTCAAGGGACTTTATCATGCCGACCCCCATCCCGGTAACATTCTTGTCCAAGATGATGGAACAATTGGGCTTCTCGATTTCGGAATGGTCGGGCGTATTGATGATACCCTTCGTCAAGCCATCGAAGAAATGTTGTTCGCAGTGTATAGCCAGGATTCCGCACTCCTAACGTCCTTGATCAAACGCGCAGGCAAAATTCCGCCAGCTATTGACGAAGCCATGTTGTCGAATGACGTAGCGGATTTGATTGCCACCTACTCAAGCCAGCCCATCGAGTCCATCGACTTGGCGATGGCATTAAATGATGCGACGGACATCCTGCACCGACACAGGATTACTCTCCCGAGCCAGATGGGGCTGCTCATCAAGACATTGGTAACGCTACAGGGTACGATTCGAGAGTTGTCGCCAGGATTCAGTATTTTGGAGGCTGTGCAACCGGCCATAATCCAGCTGCGTAGAGGGCGTTTTTCGCCTCGCAGACAGTTGCGTCGTATTCGACGTTTGTATGTCGAACTAGAGGGGTTGGTCGAGCGGATGCCATCGCAAATCAGTTCCCTCATGGAGTTGATTCAAGAAGGACGCTTGGATGTTCATTTGTCCCATCGAGGTCTGAGTCCCTCTATCAATCGACTAGTTCTGGGGCTACTAACCAGTTCCTTGCTTCTCGGATCTTCCATTTTGATGGCGTCCAAGGTTCCACCGCTATTGTTCACCGAGGGAGGCCCTCTCGGACTTCAAGACCTCTCCATCATGGGACTCGGAGGGTTTGTCATATCATCATTGGTGGCGATGAGAATTCTGCTCGCCATCAATAAATCTGGTCACCTGGATACCACAGCAGATGACCAGTTTGATTGAGAAGAGATGCGGACTATTTTGCAGCTAAGCTGACACAGACAATCTCTTTATCGTTTCGAATCACGACGCAACGGTTAGCAAAAGCGGGGTGGGACCAAACAACGGCTCGACCGAAGCATTCACCGGTAGGTTCGACTACCTTCATGCGTCCCTTTTCTTCAAATCCGTTTTTGGATAGCTTCGCCAAAATCAGATCACCAGTCTCAGCAAAGATAAATGACCGCCAGTCGTTTTGGACCATAAAGGCCGTTCCGTGGGAGGCGCGTCGTTCGCCGCCTGCTGTCAATTGGTACGTTTCCCAAAGTCGTTTACCGCTCGCAGCGTCAACGGCGATGAATTTTCCGCTTCCGCAATCCGCACCATAAATGACATCGCCGATCCAAAGAGGCGTCGCATTCGCACTGTAAACTCCCCTCTTCATATCGCCTCCCGACCAAAGCGTCTTGCCGGGTTTCCCGGATTTATCGAGTTCCACCATAGCCGCGACCTCCCCTATTCCACTTGCAAAAAATTTATTGCCTTGGAATCGTGGTGCGCTGATCGACATGGCGTAATTCGGCACAAGCGGATAGCTCCAATTGGTTTTGCCAGTTTTGAGGTCCAAGCCTGCTACAGTGTCAGGCGTCCAAACCACCAACTGTTCAACACCATTGATGCTCGCGATGGATGGGGGGCAGTACCCAATCTCCTCTGCGTTGAGAGCTCCCCAAACTTCTTTGCCCGTTCGCTTGTCGAGAGCGACTACCAAATGATCCTTGCCCCCCGCAAGACAGTACAGCAGATCACCTTTAATCAACGGGTGCGCCGAATGGCCCCAGATAGGTGTTTCGGTTTTGTAAACTTCGCTTAGATTCATCTTCCAAACTTCTTGGCCGGTCTTGAGTTTGAGGCAAAGCAAATCGCCTTCGGCACCCAAACAATAAACTAGATCGCCGTCGATGGTTGGTGTTGCTCTAGGGCCGACCGCGTAAGAAACACTGTAGGGGCGAGGATACTCAACCTTCCAGAGTTCGGCACCGGTCTTGAAGTCCAAGCACACGATCCGTTCTTTACCTTCGCGACGGTCTCGTGTGCTGGGGTCATTATTTACCTCAGGACTGACCGCTTGATAGTCCGTTACCACTACGCACCCCTGTGCGACTGAGGGACCGGAGTAACCGCCCCCGATGGGGACGCGCCACAAAACTGGTAGCCCCGATTCGGGGATCGAGTCAATAATCCCTGTTTCTTTCCAGAGGCCATCTCGGTTCGGGCCCATCCACTGGGGCCATTCGTCCGCCAACGTAGCCGACGACAAGGAAAGGCCTAGAATCAACCCATAAACAGATTTTCGAAGCCCACAAACAGGTTTTCGAAGCATGGTAAAGTTCCTCAAGTTCAAGCTGTATTTTCGAATCGTGGATTATCTCGACGCGTTCGCGTTGATCAGTTTGTGGTGTGATGAGTTGGTCGCCTGCTGCGATTGAATCAAGATTACTGACATAGTTCCACGA
>JBKCTT010000243.1:0-5417 GCA_046318795.1 Pirellula sp.
TCGGCGCGTTCTACCGGTAGGACTTTCAATCGATTGAGACCATTGTTGCTTTGCGACTGTTTTTCTCTGGTACAGGACGTTTCACGGAACGCCTGCCCGACAACTCCTGAAAGGATACGCCATAACAAACGGATGCACTGACGCGATACTTGCACGGTTGTCAAAATAGATGGTTCACTGGTTCCTGCTCGGTGATCCGAGTTCGTTATCGTGACAACTCAATCGCATCACGCATGGCCGATTGGCAGGATGCAAACCCGGCTCGATACGCTTTTCGGTACACCGGTTTGACAAGCCTTTCGATCTCCGGTGCGACTTCCTCAGCATGGTCGATCGAGAATGCACGGATCACGCAATGTTCGTCGTATCCATTGATGATGCACTGAACACAAAATTTTACGTCCTCGCCTCTGGCTAGAGTCTCAACCCTTGCGTTTTCTGTAACCATACCTCACCCGATAACAAAGCGGTGAACCCAAGTGGCCGGTTACCCATTTTTTAATCCCGAGTCTCTTGGCGGCGACTCGGTTACCGCTGGCGTTCGCGGAGATATGCGGATTGACATCTGACCTGAAGATTTCCGAATTCAAAATTGCAAACCTCAGCAAACTCGAATACCGCACGTACGTCGCAGAGTTTGGTGGGAAAAGGTCGCCGTGTGCATTGATAATCGAGTTCAATGGAATTTACGGCAACGGATCCATGGGCAACGGGGACGCGGACTTCATCAACATGGTTCGTGCTGGATTGACGACCATTCTGAATGTCGAAGCCGTCATTTACGACTTTCGGAATATGGAATACGAATGGGGTAATAGGATCTGGAATGTTCTTGCATGCCCTCGTGAGGATGGCGACGACGCGATTACCACTGCGATGGTGATATCAGACAAATGCCGCAAGGGATTTTCGACATGCGTTGGAATGGTCCCCCCGATGTTTGATACAATTGAAGAAGCGCTCGCATTCGTCGAACCGCACGCACGAGGCTACTTGGACAAACTGATGGCTGACGTGGAATAATCCGCGAACAATCCGATGGACCGAAGCGGGCGATCGGCCGATTCCTGATGGAAAAAATACTTGCGCCCGCTCGGTCATCGGGTGCGTTACCCTTCGTAAGAAGCTCATCATGAAACCGTGTGGCAAATGCGGAGCCCCGATTGGCAACCAAGATGACTTCTGCAATCTATGTAGGACAACGGACTCGGTCTAAGAACAACATGCCATCGATCAACCGTTGAAGAAACAAATTACTCAGGTCATCGCCGACGAACCCTTCATGTTGAAGATTATGATGTTCGTCGGTGGATTTGCTTTGCGGTCTGCTTTCTTCGTACCTGTTGTATCTTTAGGCTGTTGGATCGTTTTGGGAAATCGAATCCCACTCCATCAATCCGCTTCGGTTGGTCTCGCGATTGCAGCCATTTATTCCGCGTTTGATTTTTTAATAGGTTGGCTCAACCAAATCAGTCCGGATACAATTGGGTAACAATGGCATGCACGCGAAGCACTCGGTCGTCCGTTTTTGACTTGCGTTGAGTCAACTCCTCGTGCCCGGTTACGCGTACCGTTCGTCTGCAGAGTTTTCGAACCAACCTTGATAATGGAGTCTGTTATGCTTGCTAGAATTGGATTTGTGGCGTTTACACTTATTTGTGGAATCTCGGTTTGGAAAGAACTCCTCGCGAGTCGATCGGATGCTCGATACCTCTCGATCCGGTACGTAGACGAAGGAGAGAAAACGAAGGTGCTGGCAAAACACACATTGCAAATGGCCAACGACGGGGCGATTGACTTCACTGCTGGTGGTGAAACGATACCTCATAACGATGAATCGGCGATGCGATTTGGCACACAAATCACGGGTAAGTTGACATCAATCAAGAACGATACATACAGGGCATCGATTAAATTCCAACTTGGAAATCCAGTAGCATGTGACGATGCTTCAACACAAATCGTTCGGTCAGAATGCTTGGAACTGCGAACAGACCTCGAAGTGGGAAGAGAAGCAAAAATACCTTGTGGCGGAAACCGATGGATTGAACTCCGCATCGACAACTGACAGCAGACGAACCAACCGTTGCACCCAAGCCCGCGAATGGGTGGTTTTGAAATGGAAGCGTTCACTTCGCGGGCTGGGTGAACGGAACCGTTACGCCTGAGAGGATGAATTGACTGAGACGACGCGATCGCCGACCAACATTCTATTGTTAGCATCTAGTTTCGTTCTTGGCGTTTTCGCGGTCGCGATATGTATCTTGGCGCGAACGTTCTTCATGAACACTCCCGCAGACTGGTTGTCTTTCGACTACACGGGAGCTGGATGGGTGATTCGATTATTCTCTGTCATCGTAGGAATTGGCGCACTGGTCCTAGCGTTGCTTGCTCGTCGCGGCATTCACAAACGCATCATACGTAGATTTGTTTAACGCACTGATGTTACAATCGCGCTGATTGGGATTGCGTTTGAGATTGCGATTCCTGCGATATTACTCATCTTGATAATCCACCTCGTCGGAGACGCCGTATCAAGGTCTGTCGATTCGCATTCGATTGGCTGCCTTGGGGGTGGTTTGGATTTCTTTTACTTTTTTGACTCGGACGACTAGATCAAGGCTTAACAATCAAGTGCACCGAAATCGCGGGCGGTACATTTTTTCAATGGCACGTTTCCTTGCCGCGACTCGGTGACGTGTGCCGTTCTCAAATCTAAAAGCTGCAGGCAGACGAACGGCAGAGCCGAACTCAAAACCGTCTTTCATGCGGTCACCAATGCTCGATAACGACATGCTGTAACGGATCTGATGCAAGCCTTGTGATAGACTTGATTGACAATGAATGCTCGGAACGCGTGACATTATTGCATCGCGACACCTGAGATCGTAGAATGATGAGATACAGTAAAGACAGGGATCGAATGGCGATCCTTGCAATCCCGAAATCAATTTGAGAACCAAGCATTGGACCGAAGGGCTCGATTCCTCGGCCCTGACTTGTGACGAGATAACCTGTCGCCCATCGGTCAATGCATCCGTTATGTGGCTGGGAGGCCGCTGAATGATCGTAGTAATATTCAGAGCTAAAATCCGCAGTCTCGACAGCGAATATTTTGAAATGGCTGCACGATTACGGGACTTGGCACTCAATGAGTTTGGTTGCCTTGAGTCTCATGCCGTCGCAGAGGGCATCAATGAAGTCGCGCTTTCGTACTGGCCGAGCGAAGCAAATATTCAAGCCTGGAAGGCACATCCCGAACATGTACTTGCCCAAGCTCGGGGCAAAGAAAGTTGGTATGAGTCGTATTCCGTTCAAGTGGCTACAATAAGCCGAGAGTACGGTGCGGGCACATAACCATACGTTCAACCGGAGCGGTTTGCAGCGGGGCATTTGCTTCGCAAATTTTACGCCCCACTGCAAACCGCTCCGCCGGCGAGCCGGCTCCGCTCTGCCGGTTAACTTGGCGTTCGTCCTCATCATGCCGCATTCTCCAAACGACGTCCGAAACGCAGTGGTAGGATTCACTGTGCTGCTGTGTAAGGGGTTGCTCGATGACGATCATGGGGATTGGGACCTGGAATGTTTCGACACTGAATTGTACCGTGCTGGATTTGGCGATCCGACAATATTGCGAACGACTCTCGCAGTGTTTCTGAATAACTTGCTGCTCGATGACAGCAATTCGGTGGTCAACTACAATGATGCGAGATTCCGCGGATTCCAATACTTCCGAGGAATGATTGATCCGGCTTTTCCTCTTTCCCATGTAACTCCGCCATTTGAACCTTCAGAGCTCGAAGAACTAGACTGGCGAGAATGGGAAGTCTAGCGGGAAATTCCGGACGAACAATCAAGTGCACCCAAAGCGCGGATCGGGTGCTTTGAACTTTAGAAACGTTACTTGCCGCGACTAGGTGACGTGTGCCGTTCGTCGCACAGAATCAATTCTCCTGCTCCTTGCTCCTATCGCGAAACACAAAACGTATGCCACTCGATGCTCCGATAATTGCTCATGGTGAAGTGTTTCGACTGCTTGGTTCCTTGTTCGGTGGGTTGGCACTGATCGTGGTCGCAATCATCAATGGTATGGTCGCTATTCCGGTGGGTACCCTGATCGGGTTAGCGATCTTTCGCGGGAGTGGCAAACGATTTCGTGTTACCATCGGCATGTTCGCAACCTTAACAACGTTCGTAGTGCTTTGGATTGCAGAATTTTTGTTTCTCATTAACCTCATAGATGTCCAAAAGACTTAGCTTCATCGTAATCGCGCGACAAATCGCACCGATCATCGTGATCGCAAAACGATGTGGGAATGAACTCCAACAATCGACCATGCAACAAAAAGTTTCCTTGACATTCATTGGACGCTAAACTAACGATTCAATCGTCGATCGTTTCGGTCACGTCAACCTACAGCCCAAAAAACCAACGAAAACAATGCACCGAAGTTTCGAAATTGATCGCTTGCAATGGCAGCCTAATCCCTCGCAATTCGGTGATTTTAACCGTTCGTCGGATCAAACAAAAACCAATGCTCGCCCCACACGTTGAGTATCTTCCGCACTACATCTACATGTCACTTTGGACTGAGATGACGCGTGCGGAAATCGCGAGCCTTTTTTCCGCGTCTTGTTGGTCGTCACGTAAATGTTCGTGGACCGACTACGAAGTGAGATCGGAGGACAACGCTGAATTGGTGATCGAATCAGAAAATCCTATGCTGGTACATGGTCCTATTGATTCCGCGTCGGAGATGGTGCCCGTGATACGCAAGATTCTGGATGATGCAGGTATCTCGTATTCGTTCGAAGCGTACAATGAGCGAGACGAGATCGTAGCGTCTCTGACGGAAGAGGAATTGAAGGGACTGGGCGAACAACACGGACCAAATTGACGCCCGATGAAGAGAGCCTGCGAACAATCCGTTGCATCGAAGTGGCGAATCGGCTGTCTCGATTTTTAGATACTTAACTTGCCGCCACTAGCTGAATGGTGGCGTTCGTCGTCCGTCGTGAATAATCCAAACTCGCAAATCTATAAACGCCGTACTTTTGATGAGTGTCGTGAAATCGCTCTGAACGAGTTTGCGTCGAATGCAAGAGGGAAACTGTCGCTACAGCAATTCGAATACTGCATCACGCGAGCATATCTTAGCGGTAGCTCCCCTCATGATGGCTGGGCGGAGCACATGGGATATGAACCTGAGCGACGAATGCATTTTGAGATAACGATCTCTGATTGGCTTGAAGATCATTTGAATCCAAAAGCTGAACCGCGTGTATGGGTGCGAATTCTCATGACGCGTGATAGATCATCGGATTTCTACCACATAATTTGGTTGTCACATCTCGATTGGATTCCTCCACCACCTTAGAATAGAAGCGACGAACAAAAAATTGCAACCAAGTGCTCG
>JBKCTT010000244.1:0-17388 GCA_046318795.1 Pirellula sp.
GCGAGAAAGGCTCTACGGACGCATCGTTGGACGCAATGGACGATCGCGATTTCGTCATGTCGAAACTGTTCGGAACGCTTAGGTCGCACGATGATCGGTCTCCTGTGGAAAATTCGGGTATGGCAGCATGATACAGGATGGGAGAAAAGAGGCAAAAATAATGAATGGCACCATTTTTGGGATAGGAGAAAAGAGACAACATACAATGGATGGCACCATTTTTGTACTCCGTCTCCTGTGGAAGATTCGGGTATGGCAGCATGATACAGGATGGAGGAAAAGTGGCAAAAATAATGAATGGCACCATTTTTGTACGATGGATGGCACCATTTTTGTAGTCCAGTCGAGTGTACTGGGTACGCCGGAAATTCAAAAGGTTTCGCTACCATCAAAGACAGCCCGTGCACTGGTTGGGCCGTGTAGATCGACGGGAACCCGACTTGTTCGTCTTTTGGTCACAAGGTATTCATCCTGCGACTGGACAATAAGAGTCGGATGAGCCGAGAGGTTGCCATCGGGTTCCGTGAGGGCCAGGGAGTGTAGTTCCCCCCGGGCTACTCGACTTGTCGTGCTCTGTCGCAGCAAATCGGAAGCAGCATCGGAACTAGAACTGATTCGTGTTTGGGTGGAGGCCGCAGGCCTTACGCTGCATCCGACAAAGACGCAGATCGTTGATAGCCGCACTAAGAGTTTCGTATTCTTGGGCTACTCGTTTCGCGGGGAAAAGATCTATCCTCGCCGCGAGAGCTATTCGAAGATCAAAGCGAGAATCGTCAAATTGACGGCGCGTAATCGGACCGATTCGATTGAGGAGATATGCAAGGAACTGACCTTGGTCCTTCGAGGATGGTTCTACTACTTCCGCCACTGTCAATGGACCATCTTTGCGGACTTGGATATTAAGATCCGCGTTCGTCTAGGAAGGTTATTGCTCCGCCGTCATCGGAACAACCCGAAACGCCTTACCGGTAAGCAATGCTGGACCAATGATTACTTTACGAAAGCGGGTCTCTTTAGTCTGCGGATGGCCCATATTCGTTTCGGGCAATCTCATCAGGGAACTACTGACTAGAGAGCCGTATGCGGGAAAACCTCCCGTAAGGTTCGGAGGGAGGGGAGTCTGGCTCAACCGGACTTCCCTACGCCTATCCGTCTACCGCAAAATGGAATCGACTATATCAATGGTTGCTTTTAACGCACACGAAAGGCACCATCGAGGGTTTATGTGATGTTAACTAATCGTCAACGAGAATGCACAAATCCTTTCGGCTGTTCTTGATATCTTAGGGATCCTGTCTAAGGAGGTGTTTGATTGTGACGGGCTGAATGGTATCCTTTCTCAATCTACTGTGAGCTTCGAGAGATTTTGTATCAGTTTGTAAATGACTAAGTAGTTCGTATACCATGGATCAACAGTTCATCAGCTAGGCAGAGTCTCGAAGAAAATGGTTGCTAATTGTTGCTAGAACAGATAATCTTCCTTACTGCGATGCTCTTCTATTAGATTTCTATCAACTTTGAAAGTAGTGCAAGATGACGAACGACGCCTTGGTAAACACTGCAGATGCGTCTCATGCCATTGACAATTTTCAGCAATCTGTCGGGAGGATTCGCAGTGCATTGAAACACGTTATCGTGGGGCAGGAGTCGGTCATCGAGCAATTACTCATCTGTGCTTTAACGGGTTCTCATGCGTTGCTCGTCGGTGCTCCGGGCCTCGCCAAAACTCTAATGGTCAAGAGCTTGGCTGGTATCTTCGATTGGAAATTTTCTCGCATACAATTTACTCCCGACCTTATGCCGAGTGATATCACGGGGTATGAATTGCTTATGCGGGACAATCTATCCGGCAACACCGAGATGAAGTTTCGCTTTGGACCCATCTTTGCCAATCTCGTTTTAGCAGACGAGATTAATCGAGCGGCACCAAAGACTCAGTCGGCACTTCTGGAAGCCATGGCAGAAAAGCATGTAACGGTAGGTGGAGTTACATACCCTCTCGATGATCCCTTTCTTGTCATTGCTACCCAGAACCCCATCGAACAGGAGGGAACCTATCCGCTTCCCGAAGCTCAATTAGATCGTTTCATGATGGAGATACGTGTTGGTTATCCAACACCTGAAGTGGAACGTGACATTGTGCAGCGAACCACGTCGAGCGAGCTTCCTTTGCCAGAAAAGCAGTTCACACCGGAAATGTTCAATCAGCTAAAGCATTTAGTTCGAGCTGTCCCAGTGCCTGATCCCATCGCAGATTACGCCGTGGCGTTATGTACAGCGTCGCGCCCTGGTGGCAATGGAACAACAAACAAATCCTGCGAACAGTATGTTACGTTTGGCGCTGGGCCTCGCGGTTCTCAGAATCTGGTGATGGCCTCAAAGGCTCGTGCGCTGATCTTTGGGCGACCTGTGCCTACTCGTGAAGACATTTTTGCAGTGGCCAAGCCCATATTAAGGCACCGTATCATCGTGAACCATCGAGCAATGGGGGACGGTATTTCTACCGACGATTTGATTGACAAGCTTCTTAAAGAGGTCACCCGGTAATACTAGCATCTAATTTTATGCAAACTCACGCTGACGATGAATCTTCTAAGTTTTTAAATCTACGCTCTTTGTCTGGGTTAGAGGGCCTTCGTTTCACTGCCAAACGGAGAATCGAAGGGACCTATAGCGGTAGGCATATTGCTAGAAAGCAAGGTGGTGCTGGTGAATTTGCGGATTACCGCGAATACTCGCCCGGCGATGATCTACGTCGATTGGATTGGAGGATTCTTGCCCGTACTGGAAAGACATTTTTAAAGCTTCATCAGGACGAAACGAATCTTGCCTGCACTTTGATGATTGATTCGTCAGGATCGATGGGTTTTTCCGGTTATCAACAGAAGCAAAATGAATCAAAGCTAGTTTGGTGCCAGTACTTTGCGACCGCTTTATCGCATCTGGTTCTAACCGGGCGCGACCACGTCGGTTTGGCAGTCTCAGAACAGCAACAATTCTCTTACTTTCCTCCAAGTTGCTTACCTCAGCAAAGAGGACTTCTCCACGAAACAATTGCGAAATTGGTTCCCCGTGGCGTCACCAATCTTGGAAAGTCATTAGATGCACTTTTCATGCAGGTTAAGAAACGTGGTGTCTTGATACTCTTGTCTGATTTTCTCGAACTTGACTTAGACCCGATGTTATCTTCACTGAGAAAATTTCGAAGTCGTGGCTGGGAAGTCATTGCCATACAAGTGTTGCATCCTGATGAATTAACACTCCCTAAAGGAAGGGCTTTTCGATTCTTGGGTATGGAGGGGGAGTCGCCCGTTGCAGTTCAAGTTAACGAACTTCGGCAAGACTATCAAACGCGATTTGAGAGGCATCAAGCTGCGGTGCGAACTGGGCTGTTGAGCGTTGGGTGCGATTTTCATCGAATATACACGAGCACGCTATACATGGATGTGCTTAGGCAGTTTCTCATTACGCGATCAGGATGACCGTGAAATGAATCCACTCAATCCATGGGCAATTGCGATCGGGCTGATGGCCATTGGCATCCCCACAGCTTTACACTTTCTTACGAAACCTAAACCTACGTCTATCCCGATCTCAACTATTTCGTTTCTGTACGAATTAATCCAGCAAAGAAGATCGAAAAGCAAGCTTAGAGATGTTTTGATTCTACTCCTTCGGTCGATTGCAATTGCTTTGATCGCTTTAGCAATTGCAAGACCTCGTCTTGCTGCGCCCCCCATCATCTCACCGAATCCCGAAACAAAAACAGCTCGGGTAGTTATCATCGATCAGAGCCAAAGCATGGCGGCCGGGCAAGGAACCTCGCGACCATGGGAGCGTGCCCAAGCAGTATCGCTCAAGTATCTTTCTTACTCGAACGACATGCAAGCTGGAGTGATTTTCGCGGGAGTCAAGGCTCGAAGCGTTTACGAGCGACTCAGTAATAATTTTGAATCGTTGACAGCAGCGATAAAAAAGGCGAAGCCCCGGCCCGAAAACGTCAATGTAGCAGATTCAATCGTCCGGGCTAGTAAGTTGCTATCGGAGGTTCCGGACGGGGTTGCTCGCGAACTTGTGATAATAAGTGACCTCCAGCGAAACGACTGGGGGGCTTTGAGCTCTGAGTTATTGCCTGCGGATACAAAGCTCGTTGTCGAGCAGTCATCCTTAAGCGAAAAAAACAACATCGCTATTGTTTCTGCCAAGCCCGAGAATCGTGCAACGGTTAATCAGCCGGTCATCATTCAAGTAGAAATCGCAAACTACACGTCACAGGAGCAAAACGTCGACTGCCGAGTGATTATTGAAAAATCTACCTTTTCGGTTCAATCTCGCGTGCCTGCTCAAGGAACTAGCCTTGTAAATTTAACAACCAACTTTGACGAGCCGGGTTGGCGAACTGGTTATGTTTCTTTGAATGGAAATTTAGATGTTCAGCCGCTCGACGATTTTTACCCTATCGCATTCGAAGTTTCGCGAGCGCCGAAGGTTATGATTGTAACTCGTCAGTCTATTGAAAAACGAGATTCGTCCAGCTATTTTCTTCAGCAAGCTTTGAGTGCATCACTAGATCAAGCGACGATTAACGTGGTGCGACCGGACAAAGTACTCGATAGCGACTGGAATGATGCAGACCTTGTCGTTTTAAGTCACCCCGGACAGTTGCTAAAGGGACAGGTTGAGAAATTGGCCGCTGCTATTCGTCGAGGGCGGGGACTGCTACTCTTCATGAGTGAGCCTGCAGACGGCGCGAATCACAGTAGCTTGGCTGGCATTTGGGGCCAGTCTTATCAATCCCCTGTAGAGTGGACAAATGAAACGCGGGGTGAAGCTCGACGCGGACTGTTTGTGACCAAAATTCAGACCCGTCAATTGCCTTTTCAAGTTTTTGGAGATTCGATCTATGGAGGGTTAGCAAACGTTAAACTAGGAGGTGGTCTGCCCACTGTCGCGACCAGAGAAGGACTCAAAGGAGCGGTTGCGGCTGAACTAAGTGACGGTTCCGCATGGTTGACCATCACTGATTGCGATGCAGGTAAAGTTGCAGTCGTAAACTGCGATTTGCAGAAATCGAATCTAGTACAAGAAGGTATCTTTGTGCCAATTATGGCGGAAATTAGCAAATTGCTTCTCCAACGTGATTTTTTTGAGCTAAGTCTTTGTGGTCTGCCTGTTGTCAGAACCATGCCAATCGCCACGTCGGCAAGCGAACCGTTCCTCGTACGGGCGATTGATGCAATATCTCCATCCGTTCAAGATCAGGGAAAATTTGAGTTCTCAACTGCAAAGCGTAGCATCGTTTGGACTTGGCCGGAATCTATTGGCCCTGGGATCTACGAGGTATTACAAAATGATGCGCCGGTTTTCTCTGTGGCAACAACGGTACCTGCATCGGAAGCCGATTTGACATGTTTAGACGAGGCTAGCCTCAAATTGCAACTCGAGGGATTCAAGCAGAGAGTGGGGATTCGTAATACTCAGCTGTCTCTCGATGAAGAAATCGATACATGGTGGACCTGGTTGGCTCTCGCATGTACGGGAATCATGTTGCTCGAAGTAATGATTCTATTATGGTTTCGAACATGATACCAGCTATTAGTCTTGCTACATGGACCATTCAGCCAATACTGCCTGTAGGCGTTTGGTGGTTATTAGTTTTCGTTTCGATAAGCGTCGTCGCTGGTTATTTATGGCTGAGTCGCTGGGATGTTTTACCACGCGAACGTTTTGGTATCGTGTTTTTGTTGACGCTTTCGCTTTCTTGTCCTTTGTTGGTTCTTTTGAACCCGATTTCGATCGAGACGATTTCGCAACCGGACGGCAAGCCAAGAGTGCATGTGTTAGTGGACGCGTCTGCGAGTATGAAGACTGACGATCTAGTGGACAAGGGTTCCTCGACGCGGTGGGATTCTGCACGCGAAGTAGCAAAGGATCTCGCGCAACCACATCCGAATCTTGAAGTCCAGGTGCATGCGTTTTCGGATTCCGGAAACTTGAATTGGATTTCAGGCGTTTCGCCCCTCGATGAAAAACATCCTGGGCCTGTTGGACGTAAATCGGATTTACGCAACGCGTTGAATTCAATTCTCAAGCAAACGAACGCGGCTGGCCAAGCTATATTTTTGCTTTCTGACGGGGCGCACAATGCGGGTGCGGAGAGGCTATTGCTGGAATCCGCGGATTTAGCATCGAGTCTCAATGTACCTATCTTTACAACCACCTTCGGAACGCAAAGTGGAGTAAAGAATGTTGTGCTGACTGCAAGAAGCCCTCGGCTCGTCATGTTTCCAGGGCGAAGTGTCGTGGTGCGATTGACGATCGATCAGCGGGGATACAGGCAAGAGAAGATAGAAGTCATAGCAAAGGAAGGCGATACGATTATTTCTTCCCAGTCCATTAGACTTCCGTTGTCTGGACCAGAGGAATTGCGATTCGAGATACCGCCAATTGAGATGGGAGCATCGACTTCGGTTCACGGACTCCAACAACGAACGATTCGATTCGAGGTGTCACCGTTACCAGACGAGGCAACAGATGCCGACAATCATGTGACCGTACTCATGCAACCACTAGAGAAGCCTATTGAAACTTTAGTGTTGGAAGGGAAGCCTTACTGGGATAACAAGTTTCTGGTACGGAATTTTTCTTCGGATCCAGTGCTTAAAGTTACTGCTATCAATCGGGTCAACGATGACCGATTTGTAGAGCAGAAATACCAGGCTAGCGGTGTGGCGAACGTGGATGGAGCCAATTCGCTAAGCGGAACTTGGAGGACGATAGAAGCCAGTGAATTACCGCTCGATAATTTGGAAAAGATCAAAGAGTATCGAGTCATCGTACTCGGTCGCGAATCTGGCGTGTTTCTTTCCCCGCAGGCGATCGAGAATGTACGACAGTGGTTGTCCAAAGAGGGAGGTTGTTTGGTTTGTAGTCGCGGCGCGCCGACCAACAACATGGCTCAGCGACTTGCTGACATCATGCCGGTACGCTGGACGAAAGGATCAGAGTCACGATTTCGAGGAAAGCTTAGCGATTACGGTTCAGATCAAATCGTCTTGGATTCAGTGAGTTCCGAATCGGATCCTTTGGATGGCATGCCAAGTCTTGAGACGAATACCGTTTCAACCGTTCGGCCCGGCCTGCCACAGATCCTAATGGAAAGCCGAGATGGAGAAGGAGATTCGGCTGGAGCTGTCCCGATCATTACTTCTCAACCTTATGGCATGGGACAGACAATTGTGGTAGAGGGATCTGGCATGTGGCGCTGGGCCTTTCTTCCTCCACAGAATGCCGATCGAGACACAGTCTATCCATCGCTTTGGCAAGGACTAATTCAGTGGATTGTCGCGAGGCAGGATTTGTTACCAGGCCAGCAAATTGCATTGAGACCCGATCGTTCAATATTCCTGGGGGGGGAAGAGATTACTGGTACCATGATCGTGAAGGACGCATCGATAACGCCGCCCGCTTTGGAGCTATTTCGTGAAGGTCAAAAGGTTAAGCAGGTGCAACCGGTTGCATCGGGTACAGATCCTGGGATCTATCGTTTTGATTTTGGTGTTCATGAGAGCGGGTTCTTTGAAATGAGAACCGTTCCCGTCAAGTCCGAAGCGGAAGGAGCTTCGTCGGCTGGTGGGCAACAATCATTTGGCGACGAGGCTAATTTGTTTGCCAGTACGATCTGCGAAGTGAGAGATTTTTGGTTGGAGACACTCGATGTTGATGCACGTCCCGATCTCATGTATCAATTAGCGGTCAAAAGTGGCGGAAAGGTTACAGACCCGTCCGCTGCCAGGGTGGTACTAGATGAGTATTACGCGAAATTGCAAGCGACCAGACCTGAGCAATATCGACGAACGCCGCTTTGGGATCGTCCCTGGGTTTTGTTAACGATTCTTGGCATTTGGTTATGCAGTTGGTGGGTCCGCAGAACATGCGGACTGATCTAGATCTCCGCAGCATTGCGCATCTAGTTTGCTGAGATTTTAGGCGTTGTGACGATTAGGTTTTGTAAGCAATTGACCACTCAGTGGTGATCCTTAGATGCCGTTTTACGCGGAACTTTCCACAACCGACACCTTGAATTCTGCGTAGCTGACATCCATTTCCGTGCTGTGACGTTGGCAGCTGTAGGAAATTGGTTTCACACTGATTATTCTCGACAGTCGTCATTTTTCTTTGATTGAACCGAATTGATGTTCGGAATGAGTTCAGCTTTTAAAGCTGTCGGGATAGTGCTTACCGGTTTCTAATGATGGAGTTATGGGCAATCGCTAATTGCTGCGCAGCCTCCCGCTGTAGAACAAAGTGCTGATCCTATCTGCAACAAAACAACTTGGCTTTCGAAGCCTTTTAAAACGACGGTGTCAAAATGCTTAGAGGTGGTATTGCCCCGTAAACTGTGTCCTAATACAAAAAAGCCCGAGTGGCCTGGTCGGCAACTCGAGCTTGAATGATCTTTTTTGCACTGGAGACTGGCTAGAAGCCAGTTCTGCAAGACTAATCTTTCTTCTCAGCTTTCTTGAACTTAGCTGTTTCGTAGGCCTTTTCACCGAACAGACCTTCTAGCTTTTCGTCATCACTCATCTTCTCTGCTTTTCCTTTGCAGTTTCCGCAGCAGAAAGTAACAGTCGCACCCTTGAACTCAACCTTTTGGTCCGCCTTAGCTGGACCGCCAGAGAATGGACAAGCGCCTTGTTCGACTTGCTTGGTTGCAATCAACTGATGATTGGCCTTGGCAGCGAATTTCTTCTTGTCGCCTTCAAAGGATCCGAGGCAATTCGAGCAGCAAAAATAGACTTTGCCATCTTTCCAGTCGCTGGACTTTTCGGCCTTTGCTGCAGCCTTTGGATTCATCAAGCATTTGATGTCTTTCAGGTCTACGGTATCGGCAGCAAAAGTTACGCCAGCGAATGCTAACGCGAATGATGCGACGCCGAGAAATAAGCTCTTCATTTGTGTTCTCCTGATAGGAAGGAATAAATTGGAAGGATCCTTATCCTAGCGAATGGCGAGGCTGACCGCAACAATGCAATCCGATGTATCGAATAACGAAAAACGCCTTTACGGTCTGCGGACCAAAAGAAATCCTCAGATTGCTGTATTTTTAAGTCGAGCCACGAGAGGAATACGGCAGTCTGCCCGACGCTTCCACATAGGTTTTTGGTGAAGCCATTCTGAAACAGTGGAGCAGGGAAGCGGAGGGGACGGTGAGAAAGTCGTCGCGTTACAAATAGAACCATAAGAAGGTAAATCTCCCATTTTCTTGATCTTACACAATCTAGGCGGGAGTGGATTCGCTCTTAAACCTCAGTTTTAAGGCCGCATTTATCCAGCGAATTGCCGTTTGCCAAGCTGATTCTTTATGACTTATTAACTTTACTGAGCAAACGATCCCAGGCGGGGGTAAGTTGGGGCGATAGTTTGAGGATAGAATCCGCCGTTGAAAGGAGTTTGGGGTCAGACCAATGCGAATTTGACAACGAGGATCTAGTGTCCTTTGTTCGTCTTTTCCGTTTTCTGCTTTCGACATTTTGACCGTAAGGACCCCGCCATATTGCCCGGCTAATGCTGGGAACTCGAGCATGTCAGTCGTTCGAGGCAGTACTTGAATTAATTCTCCCTTCCAGATCTCGCCATTGGAGAGTGAAATTTCAGCCTCTCCGCCAGAGGACTTGGACAGCGGTTCCCACTGATCTGCCGGTGCAGACGCACGTACCTCTAAGCGAAAGGGATCGACAATCAGTCCCAGGGCATTGCCTTCCTCGACAAACATACCGGTAAAGTTATTGGAGCCTCTCATCATAAGAACTCCGTCTCGAGGTGCGCGGATAGAGAGTTTGGATATCTTCTCTTTGAAACTCTCGTATCTAAATCTGCACGCTTCTAACTCCGATTCTTCTGATCTCAATTCCGCTTCTCGACGCTGCGCCCTGAGCAAGTTGCATTTCTCTTGTTCTAATAGCCAATCCAATTCGATCTTTGCGAATTCCAGTTCGAGTTCAGGATTGGAGAGTCTTAGTATCTCGTCACCTTTGCGCACTCCTTGTCCATCGTGGTACATGACTTGGATTATTTTTCCTGGGACCGCAGTTCTGATTTCGACGGGTTCGACAAAATCGACACACCCGGGCCAGTATATCTGGAAAGGTGAAGGTAGAAATCCTAGGCCAATAATCATGAGTCCTGTAGCGGCAAGCTGCGATACTTTCTTAATGGAAATATCAGACCATATTAAGGTCTTTCCCTCTTCCCCTGGTTTGGCTGGTGGTGTCTGTTTCATCAACCTTGGTACGATAAACCATAAGCAACCGAAGGCTAGTGCGACAACTAAACCGATTCCATCCCATGCAACCCAAAGTCCCCAGGCAATAGTTGTTAAACTCAGGATTCGGTAGAAAAAGCTAAGTAGACCATAACCCAATAGTATCGGTGCTATTTCTGTCACGGTCGTTGACTTGGAGATCAATCGCCACGAATACAACTTCATAGTCCGATTAGCGTCCTGCCACAAATTAGGGCGGCCAATAATATCGATCAGGATGTAGTATCCATCGAACCGCATCAACGGATTTGCGTTGAACGCAAACGTCGAAATGGTTCCTAGGGTTACAATGGAAACACAAAGGTATTGAATGCTCGGTGACGTGGTCCAACATGCGACCAACAACGCGATGCATGCAAAAGTAGCCTCAAAAAGCATGCCTGCCGAGCTGATTAGAATTCGCGACCATCGGTCTTCTAGGTTCCATGCTTTCGTTGCATTAACGAATGGAGATGGTGTAAAAAAGATAAAGCCGACTCCAGCCGATGCGGGACGAACGCCTACTCGTAGACATGCCAAAGCATGTCCTAGTTCGTGAATGAATTTTAGTAGGGTCCACGCAATTAAGAACCACCATTGACTACCTGGTACGAAGAGCTTAGTGCTCAAAGCCGAAAGCATTTCGAGATTTTGATAACCTGCGGTTAAGGCGGCCAGCCAAAGTACCATTGCGATTAGCAGTACTGGATAAGATACCAACCAAACCAATGGTTTAGCCAACTGCTCGACGCGTTCTCCACTCAGCAAATGGATTCTAAAAAAGCTCGGATCAAAGAACTTAAACGGTAGAGCCTTGTTCGTGTTGTCTGGGTTTGGTTTGTTGGAAATCGTTTCAACGAGCCCGGACTGCATGAGCCAAATAACAGTCTTAGCGATTTTATCTTGGTCGGCTTGAGCGAGAGTTTGACTAGCGCGCTGTGTCAGTTGAGCGATATCTTCGATCATTACTGGTGATTCTAGGAATGCGCAAAGCTCATATTCCAATTTTCCTAGTCGCCAGAACTTCTGGTGGATTCGATCTTCGGCGACAAACTTATCCCCAGTCGATGACGCCCGAAAGCATATCTCTGGTTTGAGTCGAATAAGCGTATTTTCCATGGTTGTGGCTTGCTCGATTCCTTTACCAAATCCACTGATTAGCGAGCCATCGATACGGTCTAGAGAATAACAACCAGCCGATTCGTTTCCAGCCAGCATTGACAACGGCGTGCGCTTTCATACCAGGCCGTAATCGCTGTGCATCATCGTGAATCATAACGTCAGCTATAAAGTAAACACCTTCGTCGGAAGTCGAAGCACGCGGTTCTATTCGGCTAATACTCCCATGGAATCGCTCCGTTCCAGCAGAATCTGCGCGCACCGAAATGGTATCGCCAACACGGATTTGACCGAGATCCTCAGCACTTAGGTGAACTTCTGCTACAAGGGAAGATAATTCAGCAATCTCAAATAAATTCTGTCCCATCGTTACGGGCATACCTAGACTTCGATTCCAATCTCCTTGGATAACGATTCCAGTGGAAGTGGATTTGATTTCCAAGTCACTTAGTTGACTATTGAGAGTTTCCAAAATAGATTCAGCTTTTTGAATTTCGATTTTAGCTAGGCTCGCTTCACCTTGTTGACGAAGTGCCATCGCGGATTCGAGTTTCTTCGTTGCTCGCTGATACTCCGCTTGTGCAGCAGCTAAATCTCTTTGGATTTGATCGTCATCTAGACGCACTAAGACTTGGCCAGAGTTTACCATGTCACCAGGTCTTGCTTCACAGCTTGCGATTTTTCCTGCGACCGGACTTACAATATGTTGTCGAAATTCAGGTTCGATTACACAGGTTCTGTTCGGATAATAGGGGATGGGGATAAAGAGAATTGCGACAAGCAGTGCTGCTATTCCAAGTATGGATTTTGGGTTGGACACGATCCACTCGACTGCCGAGTTAAGTCGTACACTCCATTGAAACCGTCTGATTAAGAACCAAGCATCCAATTCGTGAATGCGACTCTTCCATTCCGGCTTCTGTAAGACGTCTTCAAGGCGCGATGCATCGATGGACGAAAAGTCTAAGAACAAAACTACTTTCCCGTTAGCATTTTCCAGCTTTTGAGAGATTGCTAGTAAATCGTGTCCAACGTTTTTACTTAGCCTGTTTAATAATACGCAAACAGAGTTTCTTGGGTCTCTGTTATCGTTATTTTTAGATCTATTCTGTTCGGCAGAAGAGTAAAGACTTGTAGACTGGAAGATCGAATTTTGGCTAGCCGCAATCCGGGCTGAGTTACTCAGCAATTCACTGTGCACACGAAAAGGAGCGCTGTCCCAGCCTGCATACTGCAGATGGCAAACCTTGCGTCTGCTATTCAGAATGGCAATCGTGACTCCGCAATCTAGAAATTTTGATAATTCATTAGTCCAGTTGGCAAGGAACGATTCCGAGAAGAAGCTAACTCGATCTGGAGTTGTTGCATCTTTATTAGATGCTTCTGAAGGTGACGGTTTGCTTTTTTCCTCTGATTGTTCAATATTTGCGAACTCTGAAATTCTCTTCTTGCTTTGTTCTAGATTCTTCTCGATCTCTGTACCCGCTTGCAACAAAGATTCGAGACTATCAAGAATCCCGATGTTGTTCAGATGGTTATCATTTTCTGATTCGCCGGATAGTCGCTGCGCTGAGGTTGAAGCAACTGAGCTCGGGGAGTTCGGTTCTTTTTGAAGGGAAACAAGCTCCAGCGCTTGTTCAAGGTTCCAACCAGAGTTGATAAGTTGCTGCAATGAATCTACAACGACGAATTCGACATTTGCAATATCATTGGGCAGCGCAGAAGCTTGCGTTTCTGCGTCAGTATTTGTATGTATATTGTCGAATTGTTGTGGGGTAATACTCACGATAATCGCTGTATTATGGAAGCACTAGGGAACACTTGGAATAGCGAACCATTCCAGATTGATTCTCGAGGAGGATTGTCATTTCAATCTCACCTCCTTCTGGACTTTCGAACGGGGCAATAAACTCGATGTCACCTGATATGACTGCATTGTTAGGTAACCGTACTTCTGCAGTCTGTTTATCTCGATATTTATCTGCCAATTCTTGAGGAATAGAGAATCGGGCACGTAGACGCGAGGTATCTAAAATTTTGAACAGGACTGGATTGGTCCCTGCTAGGTATTCACCAACTTCGGTTACCTGTTCAACGACGATTCCGTCATGTGGGGCTTTGATTGTCCGATCTTCAAATGCGACTCTTGCTTTCGCGAGTCTCGCCTGTGATTGGCTTTTTGCTTCGATAGCGGACTGCAAGCGAGCTTTTGATATCCTCAGCTCCATTTCAAACCGTTCTAATTCTTGCGGACTAGCCGTTTCATTTTGGACGCGAGGTAAGGTTAAATCGTATCTTCGTTGTTGAAAATCGACTTCGTAACGCGCGACGTCTACACCGCCAATTGCGGAAGCCTCAAGCTCCGCTTCATGGAGAGAGGCCAGTTGCTGGTCCCAATCGAGGCGACCAAGTGGAGTTCCTTGTTTGATAATTTCTCCAGGCTTGACAAAAACCTCTCTTAAAATGCCGATTTCGGCAGTCGCAACTTCGGTTGCAAGATAGGGCGATAAAACGCCCTGCGTATCAAAACTATTGCTTCTTGTAATACTCGATTGCGTGAATCCGTTTGTCCCCATCGAAACGACGAAATTTAAGGATGCAAGGAGAGTTATTAATGAACGCATTTTAGTTGGACAGTGAAATACGAAGTGAGCAGGGCGAGGATTTTTCGATTTCGGACCCAAAACCATAGGTTTAATTAATGACAATGTTATGTCCTTCAACCAAGATTGCCAAAAAGACGTTGACGTCTAGCCGGTATATGAGGTTAGTAACGATTGTGCAGTCTTGGTAGAATATCAGGCCGTAAGAGAACGTTGTGTAACCTAGCGGTTCGAGCCTGACTTTTTGGTTCTTAACAATCGTTCCGTGTAAGTGAGATCCTCGTCTCTCGACAGTGCAAGCTTGGGTTCGGGCCGACTGTCTTTTTTGTACCGATTGGAAATATTTCGTTCTCCATGTGAGATCCATGCAGGTCGTCCCAATGTGTTGTTTGTTCGTTTAGAGTCTACAAGGCGATCCCATCCGAACTTTCGTACAATTATTTCTAGTAGAAATATGCCCGCTGCGAGAACTAGAATGTTCGGCCATGTAGACAATGAGGTCCGATCTGGATTTGATGTAGGTCTGGTTATCTCGGCAATCGAGACTTTTTTCCAGTCATCGCGGAACGATTGAATACTGGTCCAGCGTCCAGCGGTTTCCAGTTGATCGATCACAGCTGTACTTGCCGATGCCACTGTACTGATTGGTGTGCCTAAACTAGCTGCCGCTATCAGTTGCTGTCGAGCTTGAGAGGGTAATTCAAACTCACTGGAATCGGAAATGGTAAACCCTTGCCGGAACACACCTGAGGCCTC
Organism: Pirellula sp.; assembly: GCA_046318795.1. Lineage (GTDB taxonomy): Bacteria > Planctomycetota > Planctomycetia > Pirellulales > Pirellulaceae > JBKCUI01. The sequence continues at coordinate 14,782 of JBKCTT010000244.1, forward strand.
GTTGGATTCGATTGCAATCACATAATTGCCATCCGGCAAGTCTTCTTGTACAGCTTCAAATGATCGGGGACCGGTTCTTTGGAGTTTTAGTTTATAGGACTCTGAACTTCCTACGCCGACTATTATCGCAGGTAGTACGGATGGAACGTCAACCACCTCAGGATCCCATTGAAACTTTAGTTTTGCGACGCTCGAATTGGTGTCGATTTTCAAATAGTGATTATTTTTTGCACTAGTTCGACCAATCCACCGCAAAGATTGTAGCATCACTTGGTCCAACTCGCCTGATGCTGACCAATCCGAGGCCCAGCGTTCTCCTAAATCGGTCGTCCATGCCGCCGCTCGACCAGAACCGTATTGCCATACGGCTAGAACGCTATCGTTTGGTTTCTCGGGTTGATTGGAGCGAACCAACTGTTCTACCAGAACACTATCACGCAGAGTCGTTAAAACCAACCCATTGATGGAACTGGTCCTATCGGAGATTCCTTGCGTTACTTCATGTTTCTTATTGCGGAAAGTAGGGACGCTGCCGTCGAATTCCTGAATCAAAGGTCGCGAGACCAATCTCGCTTCCTTAATAAAGACTTTTGGAATCATGCTGCTTTTATCGACTTGATAGAAACGGCCACCGCCACGCTGGGCGATCGACATCATTAATTTCTTGTCCGCGTCCGTTCCTACAGATACGGCAGTTGTCGTGATGTTGTTCGCTTTCATTGCGGCAGCTTGCCTTGCGAAATCCTTTCCGAATGATTGACCGTCGGTAAGTAAAATAACGTGTTTAACTGAAGCGTTATTGTTTCTGAGTTCTTTGTAGGCTAGATCAAGGGCATCGGTCATATCTGTTCCGCCGTCTGCTGTTATCCTTTTAATTTTTCGATTGAGAGGAGCACGGTCGCTTCCAACTTTGCGCAAGGAAATAGGGAAGCTCAATCCGGAATCAAACGGATAGACTCCTACATAGTCGCTGTCGTTAAGCATGGCGATCGCGGAAACTGCAGCTGATTGACACATCAAGATTTTCTCGCCGGACATAGATCCCGATTTGTCGATTACCAGTGCTATAGCACAGCTGGCAACGACACGGTCGTCATCCACCTTGAATTTTACGGGCATCGCTTCTTCGAGTGGGGAGTTCATCCATCCTCCCGCGCCATAGGCATTGGGACCGCCGGTCATTAACAACCCGCCACCGAATGCGTTTACGTACTGGTTTAGTTGAGTTAACTGCTCGTCACTGAAACGAATGACCGGAAGATCGTCAGTTTGCTGAATGCGGGGAACATTCGCTAACCATACGGCGTCATATTGAATAAGGTCTGCAATAGATTGAAAGGTTTCCGTTTCCGTGCGAAACTCAAACGCTAGGCCTTGTGCTATTAGGGGCAGCAAACGAACTTTGAGAGCTTCAAGCTCTGATTGCATACAAATCACTAGAACTTTGTTCTTATCCATCACCTCGCACATAGTAGAGGCTCGATTGTTTTGACTAAAAAGATCAGAGCGAGGATCTTCCGGAGTGAATATTGCCTCGTAGACTAGCATACCAGCAGGTGCCGTCGTGTCTTGGAGAGTTAGAATTTCGCTTTCTGGAAGTTCACCAATTGTTAGCTCGGCGATTTGGGATGTTTGTGTTCCGCTGGTGCGGCGAATCTGTAATTTGCCGGAGCTAGAAACGCTGGGCTGAGAGCGAAGATTTCGAAGTTTTATGGATAGTGGGATCGGAACATTTGGGGAGGATCGGTTTGGTGATTCGATGCGTTCAACAACAATATCTTGAGGTTGTGTAGGGTTAATATGCGCCACATTGATCTCAATACCGCGGGTATTAAGATTGCTTGCCACCTCTAGCCAATCCTCCTCAGTGGAGCCACCGTCGGAAACGACAACGATCCTTCGAAATGCTGGTCGATCGAACAAGGTTCCCGTAAACTTGAGGGCATCTCCTAATTGAGATCGTGAAGAGTCGATCTCAATTTCAGGTTGTGCATTGAGTTCTGACTGATCGTTGAGTGGTTGTTCGACACCGACATCCTTACCAAATAGGACAACGCCGAGTCGATGATTGCCATCGGAAAGTGGGGGGCGTTTGCTAATTTGGCGAGCAAACTCCCATGCATTTTGTTTCTGTGTAGGACCGAGGCTATCGGATTGATCAACCAGCAGTATTACGTCGCAGTTCTTTACCGTCTGTACCCAAAGCAAATCGACAAGAGCTAGTACGAGCAAAAAGCAAACGCAAGTTCTAAGCCAGACCGAAATCCGTAATCGTTTTCGAAAGACGAAAAAGGTTAGGAAGGGAACGATTAAAACGAAAAGAGAAAACCAAAGGTATCGGTATTGTGAAGCCGCTTCAATTACCATCTAAAACTCCTATCCGGCAAAAAAGTTCCTTGTAAGAGATCCTACCAAACGAATCAAAACCTCGCCAAGCGTACCGAACAAATCGCTTTGCTCTCTCACAATAGGTGCCATCCATTATTTCTTGACAGTTCCTCCCTGTTTGTTAAAATCGTCACCGTCAAATCTACCTGGGAGAAAGAGCATGGGCCGTCCACAACGTAATGAACAGTTCCGACATGACGAAATCGCGATCGTGCATTG
>JBKCTT010000245.1:0-30065 GCA_046318795.1 Pirellula sp.
AAAAGCCGTCGACCTAGGGCAACTTTTCGCACCAGCGTTCGCAGTCACTTAAGGTGGCCGGGATCTGGATTTGAATGGTTGGTTTTCGAACAGATAAAAGTGGCCATCAAAAATCTGTCCCAACAATGGGAGGGTACTAACCGTGGGTGGCACAGACCGTAGCACACTAACTGTGGATGGCACAGACCGTAGCACAATGGGTGGCAGAGAACATACGAGTGTTTTCTATTGGATCGGAAGTCTTTAATCTTGCCGATCCGCTTAAATGATGAATGTATAGAGACTGAGCTGTCGTACGCAATCAGATTACCTAGGCCGACTTAGTAGCCCATAAACTCACGTATCTCAATGTTGCCACCGATCTTGGCGATCGGACATTGCTTGGCAATTTCCACCGCAGCATCGTAGTTGTCCGCTTGGACTACGCTGTACCCCCCCAGTATCTCTTTGCCCTCGACATAGGGGCCATCAGAAACGACACTTGCGCCATGTAAAACGCGGCCGGTGGGTGCAAGTGCGTCGCCACCATCAACGATCGCCGCTCCACACTGAGCGAACCACTGTCCCCACATCGCAAGAAATTCCTGCATTTCTTCTGGAGATGGTGGTGTAGACTGTTCTGCCGAGTCTCGATAAATCAGTAAAAACTTAGCCATTTTACATGGTCCTTTTTCAAAAATGGAACGAATATTGATGACATCCGCAGGTGATCAGTCGATCGGTAAGCCCGCATATCCTGATCACGAACAGGCCAACTTTATAACGATGACGTTCGAGTAATCTCAAAAAGGACAGTCACTGGACGATTATTCGAATCTTTTTTCCTCCATATGAGTTTGTCGAACGAACACTTAAATTCACATCGATTAGTAGATCATTTCTTCCGTCACGAATATGGTCGGTTGCTTGGGCGATTAGTCCGAGTGCTGGGAAATCGAAACTGGGAAATTGCAGAAGACTCGGTACAGGCGGCCATGCATGAAGCCCTTCGAACTTGGGGGCCAAGAGGTATTCCGTTGGATCCTGGCGGCTGGCTTTACCGCGTTGCACACCGCAAGGCAATCGATCATCTTCGACGGGCCAAGCTGCATAAGAAGTTCTTAGACCATGAGGGGATAAATACACATCAACTAGACGGTGGAGATGTTCATTTCCGTGCACATGACCACGATAGTTCGATTCAAGACGATCGACTTCGCATGCTATTTTTATGTTGCGATCCTGCAATCTCAATCGAGTCTCAGTTAGCTATGACGCTCAAGTTATCCGCAGGATTCAGTATCTCGGAGATTTCTCGTGCCTTACTCGTCAACGAAACAACAATACAAAAGCGAATAACGCGAGCACGAGACAAACTTCGTGAATCCTCTAGCAATCTCTACAAGTTTGAAGAATTGGACTGGGCCGAACGAGTTCCTTCAGTACTGCATACGATATATTTGATTTTCAATGAGGGCTACTTCTCGTTTACGTCAGAACATCTGCTCCGTAAAGACGTGTGCGACGAAGCGATACGACTAGGGGTTTTATTAGACTCCACAACCTTTGGATGTACCCCCCAGACAAGTGCCTTGATCGCCCTAATGCTTTTCCATTCGTCGCGATTTCATGCGAGGCAATCTGATACGGATTATTTTATCTCTTTAGAGGATCAAGATCGCAGCAGTTGGGACTGGACTATCATTCGCAGCGCTATGGCATGGATGCAACGGTCAGCGAGAGGAGCAACATTGAGTCGGTACCACATCGAAGCTTCCATCGCGTGGGAGCATTGTCGTGCCGCTCAATTTGAGCAGACTGACTGGCACAGAATTGGCGAGCTTTACCAGCGAATGATTGAATCGAAACACTCCGTTTATTGTCAAATAGGTCTTGCGATGGCAGAGTTCTTCACATTGGGGCCAGCGGCCTCGCTCGCGAGACTCAATCTTTGCCTGGGAGGGGCAAGTGAAACAGATTCGCAAGACGAGCGGAGGATCGGATTGTGCCTGTCACGCCAGGAAACCGCTGCCTGCGAAACACTGAAGGGATGGGTTTATCTTCGAATTAAAGACATCGCAAAAGCGATCGAGTCATTGCGATCAGCAATGAAGTTCTCGGTTGGTCCTAATCAAACAACTGCGATAAAGCAGCTCTTAGTTCGTCACAATCTAAATCCAGACGTTTTAGAATCGTAAGCAAATGCTTTTGGCCTTGATTCTAGATCGAGCCTGTTACGATTCGGGACATACAATGAGATGTTCACAAAAATCAAGGAACTAGCAACCTACGGTATACGTCTTGGTTAGTACGAAGCGCTATATGCACGCAGATAGATGAAAGAATTGGGCATTCTGGAAGGAATTTAGACATGAAAAAGCGATTTGCCATGGTGAGTTCGTGGATCGGGAACTGGAGCGTACTTCTGATATTGCTGTGCGTTTGTTTAGGTTTTCAGCGGGGAGCATTCTGTGGTGGTCCGCATGGAGAAAATACGAAAGAAGAAACTATCCGTTTTCGTGCTATATCAAACGACGATTATGCGGTATTCCCAGTGAATTGGTCGCCGGAGCATCGATATCGCATGGGACTGATTCGTTCTGTCAAAGAATACGAGGAAATTTTTAATGCGGCTGCGTTCGCTGGAAACAAAAAACCCTACGCTCCGTCGTCAAACATGTTCGATGACGAAATGATTGTTTTCGTATGCAAGGTATGCCCTGCAGTAGCTGACGTGGACCAAGAGCTTCGATTGGACAAGGTGGTCACAAGGGGCACCACGCTCGAGGTTCGTTTTGTGAATAGAAACACGCTCAAAAAATCCACCTATCAGATCAAAGCGACTGCTGCCGCTTGGATCCCTAAGCGAGATTATGAATCCATAAAGTTCTATGATGGTACGAACATGATCAAAGAGATAAAGCTTGACAAAAACCACTGGGTATTCCCGGAGTAGATTGGGCTTAACCTGCGTAGCAGACGATTACGCAACGAACGATTCTTCGGGACGTCTTGGTGCATCCGACGACATTCATGTAACGGTCGTAAACTAACTTAGTATCGGCCATTCATCGTGTCAGTCTCGGATTCGATTGTACAGCCAGGTCAAATCGGCAAGCATTGCAGCGGACTCGTTGGTGATACCATTGTGTGGGCATCGCCAACTCCAGTTGTTTTCCGATGTTCCAGGCATATTCATTCTAGAAGCCGCCCCCAGCCCCAAAACGTCTTGTAGAGGGGCGAGGCACATAGTCGCCGCACTCGACCAGATGGAGCGCATCATGCCGATATGAATGTTTTGCGGTTGGCAGCCCAAATACTTTAGAGCAAAGTTCTTTTCGCGATCGATTTCTTCCTGAGTTCGCGTGCTGCCTTGGCCGGCCTGACTCTGAAACCATCCTACCACGGTATCATTGTCGTGTGTTCCTGTATAAGCAATGCAATGAGTGGGATAATTGTGGGGCAAATCGAGCGACTGGGGATCGACTCCGCCAAAGCCGAACTGAATAATCTTCATTCCAGGGAAGTGAAATCGATCACGAAGCTGTCGTACTTCATCTGTAATCAAGCCCAAGTCTTCCGCGATCACAGGTAGCTCACCGCCCCCTAATGTTCGAATCAAGGCTTTGAAGAAATCATCGCGAGGTCCCGGCTTCCACTGTCCAGATCTTGCATCAGGCATGTGCGAAGGAATCTCCCAATACGATTCGAAGCCACGGAAATGATCGATCCTGAGGAGATCACATTGATCGAGCATCCTGCACAAGCGACGCATCCACCAATCATATCCTGAAAGCTTGTGTGATTCCCATCGATAAAGAGGATTCCCCCAACGCTGTCCGTACTCCGAAAAATAGTCAGGGGGTACACCAGCAACGATATAGGGCTGCCCTCGATCATCGAGTTCAAAAAGTTGCTGATTGCCCCACACGTCAGCACTGTCGTAAGCAACAAAAATAGGAATATCACCGATGAGCAATACGCCTTGTTCGCGTGCATAACTCCGCAGTTCTGACCACTGACGATCGAACAGGAATTGAACGAACGCTTCGAACTCAATCGCAACTCTCAGTCTGTCGGTCCATTCGGTTATCGCATGCGTTTCTCTTCTGGCCAGCTCTGGGCTCCAGTCGATCCACGATCGTTCTTCATGATGATTCTTACAGGCTGTAAACAAACAATGGTCATCAAGCCAAGTGTGGTGCCGATGCCGAAATTCCTCCAAGAGCGGATGCAAATCGCTCCGTTGGTTTTGGTAACGGCGGTAAGCAATTCGAAGCAGCTCCATTCGTTTGCTTGCGGAGCTTTCAAAATGGCAACGATCCGTATGCCAATACGACCGCGAAGAATCAGACGCATCGACCCATTCCTCTAACTTGAGCAACCCATCACGCACCAGCAGCGAAGGGCTGATCAAATAAGCATTACCAGCGAACGACGATGGTGATTGATATGGTGAAAACCCGTAACCAGTCGGGCTGCACGGTAAAACCTGCCACCACTTTTGTTTGGCACTCGCTAGATATCTAACGAATTCATATGCGGACGGCCCCAGATCCCCTGAACCCAAATCCCCTGCAGCCCATACTCCATCGGAACCGTGGTTACCGTTACCGTGGGGCAAGGAGTATGCGGGGAGTGAAGTGATGTGTAGTAATACGCCGCTTGATCGTGCGAAAAGACTTGTCATGCCATCCAGTAGTGTCGATTAGAACTCGCAGTTGCCCGGAGTTCGTGGGAACGGAATTACATCGCGAATGTTCGCCATGCCAGTCGTGTATTGAACCATCCGCTCTAATCCCAACCCAAAGCCAGCATGTGGTACAGTTCCGAATCGTCGCAGATCCAGATACCACCAATAATCGTCGGGGTTTAAACCGCTCTGTATCATGCGTTCTGTTAGCACATCCAAACGCTCTTCGCGCTGGCTGCCTCCGATGATCTCGCCAACGCCTGGTACCAATACATCCATCGCAGCGACTGTCTTACCATCATCGTTTATTCGCATGTAAAACGATTTAATCTCCTTGGGGTAGTTATAGAGAATGACCGGTCCATTCACGTGCTTCTCTGTAATATAGCGTTCATGCTCGGCCTGCAAATCGACTCCCCATGCTACTGGGAACTCAAACTTCTCTCCACTAGCTAGTAAAATGTCAATTGCTTCCGTGTAGGAAAGATGGGTAAAGGGTTTTTCGAGAACCAACGTGAGCGCTTGCAACAAACCCGGCTGGATGCGCTGCTCAAAAAACTCCATATCTTCGTGACAATAATCGAACACCGACTTGATCATGAACTTGAGATAGCGTTCTGCTAGGGTCATATTGTCGGCCAACTCAAAGAACGCCATCTCCGGTTCGATCATCCAGAACTCAGAAAGGTGGCGTGATGTGTTTGAGTTTTCCGCACGAAACGTTGGGCCGAATGTATAGATCTTGCCCAATGCAGTTGCGTACGCTTCCCCCTCAAGTTGCCCACTAACCGTGAGATACGATGGTTTGGCAAAGAAGTCCTTGGTGTTATCCACTTTGCCATTGACCATAGGCAACTTATCTAATGGCAATGTTGTGACACGAAACATTTGCCCGGCTCCCTCGCAGTCACTCGCTGTGATTAGCGGAGTGTGAACGTAGACAAATCCGTCTTGCTGAAAAAACTGGTGGGTCGCAAAGCTTAATTGGTTTCTAACGCGGGTTACGGCACCAAAGGTATTGGTGCGAGGTCGCAGGTGAGCCCACTCACGAAGCTTCTCAAAAGTATGTTGTTTCTTTTGAAGTGGGTAATCGGTCGCACTGGCGAGTCCTGTGATTTGTACAGATGCGGCCACCATCTCCGTCGATTGCCCTTTGCCTTGACTTTCTTTGATCTCGCCGGCAACTTTCACACTGCTGCCAACCGTGAGGGACGAGATTTCCGATTGGTAGTTCGGTAGTGAACCGTCGGCCACGATTTGCAAATTGCCGAAACAACTACCGTCGTTAACTTCGATAAAGCTGAAACCGCCCTTGCTGTCTCGTCTGGTCCGAACCCACCCCCGCACCTCTACGCTTTTGCCAATGGAATCTGCTTGACGTGCTTGTTTAACGGAAATCCAAGTCATAGTTAGTGAAAAACCGAATAAGGGAAAAGTGACTGCAGTTAACACACTAGCAACAGGAACGAGTACCCGATGCGAGTTTTCTCGAAGCATGTTATAGCGAGTAGCAAGTCAACGTCACATAGTGCAATAGAGTGTCTTCTGCGAAGACTGAGCCTATTTTATGAACGTCCAGGCATGGCGCGACCTACGAGCCTTGACTTTCGGCAGCTTGTCGGGCCTTTCGAGCGGCACGAAAGGATTGCACACAAACGCCGACAAAGGTCAGGCAAACAATGGCCATGGACCATACCATGCCAAAGGCCAGCATGTTTACTTCCTGATCGCTAAAGAGTTTCCTGAGTTGATTTATACCTTGTCCAAGACAAAGTAGGGTGCCTACCGTACCGACTAGAGCAGCACCGTGCATAAAATGCTTTTTCGCGTTTGGCTTCAATTTGGACAAGACGCCCAATAAAACAAACACGACGCCAAAGCCGGCAGGAATAAGCCACGTGCCGGGTTTAAAGGATTCGGCGACGTTGGCAAAGACTTCGGCGACCCCTCCAGCCCTGACAAACACGGTGAAAAGAGATAAACCGCAAAGAACAAGTCCAAAGACTATAGTAATGGCTGGCATTTTGTTTTCTCAGTACTAGAAGGGTATTTCGACAATAAAGTGGAAGCTTTGATGCGTAAGGAAACCTGTTTTTCGTCACAAAACAAGGTCAAAAGTTATGGGTTCAGTGCCGATAATTCTTCAAAAACATTGACCTTTATTTGTGGACGTCGTAAAGTGGAACGTAAGTAATTCCCGTGATGCACCTCTTCCTCTCGGCTCGACTCTATCATGGCAAACTTTGGATTCTTAGTACCAACCGGTGGTGGCGAAGACATTCCACTAAAGAAAGACCGTATTTTGGTGGGTCGCCGTGAGAATTGCGACATCGTATTACGATTCGCCAATGTCTCCGGCCAACACTGCCGCCTTATGCTGGAACAAGGATATTGGTTTGTCAAGGATCTGGATAGTCGAAACGGAACAAAGGTGAACGGCTACCGAGTTACTCGCAAGAGACTAGACCCAGGTGTCATCCTGTCGATTGCCAAACATCAATACGAGATCCGATACAACCCTGAAGATCTTGGTGCCGTTGGGCCCCCTCCTGGCGATGACGAATCCATGGATTTGTCCTTGAGAGCCTCTCTAATGGAGCGCGCTGGACTAGATCGTCGCAAGAAGCCAGACGGCTCTGACGACTAGCCACAGTGCTTTGACACTTCAACGGTCAGCTCTTTCGGAGCGAGACCGGTGAGGCCCGCGCATGCCAATTAAAAAATTCTTTTGTGCGAATTGCTGCCTTTCGCCGTCTCGCGTTATCTCGACTCTTTTGTAAATCTGCTACAATGGGTCTAGGAAACACTTCTCTCGAGATACCTTTTCTCATTGTTTGAAAGAACGGAATGACAAACATCGATTCCGCGCGAGCGGATTTGGAGCGACTACAAAAAGCGCGTGAGCAGATTCTTTCGCAGCTGTCGCGTACGATAGTCGGACAAACCGACGTAGTCGAGCAACTGCTCATCTGCATCTTTGCTCGGGGGCACTGTTTATTAGAGGGGGTTCCAGGGCTTGCGAAGACGTTGATGATTAGCTCTCTCGCGCAAACCATGAGCCTCTCCTTTAGTCGTGTTCAGTTCACCCCGGACTTGATGCCAGCAGACATCACCGGTACCGAGATCATTGAGGAGAACCGAACGACCGGCGCACGCGAGCGGCGATTTATGGAGGGGCCATTGTTCGCCAATGTCATCCTCGCTGACGAAATCAACAGAACGCCTCCCAAGACACAAGCCGCGCTGTTAGAAGCGATGCAGGAGCGACAAATTACTGTCGGCCGCATACGGCATCAACTAGCGGATCCATTCTTTGTGCTGGCAACTCAAAATCCAATTGAGCAGGAGGGAACTTACCCATTACCCGAAGCGCAGCAAGATCGTTTTATGTTCAAGGTGCATGTATCGTATCCGTCATTTGCCGATGAATTCGAAGTGGCACGACGAACGACGGGCACGACTAAATCGGTCATCGAGCCTGTTTTGTCGGGCGAGGAAATACTCTCTTTACAAGAGTTCATCCGTGGAATTGAAGTCAGCGAAAACGTCATAAGGTATGCATTAGCGATTGTTCGGCAAACGCGAATCGGCCAAGAGGGTGTTCCTGATTTTGTCAAAGAGCAGGTTGCTTGGGGAGCTGGACCACGAGCAGTTCAATTTTTGATTTTGGGTGCTAAGGTTCGAGCCGCTATGCAGGGCCGATCGCACGTTGATACGAGCGACATTCAATTCTGCGCGAAACCAGTATTACGACATCGCATGGTCGTCAACTTTGCTGCAGAGAGTGACGGAATCACCAGCGATCATGTCATAGACAAAATTATTTCTGTCACGCCAATAGCTCAAGACGAATTGCTACAAGATGCCCGATTCCAAAGAATACTTGCATCCTGAGGCGATTCGCCGAATCCATTCGATGGAATTGAGAGCCTCTAAAATTGTTGAAGGCTTTCTCTCTGGAATGCACCGCAGTCCCTATTTCGGCCAATCGGTCGAATTTGTTCAGCACCGGCAATACGTGGCTGGAGACGATCTGCGACATATCGACTGGAAAGTCTTTGGCCGTCAGGACAGACTCTACATTAAACAGTACGAAGAGGATACAAATCTTCGGTGTACTCTGCTGCTCGATGCTTCCAAGAGTATGAAATACGGTCGCGGAGCTTTAAACAAATTCGATTATGCGGCGACCCTGTGTGCCTGCTTGACCTATTTGACGCTTCGCCAACAAGATTCTGTTGGGCTGACTGTTTTCGACGAAAAAGTCCGAACCAAGCTTCCGTGGAGGTCAAGTAGATCGCATCTTCAGGCAATTTACAAATCACTGGAACAGGTGGAACCGACCGACAAAACCTCGCTGGACGCGATTCTCAAGGAGGTAAACGAATCCTATCCCAAGCGATCGTTAGTGGTTTTAGCAACCGATTTCCTTGGGGTCGATGCGTCGTCATTAAAGGGGCTTGGACAACTAAGAAAATCGGGGCATGATGTTTTGGTTTTTCACGTAATGGACGACGACGAATTGGATTTCCCTTTCAACGAATCGACTAGATTTGAAGGTATGGAGTCACCGGATTCCCTACAATGCAATCCTCGAGCTCTTCGTGAAGGGTACATGGAAGCATTGCAGCGTTTTTTGGACAATATTCGTCGTACCTGTGCCAGTTACAGGATTGATTATGAATTGATTCGCACCAGCCGACATGTCGATGCGGCCTTGACCGCTTACTTATCTTCACGCATGGCCCACATGAGAAAGAGATAGGATTAGTAGCGTGCAATTCCTGTTTCAACCACTGACTTGGGGCTTCCTGTTAGCGATAGTTCCTTTGCTCATTCACCTTATCAATTTGGTAAGGCAGCGCAGAACCGAATGGGCTGCGATGGATTTTCTGCTGGAAAGCTATCGCAAGCATCGAAAATGGGTTTGGCTAAAACAAGCCCTCTTGATTGCGTCGCGTATGTTGATTGTTGCACTTGCTGTTGCCATGTTGGCTCAATGGGTAAGTGGTTCAAGATGGTTGTCGATGCTAAGCCAATCAACAACACATCATTACTTTATTATCGACGATTCCGTCTCAATGGGGGATACATCGTCCAATGGCAGCGGCTACCAAGCAGCGATTGGTGCCATTCAATCAATAGCCAGAGTTGCGGCAAACGGAGATGGCAGTCACCTCGTTAGTATCATCCGCGCCTCCCGTGCCAGTGATACATCGTCACCGGGTTCATCGTCACCGGGCGTACCCGATACGGCCGAAGAGAAAAAGGACGATGTTGAGAAAGCAGCAAACAGTTCGGTCACAGCAGACTCGATTGCGGATTTGTTTGCGCGATCGATACCATCTGATCCGTCCGTGCTATTGAGCAAGATGATGTCGAGTCAACCTACTTCATTGGACTGTACGTTGGTGGATGCCATTTCCCTATTGCGTCCCGTGATTCAAAGAAATTCGAGCGAAAAAGCCATTGTTTATCTCTTAAGCGATTTCAGGCAAAAAGATTGGGCAAATGCGGTAGAGCTTCAGCAGCAGTTTCTTGCTATGCCCAAAGATGACTTCGAACTTCAATTGGTCGATTGTGTCCCTGAACGTCATGAGAATTTGACATTGGTTTCGATTGAACCGCAACAAGAAGTACTCGTGGCGGGGGTTCCAGCCCTCATCAATATTACGATTCGCAACAATGGAATCACCCCAGTCCGAAACTCAGCTGTTCGCATCACGGCAGTCGATTACAGCGATACCACCATTGTTCCAAAATCGACATCCGGATACTCGGGACTTGTGTCCGAGCTCCCACCACTTGTTGTTGATCGTATAGACGCGGGCGAGACAGTTACTAGACAGGTTCAGATATTATTCCCTCAGCCAGGTTCTCACGTAATCGAAGCTCAGTTACCTCCCGATCCTCTTTTGGCCGACAATAAAGCACAATGCGTTTTGGATTTGGAGGAAGGACTTCGGGTCCTATTGGTCGATGGAGATCCGACGAGCAAACATTCTTTCTTTCTAGAATCGGCATTGGATCCAGGCGGAAATGTCAAAACTGGATTGCTCATAACGAGGCAGCCGCCTGAGTTTTTGCGAGATGCAGATCCAGAAATGCTGGATCGTTATGCCTGTATCGTGATCCAAGCGGTACCGCGTTTTGATGCCCGAACTGTTGAGAATCTCCACCAGTTTGTCTCCCGAGGGGGCGGCTTAGCATTCTTCTTCGGCGAACTCATGTCGGAGCAAGACTATCAGCACTACAACGAAGTTCTTAGGCAAACCTCCTCGAGCTCTAACAGACCGCCGCTGTTACCGTTTAGTTTGAAAGGGGCAGCCGAGTTAGCCCGATCTGCGGAGGAAACGACTCCTGATTTTGTTGCAGACAGTCACCCGGTATTCAACTGGAGTCAGATGTTAAGCAACTCACCTTTTCTTTACGTCCGAATTCAACGATATGTCGAGATCGATCAGTCACTTTTTGCTGACTCAGAAACACCTGCGAGAACCGGTGTGCAAGATGCTGCGGCAGATTCTAAACCGACTCAGATTTGGCAGAAAGTGCTAACGCTACGAAACAAAAAGCCGCTGTTAATCGATCATTCGGTCGGTAATGGCAGAGTCATGTATTGTTTGACGGTTTTAGATCGGCAGTGGACGAATTGGCCGCAAGATCCGACCTTTGCGATTACAGCTCAAAAGCTGGTGGGTTACTTGTCTTCATTTCGAGGGAGAGAACTATCTCAATTGGCGGGAACGCCAATGCAGTGGTCATTTTCTTCAGAAGATTTACTCCCTGAGGTCCAAGTACTTTGCCCTGCCCCAGCGGGTTCGAATATTCGGCCAACTATTTCGATCAATGCAAAGCAGATTGGTGACACCACCTACGTCGCGTCCGCTGAACGCGATGTTCAAGATCAAGACGAAAGCGATCGAGACTCCATTCTTCAATCGTCTGGTGTTTTCGAATGGTGGGGTATGTCCGTCCAAGGTACGCCGAAAATCCGCAATCTCGCCAGGAACGTTTCACCAGCCGAAGGTGACTTGAAAAAGGCTACCATGCCTGACATCAACAAAGCTCTAAGCGGAACTCCGTTTACTTACAAAGCGGTTGACGCAGTCGGCGCAAGCACGGCTTTGGCTGGATTCGCAAATAGAAATATGCTTTTGTTAATCTTGCTGTTGCTTTTGCTTCTTTTTGAGCAGTGGCTTGCTTGGAACGCGTCGTATCACTTACCCACCCGTTAAAAATAGTTTCGCATGCAAAATGATCCTAACCTAGCCTCCAGTATACTCGCACAGGGGGAGACTCGCGTCTTCTACCAATGGATGCGTCTGGAAACGATGGATCAATGGATTCATTGGTTTGGACTTGGGTGCATCCTTCTGTTGATAGCCAGCTATGTAGTATTCTGGTACAGACGCGATTCGCAGGAACTGCCCAAGGCCTTGGGCTGGAGTTTGTTAGGTTTAAGACTGCTTGCCATCATTGGGATTTTGGTCTTCTTTCTCGATCTTCAAAAACGCTCGGAGCAGATTTTAACAAGGCCGTCTAAGGTTGCGATTTTGGTAGATACATCCCTTAGCATGACTATGCCTCAATCGGACAATGACAATGGATTGGGGGGGGAGGAAATTGCGACGAGTCGGATCGCCACAGTGCACGAGTTGTTCAAATCCTCATCATTGCTAAATGACTTGCGTAGTAAACATGACATAACGGTTTATCGTTTCGATCAAAGTTCACGACCTTCCCCTATCGCCAACTTTCCCAAACCGGTCGCCGAGGCATCCCAAACGAGTGATAGCAGGTTGGCTGTTTGGCAAACGGCAAGGAATGTAGCGTGGGTAGGAAGCATCATTTGCGGTATTGCATTTGCAGCATTGATTATTGGCCTTTTGATGAGGAGGAGAAACGACGCTAGTAACGTCGTCGCCTATGCCAGCATGTTCTCCGTAGTGGCCATCATTATTGGCTTTGTAACGGTCGCGACTGCAGTTCTGAGAACAGAAGGATTCGCATGGTATCAGCTATGGAGTTCTTCCGAACCGCAACTCATTACGTTGGAACCACAAGCAACCGAAGGGGATTCCAAAGCGGCACAGATCAGCGAACCTCGTGAGATGGCTTGGGAATCGATCTTGTCAGCCACCGGGACAGAATCGCGAATTGGAGATTCGCTAAGATCGATCCTTGAGCAAGAAAGAGGGGCACCGCTTGCGGGAATCGTTCTCTTTACGGATGGCCGAAGCAACTCAGGTGTTGATCCCATGAACGTCGTTGCGGAAGCAACCATGCAGAGCGTTCCTATTCATACCGTGGGGATGGGAACCGCGAAGAACCCAGTGAATGTGCGGGTTTTGGATGTTGAAACGCCCAAACGAGTGTTTCCCGGCGATCGATTTCGGCTCAACGCACTGATTCAAGCATCAGGCTTAGAGGGCAAACAGACAACGGTTCAATTGCTTCGTCGGCCAGGCTTAATGAAGACCGGAAACACTACAATCGAAGAGGAGCGTTCCGTAACACTTCAAGGAGACGATTCTATCTCCAGCGTTTTGTTTGAAATTATGCCGCGTGAAGTGGGCAGCTGGGTGTACGAAGTCAAAACAATCCCCCCTACGCAGGATTCGAACACTATCGATGACGCCATGGAGCGAGAGGTTCGAGTTGTTGAGCCCAAGGCAACGGTGCTGATTATCGCAGGCGGACCAACCCGAGAATATCAGTTTGTAAGAAACTTGTTGTTTCGTGACACGACGGTGCAGTCCCATGTTTTTCTTCAAACGGCGACGACGGGAGTCTCCCAAGAATCCCAAAAACTTCTCGACAACCTCCCTTCGACTTTGTCGGAAATGAGCCAGTACGATTGCGTGATTGCGTTCGATGCGGCGTGGATGGATCTTAGCCGCGAACAAATTGACGTGTTGGAGCGTTGGGTCGCGGAGCAAGCGGGTGGGTTAGTTCTAGTCGCAGGTCCGGTAGCGACACCTAAGTGGGCTGGTGCGCAAGGCAACGGTAACTACAAAGCCGAGACTTTGCGCAATTTATGTCCCCTGATCTTGAACTCTCGTGGTGCACGACTGGTTTCCATCGGCCGATTCGAGGCCGAAACGGCTTGGCCATTACAATTTTCGTTAGATGCTTTACAAACGGAATTTTTGCAGGTTGGAAATAATCCAGAGGAAAGCAAATCGGCGTGGGATCAGTTCGCTGGAGTTTATAACTACTTCGCTAGTTATGAGCCTAAACCTGGTGCGATGCCGCTGGCTGTTTTCTCGGATCCGACAACGTCGGTAAATGGTATGTTCCCTATTTATCTGGCTACTCAATTTTACGGGGCCGGCCGTGTAGCTTTTCAAGGGAGTGGTGAGTTTTGGCGTTTAAGAGAGGTCGGAGATCAATACTTCGATACATACTATACAAAACTAGTGCGATGGGCCGGACAAGGGCGATTGTTGCGAGACTCAGACCGCGGAATTCTATTGCTTGACAAAGAGCAAGCCATTTTAGGCGAGCAGGTTTTGGTACGAGCTGTACTAAAGGATTCAAACTATCAACCCCTCGTTGTGCCGGAAGCAAACGCGAAGCTGATTGAACCAACTGGACGAACACAGACACTGCCACTTTTACCGATTCCAGATCCATCGCAACCTGGCGTATACGTGGGCCAGTTCTTCACAAAAGCTATTGGTAATTATGAGGTGCAGTTGCCGGTTGGAGGACTTGCTGAACAAGTCATCTTGTCGCAGCAACTCACGGTTAGAGTGCCTGCAGTGGAAATTCAAAGACCTCAGCGCAATGATCCATTGCTTGCAGAATTGGCAACTCGTACGGGTGGCAAATTATGGATTGGGCCGCAAGCGATTCGCGATGCTTCGCCAGAAGCAAGTCTCGCACAGTTGATTGAACCGCGAGACCAAACCAACTATTTGCCTGGTACTCCCGATCGTGACTTTCAGCAAAAGTGGCTTGGTGTACTCATGGCCTGGATCGTAGGTTGTTTGTCTCTGGAATGGTTAATTCGAAGAATGAGCAAATTGGCGTAGTCCAATGTTCTAAATTGTATCTGGTAACGTGGACACAAATTTCGCTGTCGTTTTGACGAACAAGTTAGGTTGTCTAACTCCTTTTTCAACTTACGCCTATTTTCTATTGATCAGGCTTGCTTGGTCTAAGGGGTCAAGTCCGAGTGTGGCCTGAAGGGCAGCTAATGCAGCAAAGTATGCATTTTCCGCTTCGTATAGTTTCACTTCGCTTTCCGTAACTTTGGCCTCTTGCTCGAGTAATAAAAGCAATTCGAAGTTACCAGATTGGAAGGCCTCTTGGAATAGATCCATCAATCTCCGATTTTCGGCAAGCAAAGATTCAAACAGCTTTACATTTGCGTATGCAAGTTCAACATTGTTTCGCGCTTCGTTCAATTCAGAGAATACCTTGTTGCGGAAGTATTCTTGTTTCTGTGCGAGTTGAGCAAGCTTACCATTCAACGATTGAATCTTACCGAACGCCTTGTTCCGCTGTATCGGAACTCCGCCGACGATACCAGCCTCAAGTTCATATTCCCCTTTATCGTTGGAAGCCGACACTCTTGGCCCCATATCCTGGGAGCCTTGAATCGTCATGTCGACTTGGGGTAGAGTTTGATTACGAGCTAAACTCAGATCCCAGCGAGTTTGTTGAATATCATAATTGATGAGCATTAATTCCGGACGAGCATTCAAAGCGTCAATTAACGCTTGATCAATGCCATCCATTTGGATCTCAACAATATTAGGGAATGATCGTGGAAGCCATTCCATCGGTGGAACAAGAGGCTCACCATTTTCATCGCGCAGAAACAAAGCCAGCTTATAGGATGCATTTCTAAACTTCATTCGGGCGTAGTTGACTCGTATCTGCCGGTCATAGACTTGAACGTTATTAACCCTAATTCGAAATTCTGTACCGCGTTTGGCGTCGAGTTCAATTTCCAGCTCCGTTTTTCGCCTCACGGCGAGATCTAGTAATCCTTCCAGGGCAAGCATGGCATTCCCCTGCTCAACCCAGTCCCAGTAAGCGTAGGCCGCATCTCGAGAGGCGACAAGGAGTTGAAATTGAATTTCAGGGCCAACCGCTTGTCGTCTCAAATTGGCTTGAAAGAGTTCGACACGCTGCGGATCTATTGCTCGGCCTTGTAGCAATGGTTGCGCTAGAGCAACCTTAAATTCACCACCGAAGTTGGTTTCTCGCTCTTTGTACCAAGGCTCAAACGTGCCTCTACCGATTCGATAGCCTGCACCGATATATCCGCCGTACCAAGTTTGACGGGCAACACCAATTCCGTTTCGATAGGTCTCGTAAGATCCTAAAGGTTGGTTCAACGAATAATATTCTATTTTTGTGTCCCAAGCGCCCGTCGCTGATTGCACTTCACCACGGGCCACCAATTCTTGAAGCCTCGCGATTTCAATTAGCGGGAATGCACGGTATATCGATGCGACAACATCGGAAAGTTGTAAAATCTCCTCACTGGATGATTGCGGGAGGTCAACGTTCTCAACAGGTTGGACAACAGCGTCAGAAGAGGCCTGGGATTTCGTTTGCGAATTTTCTGCTGACGAGCGTAACCGTTCTAAATCTGTATTTAGCTGGTTTAAAAGCTGGCTTGATTCAGGCCGATCGGAGCGTAGCGGTTGAGCATTGATGGTCCCATTAACCAGCAGTGCAAAAAGTATCGCACCAACGAGAGTTACTTGATTTTTGGCTTTTTGGCGGTTTCGGAATCCTTGCTCGAGGACTCTTTGCCTTTGTCTCCCAGGTCGCGCGTGGCTGGGAATCCATTCACTTGTCGCCATATTTCGAAACCGAGTGGGACTTGATCTAGCAGAACCCAGGCATTGGCTCGAACCCCTTGTTTGAGATAATCTTTGCTGGGCCAATCTTCTTTCGTCACGTCATCGGGGTCCGGCCCAACAAAGATCTTGAAATTACCCATTCCATCATCCGCAGGATTGATAGCAATCACCACTCCACCGAAAGTTCCTTGGGCCACACTTGGCCAGCCAACGAATTGAATTGCTGGCCAGCCTTCGAATTGGAGGCGAACCTTATCGCCGACATGAACGAGTGGTTGATCCATTCCTTTTACACTCAACTCAACCCATAAATCCTCTGTGGCGGGAATAATTTCAAATAGAGGTTCGCCGTTGCTTACCGTTCTCCCGACTTGTCCGATGATCGACTGAACCCAGCCATCGTTTGGGCTAATGATTCTAGTTCTTTCGAGTTCCTCTAGGGCAATTTGCAGCTTGCTGATTTCCTTCTCATAGTCCGCCATTTTTGATTGATAGCTATTCCACTCTTGGCTAGCCTTAGCTATCGAGTCTTGGACTTCCTGACGCTTGCTCTCGAGCAGTTTCTCCTCCGAATCCAGTGTTTGAAACGCTTCCACTGCGGATTGCTCTAGCTTGATTAGTTTTTGAATCTCAGACTCTAGCTTGTATTGCGCGGTTCGGTACTCTTGTTCTGAGACGGTTTTACCTCTAACGGGCTCCATGGTTTCAAGGTCATACTTTGCGTTGTTAACATTGGGCTCTTGAGCCTTGATTTCT
The DNA here is from genome assembly GCA_046318795.1 of Pirellula sp. Taxonomy (GTDB): domain Bacteria; phylum Planctomycetota; class Planctomycetia; order Pirellulales; family Pirellulaceae; genus JBKCUI01. The sequence continues at coordinate 17,257 of JBKCTT010000245.1, forward strand.
GATTTCGCTTGTTCCCATTTGGCAGCAGCGGCGTTCTTTTTTGCCTCATAGGCGTCGATTTGCAACATGCCTGTGCTGCTGGCTATATCGATACGAGTTTGGGCAAATGCAAGATCTCGTGAGGTAATGTCTCGTTGTGAACGAAGTTGCGTCAGTTGATCCTTCGTGAGTTGGTACTCCCCTTCTGCGATCGTATCGAGAACCATGATCACTTCGTCCTTTTGAACCCAGGTGCCTTCTTGGAGACCGGGCTTCTGCTCACGAATGATCCCTTTGGCAGGGCTCAGCATGATCTGGCGTCGATCGTTGGGATTTCTAGCTGTGACGACTCCTTCGCAACGAGAGGATTGCTGCCAAGGAAGCATAAGGGAACAAATGATAAAAAGTATCAGGTACCAGAACAAAACGGTTCCCATCGCTCTCGCAAACCAACTAGACCTGACCAAGTGCATAGCAGGAAGTCGGTCTCCGAGGGAGTCGCTCGGTCTTAGACGAATCATTCTCTTTTCAACAGAAGTCTCTTTTTGTGCGGTTGTTGCCATTAGATCACCTCAAACTTTCCGTCGCAATCGTCGACGATAGATTGTTCATGGGTAGCAATAATCAACGTCCATGGCTGTTTTCGATCTTTTAGTTCAGCCCAAATCGATTCTCGGAATTCAGACGAGACAACATCAAGAACTCCGTCGATCAGCAACAGTCTGGGCTTGCCTGCAATTGCTCTTGCGATCATTAGGCGTGCCGCTTGCGATTGACTAAGAGGAAATCCACCTGTTTGGAGGATTGTTTCAACGCCGTTTGGCATCGAGAGCACCTCATTCCAAAGTCCGACTTTAACTAGAGCATCTCTGACATCGGCCGGGCTCACTGCAGCCCGATTAAGCGAAACATTTTCCTGTAGTGAACCATGAAAAATTTCAGGTGTAGACGCAATAGACACCATCGATCCGTCAGCGAAGCGATTCACATCTCGAGAGTCGACTCCTCCGATTTCAATTAGTCCCTCTATGGGGTGGGACAAGCCGCAAAGTGCCAGCATCAGCAATTCGGCCGTCTGATCACCGCCACAAATTGCAAATCTCTCTCCGCTAGCGATCCTCAGCGCATCTATCGACAAAGAGGCTGCTCGTTCGGGGCATGCAATACGGATATTCTCTATTCTTACATCTGCAGGCCCGATTCCCGCATGCATTGTTCGTGACGGTGGTAGAGTCGGTAAGTCCAGCAGATGGCCTACCTTGTCCATCGAAGCCATCAGGTCATAGAAAGACTCGAGAGCCTTGCCCACTTTCGCAAACGCACCAACCACCAAGGCTATAACCGAAACGCTGGCAACCAACTGGCCCACAGAAAGCGATTTGGAGATCACCAACCAGAGTCCCAATGATAAAATCGACGTAAGAGCAACGGCGTAAAGCATCAAAGCAAATAGGGTTTGTCGTATCAGAATTATAAAGTGCTTGCGACGTGCTGATAGATACTCTACGGTGAAACGATTGGCACGATCTGACACAAGATCCATCGCCCCATGGACTTGAAATGCTTTCGGAGAGCCAATAACGTCCTGCAGCCAATGAGCAATCTTGTATTTTGTGATTGACTCTTCAATTGATGTTTTGATCGCATTTCGACCGAGTGCCAAAAGCAAAAGGGTCATACAGAAGACTAGAACCACGTCATAAAGCAAAAGAAATGGGCTGTAAACTGCTAGCAGAACCATACCCGTCGTGGTTTGAATAACTAGAAAGAGACCTTCTACAAGAAGTGTGGACGTCGCCTTTTGAATCGACATAACGTCAAAGAATCGATTAGCCATCTCGGGGCCGTGAACTCCACGAATGGCACTGCGGTCGAGTCGAGGGAACCTCTCGCAAAGATCTCCAACAATTCGAACTAAAATTCGTCGCTGAAGTATTTCAATAACAAAGTACTGAAGCGCTTTAATAGCGGCTGATAAAGATAAAACACCAAACAGCAATAACGCTAACCAGAAAAGAGGTTGTGCCGCCATGCTTGAAAAGCCGATGGTCGTAACCATCTGTTCGATCGCCAGCGGAGTAGCAAGATCCAGAACACCCACGACAAAGCCAAAGATTGTGAGCAGCCAAATGTCATTTTTTTCTACACGCAGCAATCTAAAGAATCGATTAAGAGGCGAGAGATGCTCATGGTGATGATCATCACCATGGCCGTGTCCGTGCCCTCCGCCACCATGATTCCCTTGATGGGATGTGTTCGCATGATTTGTAGAGGAATGTCTAGATGAAGCCTCATCGCAAGTCAACGAAGGCTCCGCCACAAAGAAATGTGCATCAGCTTGTACCAACGCGTTGACTCGTATGATGAGACGACGCTTGGTTATGGATTCGGACTCCATTGCATCCCTAGAATTAGGAATGCAGGTCAAGTCCATGCGGCCAAAATTGATGCGAGTAAATAACCAACTGGACGGTGTCAACGCACGAACATCGAGTGCTATAACGGTGAATCCCTCAGTAACTAACTCCCAAATGTCTGAGCCGTTTACATCGACCGGTGCTAGCCTAATACCAATCCCACGCGCGGCGCGCATCAAGAGATAATCGGAATCGTCAAAGTTCTCGACCGAATACGAGCTTTTCGAATCTGCTAACGCCTGCGACAGAAGTCCCGACTCTATCGGAATGTCATTTCGAGCTGCGACCTCTACGAGCGTCTTGCGAATCAACCCGATAATCAGCTCTTCACTCCTCGCTGTTGTTCCCTCAGTCTTTAGCATAAGATCCCCTTATGTGCAACATCTTTCCCTTTTAGATTCCCCCTCATTATTCCACTTGAATTCGTGTGGCAAGTTCTAAACGTTCATTTTTTAATCCGATTTGGCCCGATTCTTGCCGTTCTTTTCGGTATGTAAACTTGATGAGGTTTACAATTCAAAAAATTGGCTGAGAACTAGCCAATTTGGGGCGTTGATTCTCATAGGAAGTAGGGTGTTAGTTTGAAACCAAAAGCGATTTTGGCATACTGTCGTGAAAAGGGAATACGCACCATTGATCTACGGTTCACGGATCTTTTCGGAAATTGGCAGCACCTGACGTTTCCTGTTAGTGCGATCTCGGAATCTTCTTTCGAAGAAGGGTTCGGTCAAGAAGTGTTTTTTGGGCTGGATTCCAGCAGACCGCACCCTTCAGACATGTCCTATGCAGTGATTGTCCCATCTAGTGAGGCCAATTACCTCGATGCGTCGACCGACCCCCCCACATTGGTGCTGATATCTGCCATTCAAGATGTATTGCATAGACAAGAGTCAGCCTGGGATTCTCGTAACGTCGCCAATCAAGCTGTGCGCTTTCTAGAATCGACTTCGATCGCTGACGAAATCTACCTTCGAAACGTTCTTAAGTTCGATTTGTCTACGAATTCCAAGTCTAATTCAACATTTGGCTTCGACGAAGCGTTCAAGTTTCGCTGTCGTTTGATGAATAGAGCGATTGATGCTGGTGTTAATGTCGAGCGGCATTTCCACTCTCCCTCGATGGGCTCCAGTTTCGTCCTTCAGCCTACGAAAGTGCTTGAATCGTGCGATGATGTTGCGATGACACGGTATATGATGAGCCAATTGGCCGTAGAAGAAGGGGTCTCGTTGGATCTCACCAACCAATTTTGTAGCATGCAATGGAAACTTCTGAAAAACGGAGAGCCAATCTTTCCTGGTAACTCCACTCGGGGAATCAGCGATGTTGGCCGCTACGCTCAGAGTGGCATAGCAAAGCATGCGGCGAGCTTGGCGGCAATTTTTTTGGCACCCGTGCTGGAAAATGAGGCATTAAACTACCCGTTTGCATTGAACGTAGCATTGGATGCTCCGGATTCTATAACGAGATCTGTACAAGACACGCAATTTTCAAGATCGAGAGTACTCGAGGTACGAGGTATCCCGACGCGGGGCAATCAATACCTAGCCTGTGCAGCCATCATAATGGCTATGGTTGACGGAATTCTTAATAAAGCATCGCTCCCCCCTAGTGATGCTGCTCCACGAAAGATTCTCGATACGTCTAGCTCCGCGAGTGACCGATTCAAATACTTGGCCAATGCACTGAACATCGATACTGAATTTTTGCTTATGGGGGACGTTTTCAGCCAAGAATTGTTGGACTATTTGGTTACAACATTAGACAACCACGCCTCAGCCTAAATGGTCCGGCCTGCAAAGCAAGTTATCGCGATCCTAAACAAATCCAATACGAACAAAACTAGCCTCTTTTACCCATGAATGTTGCAAGTAGGCTTAAAGTCCAAGCAGAATCCAACCCTGAGCAAATCGCCATCGCATCTGCCATGGATAGATATAAACCAGGTCAGCGTCGTAATTATCGGACGATATCTCTTCGTGACTTAGATGCCCGATCTAGTGTTATTGCTGCTGGTTTCCAGTCGATAGGTATTGGCCCAGGAAAGCGAATTGGTTTATTGGTTCGTTTCGGAGAAGACTTTATTACGCTCGTATTTGCGTTGCTTAAAGCTGGAGCAACTATGGTTTTGGTCGACCCGGGGATGGGGAGAAAAAACCTAATCAAATGTCTGGAAGCAACTCAGCCAGACGGTTTCGTTGCGATACCAATGGCTCACGCAATCGTCAAAGTACTTTCGAGCCGATTTCCTAAAGCCAAACTTAATGTAATGGTCGGGCCCCGAATACCATTTTTACCCAGTATGACTTTAAGCAAATTGGAGGCTAACCGCGAGTCGGATTATCGCGATCCCATCCAAGACTGGTTAGCCGAATCGGCCATCATTTTTACAACTGGTAGCACCGGACCTCCTAAGGGTGTTCTTTATTCGCATAAAACATTCCTCTCGCAGATCAAGCTAATATCAAACCACTATCAGATTGAGCGAGGAGGCATGGATTTAAGCTGTTTTCCTCTGTTTGGACTCTTCAACGCTGTAATGGGCACCACTACGATCCTGCCAGATATGGATCCCACCCGACCGGCTGATGTTGATCCCCCCCGTCTTCTCGATGCAATCGATCATTGGCAGATTAATCAGTCCTTTGGTTCGCCGGCCCTCTGGAATCGTCTTGGTCAATACTGCGAACAGACCGGTCGAAAGGTTCCCTCACTTACACGCGTACTGTCGGCGGGCGCACCAGTGCCTCCCAATGTGATGCAGAGAATGCGGAATGCAATTCATCCAGAAGCGATGTTCTTTACACCTTACGGCGCAACCGAAGCCCTCCCTATTGCCTCGATTGAGTCTAGGACTGTTCTCGGCGAAACGGCGGCTATAACTCGCAGTGGCGGAGGCACTTGTGTGGGCAATCGCTTCTCTTCCATTGAATGGCGAGTGATAAAAATTACCGACTCTCCTCTTACGAATATCGATGAGGTGGAACCACTCCCGCCGGGTGAAATAGGCGAACTGGTAGTATCTGGGCCGGTTATCTCCGAACGCTACGTAACGCGCACAGATCAAAACGTCTTGCATAAAGTTAATGATGCGGGACGTGTTTGGCATCGTATGGGGGATGTTGGTTATCTTGACTCACAAGATCGGTTCTGGTTCTGTGGTCGGAAATCACATAGGGTCCAAACCAAACTTGGTACGATCTACACCGAACCTATTGAGGGTATCGCGAATACAAATCCTAACGTCTATCGTTCTGCATTGGTGGGAACAGGCACTGCGCCGAACCAAACACCACTTCTTATTCTGGAACCCTCTTCAAAACAATCGGCAGCACAAGAGCAACAAGTTGTTCAAGACGTACAAAAGATCCTAGCGAGTAATAGAGTATCACAGACCGTCAAACAAGTTGTGGTTTACCCAACAAAACTCCCAACGGATATTCGGCACAACTCAAAAATTTTCCGCGAACAGCTAACAGAATGGGCGAACAAAAAAACGATGTGAGGTAAACTTCATGGGTGCTAAATCACAAATTGAAACTTACCGGATTCTACATCCCGCAAAAGATGTTTAACTCGCCCATTCGAAGACTGATGCTCGTACCGTGCTACCTATGGGTTTCTCCCTGGACTTGTGTGGGGCTTTTGATCGGTCTCGTCTTTAAAGCTTATGGGGTCGAATACGCAAATCAGCGAGGTACAATTGGTATCTTTGGCCCGGGTGTTGCTAGATTGCTTCGAAAGGTCCCGATTAAGGGCGGAGCCAAAGCAATGACGCTTGGGCACTGCATTCTGGCTGTCGATCGAGAGTCTTGGCACCAAACGTTTTCCCACGAGTGGATCCACGTAAGGCAGTATCAATGGTTTGGTCCCTTTTTCGTTCCCGCCTACTTTTTCGAATCCGCATGGCAGTGGCTTCGAGGGCGAGACCCGTATCGAGACAATCGATTTGAAAAACAAGCCTACCGATGGGAGTAGCTAAGGACCGTTTCTGCGACACGAAGCTAAGTTTCCATCTACTGCGGCAACTTCAAGTTCATAAAGTCGATAACTTGCTGTTTGATCGCATGCTCCGTAGGCAATCTTTCCATAGAGCTAGCACCATAGAAACCATGAATATTACAGCGATCCAAAATATATTGCGCATCACTAGGCATCGATATCGGACCACCATGACAAAGCACAATAACATCCGATCGAATCGAACGACCAGCATCGGCAATCGCGGTAACTTGACTTACGCAATCATCTAATTTCAGGGCAGATTCTGCACCGATAGCTCCACCGGTTGTCAATCCCATGTGAGCCACCAGAATGTCAGCACCGGCTTTAGTCATCTCAATTGCTTGGTCCGGATCGAATACGTAGGGAGTCGTAAGCAGATCGAGTCGATGAGCCGCAGCGACACAGTCGACCTCCAGTCCGTACCCCATGCCAGTTTCTTCCAAGTTAGCGCGGAACATTCCATCGATGAGGCCTACCGTAGGAAAATTCTGTATACCTGAGAAACCTAGATCAATTAGCTCTTGTAGGAAGTGTTCCCGAATCATGAAGGGGTCTACTCCGCAAACACCTGCAATGACCGGTGTATGGGAAACGATGGTCAAAACCTCCTTTGCCATATCTTTAACAATCTCATTCGCATTACCGAACGGTAGCAATCCGGACAATGAACCTCGGCCGGCCATTCGATATCGGCCTGAGTTGTAGATCACGATCAAATCGATGCCACCTGCCTCTTCGCATTTCGCACTAATGCCGGTTCCAGCGCCTCCTCCGACAATTGGTTCCTTACGCGAAATTTTGTCTCGCAACCTCTTCAAAATCGAATCTCTCGACTGTCGTCCCATTTCGTCACCTTGATAAGTGAAATTGTAATTATGTCTTGTTTTCGAATAACTTTAGATTGTTCCAGCAGACTTTCGCTTCTCCCAGAGAGACAGAAAATTACTGACAAGCGACTCTGCGAATTCAGCAGAGTTTATGTGAAAGGGTAGTCGAATCAACTGTCGATCCACCGTGACATTAAGATTGTTTTGCAGTTCGTTAAATAGCATGCTGTCAGCCTGTGGATCATAAAACGGATGCCCTTTTTGATCCAGAGTGGAGACGCCAAGCTCGGGTACCAATAGCCTAATCGGTGATCGAGACTTGTTAAGCTTGGTGGCGATGAATCTCGCAATCTGACGATTCTCCTCGATATTCGTTCGCATCAACGTAACCTGTGGATTATGAAAGTGAAGCATTCGATTTTGATAGTAAGATGGAACGGTTTCTCTCGATCCAAAATTAACCATATCGAGGGCACCTAAGCTAAGCACGAGCGGTATTTCAGCGTCGATAAGTCTACTGAATCGGTCGGGGCCGCACGCGAAGACGCCTCCTGCGATTTCATCAGCAACTTCAGTTGTGGTAATGTCAAGCACACCGGATATCAGGCCAGAGGAAACCAACAGTTCCATGGCCCTACCTCCACTTCCAGTAGCATGGAAAACCAAACAATCGAAGCCTTTTTGCTCGAGGGTGAGTCGAACTTGATTCACGCACGGCGTCGTCACACCGAACATTGTCATACCAAGAGTAGGCTTACTCGGAGATGTCGCGACTACGTTTCGAACCATGCCTGCCATGGCATGGGCGGCATTGCTTAATACAACTCTCGAAACCGAATTGATTCCAGCAATATCGACAACAGAAAACAACATCAGAATATCGCTACAATCAACATAAGGAGCGACATTCCCGCTAGCGACAGTGGAAACCATTATTTTGGGTAACCCGATTGGCAGTGCTCTCATCGCTGTGGTTATCAACGATGTACCACCGCTTCCGCCTATTCCAATGACACCAGACATTCGCCCCGCAGCGCACTGTGCAACCAAATAATCCCGGAGAGCCAAAGCCATTTCCGCGATCGCCGTTCCGCGATCAGATTGAGCATATGTGGCGACTTCTACAGTACTGCCATTATGGACCGACGTCGCGCGAACCTCGCTAGATGTAACGTCAGGTTTAACCGTGGGAGGATTTTTCGTGCCTACATCAATCATTCGCGTTGGCACTCCAGCACTCAGCAAGCAATCCCTTACGAAAGCGATTTCTTCGCCTTTGGTATCCATCGTGGCGACCAAATAAACACAACCAGCCATTCTTATCTCCCTGACCTCTAAAAAAACGCCCTCTTAGCTGGCGATCGACTCTAAAACCTACGGATAACTTAACGAAATAGAAAACGTTCGCCACAGTACCCTTTGCCTTGAATTCGTCAGGCAGTTAAGCTTTCTTCTGTCGCGCATCCTCGGTAATGTCGAATTAGTCTACATGGACGTAACAGATTTACCCAGTTAACGTAAGACCTTGTTCACCACCACAGAACACGTCAACTTCTGTCCCCTTTTAAACTTGAGAGTATTGCAAATCATGAAGAATCTAAACAGTAACCGATTCCTTTTAGCCACCATCGGTTTTGTATTGTGTACGCTCCTTTTCTCCGTTTCATTTCTCATAGCTCAAGAGAAAGAAAGTCGAATGCTACGTCACGTTGTGTTATTCAAGTTTAAAGACACTAGCTCGAAGGAAGATGTTCAAAAGGTAGTCGATGCGTTTCGATCGCTGAAAACATCGATACCACAAGTTGCCGAATTTGAGTTTGGGACCGACAACAGTCCAGAAGGGCTCGCCAACGGATTTACTCACTGCTTTTTAATTACCTTTAAAAGCGAAGCAGATCGCGATGTTTATCTGCCTCACCCAAAGCACAAGGAATTTGTCGAGATCCTAAAGCCTTATTTAGACAAAGTCCAAGTTATCGATTATTGGGCCACGAAGTAATCTATTTTAATCTCAGAGAAATCGAGTATTGAGAGCGACTAATGCGAAGAGCAATCGCTTTTGTTTTGGCTTTCCTAGCTTTGTTCATCGGCATTTGGCTGCTTGCCTCCAGGCAGAGAGAGCAGTTTCGCCGTTCAGGAGAAGAACGAAGAGATCTCTGGGTCTTTAGCGTAAAAAGCCGTTTAGAAAAAGGTGAACGAGAGGTTGCCCTTTATAGCTGCGCTAACACCGATTTCTTGCTATCCTCGATTCGCGGCATGCCGGAAGTAGAGTCGATTTTATTTTTGGAAACGATCGACCTATCGGATAGAGGAATCGATGTGCTTCCGACCTTTCCCAACCTGAAGCGTTTGGTTTTTGCGGGAGAACGGGGTTTAAACGATTCAAACTTAAAGATCCTGCAACAATGTCAGTCTTTAGAGGTTTTGGAGATAAATCGAACACAGGTCACAGAACCAGGAATTGGGGCCATCAAAAAGATTAGGACCTTGAAATCGATTGTTTTGTCATCCGAATTCGGTAACGAGGCAGTAGAAGAACTTAGAGCATCCCGGCCAGATCTACTTATAGAACGTCGGGATACGCGTTAGTTGGCTACGTGATTGCTTTTGTACAAGCACAATTGCTGCATGAAATAACTTTGTGGCATCTGTCGCCGAGACGTGTGACTTTAACGATTCGCATTGATCGCATCAATGATGCTCGATTCTTCGACATCCTTGACTAACTCCACGCTACCGATCTTACTTGGCAAAATAAGTTGCAAGGCACCATGCTCCGTTTTTTTGTCAGATCGCATAGCGTTCATCAATTCGGCAGTTGCAATTGGCTCCTTCAGGCGTACTGGCAACTTTAGATTGCTAAGTAAATCCGTTTGTCTCGCAAGGTCGTTCCCTTTCCACATCCCCTTTTTGGCGGCAAGATATCCAGCCATCGTCATGCCAATGGAAATAGCTTCTCCATGCAGATAGGTGCCGTACTTCGTAGTCGCCTCGATAGCGTGGCCGAAAGTGTGTCCATAATTTAGAATTACTCGCAGGCCTGTAGTCTCACGTTCGTCTGCAGAAACAATCGACGCTTTGAGCTCACAAGAGCGAGTAATCATATGAATCAGCACCTCCGACTCTCGATTCAAGATCCCTGAAATATTCGACTCTAGATAAGAAAAGAACTCAACATCAAGGATAACGCCATACTTAACGATTTCGGCAAGACCGCTGTTGAATTCGCGGTCTGGCAGAGTGCTTAGCAAGCTAGTATCGATACAAACGGCGTGTGGTTGCCAGAAGGATCCGATTACATTTTTGGATGCAGGTAGATTGATGCCAGTTTTTCCGCCAACGCTGCTATCGACCATCGATAAGAGGGTGGTGGGTATTTGAAGAAACCTTACGCCGCGCATGTAGGTGCTGGCAGCGAATCCGGCTAAATCCCCAATTACACCTCCTCCGAGCGCCAAAACAACAGACTTGCGATCTGCTTTACACTCGAGCATGTTTTCCCAGATAACCGACAGTTCCTCAATACTCTTGCTCCTTTCGCCACTCGGAACTCGAATGCAACTAGAACGCAATCCATCGCTCGTAAGAATATTTGAAATAGTGTTGGCGGTTATCTCTAAATACTCGTCGTAGATGATTACCGCATGTTTCCAACCGGAAAACAACTTGGCGGCACTCCGCAACTGCTCTGCGAGATTGTTAGTACCAATCCAAATGGGATAGGTCCGCTCCTCAAGCAGCACCTTAACTGTCGAATCCATATTCCCTATTTCTTCGTTCAATTTGATTTATTTTGACTTCGGTCAACAGCCAGCACCACCCGCGAGTGACATAGCAAATCATGCAGTGCGGATCGATTTTGGGTTATAAACATAACACTGGCATCAATCGCAACGAACAACACTAGCAAAAATTCCGGGATCGTTAACATCCACTCGTAGCTTAAAGTGAAATAAATCGCTAACGGTCCTAGCCATGATAGCGCGTTTCTAAGTACTTCCCGAGTGACCAACTGCTCACTTCGAGGCGGTAAACCATTTTCCTCAACGATTCGGAGTTGAAAGAGGTATCGTCCCAGCGATCTTCGGCCACGGTAGACCCAAGTCAAATATGCGGCGGGAACACTGAGCGAGAAAAAGGCTAAAATCGGAATGGTCCATTGCCATCCTTGGAATGCATCTCCCATTAAAAACAGAATGGGAACCACAAACGGCACCAAACATAATAGCAGAAACACCTGGTCAGCCACATAGGCCATAACTCGCGGGGCAATTGCCGCGGTGGTAGTGTTGACAGGCTGTATGAGTTGTAGTTCCTTTTCTAATTCACGGAAAGAGCCGAAGCGTTCAGTTGGATTCTTAGCAAGTAGTTTTTCTATGACCCGAGCGAAATCGCGTGGGACGCCTTGAGGCCAAACCTGGGGAAAATCGATCGCAGCATCGAAGTGTGATTCCAAGCGTTCGCGAACACTATCACCTTTCAGTTCGAACGGATATCGTCCGAAAACCAGCTCAAACAATGTCACACCCAACGCATACATGTCAGATTGCAAGGTGCCAGGCTCCTTGAGCAGTTCAGGTGCCAAATATGCGGGAGTGCCAGAGACAGCAACTTTTTTGTCCGAATCAGAGGCGATGGTTGACAGGCCAAAGTCCGATAATTTAATGTTATTATCGGCGGTAAGAATCAAGTTACCGGGTTTTATGTCGCCGTGAACAATTCCGAACTTAGAGGCGTGTTCTAAGGCAGATGCAACTTGAATCCCGTATCGGATGGCGTCTGCATAGGAAACTTTTCCCTCCGACTTGAGTTTCTCTGCCAATGTTGGCCCGGGGAGCAGTTCCATAGCTAGGAAGGGCTCTTCTCCCTCACGTCCGACATAGTAGATCACAACGACGTTAGGATGATTTAGTCGAGCCTGAGCGATAGCTTCTCGAAGCATTGATGCGATACGCGAATCCATATTATGATCCGAATAACGCATAACTTTGACGGCAACAAACCTTTGCAGCGAGGTATCCAGCGCGCGATATACTGCGCCCATGCCACCACTTCCCAGTTTGCGATCTAGCTCAAAGTGACCGTAAGTTTGTCGCGGTAGTTCATCCAAGCAATGCAGGTCAAATCCCGATTCGTTGTCCGGCTCATCAATTCCAGTTATAGAAATCGTGGCATTCATTGGAGACACGAATGCTTCCGGCTTGAACTGGCGTTTGCAATGAGGGCAGATCCCACCCTTATTAGGATTTATTTCAAAATCTCTTCCGCACACACAGCGATACGCGATACAAAGTCTTTTCGACGCGCGCTCTTGAGTCTCTGCTTGTAACGTTTCTTGAGAATCCATGCCAACATTCTAGTCAATCTCGATTTTTTTTGGGGAGCCGACATTGCCATCAACATTTTTTGGCAACGGCTTGCTCGCTAAAATAAGTCGGCCACTAATAGGTGCCATCCATTATTTCTTGACAGTTCCTCCCTGTTTGTTAAAATCGTCACCGTCAAATCTACCTGGGAGAAAGAGCATGGGCCGTCCACAACGTAATGAACAGTTCCGACATGACGAAATCGCGATCGTGCATTG
>JBKCTT010000246.1:0-26424 GCA_046318795.1 Pirellula sp.
AATATTCACGTAAATCTAACAGACAATGACGAAATTTCTTGATAATTCTGAAAAGCTAGCACACTCAATCTTCAAGGTGCAGTTCGTGTGTCTTGGGAACATTTGTCGATCACCGGCTGCCCAAGGGATCATGGCTAGGGTTGTGCGAGAAGCCGGATTAGAAGATCGAATTTTGGTCGATTCCGCGGGGACGGCCGGTTATCACATTGGCAAGCATCCCGATCGCCGCATGATCGCCGCCGCTGCTCGTCGGGGTTACGATCTCCAGAGTCACGCCAAGCAGTTTGAGCGAGCGTTTTTTCGAGATCGAAATTTGATTATTGCCATGGATCGAGACAATTTCCGGGAAATTCAAAGGCATCAAACTGGCGTCGCTCCCCATGTAACGCTTTTTAGCGAGTACTCAGGGGACAACTGGCCCAACGACGTCCCCGACCCGTATTATGGCGGGGATGATGGCTTTGAGTACGTTCTGGATATGTTGGAGGCCGGTTGCCCCAAGATTTTGGACCAGATTCGAGGCGAGCTTGGACTATCGGTCGAACCAGCCTGATATCTCCGCTTTCCCGCTTTTAGAAGATTCAAAAAAACTTTTGTCCATTGACCTGACGTGTCACAGCAGCGGCGAAAACTTATTCAGGCAGGCAGGTATCTGATTGTGAACGTAGCGGGAATGCGTTAGCATCCTGTAAAAGCAGCGTTTGGAACGCTATTCAGCTCGGAGAGTGACCTCTGCCCGGTGAACAAGTTGTGTGAGGGATGCTTGTTCACGTGAGTACAACTACTATCTCTCGTCTAGTTCACAGGAAAAGGTACGAACAATGGCTGCTAGCAAGAGCACGGCTAAGACGAAAAAAGACAAGGGAGCCCCCAGTGAAGCATCTGGGTTGGAGAGTCTTTACAAACGAGAACCAGGTTTAAAGACGGCCCTACAACAAATCGAAAAGCAATTCGGCGAAGGTTCGATTATGCCTCTCGGGGGCGAGGCACAGCTCAAAATCGAGGGTATCTCGACCGGTTCACTTTCGCTAGACGTCGCACTTGGTGGAGTTGGAATCCCTCGAGGTCGAATCATTGAAATCTTTGGCCCTGAATCCAGCGGTAAAACCACCGTGTCCTTGCACATTTGTGCCCAAGCTCAAAAGGCAGGTGGCATCGCTGCGATCATCGACGCGGAACATGCGTTTGACCCGAGCTGGGGAAAAAAGCTCGGTGTCGAACTCGAAACCCTCTTGGTTAGCCAACCGAGCAGCGGTGAAGAAGGAATGCAGATCTGCGAAATGTTGGTCAAGAGTAACGCGGTCGATGTGATCGTCATCGACTCGGTTGCAGCCTTGGTTCCACGCCAGGAACTCGAGGGCGAAATCGGTGACACGCACGTTGGATTGCAAGCTCGTTTGATGAGTCAGTCGATGCGCAAGTTGACTGGCGCTATTGCGAAGAGTAAGACCGCTGTCATCTTCATTAACCAGATCCGAGAAAAGATCGGTGGTATGAGCTACGGATCCCCAGAAACAACCCCTGGTGGACGAGCTCTAAAATTCTACGCGTCGTGCCGTATTGATGTGCGCCGGATCGGTGCACTGAAAGAAGGAGAAGACGTCGTCGGTCAACGCGTTAAAGTGAAGATCGTCAAAAATAAAGTTGCCCCTCCGTTTCGAGTCGCTGAGTTCGACATGATGCATAATTGCGGTATCAGTTACGAAGGAGATTTGTTGGATTTAGGTACGGCGCACAAGATCCTTTCCCGAAGCGGAGCGTGGTACAAGTACGGCGAAACCTACATCGGACAGGGCAAAGAGAAGGCACGAAACTTCTTGGTCGAAAATAAAGCGGTGGCTGCTGAAATCCGAGAAGCTATTCTCGCTTGTGGTGGTTATGCCGGACCAGAGGGTAAACCTGGTGCAGACGATGATGCGGACGGGGAACCAGCCGATTCATAACCTTCAGTGAACTAATGCCGCAACTCTGAAATAACTTTGATTGGAGAAATCCTGAAATCCCAACCCGCAGCGAGAGGGCGTGTTGCTTAAAGGGCTTTTTGAAAAATAAGTATTAGCCGCAGGGCGCTAGCCCACTGTTAACGGACAATAACCGGACGCGAGCGCGTTGCGGCTGATTAAAGCAAAAAAACCGTGAGCGAGGGACAATACCCTGGCGAATTCCCTGTCGCAGGCGTTGGTTGTGATAGACTCATCTCCCAATTGTGGTACAGGGTATTTCAGGCTCTCGCGTTGGATTGCGAACCTAAAACCCGCCGACAGCTTCTGACAGCCGGCGGGTTTTCTTCTAGATAATTTTCAACCTACGATCAAACAGTTTTTCCCCGTTTTGGTTTGTGAAAAGCCATCTTCTGGAATACATTTCTAGTAATGCCTCTCTCGGTTATTGCATCAAATCGACTCAACGGTTTTTCCCAATTCCCCTTTTCAAGTTAGTAATTTAGATGTCTCGATTTTGGCTCCCCTGTTTACTGGTGTTAGTTCCCGTTTTATTCAGTGGCTGCGCGAGCAAAGTGGAAGAGGGGCCTAGAATCTTTGGGTCTGGCAAAAAGGAAACATCCGTCAGAGAGCTTGCCGACTTTGATAAGGTCGAACTAACCACTTTTGGAGAAATGCGAATCTCCATCGGTGAAACGTTTAGTGTGAAAATTGACATCGATGACAACTTAGTAGACGCCGTTGATAGCAAGGTTGTCAATGGAACACTCATCATCACAACCAACAAACGCTTCAGTTCCGGCATAGGTCCTGTAGTAAAGGTCGTCATGCCTTCTCTCAAACAAATCGACCTTCCTGGAATGGGCTCCGCGACGTTTAAAGGGCTAAAGGAAGAGGAGATAACGATGAATCTGACGGGAGCCGGTAGTGTAACGGGCCAGGGAGAGGTGAACCAAGTCAATGTGTATCATGCTGGTGGTGGACGTGTTGATCTCAGAAAGCTAGAAGCCAAACGTGCCAAAGTTGTTTTATCCGGCGGCGGGGGAGCAAGCCTCAAGGCTGAAGACTTTATCGAAATAGATTCTTCCGGCAGTGGCACTGTAGCGGTCCATAGCAACACCAAAGAAGTCAAGAAGAATGTTACGGGTAGCGGTGTTGTCGAAGTTGGGGAGCAAGTTGATTAAGGCTTTCTCACTCCGGCGTTGAGGACTCCGAGCCAGTAATGGGTTCTGGAGAAACATCAACGCTTACTTTCAGAGTCGTGAGCCCACCGCCGACCACGACTCCTGTTACCGGAGCGACATCCTCGTAATCACACCCCCACGCGAGAGTGATATGCTCGCAGTCCGGTATGAGATTATTGGTTGGATCATAATCTAACCATCCATAGTCACCCAGGTACACACTCACCCAGGCATGGCTCGCATCGGCCCCGATTAATTTCGGTTGCCCAGGAGCTGGTCGTGTTAGTAGATAGCCACTCACGTAACGGGCAGCCAGGCCGATCGATCTTAAACAAGCGATCTGCAAATGTGCAAAATCCTGACACACGCCTTTGCGTAAACGCAAGACCTCGATCGGTGTCGTGGAAACTAACGTCGAGTTTGGTACATAGTCAAATTCGTTGTATATCCTGCCCGTCATCTCCAGCAACGAATCATGCACCGAGCGATCAGGATGAAAGCACTCCATGGCATAATCAGAAAACTCTCGTCTCGTCCTGACGTACTTTGAGTCAAAGCAAAATTCTTGGGCCGATCGATCATCTTCTCGTTTCGGATCTCGCAACCTCTGCCTTAGCTCTCTAAAGGATATCACGTCAGCACCGGTGAGGTTCACTCTGTCGCGAACGACATGACTGGTGGCGCGAATTACCATCGCATTATGCTGAGATTCTATACTAAAAAACTCGCATTGATTCCCAAATCGATCAAGACGCGTTCGTCGAACAACCGGCTTAGGATCAATCTCGACGTGGCTATCCTCTACGAATTGATAATTAAGCCGTCTCGGGCTGAGTCGCATCATATTGTGACATAAGCTGGCCGGCGACGAATAATCGTACTCTGTCACGTGAGCAACTCGATATCGAACGGGAGTAGATTCGATCATTGATTCGCCGCATCCTGTAGTTGCCGTGCCGCTACGGTATGAGTCAGGAATCGCTGACATAGAAAATCCACTAATGAGTTTAGACTGTGCACCAAGTCGTTTAGAAGCTTCTCTAAGTGTGCTCTTTTAGGCGGATTGCCATCTGCCGACTCGACCTCGACCGATAACGACTCTGCATCAAAAAGTCGCATCATCCCTCTCGCATCCATCATGGCTCGTCTTTGCAGTGTTACATCGACACTGCTCGCTCCTGTCAATCCCTCCAATAAGTCCACAATCTTCACGAATTGGAATGTTACACTTCGCGGATTGGCAGGATCAAAAAGCAGCAGATCTAAAGTTGGAGCAACCTCATAGTTCATTAAATAACGATAGCGGTAAGTCATAGAGCTGTCGCAAATCTCAAGTGCCGACTCTGCCAGCGCTGCAATCGATCGCCCCCCCGGTACCAAAAGTAAATCCAATAACCTCAGTAATCCAAATGCACGTTCAATTCGACGGCCTAAGTCTAAAAAAGCCCACCCCGGACCACGCGTCATGTTCTCGGAAACCAGGCCTGCAAAGGCGGACAAAAGCGTCGTCATCTGATTGATAAAAACACCAGCATCACCAATCTTCTGGCGCCGATCGACCCATGGTATGAGCACGTCCAAATCCAAACGGCTTAGCAACTGCCAAGAATCAAAACTAAGTCGATCACGAATCGACTCGGCGTTAAATCGAATACCTCGCAGCGAAGAAGTAAGAGCACTCAATCGTTGATCAGAGAAAAGAAATTCTACTAGTTCTCGCCGCATTTCTTCTGTGTGACCACTCATATCCGGAGGCGGTGATTCCGTAAGGAGACCCTCAGACGCATTCAACGCATAAACGACTTGCCATACGAACGGCAACAACTCTGGCTCAAGTTCTCCTGCCAATTTCGAAACGCAAAGCCTAGCATGTCGCACCATCCCCTCGGCTCGCTCAGTCTGCCGACCCAACCAAAAGAAATGTTCTGCCACTCTGCTGGGCAAATCCATGGCATTGCGTCGAACCTCGGTCGTCACTTTACTCGGTGACAGCAAACTAACCGGTTTTACTTTAGCAGATGTTAAAACCCAAACGTCCTTGCTAAGTTGTCCAGAAATCAAACTCTCGGATAGAGCATTTCCGTTATCCGCCGCGCGAGCGATTCCGCCCGGCATAACCTCGAATCCTTGGTTTGTGGCTGCTGCAAAAACCCGAATCACTGTAGGCCAAGCCACAACCCGATTTGCGTGCCATGTCGGTGCGCAGCTTGGTTTAAACTTTTCTAAAGCAACGAAACTCCAGGGGCTCGCCATGAGCTCGGCTCGAAACTTTGCCCTAGATTCATCACTTGCTGTTTGAAAATCCCAATCCATACGGGAATGTCGACAGAAAGAATTCCGAATGATATATCGTTCTGGTTCTCGCAAAACCGCTTCAGCAGTCTCTTTGCGGCCACACCAGTACATCGGTGCATTGCCTAGTTGCAAATCTTCGCCGAGTATCTCACGACACAACTCAGGCAAAATGGCTGTCAACGCTGGCGATTCCGCCCATCCACTTCCTAATTGATTGGCTAGTCGAACTTGCTGATCGCGCGAGGCTTGGCAAAGTCCCGGTATACCGATTGGACTGCTCGTGTTTAGCTCCAGCGGATCACAATCGATATCAGGGATCCGCCGCAATATCGAATCCACTCCGACTAGACCTCCGAGAGTCTTTAAGAAGACGCTACCTCCACGTACGGTCAAATCGCTGGCTTGCGTCAAAGTGTAACCCAAGTACCGTGCTAGATAAGCATCTTCGAAAAATGTTTGACTAGCGACCCCGGGACTTAGCAATACATTCCTTACGGCTCGCTCTCTTCTTCGGCCACTCGGATTCAATTCGTCCCGAAAAGCCGAAAAAAAATTGGCTAAACGAAGGACTTTCATTTGACGAAAGTCTGTCTCAAGGACTCGCGAAATGGCAAGCCGATTTTCAACGGCCAATCCACCTCCACTCGGGCCTTGGGTCCGGTCGGCAATGACGAGCCACTCGCCATTAGAATTCCGAGCAATCTGCGCTGCGTACAAATAAAGCATCCGCTCTCGGACTTGAGCCGATTGCATAGGCCTCAAAAAGGAGTCGGTTCCGAACACCAATTCGGTAGGCACGGCACCGCTCTTGATATACCTCTGAGCGCCGTAAACATCCTGAAGCAAAGCATCGATCAAACGGACTCGTTGCTCGATCCCTTCGGATAGCGTTTTCCAATCCGATTCGGGAATTACAAATGGAATAGGGTCAAGTTCCCAACTGCGAGTTCCATCCGATTTGGAGAACTGACCGCTCGAAGAAGAGGGATTTTCACGCAGGGAACGCTTGATGTTCTGCCATCGCAGGTAAAGTTGACTCCCGTCCAGGCGAGGTTCGATCCCTAACAATCGCTGGTAATGCGGCCTAACTACAGAACCGTCTAACAGTTCATCGTAGTGACCCGGCTGGCATCGATAGGCTGGATACAGCTCGCCGAGAGGGTGTATTCCGTTTGGAGGATTTTGTGGCATTCGGTTCCTTAATGCCGAGTCATCTTGCTATATTTTCCGATCATCCCTCGGATTACCATCACCATCGTAATTAGCTGATTGCTCATTGAAAACTACGACTCGAACGTCGATCGTAATTTTGCAAGTTCATCCGCCGTGTTAAAGGTTTGCGGATAAGCTTTCGTAATGATTGGTACTCTTATGATTCTATCATGGATCGATGTTTGCCAGGAGCGTACAGAACGAATTCCTTGTTCCCAAGCTGCCCGAATCGATGGCAATGCAGAAACACCATAAATCCCTGGAAAAGGGGTGAACTGGCCTCCTGTTTCCAATAAAAGGGCATTACAACGTTGTCTCTGCTCGACAGAAATCTGAGAAAAAGTCTCTTCCCACGCCGCATTCCAGTCCCATAAATCGCACGTCAAGATCCAACAATAGGATTGCGCTGCACGCAAGCAATCCTTGAGAGCTATTTCGATTCCATGTAACGGCCCCCCATCCGAAATCTCATCTTCGATACACAGCCAACTAAATTGAGCAAAGTCCTCCTGGCGTTTCGCGACAATTACAGGTTCGATTCCTCGTTCGCTTAGTCTTCGACACAATTTGTCAATGAGAGGCACCCCGCCGGTATCCACCAATCCTTTCGGGGACCCAAACCGACTGCTCTTGCCTCCCGCTAAAATATAAGCTCGCTGAATTCGATCGTCGCGCTGACTATCCATCCTTATTACCACAATCCCGGGAGACTAATCTCTTGAACGTTTTGGTTCTGAACCCTGGTTCCTCAACTCTCAAGTACGCATTCTACTCGAGTGGCAAGGTGATACAGCAGGAGACACTATCTTTGTTACCTAGCACTATGTTACCCGGTGCCTCATTACCATTACCCGGTGCTTCATTACCCGGTGCGTCCTCCGATTCTCCTCAAAACCAAGCCTCAATTCATCAGGCATTCGAGCAAGCCATCCGTAGTATCGCGTCTCAACTACCGAAACCGCCCGATGCGATCGGCTATCGAATTGTTCATGGTGGTCGACTATTCTCTAGGCCTATCAGGATCGATGATGAGGTCGTCGATGGCATCCGATCCCTGATAGAATTAGCACCTCTTCATCAACCGTACGGATTAGCTGCCATCGAAATGGCCCGAAGCATCTATCCAACACAAGTCCACGTTGCCTGTTTCGATACCGCGTTCCATACAAGCTTGCCTGAACTGGAAACGCGACTACCCATTCCGAATCGGTTCTACAACCAAGGAGTTCAGCGATATGGCTTTCACGGACTTTCGTACGAATCGATCGCTATGCAGCTTGAACAATCCTATCCTGAGATTGCAAGCGGCAAGGTCGTCATTTGCCACCTCGGGAACGGGGCATCGGTGTGTGGCATGAGAGAACAAAGAAGTTTCTATACCAGCATGAGTTTTACTCCTCTCGATGGGCTTTTGATGGGGACGCGAAGCGGTCACTTGGATCCAGGCGTTATTCTGCATTGGCTAAGACACGGGTACAACGCAGACGAAATCGAAAGGATACTACTAAAGGAATCTGGGCTATTAGGAGTCAGTGGTGTCTCCTCGGATATGCGAGACCTGTTGACGCAGTCTGACTCGTGTGAACGTTGTAGATTTGCGATCGATCAATTCTGTTTATCAGTTTCCAAGTTCATCGCCGTAGCCGCCACTTCGTTAGGGGGGCTCGAAACGATTGTCTTTACTGCTGGAATCGGAGAGAACTGCCCTAAGATTCGAAGTCGAGTAATCGAATATCTACATTGGCTTGGTGTACGGTTAGATGATGTAGCCAATGCAAAAAATCAGGATGGCAGTTTACATCATCCCTCGAGTCCTATTGGAGTATTCAAATTGAGGACGGATGAGCAATTAGTGGTTGTGCAACATGCATCGTCGATGTTGATGTGAGTCCTGTTACGAACTCCGAAACTTCTCGAAGTTCGTTTTTTCTACCACGAATCGAATGCGACGCCGCAATTTTATTGCGAACCATTGCCGGCCAAGTGATAATCTTGCTGTACCGTGAATCCACTCCAACACAAAGTAATTTCATGAAAATCTCTATCTTACTTGCAGCAGTATTGGTTAGCTTTCTGCCTCATTCGGGTTTCGGACAGAAGGTCCCTGTCAACATCACGAATTACGTCCGCGCCGAGAGTGATGTGCAATTCAAAGGGTATGCCGAGAAAGCTGGAGGCGTTGGCAAGTTTCTTCACTTGCGAGAGCCATACTCGGTTGAGAACCAGACGACGATTCGAGGAAACCGTGACACGCTTTATTCATCTGTAGTGTTAGATCTCAATACTCCGGCCACGATCGTTAAGCCTGACTCGACCAACCGTTTTCAATCCATGCTTGTGATTAGCCAGGACCACTACATGCCAATTCTCAAACACGGAAGTGGGGAAGTTGAATTGACGTCGGAATCCGTAGGAACTCGATACGCCATGGTGCTTTTTCGAACGTTCGCAGATCCGAATGATCCGGAAGATATGAAGGCGGCCTATGCACTTCAGGACGCAATTGAGATTAAACAGAAATCCCCTGGCATACTAGAGTTGCCTGATTGGGACATGAAATCCTTTGAACAAACCCGCAAGGACCTCAATGTCTTGGCCTCGAAGCTTCCCGATATGTCAGACGGATTTGGAAAGAAAGGGCAAGTGGATCCGATTATTCACTTGATGGCAAGTTCGTACGGTTGGGGAGGCAATCCACCACGCGGAGCGAAATACTTTGGTGGAGTACCAGAGAGGAATGATGGTACCACTGCCTACACGATAACCATGCCAAAGGAGGTTCCTGTAGGAGGTTTTTGGTCGGTAACGGTCTACAATAAAGACGGTTTTTTCACCCCCAACAAACTGAACGCCTATTCTGTGAACAACATAACGGGGAAGAAGAATAGGGATGGTAGTATGACGATTCAATTCGGGGGTGATCCGAACGCCAGCAACTATCTCCCGATTACGGAGGGCTGGAATTACGTGATCCGACTTTACCTCCCGGAGACTCAAGTCCTAGAGGGAGATTGGACACCACCGAAACCAATTCCACAGCCATAGTCGGCGTAGCTTCCTCAGGCATGATAGGTAATTCCAGATTTCGGATGTTAGAACATTTCTTTCGCAGAACTAGGGGAACGTCCAGTGAATCCAAAAGTGGATCAACCTGTTTATAGCTGCATCACGAAGGCTATCGTCGCAGACGGCAATCAATTGCGCACGGGACCGAAGTGGGTTACGTCTCGGCGAGGTAGATTGAAATTGTTTGGTGATCGGCTCGAATGCGGCGACTGGACAATTCCTTACGTCAACATACGAGAAGCGGTTCTGTCCTCATTTCGATCCCCTATTCTCCGTATTCCAGGTTATCTTTTGGCGGTTCGAACAGATAGTGACACTTATCACTTCGGACTCAATGGCGGGCGTTACTGGGAAGGAGAGCTTCCCTTTCCAGTTCAGCGGCAGAAGGCACGGCTGAAAATGTCGATGATCAGCATAGTCGCGCGTGTGTTACTCATTGGGTACGCATTGTACGTCGTATGGGGCTGGGCAACATCCGGTTGATCGATAGCAAATCGCAGATCAATACGGCAACCGTTTTCGGACACCGCGACTATCGGATACCAGTCGAATGTTACTGTGCTGGGCGAGGAGGAGCGAACTTGACCTTCTCGACCAACTTGACTACCTCATCCCCTTGTCGTTGGCCAGTGACTGCAGTAATGGCTTCCACGACATACTGGTAGCGTAGGTTATAGTCGAGATCGATCTCGACCTCTTGTCCATCTTCCGGATTCGGAGGGGCTACCCCACCGGTCAATTGGAGGATGAACCCTCGAAGCTTGGAAAAATCCGTACCGAACGAAGTGCTGCCGTCTACAATGATGTCGGCGAGTTCACCCGCCGAGTTGGCTCGCAGTCGCAGTTTTACGGGAATCATTGCATCTGAGTCAGCTCCGGGACCACCCCCGAGAGGCATGCGAATGTTAAAGTCCCCCTCTTGGGCTACTATCTTAAAGGTCATGATAAAGAAAATGAGTAGCAAGAAAATGACATCGATCATTGATGTCAATTGCAACTCAGCTTTATCGTCGTTTCGCCTGCCAGTAAATTTCATCAGGAAGGCTCCTCTTCTTTAACTCTTAGCGCGAACTGCTCGAACTTGAGCTCTTGGCATTTCTTGATCAACTCCTGAACCACTCCGCCCTTGGTATTCTGATGAGCACGAATGATGATCGTAGCTACTTTGGGTTCCTCTCCCCTTGCCTTGAGAACTTCGATTTCCGTTCGCAGCAGCGGTGCGATCGTTTGCACAGTTGCGACGTTGGCTCCCATATAAATGGTCGAGTTCGCATCGAGGTGAATTACGATCGGAAATTTAAAGGGAACTTCGGCAGGCTTCGCAAGCTCGCTCGAGGGTAGTTTGATCTTCTCGTTTTGGTCATCTTGGGAGAAGTTGATTAACACCATGAAGAAAATGATGAGTTGAAACACCATATCAATCATGGAGGTCATGTCCCCCTCTGCCATCTTTGACGAAAAAGTCTGCCTAATCTTCATAATCGAATTCGCTTACTTCCCGACAAAGGGCTCAAATTTCTCAAGCATATCCTCAGCTTGAACTCCTGCAGCCAGAACATGTCGCTGCACTTTATTTCGGAGGATGTTGTAAATAGCGATTGCGGGAATCGCGAGTATCAAGCCAACCAAGGTTGTGTAGAGCGCCTGTTCGATACCGCCTGCTAGTTCGTTGGGTTTAGGTGTTTGCGGGCTGCTCGCGATTTGTCCGAAGGACGTCACCATTCCTCGTACCGTTCCTAGCAATCCAACCATCGGTGCAATATTACCAATCAATGCAAGATAGCCGAGCATATGCTCTACCTTCATGATTTCCGCTTCGCCCGTAACCTGCATTGCTTCGAAGGCAGCTTCGCGACCCTTCGGTAGCTTTGCCAATCCCGAACTTAGGACAGTCGCTAGAAAGCTATCATCGGCTTGAACGAGATCCACCGCTCCCTGTGCGTTAGCTTCTTCCAAGCTAGCATCGACACCTTGAGTGAGATCGTCAGGTATAAAATTGTTCTTTTGTGACGAAAGGATCGCTCGGACCACGAGCGCTACGAGTACAACAGACATGATCAAAAATATGATTGCAAAGTCAGTGCCGAGAGAGGTCCAGGTCTTTACGAGCATATTCTGGCTTGAAGCCGCAGCAGCAGGTGCCGGATCATCTTGTCCTAATACAGTTGTCGCGGATAGCCCCCACGCCGTAACGAACGCAGCAGCGGATACGATTGTCCGTTGGAATTCAATCGATTTTCGAACAAAGCTACCAAGGCACCGAACAGAAAGACGCATTTACGACTCCGAAACTTTTCGATTGTGATGAGTGAGTGTGGAAGGGGCTTTAAATTGTGCAAAACTGAAGACTAACATTTACTAACCTAGCATAAACTAGGTCAGAATGCGTGTTACTTGCCTAGCCAAGGCGATGTTGGATAAAGTTTAGCTAATCGCGACTTCGCATCGGTTGCCTTTAACGGCTCGCCTACTTTTTCCCAAAGCTTTGCCAAATTGTACAAAGCCTCCGCATGCGGTTCGGCTTGCGATGAGTACATCATATCGATTTTCAGATAGGAAAGTAACGCTTCGTAATCATTGTTTTGGGCAAGGAAAATAGCTCCGATGGCGTTGTAGAGTTCGGCAAAAAGCACTGCGTCGGTCGCGTCTCCTTGATCGACCATCGACTCCAGTTTCTGAAGAGCTGGGGCTACATTTCCCGTTGCCGCTTCACATCGAATCGCGGTTACCGCCGCTAGTTTCTGTAGTTTAAGTAATACGGGCTCAGCCACTTTTTCTTGTGCAACCGCGTTCAACTTCTCGGTTGCTTCGGCGTATTTGCCGGAAAGCATCAACGATTTGCCTTGCAAGAAACTCCCTTTGAATTTTAGGTCTGCGAAACTGGAATTCGTCAAAACTCCGTAGAACTTCACAGCCTGATCTGGAGTCCCGCTAGCGAGTGCCAAGTCTCCCAACATCTCGGATGCTTTATAGAAATTGTGTGAATTGCGATACTTACCGGCCCACTGAAGCAACGCTTTCGACGCTTGCTCAGGATTTCCTTTGCCAACGAGCGCCATGGAGCCATCGAGATAGAATTTGTAGAAGTAGTAATCCTCTTTCATTTCTTCGGTGGTGAGGCTACTAACCGCAACTTCGCTTAGCTCCTTGTCTGCTTGATCAAACTGCCCTTGCCCTATACTGTCCTTAGCCCTAGATAGCTGAGTTGGTTCGCCATCGAAAACAATCCTTACAATGTCGTTGGTGGGGTAGTTCTGAACTTTTCCACTCGCGGTTTCGATCACCACCTGGTCCTTGGTCCGCTCGGTGATTGCACCTGCCGGAGCCGCACCGCCTTTGGACAAAAAGACTCGGTCTCTGGATTGACACCACGCTGTCGATGCACTACCCAACGAGACGAGGGTCGCTAGAACGAAAGATCTGGAAAGGGTCATTGGCTTATCAATAATTTAATGGTGGTTTCGCCGCGGCTTAGGTAATTTTCTCGGCAACTTCGATCTCGATTACCAAGGTCCAAGAAACGGAAAGGATAGGATAGTCTTTTATGGGACAAGGAAAAGGGATTTGAATCTATCGATTCATGGCGTTTAGTTCGGTCTCGAGTTTCATAAACTTGGACTGAAACTCGGGAGTTCCGAACTCGGGGTGCCGCACTTTAAGAACCCGGAGTTCATTCGCAGCGTCGCGAACAAATTCCGATTTCTTGGCTGCGTCAGTACTAAGGCTGGCCATAAGCCGCTTGCACTCAATATTGTTGTATTTTGCCTCGAAGAAGTTGTCTCTCAAATTGGTCATGCCTTTAGGATCACGACTAATCTTGGCGGCGATCACTCCCCACCCCCAGATAACGTTCTTTCCGTCCGCACCTGGTTCCGATCCCTCAGACGATTTTTTTAGTAGTTCGATATCCTTGTTAGCGGACCATTTTTGCAGGTTTTCTGCGGCTAACATTTGCAGTGTGATGTTTGTGGCAGTCACCTTTAATGATTCCAGCAACAACTGGTGTGCCTCCTCAAACTTTCCAGCTCCCGATTTGGCGATCGCCATTCTTCGGCGGATATCGTCTCTATTCTTGCCCGAAGCGGTCAAGGCTTCTGCTGGTTGATTCGCAATTTTGCTAAAAGCAGTATCCGCCACCACAAACAACTCTTTCGCGAGATTCGCTAAACCGGGGTTCTTCTTCATAGTCATCGCCAGCGAACTAGCTACCGATCCCGCCGAATCGAGTACACCAATATCTTCCGACACCGCAACAAGCTGACCTACGAGAATACTCAGAGACTTGCCAATCCGACTCTGTTCGTCTGGTGTAGTTGCCGATTCAATCTGAGATTGAATCGAAAAGGCAAGATTTCTCAGGGAGTTGGTAAGCAGCTTGGTGTCATTACCTGCCAGCGACTTCATTCGGCTTACCAGACTTTCAACCTGGGCAGCATCTAGAGCAGCTCCATTTGGTTGACTCGAGGCTTGAACCATAGCCTGTAATTGCAACTTGAAAACCTCTAGCTGGGTAACCTCATCTAAACCGCTCGCGCTCTCCAACAGCTTTAAGGCACCTCGCTCGGGATCGGAGATCACTTTTTGTGCCTCGGCTAGTCGACCCGTTGAGAGGTAAAGATTGGCCAGAGAGTTGACACCCATCAAAAGGCTTTTATCGATCTTGGATGGATCTAAGCTACCCCAAGTGCTGGCCAGTAAACGCTCAGCTCGATCACGTAGCGCGATCGTTTCGGGTGCAACTTCGGTCCCCTGTTTACGATACTCCTCGCTTTGTAGCAAAAAGTCTCGCCATAGGATCTGTCCGAGGACACTCGCTCCGCTTCCGCCTTTTCCTCCAGTCAATCCGACGAATCGTTCCGCATCATCATATCTTTTGTTCATGATGGCGACCTTGATCAGAATATCGGCCGCTTGCTTACCAGAATCGCTTTCGGGGGAGTTGGAGATGAGTGTTTTGGCGAGCCTCTCCATGGGAACCATCATTTTGGTTTGATCGTTAGCCCCCATCGAATCGATCAGTTTGCTCATGGACGCTAAAGCGAACATTCCACACTGATTTGCTTTTTCTGTACCTCGGTCAGTTCGAACAATCGATTCGGATAAAGCTGCACATTCCCAAAATTGATTTGTGTTGAAATAAAGGTAGGCAAGCAAAAATTTGGCGTCTAATAGATCTTCTCGAGAATTGGAATCCTTGAACAATGCTATCGCCTTGGTCAGTCGATCAATTCCTTGCAGCCGGGCCTGTTGAATCTGGGTGGTTGAATTTTGAATATCGTCTTCAGATGCTCCCTGCTGACGAAGAATCTCCAGGGCCTGTTTACCGTCTTCCGCAAGAGACACTCTCATACGTCCCTGCGACAACGCCTCTTCGAAATCTTTCGGCTCAGGCAACTTTTCTTCGGCAACATTGGATGCTGACTCAACTCCTAGATCCAACAACAAAGCTCGGGCGGTTTCTTGGTGAACACCTTTTACCTTCAGGATCTCTTGCAAACTTTCTCGGGCATCTCGAATGAGGCCTTTTACTTTGCCCTCTTCTTTTACCTTGTCTAGCGATTTAGCGTAACCGACCTGCGCTTCACTCAGCGCCAATTGCAAATCGATCCAGTGGGGAAGCTTTCGTTCAGGATTGCCACGGTTTTTGACCAGTTCCATAGCATCAGCACCTCGCTTGATAGCGGCTTCGAATTTAGGTGGCGCTTCTGCAACATCAAGCCGCATCAAATTTGCGGTCGCCTGAACTTTCCACTCTCGCAATACACCACCATCGGCCTCGATATCCGATACACGAGTAAAGCTATCTCGGGCCCCAATTTTATCTCCAAGCTTATTTTGTACCTCGCCTCGGTAAAGCAGACTCAACATCCGCGTTCCCGCTTCGGTGTTCAAGTTTGTTTTTTCTACCAGCTCGGCTAATTTCTTTTCCGCTTTGGATAACCAGTCTTTGCGTTCGGCAGAGTCTACCGCATAGGACTCTCCCAGCTCTTGCAAGGCTTTCGCTTCTAGCAATTGTGATTGTCTATACTCAATCTGAAATTGACGTCGCTGCTCGATCTGCTCGGGGGTCTTAGCACGATCTCCTCGCAATTCCATGATCTTTGGCGCAAGCTCTTCGATAGTTTTGGCGAAGAGCTGTATGGAATCTCGATAGGAATCGCGCGCTTTACTCTGCATCTCCACCAACTTGGCAGGATCCTTCTTGCCTTGCTCCATCGCCGAACGAGCTTGGCCTAGCAATAAATCCGCCAACATAGACTGAGCTTCACTTCTCCTAGCATGGTCAGGAAACGCTTGGATGAATTCCTTAAGTCCCCGTTCCAGTTCCGCACGGCGAGCATCAACCTGCGCTGGGCTCTGCTTCTGTAGAACGACAAGTGATTCTTTTTGCAAAAGAATCCGCTCCAAAGGGATATCCTTTTTGAAGGAGTCAGAAAAACGATTGCGTTGCTCTCCCAACTCCAAGTACTTAAGCCCAATTTCAGACAAACCCTCTTGGCGAAGTCGATCTAAAAATCTTCGCGACGGCTCCTCGCCATTAGCGTTAGCAATCGGGAACAAACACGCAGAGGCCAAGCAGATCCATTTCCCTGTCCGTCGTTGCTGTGACATACCGCTGCCCTACAGGCTATTCTGATTAGGAGAAGTTAACTTAGAATACGATGAGTCCCCCGATTGTACCATCGCGTCTCCTAATTTCCTACTATGGACTTGCTGATTCGCTTTCCAAACTAGCCGGGCTTTCGGATAGTTCGCTCCTATGTGTTGCACTGTGGGAGTAACACTCAATCGCCTTATTCATTACGTCAATTAACCGCAATCCGTTCGCTCTCGCGATCGTTCGGCAATCTTCGTACTCGGGGGAGAAATCTAAAATGCCTGACGGCAATCTTGAAATTTTTCCTGGGACAACACCCCAGGGAGTGTCGACCTCGATTTGTTCTCTTGGCAATATCGTTCGTGCTTGCATTCGAGAACGAATCCCTAGCGTGCCGGTATGCTCAAAAATTGCGGTTTCCATTTCTTTCTGCTGTTCGCGACGACAAACAACACACAGTAAGACGCCTGGTCTATTTTTTTTCATCTGAATTGCCATCGTAAACACATCTAGAGCTCCCATACTCCATAATGTCTCTACGGCAAAGCCTATTTGTTCTCCTGATATATCATCTAGATTGGTTTCCAGAACGAATACATCGTCCGAGGTTTTGGTTGAAGACACCGGTTCATCGATCGTGTGGCCAATCATCACTCTCAATAAATTCGGACGATCAGGCACATCGCGCTGCCCTGCACCATAGCCAATTCGATCTACCTGCATCGACGGTAGCGGTCCGTAAGAACCGATGAGCTCTGCTAAGATTGCAGCACCGGTCGGCGTGGTCATCTCGTAAGGCAAATGACATGATGCGATCGGTACTCCTGCTAAGAGTTCCATGGTAGCTGGAGCAGGTACTGATATCATTCCGTGCGATGTCTTTACAAATCCACTCCCTACCGGAACAGGAGAGGAGCAAGCTCTTTCGATGTCAAGCTCGTCCCATGCTATCGCAACTCCAACCATGTCAACAATCGAATCAATTGCTCCTACCTCGTGAAAGTGAACTTGATCGATCGACACGCCATGTACCTTGGCTTCAACCTTGGCCAATCTCTCGAATAGCCTCATCGCGATCAATCTCGCTCGATTGGATAGGCGACCGCGTCGGATCAAATTCAGAATGTCAAGTAAGCTTCGATGACCGCTTTCTGGCTTATGCTCAATCAAAAGCTTCAACCCGCGAAACCCTCTGCGAGATGTCGTTTCAGTTGTCAAATCGACTCCGATTCCTAAGGATTTGATTCCAGATCGAACCAAATCCAAGGATGCTCCTAAATCCAGTAGAGCCGCCAGAGTCATATCTCCACTGATGCCACTCTGACAATCAAGATAAACAATCTTCACGCTGCGCTCATTATGAAAATCGAATTCGCCTCAACTGTCCATTCGAATACCACTGCGCGGTGTCGCGATCCATCTCTAAATGCGAACTGGAATTCGAGAACTCGCGGATTAGGTAGGAACGAGCTATCGAAATAGGATCATCAACGGGTGGATTGCCGCGGGCCCTCTCTAAACCTCGCCTCGATATCACCTTCGGGATTTCAACGACATCCATGACCCGCCCGAAATATCCATGACTCGACAACTCATGGTATCGCAAATCTAGCTTGCGTTTCGCATCGACTGAGGCGTTCTCTCTCTTCAAATGCTCAAGAATCCAAAGCTTTGTAATCCAATCAATTCTGCCAACGAGCAGTCTTGGAGGCTCGCTCTTGTCATCCGACGATTCCAGATGATTTAATGCAAATTGCCACTGCTCGAGAATCCGCCAAGCTTCATCTGGGGCTTTGCTTGCTTCCTCGAGCATCTTTCTAACAGCTGAAGCGAATACATTCTGTACATCGCAAGCTCTCCAGTGACAGTCATTCCTGTCAGGCACCCTGGCCAGCAACATCCAATCCTTGGCAAACGTGTTCAAAGCACGAATCGGTCGACATAATCTCGGAACAACGGCGTCTGGATTGCTTTCCGCTAAATCAAATACCAATGAAGTAATTCCCACCTTCAGGTACTGAGATAGGTCGCATAACCCAGAATCTCCAATCGCGATCTCGACTCGTCGCCGACTTGCAAACATTCCTCGATATCGCTTCCAGGAAAAGCCAGGTCCTATGCATAATTCGCGTAACCAAGAATCACACCGAAAGATAGGTCGACTCCGTCCATAGCTTCCAAACCCTATCACGCAGTTAGTTTGAGCGCTGCGTGCACTAACCCAAAATCGACCCGCTTCGTCGATATATCCTGCGCCATCAACCACGCATCGTGTCGCAAAAAAAGATGACAGCATCTTGCGATAAGGCCACAGTGCAAACAATTGAATATTGCACCACAACATCATCACAATGGGTGCTTGAAACAATCGTACTCCAAATGTGCAAAGGCCCATCCATTTATTCGATAGCGAATGCGGAACGCTACCAGCCGTCGTACGAGTAAAGACCCTACGGATGCGAAGATATATGCTGGCCAAAATCCAGATGGCTAGCAACCACATCGATGTGAGACCGTGGTACAAAAGTAGAGCTGGTAACATCATTACCAAAAAGGCTCTCCATCCAAACAAACAAATACCCCTCGCAACATTGACGTCATAGGACTCATGCTGACCGTATGTGTGGCCATAAGCGTCATTGTTCCCCTGCACCAGCGAGCATTCACCCTCCTCTGTCATCCCCTTTAACGCTTCAACCGCAATATCTCGTAACGCATACTGATACTCGATTAACTGCATCGGGCTCCGACAGATTGGTGTCGCAGTCTCAACAAATGCGGCCTCTAAACAGGCATGCCCCCCCTGCAACGACCCGCCCTCAATCGAAAATGTTCCACCATTCGCTAAGAAGAATCGATGCGGATTCTGAGAACTCGATATCGATGGGACGATTTGCCTAACCCTGGCCATAAACTGGCCGAAATCGAGCGGAGTAGCTTCGTCGACATTAGAAAAGTAAGCGTACTCCGTCTCCATTCCCAGCTTACGCTTAAGAATCTGTCGGTTATTCCCCCGACTGCGGGAGCCGGCAGCGGTTGAGGTAGTCTCGCGGTGCTTTGGAACAATCTTCCCCAATTGATTTCACCCAATCAGAAACAACGGTTTGTTCAGTTGATGATGTTTCGCAAAGGGAACCCAAATGACGACTCTTGTCGCCCCTCGTCATCCCCACTAACGCATCGACCATGGACAAAGACGCAACGCGGGTCGGTGGTGTGTCGTCTGCTTTTGATTTCATAATCCTTTGTCCCTAGTCGATCATCCTAACTGATTTGGACGCCAGATTCACCCAATTATTGCCCCTTTTTCTGGCGAACCTCTGGGAAAAAACCACCTACATAAGGCTCATTTACCCCAGCTGGGCGAATTTTACCATTTTCTCCCAAGAATCCCACCAGACTCCCGAATCTTCCTTTGTTGGTGCGGGACGTCCCCGCCCGTTTCATCTGCGTTGGGGGAAATTACCATGCTTAAGAAGATTCTCATTGGTTCCGCTCTCGTGGTTGGCACGGGAGCTGTCATCGGCGGCACATCCGCTATCAGTTATGTAAAAACCGGCTACTCGAGTGTTCGCGATTCCATCAAAGAACACATTCCAATCGAAGTCGAAATCAAACGAGTCCGTGAAATGATCAAGGATCTCAAACCAGAGATCGCTGACAACGTCAAACTTATCGCTCGCGAAGAAGTCGAAGTCGCCAAACTTAACAAAGAAGTTTCGGCGAAAAATGCTAGCCTAGACAAATCCAAAACAGCCATCCTGCAACTCAAAGAAGACCTGCAAAGCGGTAAACGATTCGTTTCCTACGGCGGTAAAACTTTTGATATGGATCAAGTCAAAAAGGATTTGAGCGATCGCTTCAAACACTTCCAAACCCAAGAAGCAACGGCCGTCAAGCTTGAGAAAATCCTGGCCGCACGTGAACAGAATCTCGAAGCAGCTCGCCGTAAACTGGACGTAATGCTCGATGCAAAACGACAACTCGAAATCAACGTCGAGAATTTGCAAGCCCGACTGCAAATGCTCCAAGTCGCTGAGGCTAGCAGCCAATACGCGATCAACGATAGCTCCCTAAGCCGAGTTCGAGAAACGATCGATGAGATCGCTACGAGAATTGAAGTTGCCGAGAAAACTCTCGATCAGCAAGATCTAGTCACAGGCGAAATCCCCGTCCTTAGCGACGAGACTCCAGTCGATTTGCTCGAACAAATCACGGCTTACTTCGGTGCTTCGAATGATACAGCGTTGACCGATAATCGATAGTCTCGGTGATTTGATCTAACTTCAATGCAACACCAGCGAACTTGCTCTTCGCTGGTGTTTTTCTTTGGATGATTTACCAACGACAAAACAGTCAATTCCCAGTGCAGCCCGCTTGGTTGCTTCTCGGCACGTATGTTAAACTGTGCCGATGATTACTACCCTAGCCCTAAAAACTGCACCGAATCACTCGATAGACGCACGGCTGCTCGTTCCTCAACATCTTTGCGGTCTCGATAAATCGCAAATCGAAAACTTGTACGTCGGCCGTAACTCAAGCGAAATCCGAATTCGAGATTTGTTCGATGTGGAATGCCATCAACCGACTAACCACTGTAGCGCAGAATGTAATTCTGGGGACAATTGCTCTAACTCATTGCTGATCTTAAACGGCAACCTGAGTTCGTTTCATCACATCGGCCTGGGTATGACCGCCGGCTGCCTTTGGATTAACGGAAACGTCGGCTCGGAACTAGCCTCCCGCATGAGCGGCGGTGTTTGCGTTGTGGCTGGCCATGCAGCCGATAATACAGCCCAAGGTTTTCGCGGAGGTCTACTCGCGATCTGCGGCCACTGCGGGCACGATCTAGCACGTCCCCTGCCAGGAAAGAAGAATGGCATGGCGGGGGGCGATATCCTAATCGGAGGTGACGCCGGCGATCGCGTGGCTCATCGCATGCGACGTGGCACCTTACTCATATCTGGAAATGCAGGCAATCATGGATGCCAACAGATGATAGCAGGTACAGTTATTGCCCAAGGTAAACTCGGAGATAGCTGGTGCCTAGGCATGAAACGAGGCAGCCTGATCGAGCTGAATCCTTCGAGCTCCAATCGATCTACACACGCAGGCTTCACAATCGCTCGCGAATTTGAACTCAGCTTTCTTCAGATCCTCTGGAAACACCTCAGATCTCAACACAGACAATTGGCGACACTCGCTCATGATCTCGAAGTCCCTTTCCCATTTCCGACTCCACGATTCCCGCAAAGCAATTGGGTCACAAGACAAGTTGGTGATTCCATGGTAGGCGGTCAAGGTGAATGGTTAAAAGCTATCGCTCAGGAGCACTCGTGATCTTGAACGGATCCACAATCGTTTTATCCGTACCAAGCTTATCGGCTTTATCTTGATCGTCTACAGCCGCGTCACGCCTTACCAAGTACGCTTCCTGTACCATAACATTCCGTGTTTTGCGAACAATAATATTGCACTCTTTTGATTGCAGTGACTCGCCACCTTGTGGTGGGCGACCTAACGATTCGACGACCCAATCGTTAAGCGTGTAAAGCGGCTTGTCACCGATCGTCTCTAAATCAATTCCAGCTACATCACGAAGCTGGTTCAATGACACAAACCCGCCAGCGATCCAGCCATCTCCCGCCTTGTTCAAGTGAGTCGGAATTCGATCAAACTCGTCGTGAATCTCGCCGACTAACTCTTCAATGATGTCTTCCAGAGTAATCATCCCAAGCGTCCTACCTGATGGATCTTTGACGAGCGCGATGTGGCTTCGATCCCGTATAAGCCGCTCCATACAATCCGATATGGGAGACTCCGAATCGAACGAACCCATCGACCGAATCAACTTTCGAAACGAGGTGGAGTGCGGTTCGAATCGCAAATTGGCAACGATATCTTTAAAGTTGACATAGCCTATGATTTTTTGCGGGTTGCCTAACTCTTCTGTAACAGGATACCTTGTATGCATATTGAGATGCGCTGCGATCAATGCTTCTGATAATGTTTGATCTGCAACCAACATATCGATATGCTCGGCCGGTAACGCAATCTTTCTAACAGGTGTCGTGGAAAGCCGGGATGCACTCACGATAATGCCCTGTTCACGCTGCCCGATGAGCCTAGATATCCGCGCATAAGCAGCAGCGCCATGCAGTTCCTCCATAGCAGATTTATCGGCAGTATCGTCCCTGCTACCACCCCCGAGCCACATAATCCAAGCCACCGCGGTTTCCAAAAACCAAACTGCCGGTTTAACGCTTAAAGCAAACCACTCCATAACCGGAGACAGCGTCAGACAGACCCACTCTTTATTCCGCAACGCGAAAACCTTGGGTACAAGCTCCCCAACAACAATCGTGACGATGGTCAGTGGTAAAACGACAAGTGCAATCGCTAAGATCTGCGATAAAGTCTGAGGAACTCCCCATTCGACCAACATTGGCTCGAATGTCTCTTCTGCTCCTGCTCCACCCGTCGCCGCCGCGATAACACCAACCAGTGTGATGCCTAGCTGCACGACAGCTAAGCTTCCTTCGATATTCTCTTTCATTCGGATCGCGGATTCAGCGCCACGCTTATTTTCCGTCCGAAGAGTATGCAGTCGACCTGCACCAATCGACGCTAGTGAGATTTCGTATCCGGCAAATATACTATTGAGACCAATCATGATTACCATGACGGCCAATTCTAAAGTCCACATTCAAGTTGGTTTGCTTACGAGTCTCTACGGGCTAGCCACTTTCGATCGATTCCGGTAACACCGACATTTTCGTTACTGAGCCGAGCCTTTCGTGTTCTAGGATACATTCGAATCAATCCAAAGATATCGGAAATAAACACCTGAAGGATCGATGACGTCTAAGTTCCAGACAGTTTTTACGGTCTTGCCAAACTACAAAACCTGTGTCGGAGTGTTTGCTGGTCCTGCTAACAAACTCGTACCCGACGCAAAGTGGCTACGCTTTACCATGCCGATGCCGATCAATTCTCCCGAAGCATCCTTCGCGACGGATCGCAATTGTCCTGCCTCGACTCCATCGCTCGACAAGACCACTTGAGACGGATCTTTGAGATCTGGCAATACGTGAGTACTCAATTTCAATCTCACTAACTTTTTCTGAACTTGTCCCAAGGCATCCAGCCTCGCGATGGTCTCTTGTCCTAAATAGCACCCCTTATTAAACGAGATCGCTTGCTCGTTGCGATCCACTTCCTGCGGTAGATTCTTGTCATCAAAATCTTGACCATACCATGGCCAGAAATTCGCAATCCGTTGCCCTTCCCATCCACTCCGTTCAACTAAATCGCTTTTCACTAACAAATTTGAAAACTTGGATTCCAAAGAAGCTTCAATGCTGTTGGGTACCAAAAGAAGCGATGAGGATTCACTAACCCATGGAGCCCAAACACCTATCACGGATTCTCCCTCGATGGAGTACTCGATCGATTGCTTAGGGTTCGGGGCAATACCTATCGAGTTAGGAAAGTCGGAATTCGTGGACGCTAACCATAAACTGTAGACACTGCTTATGTCCTTGACGATTGCATCCTCCATGATGATGAAACGATCTAAGTGCGCATACAATCTCTCCCCTTGGTCGGGCACTGTGATAAATATATGCCTATCGGGTAGTCCTGCTGCGATACCATGCCCCAAACTTCGGCCTTTGGTTTCTGTGATAAAGGTCTCAAAGGCTTGGCCAACCTCCAATTTCCTTAGATCCTGAGTGGCGACATTGTTTAGTACCTTGCAGCGATCTCGACCGCGAATTTCTAGTGTTGTCGCCTGACCTAGCTTGTACATCGAGCCAACCTATTTGCGTTATCTATTGTCATAAATTTGGGAATACGGATGCGAGCCTGAAAGTGCCCATGCGATCCTCGTTCATGGAATCCGTCTGGATTGTAACGTGTTTGAGGATTGTTCGAAGATGTTTCTATGAGAAACAGGATTTCCCGGCGGTACTGTCGTAGCATCGCGCTATACGAAAACCTGGGCTCCAGTTGTGTTATTTCTATCTGACACCAATTTAAGCGCGGCCGATGTGAAGCAATTCACTATTTTCGAGATCAGAGTATCGTCCTCAAAAAACGATGGGAAGAATTGGCAAAGCTGTTTATACATCGATCGCATGCATCATGTGACACGATGAACATCACAGAGTCTAAGGGTGATTTCTCTAGCCCTCGAGTAATCACGTTGGGGACACGAGAGGTAAACTGTCGGTACTCTTACACGCACCCCTTAGGCTACAACCCTACAACGAACTGCCCAGCGCTGGGGCTTTGGATAAAGATCCCAACCTGTTGGTTTAGAAATGACGCGAGTCTCTGGAGCATGTATCAATGTTACGCTTGAGCTAGTAACATCAGCGTTCTCGTAATCGAGATCACCATGAACGGATGAAACCTCGATCGATTGCCTGTCATCGTTGGAACGAAGAATTAGGTCTCCAACTTTGCATGGTTTTTCTTGCTGGGAAACATGCCAATCTCGGCTCAATCTCCACGTTGAACCTAGGAAACCATGTTCTCCCGACACGCGACAGGCAACATCCAGCAACAGTCCGCCTGAGCCATTCTCGTCGACCGATATGGACCAGTGGCCGGTTCCAGATAAACCAACACCGAGCAATACCAAACGGCCATCCTTGCCAATTGGCTCAGCAACAATTTGTTGTAGTGGGGGGCTTGCTGGCCAATTCTCTTCGTCGGTTCCCTCGATAGACTCTAGGATCGTAGACCACAGGCCATCGCGTTCGACCGTCAGTTTATGTGAAAAGCGATCGCCAACCTTAACAAACTCGATCTTTAAGCCGCCAACCTGCAACTCCATTACCCAGGCACCTCGGCGGAATTCGCCATTCGATACTTTAAGAAGGCATCTAGAAAGCCCTGAATGTCGCCGCCCAAAACGGCGTGAAAGTTACCCATTTGGAAACCGGTACGAGAATCTTTTATGCGTTGGTCAGGGTGTAAAAAGTAGTTTCGAATCTGCGAACCGAACCCAGTAATGCTCTTGTTCTGATGCTTGGCGGCGATCTCCGCTTCCCGTTTTTCTTCCTCGATTCTCGCAAGCCTTGCACGGAGCATTTTATAAGCTTGTGCACGGTTCTTGTGTTGGCTTCGATCGTTCTGGCACTGCACCACAATACCGGTTGGCATGTGAGTCAAACGAATCGCAGAACTCGTTTTATTGACGTGCTGGCCACCCGCACCTGATGCGCGGAATACATCTTCGCGTACATCTTTGTCGTCGATCTCGATTTCCACTGTGTCTTCAATTTCTGGAGAAACATCGACTGCGGCGAAACTAGTTTGGCGTTTTCCTTCTGCGTTATAGGGGCTGATGCGGACCAACCGATGAATCCCCTCTTCTCCTTTTAAATAGCCATAAGCGAATGGCCCACGAATCGCAACGGTCGCTTGCGTGATACCTGCTCCCTCGTTGTCGTAACGATCGAGTAACTCGGCAGATAAACCTGCCTTCTGTGCCCACGATATATACATACCCAGTAACATCTCAGCCCAATCATTAGCATCGAGACCACCCTCGCGAGCGTGCACCGAAAGAATGGCGCCACAGTTGTCATTCGGACCGTTTAGCAACGATTGCAGCTCGAATTGCTCAACCGCATGGGTGAGCTTTTCCAGCTCCGCAATAACCTCAGCCTCCCCCGCGGGATCATCGTCCAACATCGTTGCCAATTCGGCGATATCTTCGCAGGATCGCAATGCTTGCTGAAGCGGATCAACTAATCCCTTTGCCGCCTTAAGCTGCTGGACAACTTGCTGGGCCTTTTCCGCCGCATCCCAGAATCCGGGCACGGACATGGCGGCTTCTAACGAGGTAATCTCTTTAAGTTTTGCGGGCAAGTCAAAGACCGTCTCGCAGCGACGCGAGCCTCCCGCGAATCTCATCAATTCGCCGAATTAAATTGCTATCACTCATGAATCTTGAAAGAAATTAGGGGAGAGATATAAAAAAACCGAAGTGTTTCGTGGAAACTCGAACTCTCGACCCGAATGCACTCACGTCGACCGGATGAATTTGCCGATGGTTCTGATTGTACCATATCAGATCCAATTCGGTCCACGGTGTCACTATGCAAATTCAAACATC
>JBKCTT010000247.1:0-10166 GCA_046318795.1 Pirellula sp.
AGAATGTCATTGGGTAAGACTGTTGCGTTTGTCGGTGATGGAATCAATGATTCCTTAGCGCTTAGCTGCGCCGATGTCGGGGTGGCGATTGGAACAGGGACGGATCTCGCAATTGAGTCTGCTGATGTCGTGCTTATGGCGGGTGAGTTAACCAGTCTTTGCGACGCAATAGAGATCGCCTCCGCGACCCTACAAAATATCAAGCAGAATTTGGCATGGGCGTTTGGATATAACATCATGTTGATTCCGTTGGCTACCGGAATGTTTAAACCCTACTTTGGACTTTCTTTTTCTCCCATGCTCGGGGCGTTAGCGATGAGTCTTTCGAGTGTTTTTGTTGTGAGCAATGCTCTTCGTCTTCGCAACATCCGGTTCACGCAATCGAATGGAGAGCTTCTTGCCAGTGGAGCTAAGAGGTAAATCCGAAAGCTCAGAAACGGTACACCACAGCTGGTCTTGGGTGGGATTGGCCGATGACACGTTTTCGGAGACTTTATCAGATGCCTGGGCAACGCCGTGGAAACATCTAAGCGTTATTTTATAGCGAGTTACCCCATGTTTTATCGACGGCGACTCTGCCGTGAATTGAAATGGATGTCCAAAACGTGCTGTAAATACGGCCTGTAAACGCTCGTAAACCTCGGAATCTGTTGTGCAATCGGTGACATCAAATCGCGGGAAATCCCAAAGGCCCGCCCAGCGTTCCTCGGGGCCGCATCGACGCATCAAGAACTGTTGGTGGGCATTTTGAACCATCAGGACTGCTTCGAGCCGTTCTTCGTATACGCGAGGTGGCTTAGGTGATGGTATCTGTTCCTGTTCGCCATGTTTATAGGTTGGACAATAATCACGGAGAGGGCACTCACTGCATCGCGGTGATTTGGGCGTACAGATTTGTGAACCCAACTCCATCATCGATTGGTTAACTTCACCACTTCCGGGACCATCGGGTAAAAACGATTCGGCAAAATTCCAAAGGGCCGTTTGAACGGAGCGTTCTGCAAACTGTCCTGGCAATCGAAGCAATCGCGCGTAAAGACGTTGGGTGTTGGCCTCCACTATGGGATAGGGCTGGTCGTAGGCAAACGAGAGAATGGCCCCTGCGGTGTAGCGGCCGA
This sequence comes from Pirellula sp., assembly GCA_046318795.1. Classification (GTDB taxonomy): domain Bacteria; phylum Planctomycetota; class Planctomycetia; order Pirellulales; family Pirellulaceae; genus JBKCUI01. The sequence goes on from JBKCTT010000247.1 coordinate 1,119, forward strand.
TCCCTGGCAGGTCCAGGACGCGAGTAAACTCTGACGGAAACAGGCCGTCATATGAGTCGCGAATCACCTGGGCCGCAGCATGCAATTGCTTGGCTCTGCGATAATAACCTAGACCCGCCCAATGCTGGAGTACGTGCTGTTCCTGTGCGTCTGCGAGAGTCACAACATCGGGAAACGTACTTAAAAATTTGTGATAGTAGGGGATGACGGCTGCGACAACGGTTTGCTGAAGCATGATTTCACTAACCCAGATCCGATAAGGATCTCGAGTCTCCCTCCATGGCAAGGATCTACCATGGGTTTGAAACCAAGCAACAGCCGCACCTCTGAGCTTGATAAGCTCGGGCTTGGTCCAACGCTTCATGTCTAGTTCCTGAGAATCTGCCATCGCAACGTTCTTTAGGTCGCGTGGATGTGGAGTTTAAGCTAGCTTTGGCTTCGCCAAAATCCCGAATCCATATTTTCTAAGTACAAATTTTTCTTCCGAATGGTCTAGATCTCAGAAACATTATTTCTCTATTGTCATCGTCGGTGAAAGACCCTTCGGACGAGCACCGATGCATGGAAACAACCTTGGCAAGGGAATCCACAAAATCACACCCGCAGCGTGAGGACTCGTTGCATGAATGGCTTTTTGAAAAATAAGCATTAGCCGCAGGGCGCTAGCCCACGGTTAACGGACGATAACCGGACGCTAGGGCGTTACGGCTGATTAAAGCAACAAGCCCGTGAGCGAGGGACAGCATTCCAGGGAGCGGTTGCTCTCCCTACGAACTAGATATGGACCGCACATGAGTTCTTTCTCCGTAAATCTAAGTCAGAATAGTACTACCAGCCGTAAAGCAGCACTTGTCTGCCTGTTGCTCATGGTCACGGTGATAGGCTGCGCTGACGGTCCATTTTATCAAATGAAAAAGCTTAATCCGTTCATTGTTCAGCAATGGAATGAGGACAAAAAAAGGGCTTCACTCTACGAAGACCGGATCGGCGAATTTGACCGACTCAAATCACAAATCGCGAGCTACGATGCGGACGAGCAGTCTCGCTACATTGATACACTGACTCAAAAATCTATCCAGGATACTTCACCGGAGATTCGCCGGCGAGTCGCGATGGTTCTTGAGGAAGTGCCCAACGAAACCCGAGCGATTGATGCCCTGGTGAAGTTGTCGCAAGACAAAAACGAAAAAGTCCGAATGACCGTCGCTAAGTCGCTGGCAAAAAGTGCTGATGCTAAGGCAACACAAACGCTTCTGGTCATGGCCGCCAACGACAAAAGTCAAGCGGTCAAACTGTTGGCTATTGAATCGCTCGGATACCACAAGACAGACGAAGTGAAGACATTCTTAGCGCAGCAATTAAACGACCGATCTCCTGCGATTCAATCGTCCACCACGACCGCTCTCAAAGAACAGACGGGGGTTGACTTTCGAGGTGATGTCGCCAAGTGGAAGCAATATATGAACGGTGAAAACGTCGGGCCTGAAGTTCCGAGCATGGCCGATCAATTCATGTCCCTCTGGCGATGAGTCGCTTAAAACTTTGAATGCTCGCTCCACTGCCATTGTAAGCTAGGGATCTTATGTTTAACTCCGTACGTGTTCTGCTCGTAGGCATCTCTTGCTGGTTTGCGAGCCTCTGCATGGCCCAAGATTCCCCACTACTGCAACCGGGGACTATTCCACCAAAACTATCAATCTCGCAGTGGGTTTCTACCGGAGGTTCTGCTGCTAAGTCAGTAGCCGCGTTCGAAAAAAACAAAATCCACGTCATTCAATTCTGGAGCACAAAGAGTGAAAGTGCTATTCCTGAATTCTTACAACTGGCATCGTTAAACGAGCATTACGCCCAACAAGAGATCTGCTTTGCTTTGATTAGCCAGGATTCGAACGAAGCGGTCCAGAACTTCTTAAAGGGGGCTGCGCGAACGCCTGAAGGTCGATCGGTTCCTTTTCAGCAGTTAGGTGCGTCGTTCGCGATCGGACTAGATGCCGATCTTTCGGACCATATGGCTTATCTAGGACGGGACCATGCAAGCCTCTTGCCATGGGCGTTTTTGATTGGACGAACCGGTGCACTGGAGTGGCAAGGTCACCCGAGCGAACTGGATTTCGTTTTGGAGGCAGTTGTTCAAGGTCGATGGGATCGGGAAAAAATCGAACGAGATCAGAAGCTTATGCTGGAGATCCAAGATTCTATGGCCAAGCTGACTAAGGCCAAAGATTGGAAGGGTGCGATTCGTGAGGCGGATCGCTTTTTGACCCTCACCGATGAACCTCGGATCACTTTTGGATTGCTGAAGAGCAAGATCGAGATCTATGCTCGTTCCGGTAATTCCTCCAACGAAATCTCTGCTGTTGTGCAGCAACTGTATAAGATCTGCCATGAGGAGCCTCTTTTCGCACACGATGTCGCCAACACGGTTTATCAGCTTGCTATTCGCGGACATCTTAAGGATGGAACCGCCATCGCGGTTGCCATAGATGGACTCAGCGTCGCCGTGGGCCAAATTGATAACGGGTCGACAAAGTCAGGGATGCTGCATACATTGGCCAAACTCGAAGGACTGGTCGGGAGAACCGAACAGGCGATTGTGCATCAGACGCAAGCTATAGAGTTGGCGGATGAAATACAAAAACCTGCCCTGAATGCTTTCCTAGCCAAACTAACATCCCAAGCTTCTGTATCGCGATAGACGAATGCCACTTCCCATTGCTGTGTTGATTTCCGGAGGCGGTTCGACGCTAAAGAATCTCATAGATCGTCGTGATGCCAATCGACTAGATATCGATTTTCGCTTGGTGATTAGCTCGCGTGCCGATGCTGGTGGGTTGCTGTATGCTGCACAAGCCGACATCCCATCGATCGTGGTTCCCAAAAAGAAGTCGATCGCAGCCGAGATACACTCCGATGCGATTTTCGAGCCAATACGCCGATCTGGAGCCAAGCTCGTGGTCATGGGCGGATTCTTGCAACACGTATTGATCCCCCACGACTTTGAAAATCGAGTTATCAATATCCACCCCTCTTTGATACCAGCTTTCTGTGGGCAAGGAATGTATGGACTCCGTGTACACGAAGCTGCTATCGCATTTGGCGTAAGAATTTCCGGGTGCACCGTTCATTACGTGGATAACCAGTACGATCATGGGCCAATTATTCTCCAAAAGGCGTGTGAAGTTTTTGAACAAGATACTGCACTGGATCTGCAGAAGAGAGTGCTTCAGCTTGAGTACGAAGCCTTGCCGGAAGCGATTCTGAAGATCGCTCCGAGACTGTATTAGCCTCTTTCCGAGAGGCGTGTGTTGTAGTAGCCTCTTTCCAAGAGGCGTCGTTCCTCGCTTTGCGAGGAACCTGCCCTTTTCTAACCCCGGCCTAGCTTGCGCGAATCAGCGATCGCGATCCTCCGCAAGCGATTGGGCCTAGGGGGCTTGGCGTTTTGATTACTAAAGCTTCGGTGTCGTAAACTGGCGTGCTTACGCCTCTTCGGAGAGAGGCTACTACGTAATAGCCTCTTTCCGAGAGGCGTGTGTTGTAATAGCCTCTTTCCAAGAGGCGTCGTTCCTCGCCTTGCGAGGAACCTGCCCTGTTCTAACCCCGGCCTAGCTCGCGCGAATCGGCGATCGCGATCCTCCGCAAGCGATTGGTACTAGGGGGCTTGGCGTTTTGATTACTAAAGCTTCGGTGTCGTAAACTGGCGTGCGGACGCCTCTTCGGAGAGAGGCTACTACGGTAGTAGCCTCTTTCCAAGAGGCGTGTGCTGTAATAGCCTCTTTCCAAGAGGCGTCGTTCCTCGCCTTGCGAGGAACCTGCCCTGTTCTAACCCCGGCCTAACCCTCGCGAATCAGCGAACCGAAAAACCGTCGCAAACGATTTACTTCGCCGCCGGTACGACGATCTTTTGGACACGCGTGTTGTAGAATCCGATCAACTCTTTCTCGAGTCTCATCTCTTCTTGTCGCTTTGCCTGGAGCTCTTGTTCAACCCTGACCGTCTCGGAAGTAACGCGATCCAGTTCGAGCTTGTATTGCGCTTGATCTGCTTCGAGCTTACGCTGCATGTCCTCCGCCTTGATCAATTGTTCTTGCGTTATGGCTTGAGAACGTTCGGCCACTTGGACTTCGCGTTCAATCACCGTGAACTCGTCGTTAGCAGCGAGTGTGAGTCGTTTTGTGCTCTTCAATCCGAGGTTGTAATCATTGAGTGGGCGAACAAAGATTGCCGCTCCCAACTTGACGACTCCTTCCATTTCCAGTTTCTTGGCAGCTGGTCCATACATTTTGAACACATCTTTTTCGTTGGCTTTGAATACAAAGGTTTGTCCCTCTTCTCTCTTGATCCGAGAGTCAACGGCTTGCCCTTCGGGATTGAAAAAGCCTCCCGTTTCTGCGTTGTTGGTTATGTTAGAGTCGACTTTCAGTTCGTAATCTTTCAAAAACTCAACTTCATAGACGATCGATTCCAAAGGTGTGCCTTCTCGAGCGCGTGTACCATCCTGTAGGTAGGCATTCAAAATTTTGGCTCGGTTGGCTTCCGCAATGCTCATGGTATTCATGTCTCGAGTGCTGAGGTCTAGCGGAATTTCAAGCAATCTTGAGATTGCATCCGCATCCATCGTGCCGAAAATTTCTTCAGCGGATGGCTCCGAACCTGGCTTTGCGAATGCTAAATGCGAATCGATTGGTAGCAGATCGTAGACTGCCCATGTTGGACTGCTGCTGATGGCTTGCATCTGTCGTTGTGTCAATGTGGCTGTCGGTATCACTGTAACATTGTTGCCTGCGACCGTCTCAACCTTGAATTCACCTATGTAGGCACGTGGCGTAAAATCTTCCTTCTCACTGAACAAGTGTACGACGTCGGTTGGCTTTAGCGTTTCAGCGCCGGCAGCTGCTGGTGCAGGAGCTCCCTCTGCTGGCGTGAGACCTCCCGGTGCGGCGGGCTGAGCGTTCGCAGTTTGCGCTGGTAATTCGAACGTCAGCGCTCGCGGGGTAACTTGGGCAACCCGAGCGCCTCTCCAGGCCCGACCTCGCTCGATGAGAACTCGTCCGAGCTCGTTGCTCAACGGAACATATTTTTGTAGATCAGGCTTGGGATCAAATGCCTCGCCGTATAGTAGGACGTTCTTTTGCTGTTCTAGTTCGCGGACTTTTTTGACGAGAGAATCGTGTTGCTTTTGTACCGCCAAGCGTTCTTTGTTGACGGTTGCAGCGAAGAACAGATAGCACCAGCCCTCGATGAACAGAACAACAAACAATACCGTCATCCACGCTCCCCAACCTTTGAACCCCTTTACCAAAAAAATGATAAGGGCGATCAGGGAAACAAGGACAGCTGCCCACACAAGCATTCCTGAAAGTTCCATGAAGCCAGCCTACACGAGTGTTGAGACGGTGACAAAAAAAGGGACTAGAGATTCGAGTTTCGGTACCCAACCATGACGATATCTTAGTTGGAATTTGTCCGGTTTCTCCTCAAATCTTGGGCAAATCGATGGTAAGTTGGCTAAATTGCAATGTCAAGCAATTGGCGGCGGTCGAATGCACGGACAATGCGAGTTTTGCCGAATATTCCAGGTTTTCGATTCATTCCGGTTTCTCCTACCCTTTATTTGAAAATGCCAGAACCAATTATTAGTATCAGCGGTTTGCGGGGAATCGTCGGCTCGGAATTGACTCCGGACACGGCGGTCAAATACGCGGCCGCCTTTTGCCAAGTGGCTCCACCGGGACCCATCGTGGTTTCTCGGGACGGTCGGGCAAGCGGGCCGATGCTTTTGGACGCGATTTCCGCAACGATCACCGCCAGTGGCCGCGATTGTCTGGATTTGGATGTCGCGAGCACTCCCACCGCCGGATTCTTCGTGAAATCAACTAACTCTGCTGGAGGAATTCAGATTTCCGCAAGCCACAACCCTCCTCCTTATAATGGTATGAAGCTTTTTAGCCCCCAAGGTCGAGTCGTCGGCGCTGTGGCAGGAAACCAAGTTTTGGAGAGGTACCGAACCGCAAAATTTGATTGGGTATCGGCGGAAAAGCTGGGGAAACGCGTTCGGATTGAGAAACCTTTTGAACCCCACCTGGTCGCTGTCCTGAACACCGTGGACCAACCGATGATACGCAACGCATCGTTTAGAGTGCTTCTCGACAGTAATCATGGTGCCGGCAGTGCATTAGGAAAAACGCTTCTGGAGAGGCTCGGTTGCACAGTAGAAGTGCTCGGGGGGGCGCCGGACGGTCAATTTTCCCATCCACCCGAACCTTTGGCCGAGAATCTAGGTCAGGTTGCGAATTCGGTTCGCGATGGTGGTTACGCAGTGGGTTTCTGCCAAGATCCCGATGCCGATCGATTGGCAATCATCGACGGTGGGGGGCAATACATCGGCGAAGAGTACACGTCGGTGTTCTGCGCCCTAAATCGACTCAAACGGCTCGCCGGTACGACCAAGGCGGGCCCGCTCGTCACCAATTGTGCGTCGAGTAGCATGATGAAACGCTTGGCCGAGCAGTTCGGAGTTGCGTTTCATCAAAGTGCGGTCGGGGAGGCCAATGTGGCTGACATGATGGTGAAAACCGACGCCGTCTACGGTGGTGAAGGAAGCGGAGGGCCAATTGATCCCAGCGTTGGACTAATCCGAGATAGCTTCGTCGGGATGGCCCAAGTGCTCGAGCTAATGGCTAGGGAAAAAATGTCAGTTGCGGAAATCGTTGCTAGCTTGCCTCGCTCGGCTATGATCAAAGATAAAATGTCGATGAGCAAAGAAACGCTTCTAAAGTCTATTGATCGACTGAAGGACGGTTTGCAAGCGGATTCGTTAAGCCTACTGGATGGTGTCCGCTTAGATTGGCAAGATCGATGGCTTCTCCTGCGTGGAAGCAACACCGAACCTATTGTCCGATTGATTGCAGAAGCTCCCACAGTGGACGAAGCCAAGGACTTAATCATGAGAGCCAAGAATCTCATTGGAGCATAATGTTGCCAGAGCCACGATCCGACGCATCGATTCGTCTCCATGTAGGAGGCATGAGCTGCGCGGCATGTGTGCGTCGTGTCGAGCGAATCCTCCTGCGAATTGATGGAGTTTCTGCCGCAACGGTCAACCTGGCCACCGAGGAAGCATTAGTTGAAGGGGTGAATCTCCACGAGCGCTCGGAACTAATGGTTAGCGCGTTACAAAAGGGTGGCTACGAAGGGCGTCTTATCGAGGCAGCTATTCCTAATGCTGACGATCCTGCTGAGCAGATGATCAACCTGCATCGCGAAGACAATCATGAGCTAGCCGCCATGCGTTCTCGCATTATTTTGGCTTTATGGTTTAGCGTACCTCTCTTTCTGATTTCGATGGGCCCCATGGTCTGGCACCCATTGATGGATGCTATGATGTCGTGGCAGTCTATGCAGACCTGGAACATAATTGCATTACTGTTATGCGTGCCTGTTCAGTTTTGGATTGGCTTTCCTTTTTATCGGCTGGGGTTAAAGAGTTTACTATCTGGGGCTCCCGATATGAACACGTTGGTGCTCCTGGGGACCAATGCAGCCTTTGGTTATAGTCTGGTCGCAACGTTTGCCCCCTTTTGGTTACCCGCAGATAGTCAGCACGTTTACTACGAATCCTCTGCCGTGGTCATAACATTGATCATGATCGGCAAGTATCTAGAGTTGCGAGCTCGCGGCGAGGCTACTCGCGCTATGCAGAGCTTGTTGGAGCTCCAGCCAAGTATTGCCACCGTGCTGCGCGATAATGAATGGATAGAAGTCGATGTATCCAGCGTTCGAGTTGGCGAATTGGTTGAAATTAAACCGGGCTCTAGTATTCCATTGGATGGAATCGTGGAATCGGGCGGGTCGTACGTCGATGAAAGCATGCTGACCGGAGAACCTATTCCTGTCGCGAAACATGTTGGTCACGTCGTTATTGGTGGAACGATCAATGGTAATGGTGTCTTGACCTGCCGCGTGACTCATACGGCCGCGCGCAGTACGCTGGCTCGAATCATGGAGATGGTACGGGCCGCTCAAGCTACGAAGCCTAGGATCCAATCGCTCGCCGATACGGTGGTCGCATACTTCGTTCCAGTGGTCATGCTGATAGCAGCCGGGACGTTTCTAGGTTGGTGGCTCTTTAGCCCTGACGGTTTTGAAGCTGGCTTGATTCACGCGGCAGCGGTTATGATCGTAGCTTGTCCGTGCGCCATGGGGTTGGCCGTTCCGATAAGTATCATGGTCGCGTCTGGTACTGCCGCGAAACGTGGCGTATTGTTCCGGAATGGTCAAGCCATGCAGAGCTTGGCGGCCGTCGATACGATTGCATTAGACAAGACAGGGACAGTTACCGAAGGAAAGCCAAAGCTATACGAAATAAAGCTATGCGCGACATCGCCTCATGATAATCCTCAGGCTGAACGCGATCTTCTCGCTAAGCTCGCAGAATTGCAGGCAGGATCGGAGCATCCGCTGGCGAACGCGGTGTTAGAGGCTGCGAAAAGTTTAGGTGTTGACCAGCAAAATCGCTTAGCCGACATTCACGTTTATCCTGGGCTCGGTATTGTAGGTACGCTTCGCGACGGCCATATCTTGCGCGCGGGCTCGGAAAGATTTCTTCGTGAGTTTAATGTGAATGTCACCGTCCCGAAGGAGCTTTCTTCCGACTGGGAGAGGATGGGAGCAAGCTGGTTTTATGTGGCGGAGGATAGTTCATTGCTCGCCCTGGTCTCGGTGATGGATACGATAAAGCCAACCGCAACGAGCTCTATTCCGTTTTTTAAAGAGAAACGTATCACGCCGATGCTGGTGTCAGGCGATCGCGCTGCGGCATGCCATTTTGTCGGTGAGCGGCTAGGTATCACTCGCAAAGATATTTACGCTGATTGTACGCCAGAATCCAAAGCTACCGTTTTGCGAGATAGAATGTCATTGGGTAAGACTGTTGCGTTTGTCGGTGATGGAATCAATGATTCCTTAGCGCTTAGCTGCGCCGATGTCGGGGTGGCGATTGGAACAGGGACGGATCTCGCAATTGAGTCTGCTGATGTCGTGCTTATGGCG
>JBKCTT010000248.1:0-43642 GCA_046318795.1 Pirellula sp.
GCGATTCACCAAGATTTTTCAAGGGCCAACGGCCAGACCGTTTGTTCCCATGCTGAGATCCGAGCCATCCTAAACGGCCGGACCTTTGGCCCTAACATCATCGTTTTCTCAATTCCCAGGCCTTCTGCCTGGGCTAGGCAAACCTAAGGCCTTTGGCCCGAAAAACCTGTTACTGCACAACTGCAAAACTCATGCTTCGGGTTAGGATGGTGCTTCGTCAATCATGCCCCAATCGCTCAGATGGAAATCAGATCATCCGATTCCATCAGCGACTTGAGCAACTCTCGCTGCCCCTGAGTCTTAGGGATTGAGACAGGAATTGATTGTTGAGAATCACCTGAGGCAGCGCCAGGTGCATTGGCTTGTTCAGAAGCTTGCTTTGTGCCCGATTGCACTGCAGTAGGTCGTTTCGAGTGTGGCAGTATCCCCGCGTTCCAATTGACATTATTGAGTGCCATGAAAGGGTGCAGAATCTCTTCATCTGGGAAGTGAGTGGGAGCGTACCGCATATTTCTGACAAAGCCTCTCTGGATAGATAAGGACTGATTGGTGAAGGGCTGTGGGAAAAGGGACTGCTGGCGAGTCGTTGTTCTTGAACTGGAATTCTGAGAAACGCTCAATGGCGTGTTCGGTTCACTCACTTCTACGGTGGAATTGCTTTCGGTCAAAAGGCTAGGCTTAATGTTGGCTGTTTCTTCCTCCATCAACTTGGTCCATATCGCCGAAACCAATAATCCAGCCGCGAGCCCTGTCGCCCAAGAAACCGCCACCGTTTTGAACCATCTGCGATTCGTAAAAGACAAGCTAGAAGATTGATGATCTATGCCAACACCGGTATCAACTCGGGAGGTGAGTCTGTTGTCGTGAAAAGCTGGCATCGTGGGGACTGAAGCCGCCGCAGAGCAATGTCTGGGAGTCAGGGACTTGAGGTCCTGTTCGAATCGGCTCAGCTCTTCATCCATGCGATAGTCTTTTTCGTTCATGGTCGAGTTCCTAGTTTGGCTACATTGTTTTTGGATTCGCTGCCCGCAAGCACCGCGTGTTTCAGGTCTGTCAGAGCGGCCACGTATCGTCTATAAGCGGACGCAGGCGAACAATTCATGAGTTCCGCTAGTTCTTCAAAGGTAAGCTCCCCCCAGACCTTGGCGACAATCAATTCGCGTTGATCTGGTGTAAGGGCATCGAGTCCCTCGAGAACATCTGAGGCTTCAATTCCATTACGAGTGTTCGGTTCGAGCCAATACTGTTCTGCATGACTCGAGTGGTCTTGTTGCATCACTTGCTCTAGATGGTTGCGGTGTCTAGATTCAGCGCGAGCGATGTTTTGCGCCTTCCTGCGGGTGGTTGTGTAGAGCCATGCTTTGGGGGAGGCAGGCTCCGGAGAACAACGAGCGAGATCGATAAAGGCTTCTTGGACGGCATCTTCAGGCGTTTTGCACCACCCTCGGGCGTACAGCACCAGGGCGTGGCTGAGATTGTGGAAAAGCTCCTGGAGGGTGGCTGAGTGCATGGAAAAACGAGTAGGATGACAAAAACCGAATGTTTCGAACGGTTGTTATAGAGAAGTCACCAGCCGCGTTAATTTATTTCATCTGGCGGAAAAGATTTTCCGGTCGCCTGCGAATTAAGAAGAAAACGCCGATTTAACTGGCTTGCAGCGAGACTACGGCACAAGAAACTCAGCAGGTAAACGAAAAAAAGGCGACCATCGGGAATGGCCGCCTTTTTTTAAGTTGAGTGTGGTTAAGTTTTGGCGGGATAGGGCGTTGAGGAGCAGGTAGGGGTGCTTTGTGGGCGTCTGTTTACTACCAAGCTTCCCCCTTAGTAACATCCCATCCTTTTTCCGAGCCCTCAGTTTTGGTATCACCATCGAATTGGACGTGCTGCATCTTCATCTTAATGAAGTTGATGGTGAAAGATTCGGATGCATAGGGATCGGAACCAGCAAAGTTATAGCTCTCGATCACGGGTTCCGCCAAAGTTATCTTGAGGTAGACTTGGTCCGTTTTATCGCCGCCGGTCTGAATGAAGTGGATGTAGGCCTCTTCAAGACTCTTGCCGGAGATGCTCTGCATGAACAGTTCTACCGAAGCGATATCGACAGGCTTCGTGCATATAATGCTTGTAAAGGAAGGAGCCCCGGTTTCTCGCTTCTTTCCTACCGCGCCGGCGTCGATTGGTCGCGACACACCGAAGCTTACTGAGTCTAATTTGATCCACTCAACGTGGTCTATAACCTCAGACTCCCCTTTTATTTTGGTTTTGAAACTCAATAGAATCATAGATTTACCCTGTAATGAAGTTCTTTACTGAAGCTCCGCCTTCCATGGAAAGCGGAGCGATGGAATTGCCAAGTAGTAAGGGCTACGGCTTCGACTGCTTTTAGCCCTTGGCCGATGGGAGTTTGCTCACCAAGCGTAGAGAAACGGTGAGTCCCTCTAGTTGGTAGTGCGGTCGGAGAAAGAACTTCGAGTTGTAATATCCAGGGTTTCCTTCGACAGCTTCCACGACTACCTCTGCAGCAGCCAATGGTCGACGAGATTTATCCAATTCTGTTGCCGTCGCTGGGTTCGACTCAACGTAACGGCTAATCCAACTGTTCAACCAGGCTTGCATATCGGACTGTTCCTTGAACGATCCAATCTTGTCCCGAACGATACACTTGAGGTAGTGAGCGAAGCGGCACGTAGCAAACAAGTACGGTAACCTGCTAGCCAAGTTTGCATTCGCGGTTGCATCTGGATCATCGAATTCGATTGGCTTGTTGAGCGATTGAGCACCGATGAACGCAGCAAAGTCACTGTTCTTACGGAAGACGAGCGGCATCAATCCATTCTTAGCGAGTTCTGCCTCACGACGATCACTGATGGATATTTCCGTTGGGCATTTGATGTCGACGCCACCGTCGTCGGTTGGGAAGCAGTAAACAGGGAGGTTCTCTACAGCCCCGCCTGATTCGATACCACGAATCCGTGAGCACCAGCCATAGAGTTTATAGGAACGGTTGATGTTTCGGCCCATCGCATAAGCAGCGTTTGCCCAAACAAATCGGCTGTGATCGGACCCAGCAGTGTCCTCTTGGAACGCAAACTTCTCAACAGGATGAGTCGTTGGACCATATGGTAGACGAGCCAAGAATCGTGGGAGAGCGAGTCCAACATATCGCGAGTCTTCGTCTTCTCTCAAAGATCTCCAACCTGCATATTCGCTATTGGTAAAGATCTTGGTCAAATCACGCGGGTTGCTCAATTCCTGCCAAGACGCCATTTGCATCAAGGTTGGGCTTGCACCTGTGATGAACGGGGTGTGGCTCGCGGCGCTGATCTTAGAAATTTCTCGCAACAGTTCAACGTCAACAGGAGTATGATCAAAGTAGTAGTCTCCGACCAAACATCCGTAGGGTTCACCACCGAACTGGCCATACTCTTCTTCGTATAGCTTCTTGAAGATCGGGCTCTGATCCCAATTAGTGCCTTTGAACTTTTTGAGAGTCTTGTGCAACTCAGCTTTCGAGATATTCAAGACGCGAATCTTGAGCATTTCGTCGGTTTCTGTGTTGTTTACGAGGTAATGGAAGCCTCTCCATGCTCCTTCCAGAGCACGGAAATCCTCGTGATGGAGGATTTCGTTGATTTGCTCCGAGAGTTTCTGATCGATAGCCGCAATGAGGCCTTCGATCGTTTTCATCGCATCATCGCTAATGATGATGGACTCGATCAACAGTTGTTCTGCGAGTGTGAAAATCGCCGCTTCGACTGCGGTTTTCGCGCTATCACTTTTGGGTTGAAACTCTTGTTGAAGAAGATTTGCAAACTCGTCCGAGGTTAGATTGCTGAGGACGATGCTACCGGAGGTTCCGGTGTTATCTGTAGCTGTGCTCATGGTGATGTGGTATGGCTAATGGTTGGGTTGGTAGAATTGTAGTCCGGTGCTAGTTGGTAGACTCACCGGTAGGATTCGCTGCGTCCTTAGGCTTGGATGTCAAGGTCTTGAGAAGATCTGGGTCTCTCATAATTTGACCGACCAATTCCTCGGCTCCTGTTTTGCCATCCATATAGGTCAACAGATTTGCCAATTGAGTGCGTGCTTCGAGTAGTTTACGAAGCGGTTCTACCTTTTCTGCAATGCGATCAGGTGAAAAGTCGTCCATGCTTTCAAAGGTCATATCGACCATGAGATTGCCTTCGCCGGTCAACGTGTTCTTGACAGGGAAAGCAACGCGAGGCTTCATCGACTTCATACGATCGTTGAAGTTGTCAACATCGACCGATAAAAAGTTTCGATCGGCAACTGGTGGGAGTGGTTCTGCAGGCTTGCCAGAAAGATCGCTGGCGATTCCCATCACGAACGGGAGTTGAACCGTCTTCTCTGCACCGTACAGTTCAACGTCATATTCAATTTGAACGCGTGGTGGTCGATTCCTCGCGATAAACTTTTGGCTACTCTCGGACAATTTGGCACCTGTAATATTAATGGGGGGGTGAATTCAAGATCGGAGATCCGACGGCAATCCATTGCTAATTACAAACGTGCTCCGCGTCCCTTGGAGCCACGACGACTATTGCTCAGCGATCTTACTTTTCAGAACAGATCAGCCTCTGCAACAACTGCTGTCCTTCATTGGGAGCAAGCTCTCGAAGGATCTCTACAAAACTCATCGAAACCAGCCGTTTTGCCCTTTGAAGTAACAATGGTACGGGGCTTGCGGGTTCGTTTTCCTCGAAATACGCACAAATACTATCAATTGCCTGGGTTGCCTCGGCTCGAGAGTTGATCGAGATCGCCAACCGATGCACTGGATCCGGAATTGCAACGCCGTCAAAAGCGTTTGATACCAAAACCTCATTTGGTGGTTCACTAGGTATTCGATCCGTAGCACAAACGGTATCATCTGAACTAACAACATTCTCGACACCAGATTGAATGGGGTGCGAGTCCAAGCATTGTTGCGATTTGAGCACGTTTAATACTCTGGCGAGAAAATCATTGAGACGCTGCCCTGACCAGCTACCACTGCCGACGCGTTGAATCAAGAATGTGTCAAGGTTTCTGACACATCGCTTAGCACGTTCCACATGGTTGACTTGGTCTAATAACTGAGTACGAGGTGCTTCCGACAGGAGTGTTTCAATGTCGGAGAGACTCATTCTCGCCCCCCCTTGAGCTCCTCCACTCAATGTTGCGTTCTGATAGTCTCGGTAGCTTAACCGTCCTAAGGTTCTATGATGACATAGCGGTAACTGTGACAGCGTCGCGATCAGCAATTCGTCGGATACTAGATGAGATAAAACACTCAATCTAGCCGTCGGATCTTCGCCGTCCTCAGGATCAAGTTCCGGATAAAGACTATCCCAAAACTCAACAGTCCACCCTGTGATCACTTCTAAACCATCTGAAAAACCAGCCCAACCACCTGTGTGAGTTAATGCGTCGAGCATTAGACTGGCGACGCGTAAGTCGCGAGTCTCGTGGGCCAGATCATAGCAACAATCCAATAATCGCTGCCAATCCGGTGATTTGGATGGAACAATGGTGGCTCCGAATTGCATCTCAGGCCGGATCTCTCCGAGCCTTAGCATTTCGAGAAAGCGATCCTCATACTCCAAATTCCGACCTGACGGCGATTCCACCGTAACTGGTCCGAAAATATCCTGGAGCACGAGAGATACCACCAAACTTCACCAAATAGGTTTCGTCGAATCTGCAAATGGTTTTTCAACCCAAGCTGCTTATCGAACCAATCTGGAACGAAACGACATATTTTTTTGGGCCGTGCTACTCGTTCCGATTATTTGCAACATTACGACGAAAATGTATGGTGTGTTCGGTTTGTAGCGAACGTTTCGCGTCACAGATCGCTCAAGTGAATTCCGAACATTCAGCAACAACACCATAACAAGATAGAAGCAGAGATGGAAAGCAACACGCAAAGTACTTGTAGGTAACCAACTCTAGCACGAAAGGTTTGCTCCAACTGTAGTCGTGCAGGGGTCCAGACCAAACTCTCGCTTTCTTCGAAGTGGTTTCGCAGTATTAGGCCTCCGAAACCTCTTTGTGTCTCACTGTCCCCTGAGCCCATAACGTAGATACCGTTCAAAAGCCCCGTGCCTGTTGCTTCTTCTTTTCGCTCTGATGGCGCAAACGCTTGCTGCAAAAATCCACTAACAGAATCGAGTAGCCCACCTCTAGTCAATTTCAACAGTGGAAACAATCTTTGATTTTGAGGTCGAAGCCTACCATCTGGCGTCTTAAATGCATGATAGATGGCTCTCGTTAGCGATCGAGTTAATCTGACGCAAGCGGTCGAAAGATTAACCAAAGAAAGGGGACGTCTAACACCATACAACTCGCCGATTGCTATTCCAGCCGACATGCTAGGCCCCAGTCGCTTTACCAATTGCTGAAAGCCTTCAACTTGGTGGAAGTTGTCAAGAATGATGGATACTGGTACTTGTACACTGAGTTGCCGCTGCAGTTGCTCAAGATCTTGCCGTAGTTCCAGCCCGCACTGCTGTGCCAGGATGTCGCAACGAACCAACGCGGCTGCATCGACACGGACTAGGATCCCGTTGATGGGGGCTAAATCCAATCTCGTAGTGACAAGCAAATTGCATAAATCGCTCAAACCTATTTGTGAGCGTATACGCTCTGAGGATTTGAGTAGGGAAACAGTGCCGTGATCGCGTAAAACTATCGTGGACGCAAAGCCTGGCTCAAAAACGTCAGGAGATTTGAGCGTTCTAAATCCTTGCTGAGCGAGAGCCACTAACTCTTCAGCATGATCGAGGCTTCCAAAGAGATGGCGTTCTTTTAGCTCGTTATTAGCTGTGGAATTAGCTATGGATTTAGGTTCTGCCGCCCTCTTATCGGCAACATACGAATGAGAATCCGAATCAGTCCTGCCCAGCCAGCGAGAAAGGGAAATAGGTGATGATTCGCCTACCGCCGCGTCCTCTCGAATCGAACCAAATCGGTCCCCTTTTCCAACGTCCGAACCGGGTAGACTCGGGAAAGGAATCACCGAGGGAGAATCCATTTCATTATCTACTTTTACTTCCCATCTCTCAGTATCCTGCGATGGGAAGGAAAAGCCCACATTTGGTCGAGTGCTCTCATATGCACCTCGTATCGCCGTGTCCGCCTCGTGGTCCGCCTCATAGCCGCCCATTGTGTTTGTCGGGTGACAGAGGTCGGAAAATGGTAATTCCGCCCTAAGCCTCCCCATTTGCATCTCTAGACGTGATTGCGCCAAGGTAAATGCACCAACATCTTGACACGCAATAATGATTCTTTCGTCTGAGATGAACCAGCGAATCGGCGCGTGAGGATGTTCAGGACAAATGGGAACGGTTACCGCCATACCTAGTTGCTGCATAAAGAGTTGCTGTACTTTCGGCGTTTCGCAACCCAAAACGAGAGAGATAGGAATGTCCCGTATGGATAAGCCTCTCTTAGAAAGAGCATCCATTCCCGATTTCCATGCTTCAATTAATCCAATTTCATTAGGTGGCAACTGCGAGAGTGCGATTCGTACGAGCCAGTAACTAGCGAAACAGGTCGCCAGCCAAAAACTAGTCATCAGCAAGATCTGCCCCCAAGAAAGATACTCCCGCCAGGAGACTCGTTCGGAGTTTGTATGAAATGCTAGGCCAACAAGTATACCAATAGCTAATAGAGTTACACCAACACCGATCGCGACCCAGCCTGCTAAAGAGATGCGGAACCAATTCGCTATTCTGTTCATGAAAGATGCTGAATCGTCGCTCATGATAAAATGTCTATCGGCTCCACACTAAAAAGGCCAAGACCACATTCAAAGCGACGAGCATGGCGGCTGCAGCCGTCCAGACGACTTGCTGCTTACGTCCGGGCATTGGGGGAGCTCCGGATATGATGCGGTTTGTTGCAGCTTTGTAGGCTGGTGAAGCTGTTGCATTCAGCAATTGAGATGCCCACTCAAGCCATTTTTGTAGCGTTGAGGGAAAATCTTCTCCTGACGAATTTTGGGGTGGTTCCTCCGGGTTGGTATACATTCCTCGAAATCCGAGAACCACACAACAATAAAAAACATCGAGGGCCTGTCGATCACGAATTGCTGCAGCCTGCTTGGCAAGCTCGAAGAACCTCACGTTGCAAATCCGCGATTGGAAAAACTTCATTTCCAGAATGTTGTTTTGCCACCACGCAGCACCGTCCCACGGTAGCGACAAACAGATTTCATCAATCCAAACTGCTAATGCGTAACGAGCCAGTTGCCACGATCGGTCTTCTCCTAGTAGAACATCGGCCCTCGCAAACAATTCTAGAATTTTGTCGTGCTCTCTCTGGTAATCAACGGGTTCGTTACTCTCGATTTGTTCCAGAAGCGCTACCCCTACTTCCAATATTGGATCGGTGATGCGACTTAACTGAGCGCTCATTAAGGAACTCCGAGTAGGGCAAACTGGAGTTGAAATCTCGCTTTACCGAACAACAAGTCGATATGCCGTTGTCCCGGGAGTTGCTCTCGATTCTGAATACAGGAATCGCAAAAACGTAGCGTCAGACTGCCTGTCGATTCGACGTCCTTCCAGAGAGTAGAGCCTGTATCCAGCACCTCAAAGTAAAGCCATTCCTCGGGATTCGGGAATAGCGTCGGTGCTTCCTGCAGCCTTTCGATCCGAATTCCCGGAGCCCTGGCGGTAAAGAGCCTTTCCACGGTTCGAGTTGCTCCTATTTTCCAATCCAACTGACCTTGGGTCAAAGCCGATTGAATCACGCCAGGGTCGCATTCACCGCAATGGACTCCAATAAAAAATCGGCTCGCGTTTTGAAAAACCGACTTATCGAGTTTGGCTGACATGCCGTGCTCGTATCCAAGGAATGCAACGTGTTGGTACGGCGATTTCTGCAACTCTACGAGAGAAGATTGTATGCGCCGCTTCAATTCGAATAGAATTCCACCCAAATTCTCATGATCATATGAGTCAATTCGTTGACTGCGACGATTCGGTTGAAGCAAATCCAAAGATCCGCAAAGTCTCGATAGCTCTAAATACAGATTCAAGGGGTGAATCCCTCGAGTAGTTGCCATAACACTTAACACTGCGGCTGCGGGATTAACTGCCTGTAGAGCGATCAATCGCTGCATATCGATAGAGCTAGTACCGTTTAAACCACTCCCTCGATCAATCAATTGCCTCGCAATGGATTCACTACACTGATGCACGATATCATATAAAGAGGACAAAACCTGAGTCCTGAGAAGAGCATTCGAAGAACAATCCAATAACGGTGGTACGTAATGTGAATCCAACCGAGCAATAGAGGCATCGGATTCTCCACGCCGAACGCGCGCAATCTTTAAAACATCAAAGCCGGCCAGATCGTCAGTATGAAATAGCACCTGTGCATTAAGCTCTCTTAATTCCACAGGCTTTACACATGCCGCATCGAGCTCGTCCGGTAGATCTAGCCATTGTGTTCGAAATCGAGAACCGTTCCTATGCTCTGGTGGATCAACATTCCTGGCCCCGAGTTTCAAACGCGGAACACCTATGTAAATATCTAGACAAGAAGAATGTAATGACGCTTGTCCTCGACGTCGCTCTTCATTTACGGAATTTGAAGGCGAAGCAGTTGTAGATTGGGATGAAGATAAACAATCCAAAGCGTGGCGTAGATCTCGCCTTTCGAGAGTTGCGCCTGTGGACGTCTCAATCAATGTCCCTCCCATCGTTTTGCAACGAAGGGAATCAATCTGAAAAAATCCGGCGGCTAAAGCATCTGGATTAATAGCTAAATCTAAAATGCCATAACTATAGGGAGAGTGCCACTGCTCCCCTTTTGACACACGTTCCGACCAATGTCGATCCCAAGCTTGGAAGTGGTGAGGCTGAAGAAATAATCCTTCGTGCCAATTTACAGGTGGAAATTGCATAATCTGCGAAAACGGGCGGAGAAATCATTCATTTGGCTTAGACGACAACAATTCCCTTATCGACACAATCCGCACAGACGATAAATCCAATTGAGCAACCGATAACATTCGTTGCTTCAAGAAATAAGAAATAGAAAAGGCTAGCAAACATGCGAACAACTTCGTAAAAAATCGTACATGACAGCGTAGATTGAAAGAAAAAGGTCTTTTGTGTCGTTAGCGGTCAGGAGTCTATGCTTCTTTGGGGGGATAGCTGCCTTTTTTTGGGCGGGCTTATCGCTCCACGCATGTACAGTCCAAGACTTCGATAGTCCTCTAGTCTTGCTAGAGTCAAGCTTCTACAGCGAGCAACACGTTACGGCTTTCCCCACTTATCAAGAGGCGGGATCTGCAACCGTTGATCCTGGCTTCTTAAATTGGATTGAGCCTGATCTCCCATCTTCGAGCCAACGGCGCATTCAGGCCTCGTTCTCAAACTGGTCCAGCGATGAGCAAGCCCATTTGCCTGTCGATCCCATGCTCGCACCCGAAACGGAGTGGGTTGAAACTGGACTCGAGATCGAATCCATGTCACCTGAAATACTTAGAAATGGATATAGTAACGCGTATGTGGATCGACCTGCGATGCTGAGTAGTGGCCCTTTACGCAAGCTATTGCGACGAAGCTTTCAATCTGATTTTGGGTTGGGCTACGAACGAATTCGGTTTGCACCGCTTGTGCTAGATACTGCTTTAACCAGCCCTTACATGGGATTTCGCATTCGGTCTGATCGAGGAATAAATGCACCCGATAGATTGGAGTATCTCTGGGGTAAATCCGGTCGTGGCCCAGCTCCAGAATCGCGAGTTGATCTTATCGATACGATCTATCGAACGGAACTCGGAACTGACAAAGCGGGATTTATAAGTGAAATACGAATGCGTTCACTCGACCCAAAGATCAACCCAAATACAGTAGGATTTGGTGACATGTTGGTCGGTGGTAAGCTGCTCGTCTATGAATCGACATGCACTAAAGTTTCAACGATCTTCTTAACCCATCTTAATACCGGGCCTGAACGCAAGGGACTTGGTCGTGGTCACGTTGCTCTTGAACCTGGGGTACTGGCCATGCGAAAGTGGACCGATCGTACTTACTTATTCGGCGAATGGAAGTATCACGTTCCACTTGGAGCAACCCTGGGGTTCGCTGGTGATATCTTTAAAACAGGTTGGGGTATCGCTACCATCTGGCACGATACCGATTGCTATGCCATGATTCCGACGTTGGAAATCCAGACACACTCTTTCCTATTCGGTGGTCGAACACTTCCCGACGGTACGGAAGTTCGAGTGGATGGCACAACTGCAATCGATCTTTACCCAGGTATCCGATGGACGTTCAATAAATCCGCTGCTGGCGCTTATGAACTGGGCGTCTCGGGAGGACTGTCGATCGCCGATCGCGATTGGTTCGATTCCCGAATGATCCTGGAATTGAGATGGCTACGCTAGGAACAGAAACTTATCCCCTATATCTCCACGTGCATTCTGCATAATCGTTAAACTCGTCACGAAGTCCTTCACTTATTTCGAAGTACTACTTTTCCCTGATCGCTGCTTACGACAACTCAACCTACGGTGCCATGCTCGGCAGACTGGACCGGAAACTCGTCGTCTCCTGTTTCCCATCTTGGCAGAACATCATCTTAGCTTTTCGGATCGTTGCAATGTCGTCGGCTTTTATCAACCATAATTCCTAGCCAACAGATCTTACAGCACCTAACGGGCTTGCACACTCGACGAGCACCAATGCTCGGTCCACTGCAGGTAAAAACTCTGAGTTGGAATCATGGACTGGAGATCGCTACGTAATCCGAGAAGAAATTGGCCGAGGAGGGGGAGGGATCGTTTTTCTTGCCTGGGACAATCAATTAGAACGTGACGTTGTAATCAAAAAAATCCTCGATACTCGATCCAGTTCCGCCATCTCTAGGTTCCAGCGGGAAGCCAAAATTACCGCGAATCTCGTTCATCCTGGAATCGTATCGGTTCACGAATTAGGGATCGAGCCAGAATCAGGTTGCCCCTTTTATGCTATGCAAAAAGTGACGGGACAATCCTTAGACGTTGTTTTGAAAAGTCGAAGCGCGAAGACCGAAAACTCAAAGCATAGCATCGATCAAGAACTGCTACGAACTTTTGTACAGATTTGTCGAATCGTTGGTTTTGCTCACTCACGGAGAATCATACACCGAGACCTGAAACCAACGAATCTTTGCATCGGAAAGTTCGGTGATGTTTTTGTTCTCGATTGGGGAATTGCGAAACGATTATCAGGGGAAAACATCAACGATGTGACAGTGAGCGACGACGCAAACGACTTGTTACAGTCAGAGAAACCAATGTGCGACCTGACCAGAACAGGCGATTCACTCGGGACTATACCCTACATGTCGCCGGAGCTAGCTGCCGGTAATACAAATGAGGTAGATGAGCGAACTGATGTTTTCGCATTGGGTATCATACTTTATGAAATAGTCACACGCGTGCATCCGTTTCGCTGCCCTACTCCCGAGGAAACCAGACAACATATTCTTAGGAGTGAATACCTACCTCTCCGAAAACGCTATCGATCAATCCCACGTCAACTCGAAGCGATTTGTGACAAAGCACTGTCGATCGACCCAAAGAGTCGTTATGCCAATGCCTCGGAGCTCGCAGAAGACTTAGATCGTTTCGTGATGCAAGGAAAGGTGACTGCCTACAACGAAAAATGGTACGAAAGATTAGATCGATTTGCGAATCGCCATCGACCATGGTTCTGGGCCCTTCTCGTCACATCAACGTTCTTAACCTGCACCAGCATCGTGACGACGACGTTGGTTCACCAAGCGCGAGAGGTAGAACGCAGCGCTAGAATTTTCGCAGAAAAAGAACACATAGCGAAAAACAAAGCTCTGGCCAATGAGCAGATTGCTCACAAAGAAGCAGTGACACAACTTCAATCAGCTCGCGATTCTATAGACACCTGGATCATTGGCCTTGATCACGATCTGGCCAACTATCCTGGCTTGAACGAGATGCGATTAAGTCTTCTCGACCGAGCGGAATCGCATTACAAACAACTGACGAGTAAATTAACCGACAGCCCACTGATGCATCTAGAAGTCGCACGAGCAGAAATTCGCCTAGGAGACGTGCTTAGTATGCGACATCGATTCACGGAAAGTCAATCGTCCTACGAGCACGCAATTTCCCTTTTGACTCAGTATAGTTTTGCAGAGAGCTCTGACTGGTATTGCATCCAGCAATCGCAGTTAGCTTTGGCCAAAACTGGGTTAGCAAGAATATACTCAGAACAAACCGGTGATTTCGAAGCAGCAGAAACGCTTCTTGAAGAAGCGATTCAGATCTTAATGATGATCGATCCGGTGGACCCGGAGTACGTTTCCTCGCGACGTACATTGGCCCTCGCATACCTTATCCGAGCAAATAGCCAAGCGATACACGACAGATCCGATCAAGCCGAACGTAGTTTTCATCAAGCATTAGTCAGTCTACAAGCTCATTCCCATCGAAGTCCATTTTTTCATGATTCGAGGACTGAAGCAGAAATACAACACTCCCTTGCTCGTTGGCGTTACCACAGAGGTGAACTATCCTTGGCTAAAGATGCGTACCATCACGTTATACATTGCTTCGACAGTCTTTTGGAGCAAGGCAGAAACCGTCCCGATTGGCTGGAGTCCCGCGCGTCTGCTAAACTCTCCTATGCATCATGCCTGAAACAACTACTCAATCCTAATGAAGCGGTCGCAATCTTTGAATCAGCGGAAGAAGATTTGCGCCGAGCGTGGGAGATCTTCAGCAGTGAATCGACCCACCGGGAAAAGAAATCGAATATCTACAGCGGCTTGGGAGTATCGCTGCTCTTATTAGGCGATTCCAAACAAGCGGAGCATGTTTTCCAGCTCAGTTTAGATGCCTTGAACGGATCTAGTAACGCGTTCGAAGCCGATTCAATAAAGGGAAAACTACAGGCAAGAATCTGGATTGCCGATGCACAGCTTGACCAGTTTCGCGAGGTTCCTAATCAGGATTTGCGCGAAATTGAAAATCTATTCCAACACCAAGCCATTAGCAGTCTCAGCAAACCTGAATACGAAGAGCTATTGTACCAATGGCGATGGATAAAAAACACAATTGACCTTCGAAATGAGGATCTTATTCATGCAGAACAAGAATTGATCGAGTGGATGCAGGAGGTTGATGAGCAAGACGCTTTAAACGAATCTAAAACCAGTCAGAAAGAAGACACGTCGCTTCGCTACATCTATATTGGCAAACTCCTTCGTAACTTAGCGTTGATCCAAGAAACCACCATCCGCCCGAATGATGCTCAACAGACCATAGAGAAGGGAAGAAAAGCCTTCCTCAATGCAAAACAAGCCGATGGGTATGAAGCAGCACTTGCTGGATTCTGTTTGATCCAAAGTTGGCTGGAACATCCTATTACTGAGCAGGACAGCATGAAAGCATATGAATTGGCAAAACAACTCGTACACGAGCATCCTGCCTCACCAACAGCTTGGTACTGGATCGGGGAGACATCGTTCCGACTAGGTCGCTTAGAAGAAGCTCAGTCGGCAGTACGGAAAGTACATCGCCTACGACGGCAAGCAACACTTGATGACGAATTGCTCAGCGTACTAATAAACACTGGCCGAATCAGTCCCGACGTAAACAAAAAGGACATCATGAATCACTTTGGCATCGAGGAAATCCCATTCGGTTCTCACGCGAGATGCCTACTAGAGAGAGAGCACGGTGGACGGTAATCACATCCCAGTCTCTGGAATTTACAGGATACCGCTTCCCACCGTAGTTAATAGTTAATCGGAAGGGTATCCATGAGTCGGCGTATTTTTGGATCGAACGAGAGAGTCGCCACTCATCGATGTGGATCTGATTCCTTTTTAACTTGAAAGCGAATCGATTTTTTGGGCTGTCTGCTTTTTGCTTTTCCATAAGAACGAACAGCCCACCAAATTGCACCAACAGCTACCAGACCAGCGATCCAAGCAACTGTAGAAACGGCGCCCTCGCTAATTGAAGCGTCTTTACCCTTAGCAATTTGAAAATCCGACATCACAATCAGAGGTGTAATCTGTCTGTGTTTGGCACCTAATCGCTGAGTCATTTCCTGAGTACGATAGCTCCAAAAACGATAAAACCAGCCGGAAATTTTCCCATTTAATCGAGGATAGAAAACGTCTTGATTCCCGTCGAAATTCTCCTCAACAGTCGCGGATGATTCATTACTCGTCTGGTTTTGGTTTGTAGTCGGCGGTTGCGAACGGAGCCAATTAGGTAGATTCATAGCGACGCAGGTAATAGGGTATTCACCTGCATAGGTTATCGATTCCGTATCGGTCGGAATTTCGAACGTCACATTCCCAATGTCAGCAAAACAGTCCAGCTGAAAGTAGTGATCCTGACCTAGTACAGCTTGTTGCACCGGAGAATCAATTGTAATCCGGGTTACTCGAACCACACGAGCTTCGCATGTTGTCCACTGCAACGAGGGACGCTGTTTCGATTTGGAGGATGCACTCAACGAGCTCTTGACGATTTGGACAATAGACATCGGTACAAAGGAAGCGTTTGCTCTTTGAGTGGTACTATCCTCCTTGGCAATACGAAGTAGCGAAAAGAGCCCCACCTCTTCCTGACGACTCAACGGTTGTGCAGGAGATTGGAGTTGCTGGATCAAATCTTTTTGAGATAGATCCCAACCTTTTGAGAGTAAATATCGATCGGTAGCGTTAACCTCGGGCTGCAATGTGGTCACGTACTTCACATCTTCCGGTTGCATTTTCCATGCGATTTGACTGCCGACTAAATAGGATCGCTCCTCGACAGCTTCACTGTTTTGAAAACCAACAATCTCGATCGGTTGTCGCAACTCCAATTTTCCTCCCTCAATCATGGATCGCCACGCCTCAGGGATGGAGTTTACATAAACAGTGTTTTGTTTGTCTCCTTCGTTCGACGGGGATTGGACCGTAAGTTCGAAAACAGTTGCCAAACCCTCTCGCCGTAACGTTGCGATTATATCTTTGTTCGCATCATCGAGCGTGATCGCATTAAGATCCCACACCGTCAATCTGTTACACCAAGCCCGTAGCTTCGTTATTTTCAGTTGCTCGATGAGTTTCCAATCTTTATCCGCAGTAGTCAGGGTTTGCATTTCGGGAGCATGCTTCTGAGCCACTAGCAGTAAGGAAAGAGCTCGCGGTGGTAAAGGACTTGCCACCGATTGATTTTCTATTGATTTCGGCATGGATTCTAGTGTCGATCGGATCAATCGAAGCGGAGTCGCATAATCAGTGGGGGGTAACCATGATAGTGCTTTGTGATTGGAGTTAATCCATTGTGAGAAAAGGCTAGGCTCAGTAGTAGGGGGACCTACACCTCTTCGGACGTTAGCGGCAAAGAGCACCGGAGCGATCTCAGCCCCGCGCTGCGATGCGTACGCTTTTCTTTTTGCGAAGAATCCGACGATCTCCAGCTCTGATTTTTGATTCGATTCATATTGAGATGGCTCTAGCTCAATAGGTACGTATACGGCAACAGGCTGCGAACTGATCTCGCTGGGCTTCATCCACCACACTCGATACGCGACACCATTCCACTCCTCTGATTGTAATCGACCAGTTCGCTCGTCCGCCGACGCAATGGTCCCAAGAAAACGAATGGGAACCCCACGGTAATTGGCGTTCTCCCCTCCCATGAGTTGCGACAATTCTATCGTCGGTAATTGCTCAGCAGAAATCCAACCTTCATCTATAGCATTACGCACTTCTCGTACCCTAGCCCAACTCCTCAGTGCAACGAGTTGTTCTTTGGACATCCAATTCTGATTGTCGAGAAATCGGTTAAGCAGTATTTTATCGAGTGCGATGCGAAAAGGTGAACCAAGATCAAGACTCTGAGTCACCTCTGTATTCGATCGCCATTCCTCAATTCGATCTCGCATTTGCCGCAAAATCTCGGCATCGTTGTTACCTGGATCAGTAGGATTATCCATGGTATCGATTTCTTGTTTTCGTTCGAACCATTCCGTCAGTGCTACCGAGCATTCAGCCATCAAAGGATCGATTTCCTCTTTTGTGACTTTGGATTTGGGGGCAAGAAAAAATCGGAAAAGGAGGTCTTGTTGTTCCGACGTTAATCGCGACAGATAGTAGGTCCAAATGGACTGTTCCCTCGATGCAGTTGCCCCATCTGCTCGCAACAGGAGGGCCTCGAAAGCATTCTTATGCTCTTGGCTCATGTCAGACAGCCCGTCAAATGACTCATGGGCATCCGGATCCCATGCTCCAGAGACCTCGTCTTTTTCGAACAAACCGATCGCTTGACCGATTTGAGCAACCTTTTTCTTATCGGAGAATTGTTGGATAAGTAACAATACCAATCCGAGTAACAAGATTAAAGAGATTAAACTTCTATAGGAATTCGATTGTTGTAAAACGGCGCGGCGAGTGCCACGTTGCCCCTCAGAATCGTACCATTTCGGTTTGCGTTTTGGCTGCATTGCGAAGAAAACCTAACGGGGAAAACGACTACTGCTGTGGTAGCAGGAAATAGGCTCTCGAGGCATCGTGATACGGTAGGTCCTGCCACGATGCGGCTTTGCGCTGCGGAATGATATCCTTAGGCAACGATTGCGATTCGTAGATCGACTTTAATGTTTCCGTAACAAGCCGCGACGAAGCATCTTTTCTGGTGACTAGCAACGCTGTCGTGGCCAGGGTTTCGATCCCCTGCGGGCCTAGTGAGACATAATGTTTGTCTGTAATCTCGAATGGCAAAAAACTATGTTCCTCTCGGGCAACATCGTTCGCGCGAGGAATGTCGAGGAGCTTAAAGCCCTCGTTGCTAATGATTTCGGAAACTCCCAACAATCCAGGGCGAACTACCACAATCATGGCATCCGCTTTTTGACGGGCCTCTTTGGAAAACCAATCACCATCGATTACCTCTAAGTCATCCTGGGTAATATCGAAGTGCTGCAACAATCTCAACGCAGCTTGTCGGGTTCCGGAATTGATCGCTCCGAGAATTACTTTCCGATTGCGCAATTCAGACAATTCGGAAATCATCGAATTTGACTTAACTAATATGTGCATTGCTTCATAGAAGAGCGGAGCGACAACGACAACCTCATTGGATCGAAGTGCCGATTGCTGTACGATGGCCAGTTCCGCTTTTCTTTGCTCCAACTTGGTCAAATTTTCGAGCGAACCGCCGGTGGGAATCACATTTGGATTCATGCCAGTGCGCTCTTTAAGTTTATTGGACAGCTCTCCTCCCGTTTCAAAGTACATTCCGCCAGGGGCACCTGACGCAATTATGATAGAATCGGGCAACGAGTTTTCTTTGAAGTAATTCCAACCCATGGGGCCGAGCATCCAGGCGACCAACAGCAGGAACCAAAATACGATTAGACCGTTTTGCGTCCAACGCTGTGATGGAGTCGGCTCTAGATTTCGAACACCGGTTAATGCTGCGAATATGGGTATGTTTTGCACCCAATGCTTCGTTCGTCTTAATAATGAAGGAGGTCGTGCGGAAATCGGTGCTCCACGATAAAATCGGTCCAAGTCATCCGCCAATGACCTCGCTGAGTCATAACGTCTGTTCGGAGATTTTTCTAAGCATTTGGTTACAATCGTATCAAGATCTGGATGCACATCAGCTCTCGCACTGCGCACACTCGGGGCAGGCTTATGGAGAACTTGCATCAAGGTCTGCATGACCGAGTCAGCTTGGAACGGTGGTTTCCCCACTAGCAGTGCGTAGAGGATGGCGCCAATTGCATAGATGTCCGTCAGGGGACTCTGCTCGTCCTGATTCCCACTGGCTTGTTCCGGAGACATGTAGCTCGGGGTACCGAGTGCTGCACCAGTCGCGGTCAGTCCCTCATCAGACCCAATTCTCTTAGCTAACCCAAAGTCAGTTAAAACCACTTTGCCTTGTTCGTTGATGAGCACGTTCGCTGGTTTCAAGTCACGATGCACTACGCCGCGAGAATGGGCGTATTCGATAGCCCGTGTTACTTCTAAGACGTATCGTACCGCTTCGCGTACCGGCATTGGCCCCTGAGCCATTAATTTCGCGAGGTCCGTGCCGGGAACAAAATCCATAGAGAAGAAGTGATGGCCATCGTGTTCGCCGCAATGATATACGGTTATGATCGAGGGGTGGTCCAGGCTACCTGCACTCCTAGCTTCTGCGTAAAAGCGATTTACTTCATCTTTGGAAGCGAGCGCCCCCGAACGGATCATCTTGACCGCGACCCGTCGATCGAGATTGCACTGAGTCGCGAGATACACTACCCCCATTCCACCACGCCCTAATATTTTGTGGAGTATGTATTCACCAAATCTACACGGCAAGGCCGACTGGGTGTTGTCCATAGATGGCAGATTGCCGAGCGAGTAACTCATCTCCGACGCACGGTTGCTCCGCGAGGGTGGAAGGGTTGACTCATCAGGGGATATGGTCCGATCGGATTTCCTAGAGGACGGAGGCAGCGTTTCTCCCGTTGGATCGTAGGGGGCACTGTCTTCTAAAGCGTCCTGCTCCAAGAACTTTTTCTCGGCATCCATCACTAGCTTTGGCCCCGCCATGGATTCGATCCAATCTGCGGTTGCTAGCAGTTCGGAAAGCTTTTCAGCGAGGTCAGGATAGTTTTTTAAAAACGCCTCTCGATCCTCTAGGTGACCAGAGTCGTAACGACGCATGAACTCTAACAATGCATTGTTAAGTTCAATCTCGGGATCATCATCCTGGTCGCCGTTCATGAGTACCTAAAAAGTGAAGAAACCGTGATTGGATCGGTATGCCTAAAAGTGGAACGTCCTCTCTTAGAATACACAACTTTCGAATCCGACTCTAGTTTAGCCACATGCTATCAGGCCAAGATCCTGATTTTAATGTTCTTAAATCTCGGAGTCCGCGATTTGGGATCGACGCTTCTGGGAACCAATACGTTTGCTTCCGGATAGTACATCATGGCACAACCGGTTCGAATGTCCTCAAAAGCCCTAACGAGCAAGTTTTTCATCGTTCCTGATTCGCTTTCCACGGTAACCAATTGATCATGCTCGAGCCCCATCCGTTTGAGATCAACTGGATTGACGAGCACGACATCGCGGCGGTCTTGGTGCCGATACAAATCGTAGTCCTCGTAAACGACGGTGTTAAACTGCCCTTCGCTTCGAACGGTCATCATCCTTAACTCGTTGGGCCCGAGCTCTTCAAGCTCAGGAATCGAGTGGACGTGCATCATAGCCCGCCCCGATGGGGTTTTAAATTTGGCGACGTGGAATGTTCTCTCGCCAACCTGGAATTCTTCTTTCGTCGAAGCGATCGTCTCTAGTTTTTCGTAACCCGGTACGACCTTAGCAATCCAGGTTCGAATGGTCTGTGACTTTTGCATCTCAGTCCAATCAACAGGTGTTGAGCTGCCCAGCACGCGTTGCCCGAACTCTGCAATAACCTGTATCTCACTACGCGGTCCAGGGAGGCGTTTCGGCCCTCCATCGCTAAGTCGCACGTAGTTAAACATGGATTCTTGTGTAGTGGGTTCTGGCTCTTCATCACGAGCCAGTACGGGCAATACGATCGTGGTCTTCGCCAGTCCATTGGCATGCCCTGTGTTGAGCGTGGTGTTCAGCATGACCAACATGTCTAGATTGGCCATTGCCTTATCGGCGAACTGTGCATCGGGATTTGAACCGTAAAGATTACCGCCTAAGCAAAAACCGAACTTGAGCTCACCTCGCATGGCCCCCTCCATGCAAGCCAGGGTATCGAGCCCTGGTTGCGTTGGCAGGTCGACGTGAAACTTGGTCTTCAAATTTTGAAAGATCTCGTCTTTGAGCTTCGGTGTTACCCCAACCGAGCCTATACCCTGGACGTTAGAATGCCCTCGAATCGGCATCAAGCCTGCGCCAGGGCGTCCCACCATTCCTCTTAGTAAGGCCAAGTTAGCGATGGCCTGTACATTTTCGACCCCATTTGTATGGTGGGTGATTCCCATCGTCCACGAGAACACCGTCCCTTTACTTTCACCATAGACTTTCGCAATGTCTCGAATCGAGGCCTCGTCTACGCCACTCTTTTGAACGATCTCACTCCACGTCGTACTCTTGACGCTTTCCACGTAAGCTTCAGAATTGTCGCAATGAGTCTTGAGAAACGAGGGATCATGCTGCTGACTTTCAAGCACAGCTTTTGCGATTCCAGTGAGCAAGGCCAAATCACCGCCAATGTGAGGTTGAACGTAGTGTGTTGCTATACTAGTACCAAACAACATACTGATCGGATCACTCGGGACTTTAAAACGGACCAAGCCTAGCTCCCGAATAGGATTGATCACAACGACCTTTCCACCTCTCCTACGCAAATGCATAAGCGTGGTCATCAACCGCGGATGGTTGCTGGGAGGATTGCCACCGATAATGAAGATCGTATCGCAGACGTCGAGATCATCTAGAACGAGAGTTGCTGTGCTTGATCCCACCGTTGATTGCAGACCAACACCCGACGCTTGATGGCAGTAATAGCTGCAGTTATTAACGTTATTGGTCCCGTATAACCTGGCGAAGAGCTGCAACAAAAAACCTGCTTCGTTGCTACTGCGACCGCTGAAGTACCAAAACGTTTGATCTGCTACCAGCGATTTCAGTTTCGCCTCAATCCGTTCAAACGCTTCTCGCCAAGTTATCGTTCGGTAAGCAGTATCTCCCTGTTCATACAGAATGGGCTGAATGAGTCTTCCACTCGTTTCCATCTGACGAGGTGAGTAAGCCTTCATCAATTTAATAGGGTGTTTAGCCCAAAAGTCAGCGGTGATCGCAGGCTGCATATCAGCAGCCATAGCTTGAATGGATTTTTTGCATACTTCTGGAAACGATCCATGTTCGTTAACCATTCCACCATGCTGCCCCCCCATTCCGAGTGCGCAGGTCTTGCAAGCATTGCGAGATCTGAGCGCTCGGTAAAATTTCCAAAGTCCTCCTGCCTCGATCCCCTTACGAAATGTGTATCTGACGGCTTGCCAGCCGCCGCCTGCGGAGAGCTTTCTCATTGCTTAACTCGTTTAAGGGTGGGAGGAACGTGTTGGAGTTGGGGACTTAACTCGACTATCTTACCATAAAGCGACAAAGCTTTCGAACTCCGATGATGCTTCGCTTTCGAACCGATCGTCCCCTTTTACGTTTCCGGTCATAGATTGGCTTACTGCGTCGAGAAAACGGTGCACTTCATCTTTTTCACCTTCTGCGACAATTTTCACTCGACCGTCATCTAGGTTTTGGACCGTTCCCTGAACCGCGAATTTTTTGGCGACTTCTTTCGTGTGAAAACGAAATCCTACCCCCTGAACTCGTCCAGAAAAAAAGCAGGTGATACGCCGCATCGTCATACAGTATTTAAATGGGAGGTCGGGAAATGATGGTCTATCGACCATGAGTATACCCTTGCCGCCCCTGCAAACGCCAGACTCAAAAACTCGAACTCTCCCTTGTTATCATCCATTCCCGAGGAAAAAAAGCTGGCAACGGATTTGGAATATCTGCATCATTCACGAATTGCAGTTGGAATAATAAGCTTACGGTAATGGATCAATCCCGGTAATCCGATCACACCCAATGACGCCCGAACAATTTCTTCCTTGCTCTCTTGAGAAACCTCGGAGCTACGATTGTCTTCAGCCGATTGATATCGTCTGTTCGGTTTTCGAGGATATCTGGAAAAACGGTGCTCAGTTGGATTTACTTACATGCATCAGTTGGGTGCAGCCTGAGCGTCAAAGCAGCGTTCTTCGTGAGCTAATCAAGGTCGCAAGGGAGTGTCGCGTGTTTCTTCCGTCAATGGTCGTTGAAGCGTCCAACCAGTTCTTCAAGTTTTACCTGATACGGACCTAGAAGATACTAAATGGTGTTTACACTTTGACGGGAGGAAATGCCCCGCCAGGCTATAGATGCCCGCAAACTCTTGGGGCATGTGACACCCCGCGCAGCGTTGTACATGTCGCGCCAGTGCCAATCGACGGCCCCTGATGCTTCCGGCAGCACCAGATGGGGGCGGTGTACAGGTTGGGGCTTCTAATGGTGCGTCGAACCCGAATTCAACTTTGTATGCTTACGAATCGAATGCCAGTAAAACCTGCTTTGCATAAGGTAACGCGGAAGATGGTTACGTTTTTTCCCCTATTTAATTGTGGAGCAACTACGCCAGTATTATCCTTCGATCGCGGCAGAGCTATTGGTGCCGGAAACTATTCGTACGCTATCTACAATTCAACTTACGATTCCAGCCTTGCCAGCAGAGGTCATTGCGAGACATGAGCAGTAAGAAAGTCGCCGCTTATTTTGGCGGAGGTAAAGTTATCACGAATGGAAATGTACCAACTACGGGAATCTCTACTTTATCAATTTCTAGCGTGTACTGAGCATTGAAAACAATCTTGCTGTCGTTAGGCACCAGATTGTTGGATTCTAAAAATTCTATGTAGTGCTTAACCGCTTCCAAAAGGTTCCCTTTCGTGTCAGCCGATTCAAGAAACGTATCAGCTCCAATTTGATAGGAATTCTTCGGACCTGATTGCGAAACGTCTTTGAACAACACAGGAGCTATTTTATCGGCACCGTGTGAGAGGTATAAGCGAACGTTTCGATTAACCGTCGTCGTTCTGAAACCATTCGGCACTCGCACTTCAGGAAGCATTGCACGTCGAACCAAAAGCTTTGTAATTGTCCCTGTACGGTTGATTTCCAAACCAGCCTCGATTCCTGCTACCTCTCCATCTATTTGGAAAGTCGCAATCTCGCCGGCATTGTTAGCCATGGGATTGTTTTCAAAGCCACCATTGGCTACAACCGGAATGAGCAAATGCGAACTGACCCCGTAAGGTGTGGCCACCTGCAAGTCGACATAACCACTGTAACGCTGATCAAAGGGAAGACGCGAGTTCTCGTGTTCGATCAAGCGAGAATCTCGTAAGATCGGTAGGTTGGTAGGCAAGTCAACTTGTAGGATCTGTCGTGAAATCAGCTTTACACTTTCCGTTGGTAGATAATGATTGCCGCAGATAACGTGAGTCTGTTTCATACTAAAATTATCACCAGCGATGAACAAACTAGCTCCTCTCTCAACATCGTAGCCTGGAGAACCATAGGAGCCGGAAACCTCAGGGGCAAGCTGACGGGTGCCATTGCAAAATAGCTCGAATCCGCCATGAGTGTTCTCGATGGGGACTTGGCATGCGATCGTTTGCAGCGGGAGTCGTCGTTCGAGTTGCTGAACGCGAGCCATAACTCGATCGACCTCTCCATCACGATAGAGATGGGCACAACGAACACTCGCCTCTGCACAGTCTTGCATCTGCTTGATTGCCCGACTCAATTTCACTTCGTCTTGGATCGAGGTGCCGGTGTGTCCAGGATGAACCAGCTTGAACCAATGGCCATGCGTTTCAAAGGTGACATAGGGAACAAAAGATGGCATGAGAATAATGGCCGTACATTCTCGCATTCCCGGTTCGATTTCATAACCACGCTCCAATTGCTTGTCGGTTGGCCCACCTGAGACCAAATCGCGAAAAAACACCTTGGCATTGCCCTCTACGGGTGGTGTTTGGAATCTTGGTTGGAATCGCCAACCGAAGGTATCCTCTCCTTGTCCAAAGGCGATCGCTGTTCGATTTAAGTCTATCGTAGCACGATCGCGTTGTAGCTTTCGAATGGTATCTAATGCCGTGGAGAGTCCAATGTCGCCGCTAGAGAAACCAAGAACCACGGCTAGCTGCATTTGTCGAACCACAGACGAAACGTCTGCAACGCTTTGCTGATCAACTTGAGGGTCCAGGGCGAACACGCGAACTGGCCAACGAATCTGTACATATTGAGCAAACGTTTCTCTCGCCTCTACCGACGGATCTGGACCAAAGAATGCCGTCCAACATGGAGCAGCAAATGCTGAAGGGCGCGTTCCTGCCGTTTCACGCATGTCGTCATTCAGACGTTCGTTTAGCAAGATCGAGTCAACGAACACGCACCACGCTAAAGCCTGGCACAGGTCGCTTCGACCAGATCGCGGAATAGATGCCAGGAACTCATTACGATACTGATCGATCTCATACGTGTTTCGGTTTCGAATAATTTGGTACAGATATCGTTCGCCAGTCGATTCGCGATCCCAAAACATCTGCATACTTCCCGAGTACATCAATTCGATTGCCGCAGAAATCTCTTCTCGCAAAAAGGCTTTAACGTCAGTAACGTGGGCGACCCGACGATTAGGCACATCCTCGCGAAGCCCTTTCATAGCCGCTATCGCGAGCACTTTCATTTCGTCAAGACCGTAGACATCGATGATTTGAGTTGGCGGAAAAGGTTGCGATCCGCGCCGCGATTGATTTCCGGAAAAAGAGATTGCGCAAACGGAAGTCAAAAGCTCACGAGTCAAGTCAAGACTCGAATTGTTTTCGGCGGAATTACCACCATCTAATTCTGCTGGTAACCTAGGAACACTACCGAATGGCTTAGCCATCAAGGAGTTTTCCATGTCGCTGAAACGAGCGTCCCCTGTTTGCGAAGGTTTGTGGTACTTTGCTGAACTTAGCAATAAATCCGCACCGTTTGGATCACTATTAACGAACTTGACTAACGGAATGGACAGCTGATCGGTCAAGTCATTCAAAACCATATCCCGGAACGTCATCGGCAATAAATCAGGGCCTAGGTAAGATTTGGCAGTAAATGTAATCTCCGCGCCATAGCCACGCTTGGTGAGATTCCCCGGTAAGATTGAAACCGGAATCCTTACTAAGTTGAGTGCGTATCCCGGAGCATCGGAAGTATCATCTCCCTCGTTGATGCGACGATGTTGATTAACGTGCTGCACATATCGATTTAATTGATCGATCATCTGTGTTTGCTCTAGCCCAAGAGTCCCGCCGAGAAACGTTGTTGTAGAAGCTCCGAACGCTGCATTAGAGGCAACTGGAAGACCTGATTGAATGTTGACGCTCGAGATAGGGGAATCGGAGTCCGGAATGGAACCAACGGCTGCGGAATTGACCGATATACTGGGTGCTGCAACTCCTGCATTTTGTGTTTGCAATGCGAGAGCGAACGCGAGAACCGCCGAATCGGAAACTTGTTGAGCCCCACTGATCAGCGCAGGATTAAAGTTGTTTCTTTGTGGTCCCAAAATCTCTTCGAGTTCACGACGATACTGCGTTAATCTCGCCTCGCCCCAAACGTCAGGAGATTTTGACGAAACACTTCCCCACTGGTTGATATGATGTTCTAACCAAT
Source organism: Pirellula sp. (assembly GCA_046318795.1). Classification (GTDB taxonomy): domain Bacteria; phylum Planctomycetota; class Planctomycetia; order Pirellulales; family Pirellulaceae; genus JBKCUI01. Next base: position 26,296 of record JBKCTT010000248.1, read on the forward strand.
CTACATTGGCAGCCAGTTGCTCCAGGGTTTTGTCTTCTGACGTGGCAGGCGGCTTGCCATGCGATTTTGCCCAGGATGTGAGTTTAGTGATAACCGGGCCTTGGGCGTAAAGCGACCAAGGGCTACTTAGGAAGATGACTAGCGAAAAACTAATACCAATCCAAGAAGAGACGCGTTTACGACAATCCGTGCAAATCGGGCGAGAGATATTTTGGGCATTCATGACACGTTTTGATCCGAGCCGAGAGTAAAACCATTCAATTGCTAGCGATTTTGAGTGGCTCAGCAATTGTGCCACCTTTTTCGCCTAAGGCTTTGGTTCGGATAAAGCGGCTATATAGATTCCCAGAAAAAGTCCGGTTTGTCTTTCTGAAGGGGAGTTATGACATGCCAAAACACAAAACCCGTAGAGTTTTACTGATCGATTTTCCAGGGCTTAAACGCATTGTCGATTCGATAAAGGCACTCGGATAACTCAGGATAATGTCGAGTAAGTACATCATTCATCGAGGTATAGTTTACCCAATCGATACCGATTTGAGTGTAGATTTCGGGAGTGAAATCCTCTGCAGTAAACCGATCGCTCTTTAGTCTACGAGAAGCCATAAGAATAAATATACGAAATGTCGTATCGCTAAAACCGAATCCTTCTGGTTTGGATTCGGCCAAGGTTCCAATCAATAAATCTAGATCGTCAACGCAATCGGTCCCATTCGGAAGAGGCTTGTAGACCTCCCGCAATCGGCGAGCAATATCCGGACATTCGAGAGTGTTGAACTCATCAAAGGATTGAATGGGCCTCATTCGCAATTCCTTGCGAAAGCGATTGTATCGCGGTACATGTCGCTCTCGATCTCGCAATATGTCGATCGTTGCGATATCGATTGGCTCATTGCTGCCGGGCTTGAGGAACCGGCGAAGCGAATTGGGGAAATTGTTTAGAGTCAAGCTTCCAGGCAAACCGTTGCCAAATGAAAAGAGTAAATCAGCTTGCGAAAACTCGTTCCACGCATGCAGCGAGCCTTGCTCCCCCACAATCCCCTTACCCGATTCCGTACTGAACGTCTGTGTTTTGTCCCCTCGAACGGATCGAAGAGTTATTTCATCGGGAATCAACGAATGCATTCTGTACACCGAGACGAATTCTTCGGTCAACGAATAAGGTGCCGTATGATGATTGATTCCGGAATTGGGGATCCCCCAAAAAGCTTCGTTCCATCCCAATCGACCAAATGCATCGATGACGCGCTGGGTGAAGAGTCCTGACCAATTTGCATTCATCGAGATTTGCAGAGTACGGTTGTTGAGGATTGCGGGTGTCCATTCGATCGTATGAATTTTCGCTAACAGAGCAGCATTGATTAGTCTTGCTTTTTCAAAGATAAGCTCGTTGCTCCACGAGGGATACTCTCGTCGCAGCCTGCAGCAAATGGCGTTATGTTCCTTTACAAACAACTCGTGCAGGATACCCAGACCGATCCACCAATTATCAAAGAAACCAGTTTTCGCCGGCCCCACTGCGGAATGAATCGAAGGCATAAAGGGACACTGTGGACTCAACAAGGCTTGCGTGCGAGTAGGTTGCGTTCCATAAATCTGCGAAGCGTCCCACCAATGAGCTTCGGAATTCGTGAACGTCATTGGCAATTTGTCACTTGGTTGTCTCGTTGGATCAGGCCTAGTTCGACGAACCAACATCGGATTACTCGGCCATCTATCATGTGACGGATCATTGGACGTATCTATTTTGTAAGGATCATCTTCGATAGGCTCGCCATGGCTGAACCAGTCGTGAGTTTGGAACTGAATCCACGCTGCCGCGAGCAGATTAATCGAAGTAGCGTAGCTGGTTCCGTGATTTGGCTTATTCACATCCCGTGCCAGTAGTTTGCAACTGATCTCGCGTGGATTGGGCACCATCAATCGGTTCTGATCCAATTCCAGAGCCTGGAGTGGCATATTCCTGCCGAATCTGGCATCTGGATGGCTGTGAGTAAATACCGTTGAGGGACATTCGGCGGGGGCGAAACTACTAATGCCCATGGTGTCAGAAGCAGGATCATTGAAACAGCCATCACTCAATCTACGAAGACTTGCATCCGCTGGTTTCGCGGGTACATCTCTCACGCCCTCTAGACAAGTAACAGGAAAAACCTCTTCTGAAGTGGAGATCAAATTGCGCTCTCTTAATTCTTCGCGCAACGCAGCAAGATTCGCAACCCCAACCCACACAGGAAGCGTGTCCCAATTCCAAACCCGATTGATCTGACGAAACATAAACAAAAAAACCTGCCCGAACATTGTACGTGAGTCGAATGGTTGCACGACGATGCGAATTACCAACGACAACAGAACAACGCTAGAAGCGATCAAGAAGCAGAACCATAGCAGGATAGAATTCGTAATGATCGTCGAGATAAAACACTGAAGAAAAACGATCAGACTGAGCCAACTACGTTGCCATCGTATTTGTTTATCGCGAGCAGTATCTCTCAAATCGGTTCTATTAACAAATAGCCGCGCCGAATTTTTAGAAGAAAATAGCTCCCATGCGGCAATTAGCAAATCGCACGTCCACCAAAGCGCGAGAAGCATTCGTACCACTCCTGAAATGCCATAGCTATACATTTCGTATGCCGTGGGGACAACAAAGGTGATCCATGCGGCGAACCAAAAGCCCAACCACGTTACCTTGATATTCCGATTCCGTGTTGCAAAATGATACGTGTGCGAAGGGACAATTCGCTCGTATGAAAACGGGGAGTGCTGACGATAGAATGTGAACAAGGCAAATGCAACGGAACACAGAATTGTCTCCATGGCAAGAAAGGTGCTGTATCGAGCGTGTTCCGCAGCGTATAGTGTCGCAATTCCCCTAATAGAATAGATAAATGCGACCGTTACAAAAAGAGTGACGGCTACTGATAAAACTAAGAATACGACCGGCTTCAAACGTTTGGGCAGTTGATAGGTAGACATGGCGAGAGAACATGATTTTTGATAAGCAGCGTAGCGAATATAAACTCTACGTTAATCCCCGACTCGCTAGCGCACAAATTCTTTGCGAGAAATACTCATCCGTTGGACCCATGGTTCGAACCCATAGCAATTGTATGCGAAAATCTACCTACTGTTGCAAGGTGAAATCCCCCGCATGCGAGTCAACCTTGGTGCTCACTTCGTCATAGAGAGACGATTGAGATACCGGCGTTCTCAGCTTCTTGAATCGTTCGCTCTCGATCGAGAAGAATGGTTTTGCCAGCCTCGATAGCGATCGCTACTCCTCCAGCACGTTTCATCGACTCGATGGTGCGAGGACCTATCGTTGGCAAATCGAATCGCATATCCTGCTGAGGCTTCGCGACCTTGACTAAACTAAAACCGCCTCGTGGGCAAACGTTTGCAGTTCTCAGAATGCAGGCATCTGTTCCCTCAATTGCTTCCACGGCCAGCACCGTGCGATCTCGCACCGTGACACTCTGCCCAATATCCAAGCCTCCCATTTGTTTCGCCATGGACCATCCGAATTGCAAGTCGGCTTCAATACGCGAAGAAGGCCGATTCTTTGTCAAAACGCCAGCTTCGGCGATAAGCTGAGTTGCGTAATCGGTTCCGGGTACCGCTTTCATTCCATGGCGTTCAAATGACTGAACAACCGCACCCAACAGCGAATCGTCGGTAGCATCTGTTCCATGCGTTTTCCAAATCATGATCGGGAAAAATGTTTTAATGCACTCCCAATCGGGGGTATGTGCTATCCAACCTAAACCGTGAAAGAGAATCTTATCTTTAAATAGTTTGCCAGACAAACAGACTTGCTGAACATTATGCTTTCGAAAAAACTTTTGCATGCGCCCAAGCTTGCAAACACCGACCCACTGCATCTCGTCTGCAACATGACTTAGTTCAGGTGAGGCATGATCACGAATAGCAGCTACGACAACCCGATAGCCTTTCTCTCGTAGAGACTTCGCGACATTGATCGGATAGTCTCCCCACCCGGCGACGATTCCTATGGTTTCCATATCGGTGACAAGACTCCTAGCCTGCTTTGCGATGCTCCCCGCTAGTGTCGTCCATCGACTCCAGCTTTCGCTCCATTTGCTTTAGCGTTTTGCGTAACTCTGGCAGCTTGAGCATCGACGCAATCACCATGGCTTGTTCTTTTCGCGGGATCGCTGGGCTTCCCAATAGAATTTGATTCTCAGCAACATCCTCGGCAACACCAGATTGCGCAAGAATAATCGATTTGTTGCCGATGTGGATATGATCTCGCATCCCAACTTGGCCAGCTAACACGACATAATCACCCGTCGAGCAACTGCCAGCGATTCCTACTTGCGAGCAAACCAAATTGTGTTTGCCAATTTTGCAATTATGAGCAATCTGAACCAAGTTATCGATCTTTGTCCCTTGGCCGATTTTGGTAGCTCCGTATGTACCGCGGTCAACGGTGGTATTGGCGCCTATCTCGACATCGCTTTCGATATGTACCCAGCCTAGTTGCGAGGTCGACACATGACGTCCCTGTTCGGTTTTGTATCCGAATCCATGGGCACCTAACACGCAGTTCGCGTGCAGAATCACACGATCCTCGAGAATGGTACCTGGATATAAAACGACTCCAGGGAAAAGCTGACAATGAGATCCTATACGGCAACCATCCATGATGGTCACGCCTCGGTGAATGTGCGTTTCCTCTCCAATTTCACAATTCTCACCAACAGCCGCCAAAGCCTCAATTACAGCAGAATTAGCAATTCGTGCCGAATCACAAACGCATGCGCGTGGATCGATGCCTGTTTTGGCTGTAACTACGATTGCAGGACGAAAGATTTTGCAGATTTGTGAAAACGCTTCGTGGGGGTTTTTCACAACGATCTGAGGAATCTCAATATCAGGGAATGATTGAGGGGTCACGCACGCTGCCGCTTTGGATGTCTGAAGACGGGACAAATGCTTGTCGCTGTCGATCAAGGTAATGTGTCCCGATTCCGCGTCTTGCAAAGGTGCCGCGCCCGTGATGCAATGGACGTCTGACTGGCACGCTTGATCTTTCGTGAATAGTTCACCTTGCACGTGTTTTGCTAGCGTTAACAAGTCCATTGTTTTCATCGAGAATTCCTTTCCCTGGGAGTAGGCGATGGGGACTATACGTTATCTGGCTTACCAAAATCAATGTAGTTTTCCTCTTCTACCCCCAAAATCGCTGTTGGCATATTCTACGTATTTCCACTAGACTACGGAAATTGCTATCGAGAGGACCCGTAGCAAACAGTCGAATTAAACCAGGGAGGGTTTCAATGGGAAAAGAATCGATTCGGTTCATCCATGCCGCAGATTTTCATCTTGAGCGGCCGATGCAGGACTTGCTCGATTTACCTGAGCATCTCAAATCATTGCTTGTCGATGCACCGTGGAAAGCCGTTGAAAATCTTTTTGAGATGGCCCTTGTTGAGAACGTAGATTTCGTTCTTCTTGCTGGCGATTTATTGAATCCGGTATCATGTGGTGCGATTGGTCCGGCGTATCTTCTCGAACACTTTGAACGCCTCAACCAAGCCAAGATACCAGTATACTGGGCGGCTGGTACCGTTGATGATCCAGATCGTTGGCCAGAGTCGGTCGCTTTGCCACCCAATGTGCATTTGTTTTCGAAGAAGCAAGTCGAACCACTCGTGTTTCGTCGCAACGGAGTTCCACTAGCAACCATTTTAGGTCGCTCTAACGATGGACGGGAATCCGTTAGAGCTGCAGAATTCCAAATGGATGAGGACGATACGTATGTGATCGCACTCGCTCATGGCAAAGCCGAACGAGACACCCTCATGAGCCAAAAGATTGATTTTTGGGCTCTCGGAGGTCTACATAATCGCCAAACGCTTCATGGGGAAGCTCCGCACATGCGAATATGTGGTTCTCCTCAAGGACGCTCTTTCAGCGAACCCGGTGCACACGGTTGTTTCATGGTTGAGGTCGATGGAAATCATGATGCCCAAATCGTAGCCAGCGACGTCGATTTGTTCCGCTATACCACACAGACTCTAGACCTGGAGGATCTAGCGATGGGACGAGATATTCGTTCTCTTATGAGTAAGAGAATTTCACGCATGCAAAGCGAAAACGGAACCAAACATCTTATCGTCGAATGGAAGATCGAAATGGATCTTGAGAACGCGGCGTCCGTCGGTCCTGCCGCATTGGAGGAAATCCTGAGTTGGGTACGGCGAGAATACGGTCATGGAGCATGCAGCGTTTGGTCGACAGACATTTCCGTTCTATCTCCAAAAGAGTTTCCCAAAAAGTGGCAAGAGGAAGACACAATTCTTGGGGACTTCTTACGTACGGCCACCGAAAACAGAAAGACCTTTGGCAAAGACATCAATTTGAAACCGTTTGTGGAAAGCGAGACACCAGGCTCACCTGTATGGCAGTCGATGCTTTATCAAGACGATCCGGTCACAACGAATGCAACACTCGATCGCTCCACTTTGCTCGGAGTCGATCTTCTAAGAGGACACAAACTAGATCTGCTGGCTCCAACCAAACGATTTGGAGGAACGAAGTCATGAAGGTTCGCGATATTCAGATCGATGGATTTGGAGTTTGGTCGGGGTTGTCTGTTGATTCCCTACCCGAGGGAATGACCGTCTTCTATGGTCCGAACGAAGCTGGTAAGACGACGCTAATGCAGTTTTTGCGGACGATGCTATACGGCTTTACGGCCGAGCGTCGCCAAAGATACTTGCCACCTGTTTTCGGTGGTAAACCAGGTGGAGCCATGCGAGTAACAGGCCCCGGAGGTGGGTACGAAATCGCGCGCCGCGCTACGCTCAACGACCCAAGTATCATTGGACAGTTGACCGTTACGAGCAGCGATGGTGTTACCCAGGGACAACATCGGCTCACCACTTTGTTAGGAAGTGTCGACGAATCCATTTTCACGAATGTTTTTGCGATTGGGCTCCGCGAGCTTCAAGAGTTGAGTACGCTCGATGATACGGCTGCCGCCGACGAACTCTACAAACTTTCCAGCGGCTTAGATCGCGTTTCACTCGTTGATGTCATGCGACAATTACGGGGAGCGCGTGGTGAATTAATCTCTACTGATGCCCAAACTGGGCAAATTTCCTCGATGATGATGCGTCGGGAAAAATTGCGAGAAGAAATTGAACAACAAACAATTCGTGGTCGGCGTTGGGGTGAATTGGCGACTCATCGACGAAATCAACAAACCGAAATCGATGAACTGAAACAACGTATCGGTCAGTGGCAACTCGAGGCGAAAACAGTAGAAACATCCTTGCAGGTTCGAGAACCGTGGTTGGCTCGGCAAACGACTCGCAACAAGATTAAAGCCCTCAACGCTAGAACCGATATTCCCGACGATTCCATCTCCAAGCTTCGCGATATCCAAGAGCAAATCGAGGACAAAAAGCGACAAATTTTAAGTATGCGAGAGGAACGCAAGAATCTGCGACTTCAGGCCAAGCGAATGCCTCTCAGCAAAGGAATCCTGGCACTCGGAGCTAAAATCGAAGCAGCCAACGAGCAAGGTCCTTGGATCAGCGGCTTGCAAATGCAAATCCAGCGATTGCAATCGGAGTTGCAGCAGGCCAAAGAACAGCTTGTGGAAGATGCAAAGCGATTGGGGCTTTCCGAACAAGATCAGCAGGCACTCTTTGAAGACAAGCGTCTGGCGAATCTCCCGGATCTTTCTCGACAGGCGATCAGCCAACTAGCAGGGCCAGCTCGCGATGTTCGCGTCTTCCAAACTCGCCTTAAGCAAGCTAAAGAGCAGGGGATCGCTGACAAAAAAGAAGCCGATCGACTCGCTTCGGAACTGGATGGATTCTTGGCGATTCGTGGCCATGGGGATTTACAAACCGCTCATCGCTCGTCCAACGAGATGCTAGCAACGCTTCGTAAAGTTCAGATGCTAGACGAAAGAATCGAAAAACTTCGTCGGCATCGCAAAGAGATCGAGGAACAAGCGGTCGAAGTGGAAACCGATGAAGTGTTTCCTGTCGATGATTGGTGGCGTTTGCTCATTTCATACGCGCCTGGATTTTTGTGCACCGTGTTCGGAATCTCTAACTTCTTTGGTTGGTCTTTGACCGGACCCAAAGATCCGATTGTCGGTCCTGATGGACAAGTAGTTCCACCGTCGAGCATTAATCAGCAAACTGTAGGATTTCTGCTAATCCTGGTCGGCGTCATGCTGTTGGGCTTTACCTATTATCGATGGAAGAGCATGGAGCAAGATAGCCAGGACGAGCTAGAAAGCTGCGATGCAAAATTGGAAGCTGCCGATTTACAGCTTCAAAAAACCGTTAAGGAACGAAATGAACTTTTAGCCGCACTGCCAGATTATGCAGGTACTTTAGAGCAACGCATTCGCGATGCCGAGGGTGAACTCACTCACTGCGAATCGCATTTGCCCGTATTTCATAACTTGCAAGCGGCACAGCAGCGGTACGAAACCGCACGTCGAAACTACGCTGACTCAGCCAAGGGACTCAAGAATGCTCGCGCTTCTTGGAAAAAGACTCTCTCTCAGCTTGGACTCGCCGCATCACTTTCTCCTAAGAGCATACGCGTACTGGCAGAGGGCTATGAGTCATTGACGACAACACGTCGGCGTCTCAAGGCACTCGAAGATGAACTCGGCCAACGTAAGATTGAACTCTCCACTGGTTTGCAACGGATCGAAGCTCTGTCATTGCAATTGAAAGTTGCAATCGAGGAGAGTCGCGACGGTGGAGAAACTACGAAGAAAGTCTCGATGCTGGACCGCCAATCCGAATCCACACGTGAGGCACGTCCCTCCGACCCAAGACGCCAAGATGATCGTAGAGACCGAGATCGACGTGATCAACGCAATCGTGATGAGCAACTGTCGCTGCGAGCAGCATCGGCAGCAGCCAGCGGCGAAGTACTCGACGGCCCGCTCGTAAAACTCCAGGAACTCACCAATACTCTCGCTCAACATAAGCAATACATCGTTGAGAGAAAGCAACTCAAATCTCAAGACGAAGAGTTGGCTAAGAAGCAAAAAGGCTTTCAGCGATCGATGGACAAATGGGTGCGTGCTAGACAAGCTCATTTGGCGGACCTCGGCGTTGAGAACCAATCGCAGCTAGAGGAACTCATGTCACTCAAACAGCAATTCTTAGCCTTGGAAGCCGAAGAGAATGAACTGTCACAACGTATAAAGAGCATTGTGGGTGGGATCGTTCCTTACGACACTGTGGTTCGACTACTCGAATCGACCACTGGCAGTGAGTTAGAAAAGCGATGGGACACTCTCGGTCAGCGAATACAACAAGCAGAAGAGCGAATCGCCGTTCTATTGCAACGTCAAGGGGAAACCTCTCAAGAGATGAAGACGCTGGCATCGGATCGAAGACTTGCCGAAGCAAAGCTCGAACTGGCTAGCCTTGAAAAGCAGATTGCGTCATGTGCTGATCACTGGCGAACGCTCGGAGCTACCTCCGCGATGCTGGAGAAGGTTTGCGAAGTTTACGAGACCGAGCGTCAACCAGAGACACTGCGTGAGGCTTCTGCATTCCTCAAACAATTAACCGATGGCAAGTATGTTCGCGTTTGGACACCGCTGGGCAAGAACGCGCTTCGAATTGATAACGACAAAAATCAAAGCTTACCTCTCGAGGTGCTTAGTCGTGGTACACGAGAGGCTGTCTTTATCGCTTTGCGATTATCGCTTGCGGCAGCATACTCTCGTCGCGGTGTAACGCTACCTCTAGTGCTCGACGACGTGCTCGTGAATTTCGATACCATCCGTGCCAAGTCGGCTGCCAAAGTGCTGCAAGACTTTGCCGCTCTGGGTCATCAAGTCGTGATGTTCACATGTCATGAACATATCATGCGAATGTTCCATGATATTCACGTTCAAGTTCGAGTGCTGCCAGCACATGGCCAGTCCGGTGAAGCTCGTATTTACCAACCCCATGATGTGCCCGTTAGCCATTACGTAGAAGCTCCTAAGGTAGTAGTTGTCCCTCTGGAACCAGTCGTTGTTCCTGAGCCGCAATCGGAACCGGTCATGGAGATTGAATTGGAACCTATGGCAGAAGAACCGGAATGGGTTGCCGAATACTCGTTCGTCGAGCCAGAAGCAGCGGAGCACGATCTCGCAGAGGAATCAGACGCTGATCAATCTTTCGAGAAACAGGGCGAGTCTGTCGCGACACCACCAACGGTTGAGGTAAAACAGCCTGTTCGCAAGAAGCCTCGTCAACAGGTACCTGTACCTGTTGTTGTCGAACAGGAATTTGTCGAACCGGTTGAGAGAGAACCATTTTCTCTCTGGTACGAAGAAGATTTGGGCACTAATTCGGATTCCCAAGAACCAGCCGAGCGGCTCTGGAATGAACTGGATCGAATCGAGTTACCAATTGAGTACGAACCTCATGATTTATGGTGGAGCCAATCTCGCGAATAGGTAAGTTTAATGCGAACGTACGGAAATAGCCTTCGGTGCTACCCCACATCGTCGGCTAGGGGCCTTAACGAGAACTTCTCGACATTGTCTCCGGTTTTTTAACAAGGTAATCGTCCATAATCCGAATGCGTCTAAGCGACTACGTGCCCATGAAGCCCCTTGAGCGTACGAATACGTCGTCAAAGTCAACCTAGATTACCGGACTTGATAGGCTTTGAAAAAGTCGGTCTGATTCGGCCTCACGAGATCGGATCTCGCTATCTCTAGAGCGAGTTTTGATTATTCTAGTGCTTAACAAACGTTAATTAGAGCCATTCGTCTCACAAATGCCGAACGCAGATTCGGAACAGGACATGCAACATTTAGATCAGCTGAAAAACTTAGTCATCATGGCTTCGGCCGATGGTGCACTCTCCGAACGCGAGATAGCATTGCTCGTGGACCGATGCAGCGAGATGGGACTCGACGAAGCCGATCTCGGTAAGGCGGTTGAGTTTGCATTGAGCGACCAAGCGTCGCTGAAGCTTCCTAAGACGAGAGACGAGCAGATTGCGATGCTTGAAGACATGATGAAGGTCATGGCTGCTGATGGGGTTTTGAGTGAAGTCGAGAAACGCCTTTTCGCTTTGGCCGCGGCAAAAATGGGAATTGACAAAGTAGAACTCGAATCCCTCATCGATCGACTCGTTGGAAAAAAGTAAGAGCCATAACCAATGAAGGCCATAGCAAGCTTGTTGAGCTATTTGATACTAACTGCTCCCGTTCTAGCTGACGAGTTTCGAATACTTGCTTGGAATGTGGAAAGCAATCGACCGGATTCTCCTCCCGTCAGCGATGCAACCGTAATCTCTTCGGAGTTGTCAGACATGCTGAGCAAGCCGGAGACGGCAGCGCAAATCATTGCATTAACAGAGGTCGAACCTCAAGAATTCGAAATCTACCGTGCAGCAGCAGCCAAAGGCTTTGGCAAACAAGTCGATTTTGTCACGAGCGCATCAGGTGGATTTCGCGAAAGTGACTCCATGATGTTGCTGGTCGATGCCACTCGCTTTGAAATCGATTCAACTGTGGAATTGCATCGGTTTGGTGGCATCCGTGGTAACTTCAACAACGCTGGGGACCCTGATGCACCCGAGTACGGACGATATCGCGCTCGGTCACCGTTGGCGGTCCGCATTATCGATAAAACAAGCGCGAAGCCGTTTTGGGTCATCGTCAATCATTTGGCTCGGGGAGAAGCAGAACTGCGAACGGATCAGGCCGAGATGCTAGTGAAGTGGGCTGAGAAGATCGGTGAGCCAGCCATTTCAGCCGGCGATCATAATTTTGACTTTGACTTCAAGACCCAAAAGGGCAATCCTGGGTTTGATGCGATGCTTTCTGGTGAAGTTTGGAGTTGGGTCAAACCAGATCCGCTGATCGATAGCAACTGGTCAGATGATCGGCGAATAACAGACCGTCGAGTGGATCGTTATCCCGATTCCATCCTCGATTTTATTTTTGTGGCTAATGAAGCCAAATCCTGGAATCCTAAGTCTAACGTTGTCGTTCGCCCGGGTGATTTTCCCGACAACGACAAAACCAGCGATCACAGACCGATCCTGGGCGTTTTCCAAATACCCGCCAAGTAGGTTATCTTGGTGGTGGCCCCACATAGCTGCCGTCTCTGAACCAAGCTGGAACGGCTCTACGCATTCCGTATTTCTGGTAGACAGGCAGCCCACGATGGGGCATCGTGGACGTTGCGGAGCGAGTGAACCGGAGGGGATCTATGTAGCAGCAAACATGGGATTGGTCTATAATTGCTAGCCAGAGGGTTATTTCTAGAGATCCTATTTCACGGGCTGTCTATTAAAAACATCCCGAAGCCTCCCATTTCCCACCCTACGACCGCTTGTCGTGACATGAAGAAAAATCCTTACTGGCATTTGAGCTTTTTCGCGAGCTGTCTCCTGTTCGCGATCCTCGCCTATTTTCCCAAATCGTTAACTGCTGATGACTCGCAAGTATGGGCGAAATGGAAATCGGATTTTGATGCTTCAGTTCTTCCTATCATCAAGGCCAAGTGTAGTTCCTGTCACAATCACGAAAACGCCGAGGGGGAATTAAATCTCGCCAAATACGAGAATGGTGAGTTAGCCGAAAAAGCCGGCGACATGTGGGAACGAGTTGCCAAACGCGTAAGGCAAAACGAGATGCCGCCGCCCGATAGTCCTGGTTTGACCGATCCTGAAAAGTCGGCGTTTCATCGTTGGGTGGACTCGCGACCTCGACAAGATCTGTGCAATCAAATCGCAACCGATGAAACGCAAAGTTGGTACAAAGGCTATGTAATGAGCCGAAGGTTATCTCGATACGAATACGGAAACGCTATCTTTGATCTGACCGGCTTTAGGCTTGCGAGCGAAGACTTGCCTCCCGAGGATGGCGCTGGTGGAGAAGGGTTTGATACATCTGGAGACGCTCTCTTTACGTCGCCGATTCACTTGGAAGCCTATATGCGGGCCAGCGACCACGCGATTTCGCATCTGCTCGGCGCGAAACAATTGAATCATTCGGAGCCAATGCAGGCGATCGAACAATTTGCCAGACGGGCATGGCGGCGGCCCCTGGATGATGCCGATCGCAATCGTCTTCTAAATCTCTATGAGTCTGTAAAGGCTGCCACGGGAAAAGAAGACATTGCATTCAAACAATCTTTAGTCGCCGTTATTTTATCCCCTCATTTTTTATTCTTAGTCGAATCCGACTCCGGTGCAACGGGCGTCCAAAGATTGTCACCTCATCAATTTGCTACGCGCATGGCTATTTTAGTTTGGTCGTCCGTTCCGGATGAGACGTTACTGAATCTCGCGGATCAAGGGTCCATTTTTGAACCTGATGTGATTAAAACGCAGTTACGGCGCATGTTATTAGATCCTCGTTCGAGGTCATTAGGTGAGAATTTTGGAATGCAATGGTTGGGACTGAAAGACTTTTTGCAAACCAGGCCCGACTCGCTTCTCTTTCCCGAATACACCCCTGAGTTAGCGAGAGATGCTCAGGAAGAGACCATTCGATTTATTGCGAACGTCTTTCAAAATGACAGACCACTCACCGATTTGATCGATGCCGATTACACCTTTTTGAGTCGAGGATTGGCGAAGCACTATGGCATGACCTATTCTCATGATAGCGATTGGGAGCGAGTCACAATTGATCAGAAATCAGTGAGCGAGCGCGGAGGCGTTTTAACCATGGTTAGCACGCTTACCAAGTCCTCTTATCCGCGTCGCACTAGCCCGGTTTTGCGAGGGCGTTGGATTTTGGAGGATGTGTTAGGGTCGCGAGTCCCGCCACCGCCACCGAATGTTCCTGCCTTAGATGAGACAGAGCACACGGATAAACCGCTCACCCTCCGAGAAAAGCTTGAGCTACACAGGCAGAAACCGGAATGTGCATCCTGTCATGATCGAATGGATCCACTCGGGTTTGGACTCGAGAATTATGACGCGATTGGTCGATGGCGATCCGAGGAGGGAGGGCTCGCACTCGATACGAGGGGGACTTTGCCTTCGGGCGAAACATTCCAAGGGCCAGACGAATTGAAACGATTAATTTTGAAACGCAAAGACGAATTTCAAAAGCATTTTGTTCGCAAGCTTACGGGCTTTGCGATGGGACGTGAGTTGAACAAATTCGACCAGTGTATTGTCGATCGAAGCATGCAGCGACTTGATGAAGAGCAAAAAGCTTCGGTAATACTCGAAGAGATACTACTCTCGTACGCATTCCAGCATCGGTACTTTCACTAACGGAAATTGGCCAGGCACCCATATTATGAGTTTGTTTCGACAATCCAAAACATCATCGGGACGTCGGAGATTTCTTCGGGGGGTCAGTGTCGCGCTCGCCTTGCCATGGCTCGAGTCTCTCGCCACCAAAGGGGCTTGTGGAGCCGCAATGTCGACATTGGTCCGTCCACCCGTCAGGACTGGTTTTATCTATTTCCCCAATGGAGTCTGGGAGAAAGCATGGGTGCCGCAATCCACCGGAAAAGACTATGATTTAAGTCCTTCGCTTAAACCGCTTGAGAAGATCAAGTCCGATGTATTAGTCCTATCCGGTTTGGACAAAAAACACAGCCATGGCGGAGACGGTCACTACGCCAAGACAGCTAATTTTCTTACCGGTATGCCGGTCGCGAAAACAACTGGTCGAGACGTGAGCAGTGGTGGTGTATCGGTAGATCAGTTGATTGCAGAAAAATTCGCGGGGCAGACACCATTACCATCGCTGGAACTAGGAACAGAGCCGGTCATTAGTGGAATCGACAGTAACGTAGGCTACACCAGACTGTACGGTTCTCATATTTCATGGCAATCGGCTAATCGACCCGTTGCTAAGGAGATCAATCCTCGTTTAGTTTACGAACGCCTATTTGGTCGAAAACCGGGTATGTCCTCCGAATCACCGGAGTCCTACAGCAATCTTCTCGACTTCGTTCTTGAGGATGCCAAGAGTTTGCGTAATCGATTAGGTCGAGATGACCAATTCAAGATGGATGAGTATCTCGATTCTGTACGAGGTGTAGAGCAACGCATCGAATATGCAACGAAGAAAGATCAGCGAGACGCGTGGCAGGCCTCGTTGTCGCCTGAGGAGCTAGCGGCTGCAAAGCCTGGTGTACCTGGCGACTTTCGTGAGCATATAAGTGTAATGATGGACCTTATGGTTTTAGCGTTTCAATCCGATTCGACTCGGGTATGTTCCTTTATGTTTGCCAATGACGTATCAGGACGAAATTTCTCGTTTTTAGATGGCGTTTCTGGTGGCCATCATGAGTTGTCGCACCACGAGAATAGCGATGCAAAGATTGCTCAGTATCAACGAATTAATGAGTGGCATGCAGAGCAGTTTGCCAGGATGCTTCTTAAGATGAAATCCATTCCCGAGGGAGAGGGCACTCTTCTAGACAACTCGATGATCGTTTTTGGATCAAGTATGTCGGATGGAAACAGGCATGATCCCGACAATTTACCAATTTTGGTCGGAGGTCGTGGAGGCGGGACGCTTCAAACAGGTCAGCATATCGCCGTCGATGGGATGGTTCCGCTTTGCAATTTGTACTTATCCATGTTGCACAAGTTAGGAATCGAGGTAGAACAGTTTGGCGACAGCGATGGAGTAATCGCAGGGATATAGTGCCACAACTCGGAGATGACCTTGATGGGAGAATCCAAGAAATCCCAACCCGCAGCGTGAGCCAGGGGAATTCCTAAGAGTATTGTCACCCCCGCCAATTGGTTTGTTGCTTTAATCGAAATTGGATGATTAGCGAAATTGGATGATTAGCGAACGTAAAATTAGCACTCTTGCTCGTTTATTTTTCTACTAGGGAATCAATATGGCAGAAACGATTTTTACTAAAATCATTCGAGGAGAGATACCAGCTAAGATCGTGCATGACGACGAACTGTGTTTGGCATTTCATGACGTATCACCGCAAGCTCCGGTGCACGTGTTGGTAATTCCAAAGAAAGCGATTGAGTCTCTCGAACACGCGAGTGACGAAGATGTCGCGGTACTAGGACACCTCCAAATCATCGCTCAGAAAGTAGCGAGAAGTTTAGGGATCAGCGAATCCGGATATCGAGTCGTCATGAACTGCGGTAGGGATGGCGGGCAGTCGGTCCATCACATTCATTATCACGTCTTGGGTGGCCGCCCCTTAGCCTGGCCGCCAGGGTAAATTTGCCTGAATCATTTTGTTTATGCTGGCGCATGTGATGCTGAGAAATCGCATTGCGAAGATACGTGTCGTCGCGTACGAAAATGGCTAGGGGCAAATGAACCGTTATAGTTCGCCTTGATAATCTAGCCTACTTGCTGCAACCTCAGACACATCCAGTGGCTCTGCTCGCAGATCCACTTACCGTTGTGCATGGATCAAAGGTAAAAGCAGCCAGGATGGGAACCATGCGACAGACCTCAATCTGAACTTCTTTCGTAATAGGAACCTGTACATTGACAACATAGTCGTCGACCACGGCTTCTAGTATGGTTTCCATTGGAGTCGCAAAATGATGTGTAGGATTTCACGTGTCGAGGTCGCTGCAGCCAGCACATCGAAAGCCGGTATGAGCTATCTTTCCCAATGCCGGGCAAAGCCATAGCGCGGTATGAAATCGAATTCGATTTTTCTTTCAGATGTCTCCAGCAATTTCTAACAGTATCATCACCAAGAGATTTACTATGTTTTCCGATCTGCGACTTTACTGGTGGCAATTGGAATGCAAGTTTTGAGGCGTTAAGAGAGATGTTTTTCCTGGAATATCACTTTTCCGCTAGGGATTGAAAGAAAACTGCCATAGAGAGACGTAAAATCGACGATACGATAGAGTAGATCGCTTACCACGAATTGATAGACTTTGTTTAACTAGGCTAATATTTCAAGATCGATCGAGACCAATGACGCCATCAGCTTTTCGTGGTTGCATTATGTTTTTTTGCGTGACCTCCAACCCAGGATGGTTGTTGCTGGCCAACGGACAAGATTCACGAAAAATTTCGGACTCAATCAGCCAGCAG
Organism: Pirellula sp.; assembly: GCA_046318795.1. Taxonomy (GTDB): domain Bacteria; phylum Planctomycetota; class Planctomycetia; order Pirellulales; family Pirellulaceae; genus JBKCUI01. The sequence continues at coordinate 43,331 of JBKCTT010000248.1, forward strand.
ACTACTGGTCGTTCGTCAGCGACAGCCTTAGAGTGGACTGAACCGATGGAATCGAGAGTGGAACTTAGGTTAACCGTTGCTAAGAAAGAGGTCGATATTATCGAGCCTGACGATTTGGTCATCATACGAGAGAAACGTGGCGATGGCTTTTTGGTTCGAACGTTTCGAGGCGCAGAGGGGGACTTCGAAAAAGCGAACCTATCGACCTTAGCCGAATCGGTCGACGCGTATGACGAGTTGATAAAGTCACAGCCCGCCGTTAGACGTCTGTATGCATTGCAAATTAGCGCACAAATATCAAATAGAGATGGC
>JBKCTT010000249.1:0-1814 GCA_046318795.1 Pirellula sp.
TCGTATCTTTCTGCGTTCGATTTTTCTGCCCTCATAAGGACTTTATAGGGGAGGGGGTTGGCGTTGTTTGTTCTCTTCAGCTATCGAACCAGCGCGAGGTCTGGAACACTAATCCTCACTAATGGACACTAATTTCGAAGCCTGACGGCTGGCCGCTGTGATGGCCGTAACAACCTATGGCGGCCGTAACAAAGACTTTGCGAAGTTACGGCAGGGGATTACTGCGATTCAGCCAACCAGCACTGGTCCAACGAAAGTCGGCTCGGCCCGCGACATCGTATTGGTCCGCTCCAAAATTCGCAACAATTCGGCCAAAAATACGACAACAATTCGGCCTGTAACACTTCACCTCGGCCTCCAGCCGAACAGCCTGCGGCGACTTCGTGTCGCCGCTCCTTAGCGATTCTGGTAGGGATACACGGAAATCAAAACTGAGCGGCAATCGTGTCGCTTCAATCATAAGGGACACATGCGGCGGCGATTGGAGCCAGCCAGTCGTTAGAAAAAGCATCTCGCCGCCTGGAAACTCTAGGTGGCACCGCTCGAGAGGTCGCTCTATTTGCGGACAAACTTCCCAAAGCCGAAAAGCCACCTTAGCCCTACGATCAGAAGCAGAAGAAAAAAACCAAGAATCCTCATCTTCAAGACCTGTTTAGGATCATGATGTCCAAACACTACTAGTGCCGCCCCTAGTAGGAACAGCAACCAAAACAAGCCAGCAGATTCCCAATCGTACGAGGCTTCATTCTTCATCTTCATCATCCGCCGAGAATGTCTCGAGTTCTGCAGGGAATCTTAGTGCCATCTCATGAACCAAAAAGTCAATCGCATTCGCGAATGACTGTGGATTGGGTGAGTTACGAACCTTTTCTCTTGCAGCATTAATCAAATCTGGCAACCATACTGTACTGATGAACGCATTTGGCCCCGTCGTTCCGAAAGCAGAACCAAGCAACAACCTCCCAACCATCGCCACAGGGCTATAGAAGTGCTGGAATGAAAGCTGCGTATTCTTAGGATCGCTAGTAGTGTTGGCCCCGTTCAATGTCTTAATCAAGAGCGGCATTGATCCCAAAGCGATAAGTCCAGCCGCGATTCGGCCTTCCGTCCTGGTCTTGCTTTTCCAGTTGAGATAGTGATTCATCAATCCCTCAAACCGAGAACCCTTGTAATCTGGATTGGCCGTTAGAAGCGGCATCAACGCGAGAGGCCCACTACTCAATACCCTTCGCATTGCTGTTAGCGTTCCGAGTATCATGTTCAATCGCGAAACAATTGTTGCGATTGTGGGGTCTCGCCAACCACTCACCTCGTATGCGAACCCAGCGAGTGCATCGATGGTTGCGTTGATGTGATTGTCTATGTAGTACCATTCAACAAAGTTCCTTGCCATCTGCCAGGCTATTCGCTTACCTGCGTCTCTAAGTCCACCATGCAAGACAGAACGCGCCGCCTGAATCTTTATCGCACGCATGTACGTACTAATCGAGTTAGCGGAGAAGAAACCACCTAGTGAAAACTCGGCAAGACCTGTTGGGTCAATGCTCATGATGGGATTCGCATGCACGAATCCGTATTTGTGGAAGCTCAACGGATCGGAAGCGTTTCCGAAGAACGGATCAAGCGTCGTAAACCTGTGTCCGTCGTACCATCTTGCTCTGAGGTACAGTTGACCAATGCGGCTATCGAAACTCTCGCCATTGTAGAGCAGACTCGTGAGAGCTTGCGATTGCAAGCCTTGAGCACCCACCGTGCCTACCGATTGAGCAATGCGGTTATGAATCGTGATTAACTCGCCGTACGCAGCGTAAGTA
>JBKCTT010000250.1:0-17443 GCA_046318795.1 Pirellula sp.
ACCGACAACGCCAACTACCTCTGGATCCAGCTCTTTTACTCAACGCTTAACGCAAAGGGCCGCGCCGGGTTTGTCATGGCCAACTCGGCCTCAGATGCACGCAGCAGTGAGCAGGAGTTACGGCAGAAGTTGATCGAAGCGAAAGCGGTGGATGTGATGGTGGCAGTTGGCCCCAACATGTTCTACACCGTCACTCTGCCTTGTACGTTGTGGTTCCTAGATCGCGGCAAGGCCAAGACCAAACGTGCCGACACCGTGCTCTTCATCGACGCCCGCCACATCTACCGACAAGTGGACCGAGCGCATCGCGATTGGACGCAGACGCAGATCGGCTTCATCGCCAACCTCGTGCGACTGTATCGTGGCGAAGCACCCGACCTGACCGTGGGGGGCGACGAGACGGCGGCCAAGCTGAAGGAAGTCTTCGGCAAGAAACTGAAGTATGCCGACGTGCCCGGCCTGTGCAAGGCGGCGACGCTGGAGGAGATCGAGGCGCAGGGCTGGTCGCTCAACCCTGGACGCTATGTCGGTGTGGCCCCAGGCGAGGAGGTCAGCGACGAGGATTTCAAATCGCAGCTTCAAACGCTGAATAAGGAATTGGAAACCCTCAACGCCCAAGCGCGGACGCTGGAGCAAACCATTGCCGCGAACGTGGCGGAGATTTTGGAGGCATGAGGATCGAAATGGAGATGACAACACTCGGTGATCTCATCAGTCTCCAACGTGGATACGACCTCACGGAAACCCAACGGCGTCCTGGAACGAAACCGATTGTTGGATCGGCCGGCGTCCATGGCTATCACGATACAGCAAGAGCAAAGGGGCCGGGCGTAGCACTTGGACGCAGCGGCGCATCATTCGGCAAGGTGTCGTTCGTTGAAGAAGACTATTGGCCCCATAACACGACGATTTTTGTCACGGACTTCAAGGGCAACGAACCTGTATTCATTCGCTACCTCTTAGAAAGCTTGGACTTCTCCTCGCTCAACTCGGGCAGCGCGCAACAATCTCTGAATCGGAACTATGTCTATCTGGTGCCGGTGAAGAAGTTTCCCCTCCCGATCCAACGCCGCATTGCGGGGATCCTCTCGGCGTACGATGAGTTGATCGAGAACAGCCAGAGGCGGATCAAGATTCTGGAGTCGATGGCCCGCGCCTTCTACCGCGAGTGGTTCGTCCACTTCCGCTTCCCCGGCCACGAATCCGTCCCCCGCGTCCCCTCCCCCCTGGGCGACATCCCAACCGGGTGGGAGGTCAGAAAGCTCGCCGACTTTGTCACCACCAAATACGGCTACACCGAGTCCACCAACGTTGAGCCAGTCGGGCCAAAGTATCTGCGTGGAATGGACATCAACAAGACCAGCTTCATTGATTGGTCGCAAGTGCCCTATTGCCCTATCTCGCAAGAGGACCACGAAGCGTATCGGTTGAAGGTTGGCGATGTGTTGGTTATTCGCATGGCAGATCCCGGAAAGGTCGGAATCGTGGAGCAAGAAGTTGACGCGGTGTTTGCCTCTTACCTCATCCGCGTTGCGCCCAAGGACGAACGCCTCAGTCCTTACTTCCTTTTCTACCTCATGGAGTCCGCCGAATACTACGCCTACATCACCGGCGCTTCGACCGGCACAACCCGCAAGAGCGCCAGCGCCGGCGTGATTGCGGATTACCAATTTGCTGTGCCGCCTCAGAATCTCATCGCGCAGTTCGAGCAGCGTGCGAGCGAGTTTCGTTCGCTCCTTACGACACTTCTTGAGCAAGTCGTCAACCTCCGCCGCACCCGCGACCTACTGCTGCCGCGACTGCTCTCCGGCCAGATCGACGTGGAGGCCATCGCCTCATGAGCACACAGCCCTACATCCCTGATACATTGCCGTTGAACAATCTGGATCACCGACTGTTGCTGCCTTTGGTCGGTCAGGCCAATGCTGCCTTGGCTCGCTACGACGGTTTGTTGCAGAGTATTCCGAATCCTGCCGTGATGCTGTCTCCCTTGACAACCCAGGAAGCGGTGTTGTCCTCCAAGATCGAGGGTACGCAGGCAACTGTCGATGAAGTGCTGGAGCAGGAAGCGGGATTGTTGAAGGAAGGGGAGAAGTTTCAAGACATCCAGGAGATCTCCAATTACCGGCAAGCTCTGTATTCGGCGAGGGAGTATTTAAAGGATTATCCGATCCGTCTTGGTTTTGTGCTCCAGTTGCATCGGATCCTCATGAACAGCGTGCGCGGCCAAGACAAAACTCCGGGCGAATTTCGCAAAGACCAGAATTGGATCGGATCGCACGGCTGTTCGATTGAACAAGCGAGCTTTGTTCCGCCGAACCCTTTGCAACTACTCGACCACCTGCAGGCCTGGGAAAGATATCTGGACAGCAACGATATCGATTTTCTGCTTCAAGCCGCCATCGTTCATGCCCAGTTTGAGCTACTGCACCCGTTCAAAGATGGTAATGGCCGCATCGGACGGATTTTGATTCCTCTCTTCCTCTATCAAAAGCGTGCCCTGTCGCAGCCAATGTTCTATCTCTCCGAGTACTTGGAGACCCATCGGGAGGAATACTACCAGCGACTCAAGGCAATTTCGGCAGAGCATGATTGGAACAGTTGGATTGCCTTCTTCCTCCGGGCCGTCACGACCCAAGCCGGGCAGAACAGTGTCCGAGTTGCCGCAATTCAAGCCCTCTACGAAGAAATGAAGCGGGCGATTCACGAGGCCACCCACTCGCAGTATACCGTTCACATTCTGGATGCGATCTTCAGCAAACCGATCTTTCGTTCTTCCGATTTGGCAGAGAAACTGAATCAAGAATACGGGATTCACGAAAAAACCGCGTTGGGCTTGCTCCGGCAGATTCGGGACGCAGGCATTCTCCGCGAATTGCAATCTGGCAGCGGCAGACGTCCGGCTACACTGGGCTTCCCCAGACTGATCAATTTGGCCGAAGGTCGGGAGGTTTTTTAAAGTGGTTGCGGAGTCTGAAACAGCAACAAAACACCTTGTGGAGTCTTTTTTTGATTTCAGGCTCCGCAAAGTCGGTAGCGGAGTTTGCAAGCTCCATTACAAACGGGGAGACAGATGAGCCCGCACGCCTACACAGAGGACCAACTGGTCGAGCAACCCGCCATCGGGCTCTTTTCTGCCCTTGGCTGGCAGACGATGTCGGCGTTGGAAGAGACCTTCGGTTCCGGTAGCACACTTGGTCGCGAGACCAAGAGCGAGGTGGTGTTGGTGAACCGTCTGCGGGCTGCACTTACGAAGCTAAACCCAATCGTCCCCGCCGAGGCGATCCAAACAGCCATCGATGAATTGGCCCGCGACCGCTCGGCAATGAGTCTCGAAGCGGCTAATCGTGAAGTCTACCGACTACTGAAAGAAGGGATTCCAATCTCTATCCCGGACCGCGAGCATGGCGGACAGAAGATCGAGCGCCTGCGCGTGATGGATTGGCAGACCCCGGAGCAGAACGACTTTCTTCTGGTCAGCCAATTTAGCGTGGTTGGCAGTCTCTATACCTGCAGGCCCGATCTAGTGGGCTTTATCAACGGCCTGCCGTGGGTGGTGATCGAACTTAAGAAACCCGGCGTACCGGCCCGAGCGGCCTTCGATGAGAACCTCACCCACTACAAGCAACAGATACCACAGCTCTTCTGGTTCAACGCTATGCTGATCGCCAGCAACGGAACCGATAGCCGTGTCGGCACGCTAACCGCCGACTGGGAACGCTTCTTTGAATGGAAACGAATCGAAAGCGAAGACGAACCGCGCCGCGTCTCCCTCGAAGTGATGTTGCGAGGAACCTGCGACCGCAGCCGCTTGCTCGATCTAGTAGAGAATTTTACTTTGTTCTCCGAGCACAAAGCCGGGCTTGTAAAGATACTCGGCCAGAACCACCAGTTCCTAGGTGTGAACAACGCTATCGCTTCGATGCTTGATGCTCGCAAACTCGGCCACGGACGCGGCGGAGTGTTCTGGCAAACACAAGGAAGCGGCAAGAGCTTCTCGATGGTATTCTTCGCGCAGAAAGTACTTCGTAAGCTGGCCGGTAACTGGACCTTTGTGGTCGTTACTGATCGCGTGGAGCTGGACGAGCAGATCGCCAAGACATTCAAGACCGTCGGAGCAGTGAGCGAAGCCGAAGGGGATCAGTGCCACGCGGCCAGCGGAGCTAAGTTGCGCGAACTACTGCGCGGTAACCATCGCTATGTCTTTACACTGGTGCACAAGTTCCAGACACCAGAGGTGCTGACTGAACGCTCAGATGTGATTGTGCTTACAGACGAAGCGCACCGCAGCCAATACGACACTCTGGCACTCAACATGCGGGCATCACTCCCTAAGGCTATGTTCCTCGCCTTCACTGGTACCCCACTGATCGCTGGAGAGGAACGTACCAAAGAGGTCTTCGGTGACTATGTGTCGATTTACGACTTCCAGCAATCGGTGGAGGATGGCGCGACGGTACCGCTATTCTACGAAAACCGTACGCCTGAGCTGCAACTGGTCAATCCAAACTTGAACGACGATATCTACGATTTGATCGAAGATGCTGCCCTCGATTCAGATCAAGAAGAGAAGCTCGAAAAGGTTTTAGGTCGGCAATACCATCTGATTACCCGCGACGACCGGCTGGAGACTGTGGCGCAGGATATAGTGCGACATTTCCTCGGACGCGGTTTCGTGGGCAAGGCGATGGTAGTATCAATCGACAAGGCCACGGCACTCCGGATGCATGACAAGGTTAAGAAGAGCTGGGCGGCTGAGACAGCACGGGTTCAAGAGGAACTAAGACGTTATGACCTGCCAAGGACCGAGCAGGCCTCGCTACGGCAGCGGCTCGAGGTGCTGACCACGACCGATATGGCGGTAATCGTCTCACCAGGACAGAACGAAATTGAACAGATGAAGAAGCTCGGTATAGACATCGAGCCACATCGCAAACGCATGAACGAGTCGCAGCCCGGGCTGGACGAGAAATTCAAAGATACGACCGATCCACTGCGACTTGTTTTTGTCTGTGCCATGTGGCTGACGGGCTTCGATGCGCCGAGCTGCTCGACTGTCTATCTCGATAAGCCGATGCGCAATCACACGTTGATGCAGACCATTGCCCGCGCCAACCGGGTGTTTCCAGGCAAGCACAGCGGCGTGATTGTGGACTACGCGAATGTGTTTGCGTCACTTGAGAAGGCACTGGCGATCTATGGCAAAGGTAAGGGCGGTGCAAACCCGGTCAAGGACAAAGCGCAGCTAGTAGCGGCACTACGTGAAGCGATCGCGGAGGCAACGGACTTTTGTTCGAATCATGGCGTCAATCTTGCAGCGATGGAAGCCTTGCCATTGGGCGGTATGGAACGTCTTACCGCCATCGAGAACTCGATTAACGCGTTGATCGGCCCCGATTCCCTACGACGAGAGTTCTTCGGCCACGAAAAGTTCGTCACCACGCTTTACCGCGCCGTGAAGCCGGACCCCGCGGCCATCGAGTTCTCGGTCCGCATTGCTGGAATCGCAACTCTCGCCGGGGCGATCCGGGCTAAGTTGAGCCCCAATCCGCCGGACATCGCGACAATCCTGCAGCAAATCGGCGGGCTGCTCGACGAGTCAATCACCGGCCTGACGATCCGCGAGGAAGGGCCACCTGCGATCGACCTTTCCAAGATTAATTTTGAGGCCCTGGCCAAGCGGTTCAAGGAATCGAAGCACAAGAATACAGACCTCGAGGCGCTCAAGGCGGCAATCGCCGCCAAGCTCGAAAAGCTCGTGCGACTCAACCGCACGCGGACTGACTTCGCAGATAAGTTCGAATCGCTCATTGAGAGCTACAACAGCGGCAGCCGCAATATCGAGCAACTCTTTGAAGAGCTGATAAAACTGTCGAACAGCCTCGATACCGAGAAAGAACGCCACGTGCGCGAGAATCTCAGCGAAGAAGAGCTCGTGATCTTTGATATTCTCACTCGGCCCGCGCCGGAGCTGAGCACGGCCGAACGAGACGAGGTTAAAAAGGTTGCCAAAGATCTCCTCTCGCGACTAAAGCAGTTACTAGTACTCAACTGGCGGCAGAAATCGGCGGCGCGATCAACATTGAAGCTGGCGATCGAGGACACGCTCGACACTGGACTTCCGCGATCCTACACGCCAGAGATTTATCATCACAAATGTTCGGCACTCTTCGAGCACGTATATGAAAGCTACCCGGAAAGCAACACCGGGATCTATGCCGAGGTCGGGTGATCATGCGTTTTCAAGAGTAAGGCTCTTGTATTCTAAGTCGTATCGGGGCTATATGGGCTAAAGTGAGAGAATGAAAAACCAAAACTTTGGAAACATAGACGACTATCGGAAATATGGGATATTGCGTTTGTTGGGAGGAGCAGGTGATATTCGAATCGGTGTATGTTGGATGCTAACTGCTGCTGATAATTTTCCTGATGCTTCAAAGACGGAATATTTACAAGATACGCTGGAGAACGCTTTCAGACCTTTTGATCCATTGCTTTACGACTATTTGAAGCGTCTAATTCACAAGCACGAAACGGAGATCACTTCCCGAAATGTAAAACACTTGGACGCCAACCTTCTACCCTACAGTGCGTTTTGGGCGGAAGAACTTTCAGAATCGATGGATAAACGCAACAAGTACTTCGGAGAAATGTGGTTCAAGTTCGAACAAGAGGAAGTCGATTTGATTTACTTCGATCCAGACGACGGACTTGGAAGCTACGCTGAAAGGGCATCGTCAATTCGAAGCTGTGACACACTTTCTTCCAAAAAGCTCTTTAGAGAAGACGTACGAGAGACGTTAGAAAAAGGATTTTCGTTGTTGATCCGTCAACCAATTAAACGGTTACATCGGGAGAACTACGTAGCAACACTAGGTTTAGAGCTGGCTAAAATGACCAATAGCGCCGTTACATACTCTTTTTGGACATTTAATGAAGCCTTTCTATTGATCCCGCATCCGAACAAACTGGATAAACTGAAACAAGCTGTGGAAAGGGTCGCAAACAGTCCATGGGTTGCAAAGTGTAGGGGTAGAAAGAGGCGGAAGTTCGCAGCTCGACGAATACAGGGCTTTCAGCAGGTCAATATTAAAGAACATGTTGCTTCATCTTGATCGATAAAATATTCGAAAATGCCGAATCGCCCCGGTTTCACCCTCGGTCCCAGCTTCGTAAATGAAATGTAGAGAAGCACGAGCTATGAAAGCTCGTTTTCGATTGGAGCCCCTGACACGTGGATCTAGTTCTTTGAATGTTCTAGATCGAATCTGTTTCGCAAGCGTGGTGACGCTGATGCCGACTCCGTCACGGTCAATTCGCCTTTCAACTCGATTTGTAACGGCAGTGCCATTTTGCGAACCGTCGCCAGCATTTTCACCGCTTTTAGGTGCCTACGCTCGGCCCGCTCGATCCTTTCAGATTCGTATTTGGCAAGACTGATAGGACGACTCTTCGATTGTGCATCTGCCATTTCCAGCAAATGCAAGTTAAGCCAAGTCTGGCATACCCGTTCAATCAGAATTCGTTCGAGCATTGGCGACGCGTTCCAGCCGAGTTCAGCTCGCATTTGATTCATCTTTTCCAACACAACGAGTCTTGTTCCGGACTGATTGTCTCCCAACATCGCGTCAAGTGTTGACTGTTCGAGGCTGTGAGCCAAATCTCCTGCGAGATGAATCAATTTCTTTGCGTTATCGCCGGCCAGTTCACGCTTAAGCAGCGAGAGTGCCTCCGCATTGCCCTGATTGGCACTACGTATCAAATCAACGAGATTGGGGGCTTTTTCGACTGACACTTGCTTTACCGGACTATTCATTTCGTTTTCTCCATTCTCCTCGGTTGTGTTGATGATACCCAGCTGCGATAAGCAGCGCCCGACCGACACTGTCGGCCAGTATTTCAAAATCTGTGAGCGAGTCTTCAATCCTCGCGGCCTGTTGTCGTGCTTTTCGAATTGATTCAGCTTCAAGCAATCGCGATTCACGATCGAGTTCATCGAGCTTTGCTACGAATTCTCCTAACTGCCCACCGCCGACGTATTCTCGCCGGATCCGACCTTTTACGCGGCTGCTGCGGGTGTAGTAGCGTTTACCGTTCGATCTTGTTTCCCAACTCATTGAATACTCCACATTGGAAGGCGGGGCAAATCGAAACGCGTTACACAAAGCGGGTCAGGTGGGTTTGGTTGGTTAGGTGGGTTGTTTCCAGAGGAATCGCGTTCGTTCTTGATTAAGTTGCAGTTCGTCGTCCACCGCATAGTAAGAAAGAAGAAGACGATAGAAAAAGAGTTTGACCAGTAGTCCCCGAGCCCATCCATGATTAGCTCCCCCTTAGGCGATTGTTCAAAGTGAAGGCAAACCGCTTGAGGTCGGTGGGTTCGAGCGATTCGGCCAATACATCAACCAAGGTGTCAAGCTGATTCTGTTCGATCAATTTCGCGATTTGGTGCAAGCAGTGGTGCAAGCGTTCGCGGGTCTCGCGATTTCCTAGTTGTTTTCCTGCAATTGCGGTGTTTCGCACGCACGTTGACATCGTGGGGGTCGTTGGTTCGAGTCCAATATCGTCCACTAATAAAAACCCAGTGATACCCAGCGTTTCACTGGGTTTTTTCGTGTGTACATCGTCCGAGTTGTCTTCCACGTCATGGACAACAATGGACTCATTTTGACAGGTTTGGACTGGGGTTGGTGCAAGCGTTGGTGCAAGCTTTCGAGGTGTGGTTTCGGCGCAGGATTCTTGTGTTTCTTCAGCTGAATCTTTAGTTGACGGATCCACCAAATCCGCAGATTCCTCAAGGTCGTTTACCTTGACGAGGCTCACGCCTAGATTCCGAAATATCGGCAGCGATTCTATCGCTTCGGAGGTGTCGAGCAGCCGGGCGTCGGTATAGGTGCCCATCGTCAGGCTAATATTGCTGTGACGCATGGCTGCCTGGGCTACTCGTGGTGCAACGCCCGCCAATGAAAGGTGTGTTCCGAAGCTGTGTCGCAATGCGTGCACATGGACCACACAACCGTCCGCATCCTTTTTGGGAATTCCGGCAGCCTTCAAATCTCGATTCATGATCCGCAGTAAACCCTCGGGAACATCAAATACTCGATCTCCCCGATCACGGCCAGCTGTCCATTCTCGAAGTTCAGCCGCTAGGTCAGATCGGATTGCCAAAGTCGAACCCTGCCGGTTCTTCTCGTTGCAATGGCTGAGTTTGATAAAGGGGACATCTCCGAAGGATAAATCTCGGCGGGTCAACGTTCGCAATTCGTTGAGTCTTAAGCCCGTCAGAACAGCTGTCTTGTAAATTAAAGCTCGCTCTTTTCCCAGTCGTTCAAGTTCAGCTCGTCGCTCTTCAGAAATCTCGGCAAGCAATTTCCCCTTGTTGGCTCCGCGATAGATGGTCATCGCATGCTCAAGTGGTCGGCGACGAGCGGCATCCAAGAGTCGGTTCAACTCATCCTCGGTCAGTGCACGAGCTCGGCGCCGTCTCTCCGCTTGCTCATTCAATCGTGCCATTCCGTCAAACGGATTTGCCAAAAGTCTCTTTTCGCCTTTGAAGTGGGTTTGTTTGCCAGAGACCCGTTTACCGATACACCAATTTCCAAACGCAAGCCATGACTCCCGATACCCGTTATAAACAGCGGCACCCAAATCACGATCTCCCTCACGCTGATCTGATAGCCAGCGTTCAAGAGGATCGACCGATAAATCGCATAGAGACCGAAATTTACACGCTTCAGCGGTCTCCTTGAGCTTTGTCTCGTAATGCTTCACACGGTCAGGGTGTGTTCCTTTGCGGCGTTGATAATCCAAGAACGCATTGATGTGCTCCAGGAGTGGTCTTTTGGCGTGATCGGCAATTCTGTCTTGGTCAGGAGACAGAACGTTAGCTTTGACCAATTCTGCACGTCGTAGCAATTCATCAAGTACCGCCTGCGCTGCCTGTTTGTCGCGGCATCCAGTTGCCACTTCGCAAACAACACCTTCACCATCGCGATATTTCGCAGTCCAAGTTGCAGCCTCGGTCTTGATTCGCTGTGTGCCATCTTTACCCGTAGTAACTTCAGCTTGTCGTTTCTTACCGCCTCTATCGGTCCACTGGGCAAACTGTTTGGTTATTGATTTACCGTCCTTGTCCTTAATCGCCCGAGCGACGACTTTTGCATCGGGTGGAAAGGGTTTGGTAAACTGCTTTTTAAAGAGAGTAGCCATGTGATTCATCCTTCACGTTCATCAGTAGAATTTAAAGCGCGACGGCGGGCGGGTGATGAAGCCCGATTTCGGATGTACGGTCCTAGCCGTCACATCCCGATTGTATCTCATCACACCAACCGAAGCGATTGTTATTTAGTTTGGTTTTGATTCAACGAGAGACCGCAGCTCTCGATATCGACGTTTCGCGATCGTGTACAAGAGCCTAGCGACATGTCTGCCAGCTCTCTCGTGATCGCCGGCCATGTGAACACTAAGCCCGGCTGCCTGCCAGCCAAGAAGTGAGCCGATAACCGATTCCTTGGTTACCTTGCCTTTCCACTGTGGCATTGCTGGTTCATGTGACTCGATCCTCTCCCAGGTGCTCTCGACCACTAACACTCGCACGGGAAAAGCCAATAGTCGTGATACTTCACGTTCGAATCGAGCTCGATCACCACCAACGCATCCAACAAGGTCCATTAAACTTTTTCTTTCAATGCGACATGCGTCTGGACAGCTGGCTAACGCATAGTCCCCAGTATCTAAAGTTCCAATAGTTGTGGAAAGCGGTGTAAGATCAAGCGGGGTCTGCTCTCGAGTGTCAACAGTAACCACAACGTTCTCAGGGGTAAGCGTCGCAGGAAGTTGATTCTTACTCATGACGCCCTCCTGTCGAAAAGCAGAGTTTGAGCAACCGTTTGAACATTTATGTTCTGTGATGAAGCTGGAATTGCCCTACGACATCCATTGCACTCGCCGCAGTTCTGGCATTCCAAGTTCTCAAAACCATCAAACGTGGCGACAGATAACAATGAACCTTCGCACCATCGGCATGTTTTGAGTCCTTTGGATTGCTCGAGCATGGCTATCAAAGTTGGTTTGTTATTCCTAATAAATTCCGCAGCCTCCGGTGTCACTCGTTTCGATGGAGTGACAAACAAGCCGCTGCCTCGAAGTGAAATAGTTAATCCGAACTCGCGTAGGGTATTGAAAACGAGGTATTCGCTCAAAATAGCACCCCCTCGGAATCTTCATCGGACTGGAGACGTTGTTGCGACTTATTGGAATCTGAATCTGTGCACGCTAGACTTTGCTCGTAAGCGGAACTTTCAATATCTTGCGATACACACGAATCCAGAGGAGATGGAGTCGAACCTGACCCACCTAACCCACTTGACCCACCCTGAACGTTTCGGCCTGGATCGTTTAGTAGTGGGTTACATTGGTAAGGTTGGTTAATTTGTGGTTGATCCGCATCTGGTTGTTGGCCGGATCGTACGCATTCGCTTTGTTCGGCCTGCGACTTATCCGAATCTTCATTCGACCCAGTCGATTTAGACCCACTGAACCCACGTAAACCACTTGCTACTCGGCGAACCCGCCAACGCTTCACACCACCACCTGCAGATTCGTCGTCTATGAAACGGCCTTCCCAAACTCGCTGTTTGAATTGACGAATGCGCCGACCGAATTTCCGAGCATCGAACTTTTCACCACATATTTCAAAAACGGCTTCTGCCAAGGCGGCATTCTCATCGACTTCTCCTTGGGTTCCAGACGTCCGCTTCTGAATCTCTTTAGTCGTTAGCCCTTTTCCCGTTGGATCTGCCTGTTCGATGCCGGTTATCAGCTTGCTCAACAAAGCGGCCGTATCATCTCCATCCAGTGCCGCTGCCCTGGTCGGAAGTGGATCGGCACCTCCAGCCCAAACAATCGCTCCACGAACGATTGCTGACCATGGTTCGAAGGACCCCCACTCTCCTCCTGCTTGGGGTGGGCAACCTGCAACGAAGTAGGCTTTAAGTATTGTTAAAGCGGCAACGGCGAGCGAAGGTCGTCGTGACTCGATCCACGCCAGCAGATCTGGATGCGCAAACCCTGATCGATCCTCGGGATTTTCCAGCGGCGATTGCAGTCGGATCGGCAATACACGTCGTCCTGTATCAGACCCGAAGGAGATGTTGTTGCCCGTGGCCGACCAAATGGTTCGCAATGGAAGGTCATCCGTCATGCGAGAATGCCCTAACAATCGATCGGACCATGTTGCAGAAGTAATTGCTGCATCTAAAGCTGCACCTCCCAACTGAACATCCAGATTGTCGAATAGGACGCTTGGGATTGCACCTATGGCAACGGCCGTAATTGACTTCCGCATTTCATTGTCGTCGCGAGTAAAGGCCTGTCTCGCTGCACGTCGACCGTAAGCAATCAATGTCGCTGCATCGACTAGAAGCGATTTTCCAGCCCCACGAATATTGGCCGTCACGGCGAATAGCGGAACGCATCCGCTGATACACGAACGACCAATCATGGAGAGCACGAGCGACAACCACGCGGAACGGTCTGCATCTTGGAACATTGGGAAATCAACTAAGACTTCAAGTAGCTCATCTATCGCTTTTTTCGCATCCTCTTTCGTAGGTGACTCGGAGACAGGAGGGAATGAAGCATTTGGGCGATAAATGATCCCGGTCTGAAGATCGTAGCCGGGCGTTTGCAGGATCGATCCATCGGCTCTTATCGTCGGCGATTCGATGATTCCAGCCAGCGGGCGAATCAACCCACCGTAGCACCCGCGTCGATGAACTGCGTCAACCAACCATCCCGGCGGCCGCGCAGGCTTTACTTCAACTTCGTCGTCAGACTCTGTTGTGGTAAAAAGAGAGCAAGCTTGCGTAATTCGTTCTCGAACTAAACAAGGTGGGAGTTCACGAATCGATAGTCGACCAGTCGTGTCGATATCGTCGCTTTCGATTGCATGGACCAAAACTCCTCCGCGAACGAATACCTTTACCGATTCGAAATCTTCGTTGTTGAGCCACGGCGTACCCCATCCAAGATTGCTGATGTGACGGACGACGACATCAGCGACGGTTGCCTCGTTCATGGAAATGAATACATCCGGCTTATCCTTACTCTTGATTACATCATGTTTAGGTGTCCATGGGGCTGCAACCTCGATAGCAGCAATGAGGTTCTTTTCGCCGTCTGGCTTACGGAGAACATCGCGAACATCTTCTCCATGTTGTTCTTTGAATACGCCCGGTATCCGAGCTATCGAAACAGATGTAGCGATTCCGAATAACACACCAGCAGTGTGTTCAGCCCCCAGTATTCCGGCTTTGTCCAGGTCCGGCACGATAACGACATCAACGCCCTCGAACAATCTCGCATATTTTGAAGCCAATCGGTTGCCACAGTATCCGAACGCGTTGAAACCGAGTCCTACCAGAGCAGCCGCGTCTTTGACCCCTTCCACCGCGAGCCATCTTTCGCCGGATACAGGTGTACGTCCCGGAAAAAATAGCCCGCTATTTCCTGGGCCACGCTTCACGCGGCCTTTGTCTCCTGGCCATACATCGAAGTACGAATGAACCACGCCCTGTTCGTTGTAAAGGTCAACGCGACAAGCCTCGGATCCATTACAACGGCGCTTTGCGATATTTACTCCAAATTTCTTGAATGCCTCGATCGGCATCCGTTTATCTCGACATGTTGCGGTGATAATGTCTACGGATGCGGAAAGTTGTTCCGGATTGCTACCGATTCGATCAGCGATCCATTGCGCCGCTTCAGCAGGCGTTGTTTTCATTAGCCACGCAACCGTGGCAATACCATCGCCTGGTTTGATGTCCGAAGCTTTATTGAAGCAATGTCGGCAGAAGACCGCTCCGGTCTCGTTGACGTCTTTTGCCACACCAAATCGATCTTTACCACCGCATAGTGGGCAAGGATGCCCGCCCGGTTCGAAGCATTGAGTTGGCAGGCCCGCATCCATCAAAATGCCGGCCCATTTCCCATGGGCAGCGGCTTTGGTTTCACGAATTGAGACAGTCATTACTTGCCCCCTTTCGCAATGTTGCGAACATGAGGGCAACCGTCGTTTTCCCATTGCTCGATAACTGCAACAGGGAATCTTAGCAGCGATCCAAATTTTATTGGTCGGGGACATCGACCCGCATCAACCATGCGCCTTACATGGCGTTCAGAGCAACCCCAGCGTTTCGCGAGGTTCGTGACCGACAGCATGGTGCGCCCTTGCCCGTCGGTCACTCCATCGACAACTTTCGAAGACATGTAATTTCACTCCATAACAGAGACACAAGCCGTCAACCGCAAATCATGCGTGACTTGTGTAGTTATGGGGGGGCATCTCCGTATGGTCCGTAGGCGTTTCATCGGCGACCCAGCCTACCCCTACGAAACCCCTATGGAAAATCTACGGATTGGTGTTTTTTTGCGATTCAGCATAAGCCAATTTCGCTTTGTACGTGTCAGACATGGCGGGCCGATAGTATGCAACACTACCTTTACCGTTGACTCTCCGACGAAACTTACCGACGCAATCGATATTCCATGTTCCAAAATTATCGATTTTGTCCTTGCCACATTTCCGAGGCTTTCGATATTCGGTAATGGTAGACGCTTTGATCCTAATAACTTCGCAGAGAGTCTCGCTTAAAATCCAATCTGTTGAATTGGGATCATATTCCGGCGGTGGTAGTTCGTCATGAGTATTGCCACCCGTTTCGACGTTTGAATCGCTCGTCAAAACCGTTGCGCTATCGGCTGATTGTTCACCGACTTCATTCTGTCGATCGTCATCAAGTTTCAAGTGCATTTCCCGATCAGTTTGTTTTGTAGATTGACGGTCTCGAGAGTCTTGTTGCCCCATCACCAACAGCAATCGCCTGATCGCTAACGCGAGTTGGCTTGCGGTTTTCAATTTACCCTCGTTTACCGACTCGAAGTCAACCGCCAACTTTTCGTCAAATTCTCGAAGGCGGCGAAGAAAAGATTTGCAAATAGAACTTGCTCTTGGTTCAGCAAATAGACGAGCCGTGGCCGATGTAGTGCCATCTGAGCGAGGTGCTGACAATGGGAGATCCCGCGTGCCATCGTCCGTCGTCTGTTCCCCTAATTCCAGCAACTCGTTCAGATCGGACTGAGTATCCAAAATGAACTTTTCCGTGGCCAGTGAAGTTTCTTCGTCGGTCAAAACTTGAGGTTCTTTTTTGATTGGTTCGCTATTTTTGGGTGCGGCGGCCTTCATTAGAAGCTCCTTTAAATTCAGCAGCGAAACGTTCTTCGAAGGTAGTAATCCATACTCCTCGAAAAGAAAGTCACGGATTTCCTGTTCAGATGGGTCGCCGCTAAAAAGTTGACGCAGTAGAAATGCGATGTCCTTATGAAGCGTATCAACGTCCAATCGCCAAAAATCAACCGCCGCAAGGGTGGCGTGCCAGAGTCCTTTGACGCCATCAGTTGCAATCCATTGTCTGATACGAATCAGCTCTGGTGGCTCTATGACTTCGATTGCAGGCTCGAATTCCGGCTGAGATTCGAAGGCCAATTTCAAAATCATGTATACAACTTTGTGACGATCGGGCTCAGATGCCTTTTCGAGTAACGCCTTCCATCGCGATCCAGTAATGGTCAAGCGAACTTTAGGTTGCCTTCCGGCTCCGAGCTGAACGACTTGAACCGCATTTGAATTCAGCAATACATCGAAGGCGATTTCTTCCGCGTTGTTCCTTGGGACGTAAGTCTGCCAACTTTCGGTTAAGTTCCCGAGCGTTTCGATGATTTCGCGTTGTGGGCTCTCCGCTTGAATCGTGGGATCGGAAAGCAACTGATCGGGCAAATCACCGTCAATTGGTGTTGTCATAGAAGTGTCTTTCATTAAGCGGGCCGACCAAGGCCGATCGGGGTGAAAGACATGTTCCCCGTATCGGCCATGGTCGCTTGACGCTCCAGGTGGCCACCCGGTTGCGTCGTCCCAACGTAGAAATTATCTCGCCTAATCCGTTTGTGTCCACCGTTGCAACCGCAGTCGCACACAATTCCACTCCCCGAGCCGTGCAGGGTTTGCTAGACTGTGCAATGCCACGTCCTTGTGGAGCACTAGGAGAAACCATTCGATGATTAAGTTATCCGAGTACATGTATACCGCAGCCGCTGCCGATTATCTCGGCGTTGCTCAAAATACGATTCGCAAATGGGCTGCACGTGGAGATATTCCTATGCACCGTAATCCGGTGAACGGTTATCGATTGTTCAAAAAGGCTGACCTCGACAAGCTGCTCAAGAAAGTGGCGAAGCAGGTTGCCACCAAACCAACCTGACCCACCTGATCTGTTGTTTCACCCTCGCACCCCGAAAGACTCGAATGCATTGGATCGCCCCTTCCGAAAAAGACGCAGCGTCAGCCTCGCTCGAAAAGCGACTATGGGATGCGGCAGACCAGTTCCGCGCCAACTCCGGTCTGAAAGCTCAAGAATATTCCGGCCCCATTCTCGGCCTGATCTTCCTCCGCTTTGCTGAGGTCCGCTTTGCTGCACAGCGAGCTAAACTTGAGAAGGCCGGCGCCTCGTCACGCCGTGGCAGTCGCGTTGATGAACCGGCTGCCTACCATGCGGACAACGTGCTGTACCTCTCGCCTGATGCGCGCTTTGATTTTTTGCTGACACTGCCCGAGGCTGCCGACATCGGTGCAAAGGTCAACGCCGCCATGCGCGAAGTCGAAAAGCACAACCCGCAACTCGCTGGTGTGCTACCCAAGACCTTCAACCTGTTCACGAGCACGCTGCTCAAGGAGCTATTGAAGAAGATCTCCGAGATCCCGGCAACACTCGACTTCGACGCCTTCGGTCGAATCTACGAGTACTTCCTCGGCGAGTTCGCGATGAGCGAGGGCCAGGGCGGTGGCGAGTTCTATACTCCAGCAAGTATTGTTCAGTTGCTTGCCCAAGTGATCGAGCCCTTTCATGGTCGCATTCTCGACCCGGCTTGCGGATCGGGTGGTATGTTCGTGCAGTCAGCCCGCTTCGTGGCCGAGCATCACAAGAACCCCGCTGCCGAGTTGTCCATCTGCGGCGTCGAGAAGACCGACGAGACCGGACGGCTGGCTCGACTCAACCTTGCCGTGCATGGTCTCGAAGGAGATATCCGTCATGGCGGTAACGTCAACAGCTACTACGACGATCCGCACAACGCCACAGGCCAGTTCGACTTCGTGCTCGCGAATCCACCGTTCAATGTCAACGCGGTGGACAAGGAGCGGCTAAAGGACATGGTTGGCGACGGCCGCCGCTTTCCCTTTGGGCTGCCTCGGACCGACAACGCCAACTACCTCTGGATCCAGCTCTTTTACTCAACGCTTAACGCAAAGGGCCGCGCCGGGTTTGTCATGGCCAACTCGGCCTCAGATGCACGCAGCAGTGAGCAGGAGTTACGGCAGAAGTTGATCGAAGCG
>JBKCTT010000251.1:0-9887 GCA_046318795.1 Pirellula sp.
TCTGCTGCAGTTAGTGCGCAGGCAATCACTTCGCAATCATGAAAACTTAGTAATTGAACGATTATATCTCGGAAGCTTTCACATTCTATTCCGTCGCTATCTTGCCCGTATTTCCTTTTTATTAGACCGCCATAGAAACGCACACCACTAAGCACCAAATATCTCCAATATGCGTTTTCAAGATTAATCTCAGACAAAGCAAATTGCATCGCCTTGTTAAAGGCAACCAAGACATCATCCGTTCTTTCACCACAATGATACAAATTCGATGCAGAATTGGCGAGTTCAACAACGCTCCCGTTACAGAACAAAACAAATCGGCGATCCAGTTCGAAATTACTGAATTTCATGTGCACAATCCACTATTCGGTGATCGCTGTTGAATTTCGGTTTTTTCAAGACCAGCTTCGATTTCTCGATAAAATCTTCGAGAAACGAAATCGCTTTCGTTTAAATCAAGCTTACTCAACCACCCTTAGTAATCGCATTCCACTAATGACCGGCATACTTGGTCCGCCAGAGATGCTTATCGCACATTCATCTCCAATAGATACGCCTTTTATTACACACGCTTGCAGCGAATCCTCGATTTCGCCTGAGCCTCCGACAAGAATCTCTTCCGACTTAGGTTGCCCCTCGATAGTAACTTTATAGCTCTGGTTCGTAGATTCCTGAGACTTGGGAAAACTCAATAGCAACTCTACATCGTAGACCCTTGGTGCAACGGGTGGTCTGGGTTCTTTCACGACCGCCTTATCCGTGCCGCTTGCCGTACTCTTGTCGTCTTTACCTGCCTCCTTTGTATCCACTGCAACCGGAGGATTCAGCGAGATATTGATCTTGCTGACCCCTTCGACACCAGATGACACCAGCCAAGGAAACTCGCTATCGGCATATCGCGACGAATGATGCCTGAATAGCTTGGCCTCAGGATTAAACTCTATCGACATGGCGAGAGGATCCCCGGATTCGTTCGGATACTCGACCCACAGAGATCCATCGCTTGCACGTCGGTCTCCAGGAGCTCCAAAATTGATATTTAACACATTCGCTGTACGTAAATCGAGCTTGGAATTGACATCCGGATAAACACTCCACAACTCCACGTCCGGAATATGAACCAGAGCTAGCGATGTCTGATTTTGATAAGAGCAACTGCACGTGCGAGTGTAATCCGGTGCATTTAGGACACCATTCGCAACAACCAAATTCGCCGTACAACCAGAACGAAA
Organism: Pirellula sp.; assembly: GCA_046318795.1. Classification (GTDB taxonomy): domain Bacteria; phylum Planctomycetota; class Planctomycetia; order Pirellulales; family Pirellulaceae; genus JBKCUI01. The sequence goes on from JBKCTT010000251.1 coordinate 1,233, forward strand.
ACCGCCAAAGTTCCCCGTTCCTGATTCGCTATTTAGGTCATAATATCCAGCCGCCCCGGATCGGAATGTAAGGAGATTCTCGCTGGCAATGATGCTGTTACAGCCGTAAGCACGGGTCATCTTCCATGGCTCATACTGATTCGTAAGCGGATTCTTGGTCATCTTCTGCTCGCCAGTGCGAATGAAAAATGCACCAGCCGATTCCGAATAGGAGTTCGTGTTGGTAATGATCAAATCATTGTGCAACACGCAAGGCCCAGAGTACTTGAGCGTCTCCTTGGACCAAACAACATTTCCACTGGCCGCATCATAAACAGCCATTCCTTGTCCAACCTCATCGACTAATCGATCGCTCGCCGAAGCCCCCGCTTGCAAAAGCATATTATGCTTCTCGGAGTAACCCAACCAAGTTCCAAAGATCTTGTCTTTGTATTCCCAAATGGGAGAACCGGTTCGATAATCTATCGCGAGGAGGCGATAGGTAGTCGGTAATTCGAGGCCTCGACGCTTCATGGCCTCTTCGATCCGTTGCGGATTCCGATCTAGACAGAAAATCTTGTTATCACCTGCCACGATCCCGTTATGCCAAAAACTATGCTTGGCATCAGTGCGCCAAAGTAGCTCACCCGTAAATCGATTAAAACCCACAAGCCCGACACTCGCCGCACGGTCTAAACTTTTTGCTCCGAACCCCGCCTTGGATGGCTTGAGTTCCTTATCAGCGTCGAATTCCAATCCATATCGATCGCGATATTTTGCAAACCCAACGCCACCGATGAGCACATCCTTGTAGACACCTAAGTACCCCCATTCCGAGGTGCTGCCATCTGCATTCGGCGGTAATCGTATCTCCCCAATATCATTCCCGGTTTGGGGATCAATCAATTTACAGGTATCGCCAACAACTAGATAAATTCGCTCTTCAGTTACAACATAGTTTGTTCCGCGACCGTTGGCTCCAGGAATGTGCACTTGATTGTACTTGGGATCGAGAGGGGTATTCTCGTACGTTGCATCATAGTAGACATCGTAAGTACCAAGGTTTTCAAAGTTTCGCTTCCACAAAACACGGCCTGTGTAAACATCACGGGCACTCAAACTGTTCATCCCCTCGATAAACAATCTGCCCCCAACGACCTGTTCCGGTGGACCATGTCCGTGTCGCGGCAAAACATCGAGATTGCTGCTTGCACCAAACCACAAAACGCCGAGCGGCAGTTTCACCCGGCTATCGTTCGACTTGATCGAATTGGCGATATCTCCGTATTGATGTGTCCAATCCGCCGAGCCTGGTAGCTTGCCCATTCGGTAAACGACAATTCCATCGCTGTGAATTTTAACTTCGGATTGTTCTAGCTGCAGTGATTGCAAACTAGCGGCGATTGCCGTTTTATCAGCATTTGGCCTGCACAAAACAACCATCGCTCCACCGTAAGGACGAACCGTTTCGTAGATCTTGCGAAGCGTTTCCACTCCGTTCTTCTCAATCCATGTTTCAGCAACGACAACCAGATTCCCTGTAAACTGCGGTGCACGGAATTGTTCAGGATGAGCACAGAACAATGTAACTTTGCTACGATGTTGCATTCGATCTAAGTGATCATGCAAATCAGCAGGGTTTCGATCCGCGGGCAATACGACACACCATTGCTCAAATGGATTGACGTCGCACAAAGCAGCGAACTGCTCTTGGCTGCAATCACCGTACCAGTACGCGTACCCTTGTGCATCGCATTGGCTTAGAATTCCGTAGAGCTTCTGTCTTTCCGTCAACAGCGATGGACTCAATCTCTCTGAAGTTAGTTCCGGGATCACCCTGTTGGGATCATCCGCAACCAATTGAACATTTTCCTCGGACAATACACCATAAGCGGTCAAGCCGCCGAATTCATCAACGGCCACCAATGTGTTGCTTGCCACGATGATTCGTGCTGTTGGGAACCGCGTTTCAATCGTCCGCACCACAATGCCGCGGGTCGCCAATCCGGCTGCATCGCTCTCAAGCTTAATCACTTCGATCGTCCTAGGACCGACCGCCACGAGATGATCTTGAACGAGAATCAAGTCTCTCGTACCGTTGGCGGCAATTTCTCCCAAAACGTCTCGTTTGGTATCGACGGGTTGATTGGCAGCGTAAACCCGGATGATTGGTTTTTCGTTTTCGATCTCGGCGGAGTAAACGAGTTTTTCCGCGATGACAGGTTCGTTAGGAAGAAAAGCTGTTTTGAGTCCCGTCTCCAAATCGAAAGCTCTCGTACCTTTTTGCCGGGTGTGCACATAGAAATGCGTGTTATCTGCTGCTACAAATGCCCCACCCGTTCCTTTACCTCCCGCGTTGATTTCGAAATACTTCAATTGCCCCGTCGCCCGATCGAATACAGCTGGAACGCTTCTTCCCCCCGGTACCACGAGATGTTTCTCTGTCGCGACCAAGAAACCTTGTGGGGCAACGCCCGCGAAGGCCGGCGCGCTGTGCGGTTGCTTAATATATTGCGAACCCGTGCTATCATTCATCCACTTTATAGTACCGGTCTCTGCATCCAACGCGCAGATGAACGTACCCATAAATGGCCAAATGCTGCTTGCAAAGTAAACCGTATTGTCACGCACGGTGGGACCACCTCGGGCTGGCCATGCAGAAATCACTCTACGATTACCGATGACCTTTTGAGTGCTCGGAGCCGGTGAGTACTTCCACAAAACACTACCATCGGCTTCTGACAAGCAATAAAGGAAACCATCGTCGCTCACAACAAACAATTTGTCTTTCCAACCTGCTGGAGCAAAACGGATAGGGCCTTCGGCGTAAAAGGTCCATAATGATTTACCGGATTGGATGTCGAGTGCGACCAGTTTGCATTCTTCGTTGAACGGAACAAATAGCTTGCCATTCAAGGCGATTGGCTCAAAGTTTTTGTCAAACGTCATCAAGTCCTGATTCAACGGATCATCCCAAGCTTGAACTCTCGCAGTGTATCGTTTTTCCCAAAGAACGGAAAACTCAGTTGGCAGGCGATTGTTTGATGCCGCTCTTCTTTGAGAATCAAACCGCCACTGTGGCCAATCCTCATTCGCAAACACAAGGTTTGAGACGAACCACGAGAAGGTAAGAATTGAGAGGATAAAGAGATGCGACTTCATCGTTGGTGGGTAGTTGGGTGGGAGATACGCGATTTGGAAACGATTACTGCACGCCGCAGATTACTTTTTCCGTCCGGGAGGAATGGCAAGCAATTTAGGTTGAGCGCCCGTCCCGGGAATAGGTTGACTGATAAAAACATCTCCAACAGATTCGTTCCATTGATGTTCCAAGAGAAGATCAAAGCCAGGGTTCTGTTCTTTAACTTGGCATGAGCATGGTCCACAAACAAACTTTGAGGCAGCTCGAATTGTGTCTCCGTTTATTCCTTTGCCGATCAACGCGTACAGAACGAGCCCGCGTCCAAAGATAGGAAATACAATCGGCTCCTCGAACCCCCTTAAGTCTTCTTCACTATTCAAAAGCGAGCTGATCAAGAATGTTTCCTTTGGGTCATCCCTCTTGATGTTCAGAATCGAGAAATCGACTCGGAGCTTTATCTTGACCGAGTCGAGCACCTCGGGTTTGATCTCCATCTCTTCTGGGGTTGGCAACTTGAGCCACTCTTTGTCGAGTGTTAATTGAGTTTCGAGGGCCATTCGAGCCGCTTCGTCCTTTTCTTTATCTCCTGATTCGAGAAGAACCCAAACCGCTGATTGCCCCGATGCAAGTCGGTTCGCAATTTCTTTGCGAGCGGGCGAAGAGAGCATTTCCTCAAGAGAAGTCTCTTTCAGTGCACCAACGGAAGCAATTGTTTGCCTCAATTCTGATTTTTCCGGATAGTAAGCTGCCACGAGACCAGCTTTGTCATCCGAGGCAGCCCAATGCTCTCGCAAAACGGGATCCTGTATCTCGCTGGGTGTCAACCATTCGATTTTTACATAGGTAGAAAATCGTTCGGGTTGGTCCCTCAACCATGATTGTTTCTCGGATTCGGAAATCGGCTTTGGTGTAACAATAACAATGGGGTAGGCTTCAGGGTTCCATCGTTCCAAGGCGTACCGAAAAACGGGTACTTGGCACGCAAACAATACAGTAGCGCTGAGCAACATCATGAGCGCCACCCCGACTTGTAAGCACTTGCTCCGATAGGCCCAAGGTCCCTTGATGTTCAAGGTCAAGAATTTGCCATTACTGTTACTTGTTGCCATTATTGGATTGGTTCCGACCGCGCTGAGTTCTCGGATTGATCTTCACGAATGATTTCTATGGCCGCCATCTTGATCGGTGGTTGCCCCGCTTCGTATTGTGCATCAAAGATAAGTTTACTATCCACATCGATTCCTTGAAACTCTCGGACGATGACTCTTGTCTTGCAATTGGGAACCGACAGATCATGAACAATTCCTTCCATTGCTTTTCCTTGGAATTGAATAGGAAGTGATCTAACCTGGTCGAGGTCCGAATCTACGAAATACAGAACCACATTATACTTGGCCCCCTTAGGATAATCCTGCGCATCTTTCGGGCCAATCAACTCGGTTTCGAAATGTTCTAATTGGGTTACTGCAGATGCGAAAACCCAAGGGGGAGACACACTTCCGCAATCGACACTATCTTCGTTATTACTGAACCAAGCCCCTCCATCCCCCAAACGATGTTGGAGATCGAATACAAATTCGAGTCGTCCGACGGCGAGTGGTCGCGGATAGCCAAACCACTCTTTTCTTTCACCATCCAAGCGATCTCCTGGGCCTCCGAGGTTGATCCCAAGACGCTTAACCGGCGTGCTGGGTCCGACAGCGCTGAGGATCCCCCATGCAGACTGAGTTGACTTGGGCTCCATAACTACCGTCGACGCGATAGAGAATTGGCATACGCAACCTGCACTCGCTTCTGGAATCATTACCAAACCGTTTCCTGGAATGGCGTTAATCCAGCATCCTAAACGCTGGCCGGCGAAGTGCTGGGTTCCCGAATCTTTGTAAAGATCGTAATAGCCAATGAACCCGGACCGAAAGAACATCATATTGGGTGTCGCAGTAATGATACCGCAATGATGCCCAGGCCGACTGAATTGCCAATCGTCTGCTTTACCGGTTACTGGATGCTGACGCTGTTTGGCTGCACCAGTCTTTAAATCGAAAGCCCATGGCTCTGCGTAAATGTAGTTGTTGATAATCGCCGGCCGATTCATGTAGTTAGCGTTTTTTGACCACAGCAGCTTGCCAGATGCTGCTTCCAGCACGATAAGTTTTCGTTTCTCGAACTCTCCAGATAAAAATTGCTTCCAGTAATGGCCGTTTGCGTTGGCACCGCACAATAATAAACACCCGTCCGAATAGATAACTGTCAGACTACCTCCTCCTGCAGAAATATTGGTAGTATCGGTAACATCAACGGGTTGTTCCCAAACCTTTTGGCCGGTCGCTCGGTCCAAACAAACTGCTTTGCGCATGTCGAGTGCCTTCATCTCTTCCTCGGCCTTGATCGCAGCCTCACCGGTCAAGTCTTTGAGATCCCCTTTGTCACGGCGATACAATTCTTGCCGTTGTTCACTCGTTAAATTGCTCTCAATGAAGAATAAATGGTCAGCACTAATCGCAATAGTTGTGTGCAAAATGTTTTCACCGCGATAAACCCATTGCAACTCTTTTGTTCCAATATCGTAAGCAAAAAGACCATCTGTCTGGCTTGTGATGGTTAATCCACGTCGACGCATTTTTTCTTCCAGCTCTTTCCGAATGGTACTGGTACCAAAGAGCTGTGCGCCATCATTGGCAACGAACGCCCATGCTCGTTCGATCCCATCCGAAGAAGCAGGGGTTTCAAACGTATGCTCTACTTTGCCCGTCGCAGCGTCGAGAGCATGGCATGTATTGTCAATCGCCATAAACAGCGTGTCATCGTTGGCACATAAGTTGTGTGTTTCTCGATTGTTGAAAACACCGGTACGGATTGCACCAGGATTGTCGTAACTCCAGAGAAACGTTCCGTTGTAAGCGTCATAGGCCATAATGCTATCTGTTCCTTGGATAAACATTCGGCCGTTCGTCGACAACGGCGCGCCAGCAGCTTCGTGACGATTGATCATCATGCTCGGGCCTGGGTCGCCGTACCATAAAACACCTAAACCATCCTTAACTCTCATATCGTTGGACATGGATGTATTGGCGATGTTCCCATATTGATGGTTCCACTCTCCCGCGCCGGGTAGCTTACCGCGTTTGACCAAGCCCAGATCAGATTGGATCGCGAGTTCTCCCTCGGTGAGTACAAAAAGACTGGAGAGCCATTGCTCCGTCTTTTCGTTGGCAGGCAGCCCTTCGCTGATCATCCGCTTTGCAACGAATGTACCACCACACGGTTTTAGGAACCTTGATATTGCCTGTGGATCACACGGGAAGATTCCGGTAAGCAATTGGCGTTCGGAAAGTATCAAGTTCGCAAAGTAATTTGAGAGCGGAATTTCCTCGTAAGGTAGATTCAACACGGTGACGCGAGTAGCATGCACCCCAGCCTGTTCATATGAGGCTCGGAGACTTTTGCATTTCGCTTCATCGGGCTCAATGCAGTACACGTTTAATTGACTTTGACGAATCAGTTCTAACGCCAATCTTCCTTCTTCGCTACCCAAAACCATGCAATAGCCATTGGCTTGTCCTGTCGATTGTAGGATCTGAGTTACGAGGTCACGCGTTTGCTTTGCCAACTCGTCGTCAGGAAAGGGATTAGAATAAGGGCCTGGCCATGCGGCAACCTTTTTCTTGTCCACTGAATTGTCTGGCTTACGAAACGCGTAAACGGTCCCTTCATCGGTACTTACCATCAGCGTCTCGTCGTTCGCAGCAAGCCCCATCGCATTGCCGTTGACAGTGGTTTGCCACTTCAGTGCACCCGATTGCCTATCAAGTGCCACGACGCGATCTTTTCCGCCGACGATCACAAGATCATTGGTTGCAATCATTGTCCCATCCAAATCACAGGGGTACTCCCAAATAACCCCGACCCCTTGGTATTCTTTGATTTTGCTTTGTGCTTCCGCCAACTTTTCAGGCTCTTTTTGAACCTTGCGAGCACGAAGGAACCATTCCTGTTTGAGTTTGCTGGCCTGCGCGTGTTCGTCACGATCGACACAAAATACTTTTTCTCCATCAAGCAGATAAGCCTTATCCTCCGCCAGGACCATCAATCGACCAGAAATATATCCTGCTCCCAATTCTCCCGTGACTTCGTCCATAGCGAGAAAGTGATGTGGCCCACCAGCATAGATTTGTCCATCGCCAAGAACTGCCTTCGTGCCTCCGACAACACCACCAGCATCCGTTCGCCATGAGTACTTACGTTGGAAGAGAATTTCACCCGTAGCTTTGGATACCGCGACGGGCAATGATCGACCTGATGGTACAAAGAGAGTCGTTTCGTTTGCGAGTAAATATCCTTGCGGTGACAAATCATTTCTACCCGCATCCGCTTGACTGATTCGGTCGTTCTTCCAGAGAATCTCACCGGTCTTTGCATCAGCGGCACATAGGTAGACCTGTTCATGAGGGAATACACCCGCCCCAAAATACGCAATTTCCCCGTCGACTAGCACACCCGTTCTAACGGGCCAGCGCGAAATCATTTCCCCGCGAGCTAACAGCCTATCATCTCTCGGAGCCACCCTATGCTTCCAGACTAAATCTCCGGAGCGAGCGTTTAGGCAATAAACCCAACCGTCATCGGAGCCAAAGTACACGCAACCGAAAGCATACGAGGGAGCCAACCGAATCGGCCCTTCGGCGAAGTAGCTCCAAATCTCACGACCGGTCTGTTCGTCACGGCAATAGAGTCGATGGTCAACCGTGCTGCCAAAGTACACCAATCCATCTACCAAAAGCATTTGAGGGGCCGCATCAAAGGTAACCCGCGGCAACATCACGTGCCCTTCGATCGGAGTTGTTCGCGAACCGGCCCATGCCTTTTCAGGCTTTGCGGAGGACTGGTAGGTCCATGCTAACTCAAGCGTTGGTGTTAGTCCTGATGGACTATATCCGGTCCTGCCTTTGTTCCCCAAGTATTCCTGCCAATTGTTTCCGTAACTGGTTGGCATTACCCATGCAGCCAAAGTCGCCGTCAGTGCGACCAATAGTCTTACAACCATATCAACGCTCCTACTATGAGTTCCACAGGGGCCAGGCGTTCGACTGTTCGAGTTTGGAAATCCATCCACAACTTTCAGCAGGATACCAACCATTTGTAAAGAGCTTGTTTAGAATGCGACAAGTTAATCGTAATTTCAAACTGCGCTCGCTTTTCCTTGAAGTCATGTTCCCATACGATGTGAGCTTGGAATGACGTTTCGCAGGGGAACTGCTGAGGCAGCCAAAGTCAGATCACGCTTGGGTCGAGAGGTTTAAAATGTCAAAGACAGTAGCGGTACTCGTCGCGTCGATCTTCGTCGTTGGTGGGATGCTCGTTTGGCTCGCTAAGAATGATCGCCGTCCCAATTCACAACCACTGCGGAGCGAGGGTGCGAAAACTGTGGCTGATGATAGTACCAGTGGGTCAGTCGAATCAGACATTACTGTTCTTTGCGCGGCAAGTAATCAAACCGTGATCGATTTAATACGCAAGGAATACGAGAAGGAAAC
>JBKCTT010000252.1:0-28470 GCA_046318795.1 Pirellula sp.
GAAAAAAAGGCATAACAAGACAGAAAGAGCGGGTGATGGGATTCGAACCCACGACAACAACGTTGGCAACGTTGTGCTCTACCAACTGAGCTACACCCGCATGAGACCTGTCTAATTATGCCCGCTGCGTTTTATTTCCCGTTTCAACCGGATCGGGTCCCCAAATATTGGTGTTTGGTTACCCTATGTCCGACTAGCGGGATCGCAATTATAGGAATCGGCGCCTTGGCTGCAAGTGCGAACCGATTTTTTTCAATGGTCAACTGGACTCCTAGGGGAGTTTTCAGTTTCCCCTGGGAATGTCGTTATCGGCAGTTACCAAGCATTACTTGATTTTGTCTGCATTTCCTGCTTGGCCAAACTGAATCATTCGGTCCATGCAGACTTTTTTCATCGCGTCGCGCGCTGGTTTCAAGTAATCGCGTGGGTCAAATTTCTCAGGGCTTTGGGCCAAAACCTTGCGTATTGCCCCGGTGATGGCCAATCGGCAGTCGGTGTCGACATTGATTTTGCGGACACCGCTCTTGATGCCACGCTGAATTTCCTCGACCGGTACTCCCCAAGTCTGCTTAATTTGACCACCGAACTGATTAATTATGTCCTGTAGCTCCTGTGGAACGCTGCTGGATCCGTGCATGACGAGGTGAGTGTTGGGGAGTTTGCGATGGATTTCCTCAATTCGAGACATCGCCAAAACCTCTCCGTCCGGCTTTCTCGTGAATTTGTAGGCCCCGTGGCTCGTGCCGATTGCAACAGCCAATGCATCGCAGTTGGTTTCGGCGACAAAACGAGCTGCTTCGTCGGGATCGGTCAAAAGCTGATCGTGGCTGAGTGCTCCTTCAGCCCCGTGACCATCCTCTGCTTCTCCCGTGCCGGATTCCAGCGAGCCGAGACACCCGAGCTCCCCTTCGACCGATACGTTGCGTGCGTGGGCCATTTTGACGACCTCTTTTGTGACGGCCACGTTATATTCGTAGGATGCTGGAGTCTTGCCATCTTCCATAAGCGATCCGTCCATCATCACGGATGTGAAACCGTTTTCGATCGCGGACAAACAGGTAGCGGGCGAGTTGCCATGGTCTTGGTGCATCACGATCGGGATGTTGGGATACAGTTCCACCGCAGCCAACATCAAATGCCTTAGGTACGCATCCTGTGAATAAGTTCGTGCACCGCGGGATGCTTGGATAATAACCGGAGAATTTGTCTCTTTGGCCGCCTCCATGATCGACTGGATCTGTTCCATATTGTTGACATTAAAGGCTGCCACTCCGTAGCCATTCTCTGCCGCGTGATCCAAAACTTTTCTAAGTGGGACTAGTGCCATAGCGGTGTGATCTCCGAGGGGATTTCGAGGATTAAAGGGAGCGAATCCGATCTTGCTTCAGTCTTGGGCGTGCGATCGGCGACGGTTTAGCGTAGGATTATGCGTTTCCGGAACGGCTCGACAATCCATAAACCCGCATTTCGGCTCGAACTGGCATGGACGAAGAATTTTCAAAACCTATATCCCGCGTGACTAAACTCCAGCCTGTGGACAGCTATTTGAGCGGTAGCTGGGAAGCGTTAGGGGCCGGGGCACCTGTGTTGGTGGCTTTATCCCAACTTAGCAGCCAAGCAATGGCCGATTGTGACTCCTTGCCGCCTGCATCAGCCGAGCTGCTTCCAGAAGCAAGAGCCATTTTGTACGCAGCCAAAGATCGGGGAATGATCGAACTCAAAGCGCAGAACGCGGCGTTCGAAGCTCCCTCTCGTATGATTGCAGTCTACGTGGAAATAGACGAAACTCAAACCATCGCTTTTCGCGATCCGCTAAAGCCGGAAATAACTGTCAAATTCCTCGAGGGGTTTCGGCAGCTTTGCTCTACAGGACTCGTTATGCACCATATCTACCGAGATTTCTCTCTGACGAGCAAAGGATTCGAACTCGCACGCCAACTGGAAAAGGAGGAGGTTCAACCATGGCTGGACAAAGGAACCGAATTTGGACTACACGACTAGTCGTTTTACTGGCTGTCGCATGCATTCTTTTTTTTGCGGCAAACCTCGCATGGAAACGACTCGCTCAAACTCCTGTCGAACCTAAACCGAACCCGCAAGCGTCGAGCGCCTCGAACCAAATGGTAGAAGGACGTCCCGAACAGCTAGGTGCGCCGGAGAACAACTCTGCTACGGAACCTCATCCTTTGGCTCCCGTTCTTAGTATGGCCCGCGAAGCGTTGCAACGACATCGCAAAGAACACACGGGCTACACGGCCACCATGCTCAAAACAGAACGAATCGACGGCAAACTCTATCCTCAGGCTACGATGAAATTAAAGCTTCGCTATTTACCTCCGGACGAAGGTAGCGAGCTGAGGAACGTTTCGGTCTACCTCGATTTTCTCGATCCACCAACACAGAAGGGACGTGAGGTTATCTATTACCATGGTAAGAATGACAATATGCTCCTCGCACACGAAGGCGGATTCTTTGGAATCATCACTGTTCCATTGGCTCCCAATAGTCGTATAGCGATGATCGGAAACCGGTACCCTATCACCGAAGTTGGCCTAGAGAAACTTTTGGTTCGATTGATCGAAAAAGGGGAACGCGACTCTCGTCTCGGTGATTGCATCGTCAACCGACGCTCAGGAGAAATGATCGCGGATCGACCGTGTGAGCTTATTGAAGTCATTCACAAGGAAAAGACTGCTACCATCGGGGACAAAACAATTCCTCACGAATTTCATATCGCGAGAATTTGGTTCGACGAATCGATCATGTTACCGATCAAATATGCCAGTTACAACTGGCCGTCCAAAGAGGGAGAGGAACCCCTCTTAGAAGAGGAGTATCAATACAATGACCTGGTTCTAAATCCAGAACTCTCCGATCTGGATTTTGATACGGAAAACCCCAAGTACCGATATTAATACGCATTGCTGAAATTGTCTCTATGGTGAAAAAGCTTAAACAAAAACGAGGCAGCCATAGTCTTGCCAAGCGCAGAGCCAGTCCTGGCACGCCACCCGGTACACTCCTTATTGATCCCAATGCTTCGTCCACCTCGATCAAGGTGATGGCTTTCGATTGCCAGAATGTTCGTGAACAGACGATCGCGCATGTATCGGAACTCAAGAACTATCTCGGCAAGTTTCGTAACCTATGGATTGATATCACAGGATTGGGAAGCGAGAAAGTGTTACGCGATCTCGCTGAACTTCTGAAACTTCATCCTCTTTCCATGGAGGATGTTATCAATGTGCATCAAAGAGCCAAACTCGATCGATTCGAAAACCACCTCTTCGTGGTCGCCAGAATGATTGACGGGGGGGACGCTCGGGACTCTGAGCAACTATCCTTTTTTATGATGAACGGAATCTTGCTCTCTTTTCAAGAACGGCCTGGAGATTGCTGGGAACCAGTTCGTCAGCGAATTCGCACTAACCATGGCAAAGTGGCGGAATCAGGAATCGATCACCTCTTATATGCATTGCTCGACGCCGTCGTGGATAGCTACTTTCCGTTTATGGAAAAGATTTCGGACGCGGTCGATGAACTCGAAGATGAAATTAGCACCGAACTGTCCCCCCATCAATTAAAGATGATCCATCATCTACGTGGTCAGTTATTGGCGCTCCGCCGCTCTCTCCGCCCCCACCGGGAGTTAATTAATGAACTGATACGAGACACGTCTAACCGGTTCAGCGAAGAATCTCATGTTCATCTTCGCGATTGTTATGATCACGTAACGCAACTACTCGATGCAGCGGATACCTACCGCGAGTTAACAGCCGACTTGCGTGATTATTATATGTCCACCATGAACAATAGTATGAACGAAGTGATGAAATTGTTGACCATCATTTCGACAATATTCATACCGCTATCATTTGTCGCCGGCGTCTATGGCATGAATTTTGACAATGAGGTTTCTCCCTGGAATATGCCCGAGTTGAAGTGGTATTTTGGATATCCGTTTGCCGTGGCAATCATGCTTACCGTTGCGGTTGGATTATTAATCGCATTTCGAAGGAAGAAATGGATTTAGATTTGTGAAAGAAATTATCTGTCGACGACTCTTAGGTGCACTCATACGTTCGTTTTCGATATCGCAAAAGTTAACCTGGGCTCTCGCTCCTTTCCTTATCTTAGGATGTACGATTTACCTCCAGGGACTCATAGTGGGGGAAACGCAGGTTGCAAACGGGCAAGACCTCTTGTTACCCCAAGAACAAAAGTCTTATTCGCTAAGTGGAGACTCCGAAATTCAGGGCGAATTTCGTGGATCAACCATTCGGATTCGCACTACGCAAAGGCTTGCAGGCGCCATCGACTCGATCGAGTGGAACGGCAAAGAATTTATCGATAGTTACGATCATGGCAGGCAGTTGCAAAGCGCATCCAGTTTTGATGCTGGGCAAAACGCTCCGTTCTGGTCGGAGCGATTCAATCCGACAGAAGCGGGATCTAGTCGGGATGGAGTCGGTAACCAATCCACGAGCAAGCTTCTTCAAATCGACATCGAACCCAGTCGATTGCGAACAAGAATCGAAGCAGCCTTCTGGCTCGCACCTGGCGAATCGTCCGGAGGATTTTTCGCGGTCAATCAAAAAGAACGATCCAATCACATCATCGCAAAAGATGTTAAGATCGGTTGGGAATCGAATGGTATTCGATTCCCCAATGTGATTGACTATCGTGTGACATTTCAGGTCCCTGCGAACGAATCGCACCAGTTTGCTCAGTTCGAAGCTCTAACAGGTTACATGCCCCCTGAATTTACGGAATTTTGGGGATTCCATGTCGATTCCCATCAGTTAGTTCCGTTGGATGATGGACCTGGCGAGCAATCGATGCCACTCGTTTTTTCCACTCCCTCGGGAGAGTTCGCCATGGGGTGCCTTTGTGCCAATGTTGGGAGACAAGAGTATCGAGGGCCTGGATACGGTCGATTTCGATTTCTCCAAGAAAAAGTAGTCAAGTGGAATTGCGTGTTCCGTGTCTCGAAAACAGATGGTATCGATGCAGGAGATTACTCATTCCGCATCTTCGTGCCGATTGGAACTCGCGAAGATGTTCGTCTCGCGATACAACACTTAGTTCTGAACCAACCTTGATTTACTTTTGACCGGTTATCCGTAGCCCCCATTCCATTTATGATTGAACTTCCTTGGGACCCCGAAGTCGAAACGCCGGCCACAATCGCGATTATTGGGGGTGGACCAACGGGAATCGAGGCAGCTATCTATGCGAGATTCCTCGGATACCATGTTTCTATTTTCGAAACGAGGCGAGTGGCTCATCGAATGCATGATTGGCACGATCGCCCCGTCGCCGTGCCGGTGGCTGAGTGCACTACGCCTCTCGGATTGGCCGCAATCAAAGCCCAGAATCCTGAGTTCGAATTCCCCGCCCCAGATAAGCTATGGTCAGGTCGAGAATTTGCCGATGAGTACCTAGTCCCCTTAGCGAAAACCGATCTTCTTTTTGACGATATTCACTTCCTTAGCGAGGTGTGCGACGTTTCACGCTGCCAATCTCACGTGGGAATGCTCGACGATCTGCAGGAGCGTTGCAACGATGAGTTCCGATTGTTGATCGCGGGTCAACATCGAGGGGATTGGGTTTCTAAAGCAGATGTTGTGCTCGATTGTAGAGGTTGCTTTCGCGGGCAAGCAGGATTGGGGCCCGGTGGTGGATTGGCAATAGGCGAGAAAGCATTCGAATCCCACTTTCTCAAGTATTCGATTCGCGACCGTAAATTCGAAGCCAAACAGATTCGCGACAAGTCCATTTGCCTCGTTGGTTCCACATCGTATGCGACTCTTTTCGCGCAGGAATTCTGGGATGCAAGAAACGATTTTCCAAATTCGAAGCTTCTCTGGATCGTCCCCGAAGACCGCGATCAGTGGCCTGCCGAGATAAAGACACTGTTCGAGCTTGTACAATCGGAGCCAGCAGGTCCCGTACAACTATTATCCTGCTTAGGAGTAGACAAGATTTACAGATCAGACGAAGGGAAATGGAGCGTTCACTGCGTCCGTTCAGACGAAACGATTACCGTCTTGAATTGCGATGAATTGGTGCGCCGAACCGACGGACGTAAAGGCGCAGATTTCCCTGAATTAGATTGCGCGGGGTTGGTGATGCCAGACGGATCCGAACATCGATTTGTCACACGTGAGCCCGGATACTATCGATTGCATGGTGACCCTGGGGATTCACCCATTGCACCCTCCTATAAAAACCTTAACAAATGCAGCGAATCGATGATTTCGGTCGGAAAGAGTCTCAAAGATTGTCACCTTGCTATTCGTGATCTCTTCGCAATGTTAGGGGGCAGAGAGAATCTCGATCTTTACCAAATCATGGCTGACAACATAAAAGCAGGAAGAGTTTAATGAAGATTTACACTAAGACAGGTGATGCCGGTTCGACAGGCTTATTCGGGGGACCACGCGTATCTAAAGATGATCCAAGAATTTCTGCCTACGGGACCATCGATGAACTGAACGCAGCGATCGGTGTTGTGAGAGCTTATAAACAAGCGGAAAATGTCGACCAGATGCTAGCTGTTATCCAGCATCAGTTGTTTTCGATTGGTGCAGAACTTGCGACCCCCGATCCCGATAAGCATGGCTTGAAATGGACTGGCGAGGGGCATGTTCAACAAATGGAAAACTGGATTGACCAACTAGAAAAAGAACTCAAACCATTGCAGAACTTTATCCTGCCTGGAGGAAGCCTCCAAGCTTCACAGTTGCACATCGCACGCACCGTTTGTCGCCGAACCGAACGTGAAATTGTTAGCTTCAACAATTCAGGTCGAGTGAGTGATGCGAGCCATATCATTATCTTCTTAAACCGATTAAGCGACCTATTGTTCGTAATGGCTCGTTACGCGAATAAAGTACTCGGTGTCGAAGACGTTATCTGGGAAAGCCCACGAAAGTAAGCTGGCTATGGAACGCTTTGCAGCCATCGACTTCGAAACAGCCAACAGTAAGCCAAATTCTGCTTGTCAGCTCGGTATCGTTATCGTCGAGGACTGGAAGATTGTTGCCGAGTACGAATGGCTAATTCGCCCTCCACGATTGTTTTTCTCTCCATTTTGCGTTCGAGTTCATGGCATTACCGCACGCGACTGCATGAACGAGCCTGCGTGGGAAACTATATGGCAACAGGCTGCACCAATCCTAGATGGATTACTGATACTCGGGCACAATGTTGGCTTCGATGCCTCGGTTCTCCTCAATTGTTGCCTGCACTACGAATTGCCACCGCCTCGTAACGAGCTTCAGTGTACACGATTGATTTCAAAGCGAGCTTGGCCAGACAGGTCCGGACATGGCCTAGCTGCTGTCGCGGAACGATTAGGGATCGCTTTTCGGCACCACAATGCCTTGGAAGATGCTCGTGCCAGTGCGTTGGTCGCGATTCATGCAGCAAGATTGAATGGCTGCTCTGAATTCGAAGAACTCGAATCATCACTGGGACTGGTGCGCGGTCGTTTCGGATTCGATCAAGTCAGAAATCCTAGAACGTCTAAGCTTACTCGCGAGTCCAAACAAGAAATCGGCAACATTCGTATTGAACCGAGACACTATCGCAGCGATGGCTTACCAATCAAACAAGCGGTAAACCGGAAAGCAAGCCTCCTAGCCTCCGCCATTTTGACCCAATGCGGAGATAGCAAACCACTTCGCGATAAGTCGGTCGTTCTCGTTAATACCTTATTAGGGTTGGAACGTACCGAAGCCGAAGACTTCTTAAAAGCGCTGGGAGCGAATCTTCAGAAGACCATCAACATGCAAACACAATACGTAATTGTTGGAACCAGTCCACTTTCCGAATGCAACGAGGCTAACGAAATTGATTCAGAAAGATGCCGCGAACAAGTGGAAAAGCGCAAGCAGCTAGGACAGCCTATCTATTTGATAAGCCAAAGACAACTCTTGGCAATGATCCCGTCAGCCATGTCCATCGTACTTGGCGAACGATAATCTAAAGCGATCCTGGGAACCGCTCCTAGTCTCTCTAAACCTTACCAATACCGTTCTACCACATATTGCCCGGGTGATTTCGGCTTGTGTTTGGTCATCCCACGCTTTTGCAGTATTGCCTCTAAATCATTAAGCATATCAGGATTCCCACACATCATTACCGCCGACTCCTCCGGACTTATCGACGCCTCTGCTAGTCGCTCCAAACTGCCATTCTCCAAGGCTGTTGTGATGCGGCCACTCAAACATCCTTTACCAGCATCCCGCGAAACAGCACTGATGAAACGAAACCGTTCCGCGTAAACCTCTTGGAAATGCCGCAGTTCTTCTTGATACGCCAAGTCCGTGAAATGACGCACACCGTGAACCAAGACAATCCTTTCATAACGGCCCCAGATTTCCCCATCTCGAAGCATTGCAATGTAGGGTGCCAACCCAGTTCCCGTACCGATCAACCAAAGACAGCCAGCCTCCGGTGTGTGAGACAATGTAAAACTGCCTGTCGCTTTAGCTGAGATATCAAGAGAATCCCCAACCTCGAGATTCCAAAGCCTCGGAGTGAGCTCGCCTCCGTCGACCCTAACGATAAAAAAGTCGAGTACTTCACCATGAGGTGACGCGACCGAGTAGGGTCGGTGCAAATGCTTTTCGGGCAAATTTAGACCGACCTGTAAAAACTGACCGGGCTCAAACGGATTGATACCGGGCGACTCAACCGAAATGGTAAAAAGCCCGTCTGACCAGACGTGCCGCTTGACGATTTTTCCCGCTATCCACTGCAATGACATCGCAACACATTTCTTAGAGAGGTTTAACGCCACACCAGGACCATAATAGCATTTTCGCCGGGTTCCGTTGTTATGTAGACCGCCTTTCGGGCTATAATAGGGGGATCTAGGCTGCCAAAGCCAGAACTCCGCATCCCACCCATTCGATCCGAATTTTCGGTATCGTCGGGTTACGACTTCCGGTCGAACCTGCCCACCAACATAACTCGAATCCTCATGCGTTCGATCCAACCGACAATGCTAGTGAAACCCTTCGCCAGTGGTCTCGTTTTCGCTTGCTTCGTTTTTACATTTTCTCTCAGTTACGCAAACGATCGCATCGACTTTAATCGTGAGATCCGGCCAATCTTGTCGGAGAATTGTTTTTATTGTCACGGTCAAGACGCCAACAAACGCGAGGCTGGGTTGCGACTCGATCTCCGAGAAGATGCAATTGAGCACGGGGCGATTCGTCCAGACCAGCTTCAGGATAGCGAATTGCTGAAGCGAATCTTTTCAGAAGACGCAGACTCGGTAATGCCTCCACCCAATTCCAATCGTGTTCTATCGAACGAACAAAAGGAATTGATAAAGAAATGGATGGAACAAGGAGCCGAATATGATAAGCATTGGGCGTTTGTCCCTCCATCAAAATCGATCCCCCCCTCCGTGAACCAACAGGAATGGGTGCGCAACCCAATCGACCAGTTCGTTCTTGCAAAACTCGAAAAAGAAGGGCTCGCTCCATCTCCCGAAGCAGATAAAGCAACTCTCATCAAACGCCTCTATGCGGACTTGATCGGTTTGCCACCAACACCAGACGAGGTTCGGGAATTTGAAAACGATTCGTCACCGACGGCTTATGAGAAATTGGTAGATCGATTAATGCAAAGCGAGCACTATGGAGAACGCATGGCTTTGCCCTGGCTCGACGCGGCTCGCTACGCGGACAGCAACGGTTTTCAACAGGACGGCGACACTTGGCAATGGATGTGGCGTGATTGGGTCGTAAAAGCATTGAATGAAAATCTCTCTTTCGACCAATTCACTACCTGGCAGCTTGCGGGTGATCTTCTTCCCGATGCCACACTCGAGCAAAAAATAGCCAGTGGCTTCAATCGCAATCACATGCTAAATGGCGAGGGTGGTGCCATCGCTGAAGAACAGCGATTCGTGATTCTCTTTGACAGAATCGATACGACTGCTACGACATTCCTTGGGCTAACGATGTCCTGTGCACAATGCCATGACCATAAATACGATCCCATCACGCAACGTGATTATTACGGTCTAATGGATGCATTCAATCGAGTACCCGAGTCAGGTGTACCACAGTATTTTTCCAGTCGAATTCGAGTAGCTAGTCCGTTCGTAGAAGTTCCCTCGGAGGAAGTGGCCAAGAGAATAGCCGATTTCGACGCTCGGACAGCATCGCTTGATACCCAAGTGCAGCCGGTTGTTCAAGTTGCGTTTGCGGCTTGGAAGCTTGGCTTGCTAACGGATAAAAATCCAGACGGCAAAGGATTGCCTGATTCGCTGGTCGCACTACTAAAAAAGCCAGATACGGAACGGTCAGAAGCTGATAAATCAGAAATCGAGAAGCAACTTCGAAGTCATTTTGATCAAAAAATCAAGAACTCGCTGAAGTCAGATATTCCACAACTAGGGGAATTAGAAGCGGTTCGCAATGAAAAGGCCAATTTTATCGCTGACCAAATGCCTCGCCCCATGATAATGAGCGATGCTCAAAAACGTGATACTCATGTGCTGATACGTGGTGAGTACCTTAACAAAGGGGACAAAGTCGAATTTGCCACGCCGAGCTTTTTGCCCCCCATGCAAGCCGACCTAACTCGGGACCGGCTTGGTTTCGCGAAATGGCTTGTCAGTAGCGAGCAGCCTCTACTGTCGCGAGTTCAAGTGAACCGAATGTGGCAACACTTCTTTGGAATTGGATTCGTGAAAACCACCGAAGATTTTGGAGTTCAAAGCGAGTATCCCATCCATCGTGAATTGCTAGATTGGCTAGCAGTCGAATTCCGTGAGTCCGGATGGGATATGAAAAAACTGAATCGATTGATTGTCACGAGTTCGACTTATCGTCAATCGAGCAAGCTCAACGATACTCTGCTCCAACGTGATCCGGAAAATCGACTTTATGCGAGAGCGTCTCGCATGAGAATGCCGTCCCTGGTGCTGCGAGATTGGGCTTTGGCAGCGAGCCATTTGTTGGACCGAAGAGTCGGCGGAAAACCGGTGTATCCGTACCAACCCGATGATATATGGGAATCATTAGCCATCACCAAAGAACGAGACTTCACGTACCCGAAATCCGCAAACGCCGATTTGTACCGTCGAAGCCTTTACACCTTTTGGCGACGCACTGTGGGACCTGCGAATATGTTCGACAGCTCGAATCGTCAAACCTGTAAAGTGCGGATGTCGATGACCAGCACGCCACTGCATGCATTGACCACATTGAACGATCCGACTTGGGTCGAAGCAGCACGCGCACTCGCCGAGGAAGTTTTATTAAAGCATTCAGAATTACCCGCTCAGATTGAAGCGGCTTATCGGGCGGTCCTGTGCCGCGCACCCAAGGAAAAAGAGCTCAAAATATTGGAAGCTGCCTTTGCGAAGCAGCGTGCGATGTTCGAATCGACCCCCGCATCGGCAGATCAATTCCTTTCCATAGGCAGTAAAACAAAGACCCAGTCACCAGATACCCTCACGCATGCCGCATTGTCTGTCGTCTGTCTAGGGATCTTTAACTTGGACGAATCTCTAACGAGAGAATAGGAATGGGGAAACGAAAAATGGAATCCATGGACCTACTAAATCAAAACCGAGCCGTCGTTACCCGTAGGCAGTTATTTGGAAGATTCGGGTCAGGCTTGGGCACGGCCGCCCTTGCTAGCCTAATGCAATCGAGCGCTACCACGCAAAGTGCCTTTGCTGATGCACCGAGCAATTTATCTTCCAACGCACGTCAGAAAGGCTTGCCCGAACTGCCTCACTTTCCTCCCAAAGCGAAGAGAGTCGTTATGTTT
Organism: Pirellula sp.; assembly: GCA_046318795.1. GTDB lineage: Bacteria > Planctomycetota > Planctomycetia > Pirellulales > Pirellulaceae > JBKCUI01. The sequence goes on from JBKCTT010000252.1 coordinate 11,806, forward strand.
TGGCAGGGAGGAGGGCCGTCGCACGTCGATCTGTTTGATCACAAACCAATCATGGAACAAATGGCCGGGAAAGAGATTCCCGAGTCCATTCGAGGGACAACGCGATTGTCCACCATGACCAGCGGTCTAAAGAATTGGCCATGTGTCCCCGCAATAAAGCCATTTCAAAAATACGGCGAGTCAGGAATTTCCCTCAGTAGCATGCTACCAAATATCGGTTCGCTGGCCGATGAAATGACATTGGTTCGGTCCATGTACACCGAGGCTGTGAATCACGCCCCAGGTGTTACTTTTTTCTTGACTGGTTCCCAAGTTCCCGGCAGACCAAGCCTGGGGGCGTGGCTGTCTTACGGATTAGGCAATGAATCCGATGAACTACCGACCTTTGTCGTTATGACATCAAGCGATAAAGGTAAAACCTGCGGACAATTGTTCTTTGATTACTACTGGGGAAGTGGATTTTTACCGAGCCGCTTCCAAGGAGTTCGTTTTCGCAATTCGGGCGATCCTGTTCCGTACCTTGCCAATCCGATTGGTCTGAGTGGAAACGCGAAACGAGCGATCCTCGATGATATTGCGGCTATCAATGCAGCCCATTTAGCAGAATACGGTGATCCAGAAATCGATACGCGAATCGCCCAATACGAGATGGCTTATCGTATGCAAACGAGTGTCCCTGACCTGCTCGATTTCTCAAAAGAATCTGCATCGACCGTGGAACGATATGGGCCCGATGCGCTCGTCAAAGGAACGTACGCGAACAACTGTTTGATCGCACGTCGACTTTTGGAACGTGGTGTGCGATTCGTTCAGTTGATGCACGCAGGCTGGGATCAACACAACAATCTCTACACACAACTCGAAGCCCAGTGTCGTGATACCGATGCTCCGTCAGCGGCCCTCGTTAAAGATCTTAAGGATCGAGGCATGCTGGAAGATACCCTGGTCATTTGGGCTGGCGAGTTTGGTAGAACTCCATTTGGACAAGGCCCATCGGAGAAGCCAAACGGAAGAGATCACTTTGGCAGAGCATTCAGTTGGTGGATGGCCGGTGGAGGTGTCAAAAAAGGGCATGTGCACGGCGCCACAGATGATTACGCATGGAACGTAACGGAAAATCCGGTTCATGTGCACGACATGCAAGCCACCATACTACACTTGTGCGGTATCGATCACACCAAACTCACGTTCCGCTATCAAGGCCGGCAGTATCGACTTACCGACATCCATGGTGAGACCGTAAAGGGAATCCTAAGCTAAAGCCAACTAACAAAAATTCTGCCAACACCGATCGTTTCGTGTTTTTGAAGAGACCAGATGAACACCATCGCTGAAAAAATGGGCTGTGCTTTGCATAAAATGCAGCAAATAGACAACGCTACCAAGTCTGTGTAACAACAACTAGGATCCGATCGATTGTTGTCCGAGTTTTCCAGATAGTTTTTCCAATGAGCGCAAAAGCAAAGTAACGGGCGCCGAGTTCGATGCGATGGTTCTTAAAGGTGCATTCGATTGCATCCATTCCAAAAAAGTAGAACTCATCCACGGAGAAATCAGATTCACGCATCCTGCAGGACCACTACACGACGACTTGATCGACTATTTGACTCGATGGTCCACTAGGATGACTGATGACGGATTTGCAAATGTGCGAGTGCAATGCGGCTTCCTATGTGATGACCATCGACCAGAGCCTGACATTCTTTGGCTCAAACCAAAACGATACGGCAAAACAAAACCTTCAGCAGCTGATGTATTGCTGTTGATCGAGGTCTCTGACAGCATTCTGCTCAATGACCTTCGTGAGAAAGCGGATATATACGCTACTGCTGGGGTCCTCGAGTACTGGGTAGTCGACATCAATAAAAAACGAATCCATGTCATGTCTGACAGCGACGGCCAATCCTACCGCAGCATCGAAATCGTGCCGTCGTCCAGCCCCGCTTCTCCTCGATGCCTACCACAAGCGAAACTCAATACGGAAGAACTATTCGAAGTCGTTTAGATTGCCCCACAGACCGAACGGGACGTAAGACGGTAATCGTCGTCAAGTCGGACTACTATTTGCGTCCGAAATCAGCCGGGTTCTCACCCCACGTTTTCGTTTCCCATTTGAGGATCGGATTAGTCCACGTGTGAGTCGCTAGCCACTTTTCGGCTCGTCGAACTAGATCAAACAACCGACGATTGTTCTCATTCAATACCAATTCTGTTTTGCATTTACCTTGCTTGACCCACGATATTCCGATGCGTGAATCGGAATAGATCGCCGTGTTGGGCTCTTTCTCATGTAACAACGCCAACGCATGAACAATTGCCAAGAATTCGCCGATGTTGACGGTCCCTTCCGGATAAGGCCCCATATGAAACATATTTGTGCCTGTCGCTAGATCAATTCCCTGATACTCCAATTCGCCAGGATTCCCTTTGCAGGCGGCATCAACACACCATGCAGTCATATCGACACCAAGCCCGCTGAGTTCGTCCTCTTCAATCACGGGCGTCGTCGATTTTTTTGTTTGATTTCCTCCTTGCCCCCAATGCTGCTCATGGGATTCATTCCACGCATCTTTTGCCTTTGCCAATGAGTCAAAAGATTTATATCGAGCGTCGGAAAAGCCGCTGATTTGCTCCTGGCACGCGGCCCAGTCATAATATATTCCCGGCTTACGCCCCACCCACACGACGTAGAACTTGGGTTTTGCTTTTGACAAAGTTACCGGCACTCCTGATACAAAATGGCGTTGCAATACGATTGCTGTCGGATTTTCCCGAAGCAGGTAAATTCCTTCGTTCGCAACATCATTGCCGGAAAGGTACCAAGTCGTCAATCACGGAATGGCAAAGAGTTATCCGCCGTTAGAACCGGCCTCGTGATATTACTGGGGTACACCGATCCACGTCGCCTGCGAGGAACCATCCGGTCCCCAAACTTTGATCTCAGCATCGTGCGACACAGAAACCACAACATCCGTAGGTGTGACCGCCGTCGCATGAACCCAATCTTTGTGACCACTTAAAGTCCCGACGATCTGATTGTTCGATACGTCCAGTTTGTGAATTTGGCGGGCCGAAGTTGGAATAAACAAATGTCCGCCATGTCGAACAATGCGAGCACCCTGGCCAGATAATGGAACATCAGCAGCACGACCTCCATCCGCCACATTCCATCGGTGCAATCGCTTGTCATCCGCAACCGAGAAAACTTGAGTTCCATCAGCAGTAAAAGCCACACCACGAACAGGAGCGGTGTGTCCAGAATAATTGAGGATCATGTCCCCCGACTCTAAGTCCAAAACCTTGACCGATTTATCTCGGCTACCAGATGCGAGCCGTTTACCATCTGGACTAAAAGCGATTGCGGTTACCCAGTCCGCGTGGCTGGTGTAGGTTTTGGTGACCGTATTGGTATCGATGTTGACAATGCGAATACTGTTGTCCGCAAAGCCGACCGCGAGTTCATTGGTGCCTGGTCTAAAAGCGACATCCAAAGCAACATCGATCGAACGTGTCACCACCGTTGATACTTGTTTTGTCGCGAGATCTACAATGCGAACCTCTCCAACTCGTCCTGGTTCACCACACGCAACCGCAGCCTTATCTCCATGGTCGTTGATTGCAATGGCGAAGACTCGCTGGCCGATATTGGAGACTCGACTATCAAGTGTTTTTTGCTGCAGATTCCAAATCAAGATTTCGTGATAACCACCAGTTAACAAAAGATTACCATCTTTTGTCAAAGCAGCCGCATAGAGTGGAATTGCGGGGTAGGAGGTAGCGGGTACAGGGTAGGTCTTAGCGGGAGTTTGTAAAACGAGTAGCTGCTTAGCGTCCTCGCCGTCGAATGTAGCTCCGGAATCGATCCAAGCCGCCAAAGTTTTGATTTCATTCTCCGACAAGGGAGGCTGCTCGGGCGGCATCCTGGTTTCTGCATTTTCGTCTTTCACCCGGTGTACCAAAAGACTATTCGCAGAATCCTTAGTCGCTACCGGGTTTTCGCCTGAGTCCCCCGGCTTGAGCAATTCTTCGTAAGTGTCTAGCCGATATCCTCCCTCCGCTTTTTTTGCACTATGGCATGCGACGCATTTCTCAACCAGGATAGGTGCAACATCGGATCGGAAACCGACAGTAGGAGCAGCTTCTTGTGCCCAAACCGTGGAGCTGGAAACGACGACCGTCGAGGTGCATAATCCGACGAGAAGGCCGGTCCAATTTTTGATATACATCGAGAAACGATTCTTCATTTGCATGACTCCAATGGGGCTAGTGTTGGAACAAAAATTCATCGGAGTTAAGAAGTGCCCAGCATAGATCCTCAAATGCTGTAGCCAAGTCAGTGTTCTTGGCCAAGTGCTGCATCGCCGCAGTTCGTTCCTCCGCATTGGGTAGTCGCGAAACCGCAGCTAAATACAAATCATCGAGGACCGCCTCAGGGCTCTGGCCTGCTGCAATTAGCTTTCGGAATCGATTGTTCGGATCTTTTAATCGATCGTAAATAACCGGGCCATTGAATAGCTCGATCGCCATGGCCAAATTCGAGTCGCTGCTCCGTTCGCACGCGCAGACCGTACTTCGTTCCGGCTGACCGAAAACCTTTAAGAAGTCAACTTTGACCAAATCCGGGGCTGGCAACTGTGTGGCACGCGTACTCACTGGTAAACCGCCAAATCGCTGCGAAACTCCTGTAACATGATTAACCGCATCGAGCAGTTGTTCCGCATCTAGGAATCGTGGCCGTTGGTGAGAGAAGTAGTATTCATCATCCTTCTGACCATTTCCTGTCGTCGAAACAGATTGATAAGTGTTGCTATTGAGAATTGTTCGTAGCAAATGCTTCGTCGAGTAATTTGCTTTGCGAAATTCCGCTGCCAAGGCATCGAGCAGTGGTTCGTTGGTTGCAGGATTTGAATCGCGGAAATCATCCACGGGATCTACAATCCCCCGAGCAAACAATTGGCTCCATACTCGGTTAGCACCAATGCGTGCAAAGTAATTATTGTCGGTCTTGGTCAACCAATCTGCAAACATAAGACGACGATCTTCCACACTGGCTTCTTGCGATCCAACACCAGGTAACCACGGCTTCATGGTTTGTCCTGTTCGAGGCTGCACCACCTCACCTTGTTCATTCGACCACACGAACATTTCACCTGGACGAAGCGTTTCTTTGCGTTGAATGCGATTAAAGAATGCTCCGAGTCCGTAATAATTGTCTTGTGTCCATCTCTCAAACGGATGGTTATGACATTTCGCGCATTGTAACCGAGCTCCCAGAAAGACTTGCGAGATTGTTTCCACACATTCATTCATGTCGGTCGCGGTGCGATAGAAATTCGCAGGCGGGTTGGCCAACGTGCTTCCGCTGGCTGTTATCAATTCTTGGGCAAATCGATCATAAGGCATATCCGCCCGGATCGAATCTTCGATCCATTGATGGTATTTGTACACACCATCCGCACCAACTAGCTTGTTGGTGAGTTTAAGCAGATCCCCCCACTTGTTGGCCCAGAATTTGGCGTAATCATCTCGTTCAAGCAGCTGATCAATCACAGCAGCCCGTTTGTTGGGATCCTGACTCTCTAGAAACTGTCTCGTTTCCGTAACCGTTGGCAATACGCCCAGTACATCCAAATACACTCGTCGAATAAACTCAGAATCCGAGGAACGTGCTGACGGCAACAGTTGCATTTGCTGAAGCTTGTCATTAACCAACGTATCAATAAAGTTTGCTGGCGATGGAGCACTCCATTGAAAGTTGGGATCGTGGTCAATAAACGTAAGACGGACCGATTCGATATGCTCGAGGAAGCGAACTAGAATTACGACTTCTCCTTTGCTCTTAGGGGTGACGAAACCGTACGCATTGACCTCCGCAATTTGCTGATTGGAGGATTCATAGGCGACGAGATCGGTGACGTCTCGTTGCGAACCATTTTCAAAGTGAGCGATAGCGGCAATTTGCTGTGATCCCCCTGTAAGAGGTAGCATGCGTTTCTCTCCTGGATAAACCTCCAATCGAACGCATCGCGCTGTATCTACCGGATCAGGTTTGCCTCCCTCCCTGAGCCACTTCAAGAGCACCTTGTACGCTACATCATCCTGGCGTATCTGCTTACCACCTCCGTGATAAACGGACATCAGAGGCTTGAGCAGAAGCAAGCTTTGTTCCGGCTTTACCAAATTGAGTCGTCGTCCAAACTCCTCATGGATCAACGTTAACTCGTCTAACTGTTTGTCAAAAGCCCGCAGGGATAAACGGAACATACCTTTTCCACTCGGGGAACCATGACACGCCCCTGAGTTGCACCCCTGTTTTGACAAGGCGACCAGAACCTCGGATTCGAAATCGGTTCTTCGTTCCAACGATTGATTTACAACACGTACGGGAATGGATTTTTCGATCGCGCCTACCTGCACTTGAATAACGGTTTCACCATCGCCGACAGGTACGACTAAACCGTTTTCCCATTTCACGATAGATTCATTTAGCGATTTGATAACCGCTCGTTTAGTCCAATCCGCTACAGCACCATTATCCTGCTTTCCTGTAACAACCAATTGTCGCTTGGATTGTTTTCCGTCGAGCGCAATCTCGACCGGATAGATTTCGACGTCGGTTGGCAAAAGCTCTACCGATATCTCTGGTAAAGAACTCGTAAAGGAAAAGTCTTTACCTGCGTAATTGCTAGTGACCGAACATTGCAGATTGAGCCTCGTTTGCTTGAACTCTTGAGCAATCTGAATTGGTACCTTTACAGAATTTTGCTCCGGAGCGATTGCGACTGAATCTGGCAAAACAACTCCTGGTGGCACATTAACCCACTTAACGGAAATCGGTGCACTCGTTTGTTCACGAACTACCGAAACCGAAATCTCGCTGGGGCGACCGGGAGTCAGTACCTTGGGCGCAGTCCATGCGACTTGCACGGGACTAAACCAACTGATCGGTATCGAAAACGCCTTAGCTAATCCTCGACCTGCATTCTCAGCATACAACATTACAGGAACAGCCGCGGCGTTATGATTCTTACTTGTTAGCTGTTTAAGTGTAAGCGTAGCTTTATCATTCTCTAGCTTCATCGCCATTGGCCAAGCAGCCGATTCGACGGTAGGAAGCGTTGTTAACGGTGATTTAAAATCCTCTGCTAAACGCTTGATATCCAACACAACATCTTGTTCCTCCACATGCTGCGCTAAGCGGATTGTTACATTAGGTTGAAAATCAAACGGAACATTTATCGCCGCTGCGGAGACCGCAGAAAATCGGTTTTCTGGCCATTGAGGAGGATAGGGGACGTGAGGTCGCTTTAAACGACTAATCGCCAAGCTGGAAACCCCAGCCTCCAGCCTTGGTTCTCCGCGGCTCCGCCCGATGATTTGGAGGGATGCAATCCGCGACAGAGGGGTTGATGGTTGACGCACGACAAACAATCGATGCTCAGCAGCATCGGTCGGTATGGTCGGGTTAACCAAGGTAAAGCCACTAATGGGCGGGGACAATTCCAGATCCACTTCTCCTTTGTAGCCACTTCTTTGGCACAATAGATCAATCGCGAAGGCACCGTTGGCTTCATCAAAGATAAACTGTTGTTTGGTGTTGGCATCCCCTTTGATAGCCAATTGAAACGAACTGAGTGGTGTGCAATCGATCCAATAATTGAACGCCGCACCGCTCCGCTTCAAAAGGTCACTTACCTCGAGGGTAAACTCTTCACTGGACGGAAATGTAAAATCAAATCCCCACTCGTCATCCTTCTGCGCTGCGGTCTCGGCAACGACAGCCCCAGCCGCATTCTTAAGCTTCATTCGCACGAGTGTGGGAAACCGCAAACTCCTCGTCTTTGAATGAATTCTTACAGCTTGTCCTTGAAGCCCCTGTAATTTAAACAAATCAGGTTTACCAGCCTCAGCTAGATTTCCGTACATCGAAGCGGGCATAGCCGTAACAATGGCCGACTCCTCAAAGATCTTAGTGGATGGACTGACGACTCGAACGGGGCACCAAGACGAGGAATGAGCTCCCGCGGGTTTAAAGCTCACCCACTCTGTTTCGTTCGGGTATCCGTTTATTGCCGGAATAGCCCTTTCACCGAGGGAATGCCCCATAGAGTCCAGAAAGGCCATCGTGGTCGACTCGCCCCGGATCAACCCGCTTGGCTTAATCGAGGAAACAATCGGAAAATCGCCAACTCGTAAATAATAAACTCCCCCTGCGACATAGCGAGCATCTCGAACCTCAACCAAGTAATCGCCAGCGGTTTCGAATCGATACTGAAATCTGGGCTCGACACTAGCCCCGTCGTCGTCACTATGCATCAACAATTCGCCAGTGGGTTTATACAATCGAACAACCGGGTCCATGTTCGAGAGCAACGACTGTGTTAGTACTTCGAATGAAAGCGATTTCCCAGCCTCTACCGTTACCTTGTAAAAATCACTCTCCGCACCACGGCTTGCACCGAAGATGCTGGCCAGATTTCCGATGATCTGTGCTGATTCACGCGTGGTGTTCGTCCCCGAACGAGGGACAGCCGTAATGTCATCGCACACAAAAACAAACGGTTCTTGCATCGATGATGCTGTTGTACCCAAAATTCCGAATGCCCCGAGAGGTGCATCCGGAGCAATATCGATCTCCAACAACGCTTGCTCCGGACTCGTCACTTCGAGCCGCAAAGTGACACCGGACGATGTAGACAGGAATTCGGTAGACGGCCCCAAGTTCTGGCCCGACACCACGTGTTTCGACTTAACACCAGGTTGCACCGTACGGGGCTGAATGTCTGTAACTTGAGCCAAGGCGAAAGCAGCGTTCAGAATAAAAAAGAATGCAAAGCTAAAGATCGGCTTTAACCTGTACGCGAAACGATGCATGTTATTCTGCTTGCCGGAATACATTTTGTTGATAATCATGACTCCGCTCCTGTATAGAGTGGATTCATAACAGTACCGTTAATCAGAAAGTGATTTCGTTGCAATGGATCGACGATGGTCGTTTCCTCGTGAACCCCCAATGCGTGAAAAGTCGTTGAAAGGACATCAGCAGGGGACCATGGACGTGTAAGCGGGTACGCTGCATGGGCATCGGTCTTGCCGATCACTTGGCCACCCAGAACCCCCGCACCGGCAAAGAGACCAGAATAGGCTGCCGCCCAGTGATCTCGCCCAGGAATTTTTTCACCCGGTAGATTCGAGATCTTCGGCGTTCTACCAAACTCTCCCATAACGATGACTAACGTTTGATCGAGTAACCCACTCGCCTTGAGGTCATCCATAAGAGCGGCGAGCCCCATATCTAGCTGCGGCAATAGTGTGTTTTTGAGTCGCCCCCAATTGTCAACGTGCGTATCCCACGTTTGCACGATTCCCATCGTGGCTTGAATGACCGGCACCCCCGCTTCGACTAATCTTCTCGCCATTAAGAGCGATTGACCGAACTTGTTGCGTCCATAACGATCCCGCGTTTCGTCTGACTCGCTCTTTATGTCAAAGGCCGATACCACTTTTCCGGAGGTCAGGATGTTAAACGCGATTTGTTGCTGCTCGCGAAACGCGTCTACCGAGGCACGACTCTGGTTCTGTTTCGGCTTGGCGAGCGACTGCAATAGATCGCGACGTTGCAAAACACGATCAACAGACATCCCCTCTCGCAGCGCGAGGGCTTCCATCTTGAAGTCGGGGTTATTGGGGTCTCCATTGATTTGCCATGGATCGTGTTTCGCGCCCAAAAAACCCGCATGTTGACCGGGCCAAGTAAGCGGGCCCTCGATGAGATAGTTCGGTAGCGAGACTCCTGTCGGAATTCCATCGTTGCGTGGACGGATATGGTCGAGCGCGGCACCTAGATTCGGGAAGTCGCTTCTTGATTCCACCCGGTCCAAATCGGAACCACCTCGAGGAAGAGGTGTCGGCCGACCCGTCAGAGCGATGTGCGTAGCGAGCAAGTGATTGTGCTCTTGATGGGCCAAGGTCCGTACCACAGACCAACGATCCAGTTGGGTGGCGAGCTTGGGCAAATGCTCACAGATGGCTACCCCCGGGATTGCCGTCGAGATCGTGCTGAATTCTCCTCGCACTTCCGCCGGTGCATCAGGTTTGGGATCAACGGTGTCGAGCTGACTGGGGCCGCCGCTCAACATTACCAAAACGACCGACTTGGCCCGCCCAAAGGAGGACGAAACGGCCGCTGTCGCACGGGCCTGAGTGGAAAGAAGACTCGGTGCAACATAGCTCCCGATAACACTTGCTGCTCCAACCTTAAGTAGACCGCGACGGTCGAGAGTATAGGCAGGTCGCATTTCACGCTCCTCTGAAATTGTGGCAGAATTGCCCGGTGGGATTGGGAGGGGATGGGAATAGGGTGACGAGAATCCATCCGCCCTACACTCCCCATTATAGCTGAAAAAATCGGGCTTAAGGAAGGGCGAAAGGAAATACTGCTGCGTTATTCGAATTTATGTGCCCCCGCTCGGCTTTCCCCCCAACCGAGCTCGCGAAGAACCGAACCCCGCAATTGATTCGATGTTTTTCTGAGTTTTACTCCATTTTGTCGGTCGTTCCCTGAATCAGTCTTCTTGATCAATGTTGCGGAATCTTGCGTAGGCAACGATCACATATGGCGCAAGCATTACAACACCGACAACTGTCGGAACTGTAAACGAGAAGTCCTCTGGATTCCCACTCATCCCCACATGAAGCGAATAGACCCCATAGGTGAAAGCGGCAACACAAAGGGAAGTCACTAACGAACCAATCACGCAAAACGCAAAGACTGCCTTTCGTTGTGATGACAAGGACCCGCCGATGATACAAACGATATAACTTGCGATTGCAACATAAATCGGTATCGCAATGGGATCGTCCATTCTACGTAGCTTGGTGTGACGACGAAAACAACAGTATCACCCTACAGATGTGATATCTCTGAGTCCGGGACCTTCTCTGACGCCACACAACGTAACACATGAGACATCAATGTTCAACAACGGTCGATCTTGTTCTGCCTAGATTGCGATCTTGTTAGCGGACGAGGAATGCTCATCAAGACTAAATCACGACCCACAAAACTGAACCAGATGGGGGCAAAAAACAGATAGCAGCGCAGCTGCTGGCTCTATATTTTTGCCCCAATATTTCCCGCCCCCAGCACCTGGTCACTCCACGAAATTGGACCGAACCCTTGAGACCAACAACCCATATCTCGATCCACTTCTACTACCACGAATGAAATGAATGCCACGAATGAAAGCCACTGTGAACTCCGTAAGGCAAACTCTAAGTGCGCCGCAAGACGATCCCAACACACGAGATCCAACAGCCACAAAATACCATACCCTAGCAAGCTCAGCCAAGGTCTTATGTCCTCTCGTGTTCTTTGTGGCTATCCCTACAGCGTCCCAAATTCTTCGTGAGTTTCATTCGAAACATTCGTGGTCAAACCTCTTTATTCCGTCCGCTGATTGACCAGTCGCCAAACACGTGGCACCGCCTATACTCGCTTATCTTTATTCTCACCCATTTTTGCATCTCCAATTCACTAATGACCGCCCCCAAAAACGCATCGCCAAATCTTTCTGCCCGACGTGAGTAAACATACGGATTTAGCCGGGAAGTTAATGTCGGCGGGCGTCACCTGATAGCCAAACTACAACACGCGAACGTGGGCTCGTAGATCGTATCTCACCAAGTCGGCCTCGCAGGCACTTGCCGCCAACCTATTTCCAGTAACCGCGTGTTTCTCATGCGATGACTATCGCTACTGACGGCACAAGTCTTCTCCAATCCCGTCGATGAATAATTCTACTCGTCCACATCATTGACATTGCCTCATAAATACGGGTCTTTCGCAATGAAGGACGTCGATAGCGAAGTCGCTCCCGGGAAACTAAGACTGATATCTGCGACTGACTGGTGACGCACTTGCATCGCTTTGTTCGGCTAATTCCATACTTCAATACTTCGAATAGATGTTAGGTCGATGTAATTCCATATATCCTTCCGGACGGGCCAAGGGCAAAAACCCGAACCTTTCGTACAGCCGGTGCGCGTCGCGAGTCACTAAAACGAATCGCCGCAAACCACGAAGATCCGGGTGGCTGATCACAACTTCCATAAGCCACGTTCCCAAACCTTGCCGTTGATAGGCATCTAATACGTATACATCGCACAGATAGGCAAATGTCGCTCGATCAGTTATCACTCGGGCAAATCCAATTTGCGATGGTCCATGAAATAGGCCAAAACAGATCGAACCTTCAATAGCTCGCTTAATCACTTCGGTTGAAATTTCAGGCGACCAATACGATTTGGACAGATAGTCATGTATTGAAGCTAAATCTAGTCGATCTGGATCAGACGAAATACAAAATTCACCGCGATGCTGCTCAAGGCATCCATCCATCGTACAAAACTCCACCAAAACCGAACGAAAAGAATCACGCAAAACGAGCGAGGAATGTTGAAACGCCCGAAGCCGGTCGATCAAAACGCCAAGTGTGCCCGCTGCTTGACTCACTCCTTTTCTATGCCGACCGTTTCGAGTGTAGCTCGATTCTCAAGGTCGATTGGTAAGATAATCAGCAAATTGTGTGAATGAAAGAGCGTCTCTAACTCGGGCGAGAAACGAGCGGATCATATCATCAATTACGAATTCATCCCCACCGGAATCAAAAGTGGTCGTCAAACGAACAGTGGATGAAAATGGAAATTACGAGGATGCAAAGTCCAGTATCTTGAGCATCCAAGAATACCACTCAGCACCAATCCTCACCAATCAAAAACCACAACCAGCCTGTTGCCATTTCCCATTGGTGGAGAATTAGTGAAGATTAGTGTTTCGATCCCCCGAAATCCGGGGATTTGATTAGCCGACAAGCCGTTAAGAAAAGCACGCGTGTTCTGCAGCAATCGATTGATTGGGAATTGATGCAACCTGTCGCATTAACGAGCGAACGACAGCGAATGGAAGCAAGTTAGACTGCAACTCGACCAAAAAACAGGTTCGAATTAGCGAAAACGGCAGACCATCTGGTATGCAACGCAATTAAGAGAGAGCCACCCCCGATTCCCCGATCCTGCTACGAGACTTCATAAACACTTGCTTAACTGTTGGCTACGAGCTAACCAACAAACGTCTACGAGAAATCATCAGGCTCGACGTACGCCGTCCCCCAACCACCTGACGCAACATTTAAACCAATATATGTTGGTCGGCTACCTAAATGGAATCACGGACTGCTCTGCTCCAATCTGCTCCTGGAGGTCAATGAGCGGCTGTTGATTCACGGTCAGGAATCCACCCTGCGATCGGTCGAGATCGACCACGAGCGTGATGACTGACCCAAGTACAAGAATTAACACGACCGCGGAAAGAGGACTTCGCCGCCGGGACAGGCCTGCGTTGTAGCCCACCATGCTCAGCGTCAGAATTGATCCGATGACGAGAAGGAAAAGCACTGTCTCGGGGACACGTGCGTAGATGCCCGCAGTAACACGCGTCTCATGCAAGTCGATCGTCTCGTTTAGTGAATCGATAAACAAGGCGAGAAGTCTCGAATCTGGTGTTGTGCGGGCCAGTTCCTCGGTGATCGACCACAGGTTCGCATGGAGTTCGACTGATCGTGCTACTCTCACCCGGACGTCTTCCGGATCGGTTGTCAACGCGATGCGCAATGGAACGTACTCTCGGATCAATTCGCGGATTTGGCTCGATGCCGGGGCTGGTAGTAAGCCCGCCCGGAGATAGGTGGTGCCAACTGTATTCGCTTCCGCCAACACCAACTCACGGCGATTGTCGAAGCGATCGGATGCCATTCCCATCGCGATTGCCAGCAGGAAGCCCATGAGCCCTAGCAAGGAGCCGACGATCATCGCCGTGGGGCCTTCCTTCTCTTCCGGTGTGTGGCTCTGCCACCAGAGACCGAATCGGTAGCCAACCTCTGACACGATCGCCGCCAAGCCTGTGATCATTATAAAGACGCCAGCAATCGGCATTGAATCGAGTAATTGATGAAAACTCATTCGTCCTCACTTTGTCTGGTCGGAATACCCAAAAACGGTCCTATGCCACAGATCAACCTACGAACCAAGCGGATGTATTTCCCCCTCGAATCGAGCCGCCCAACGACTCGCATCAGCGTGCCGGCGCGATACGCGTTGATTTCAGAACAGACCCGACCACCGGCTCCATTGCGTGCGATTGTTCTTTAGCCACTGTTGCAATCAGGGCTTCCATATCGCGTTCTGTGGCTTCCGTTACAGCCAGCGGATTGGTTTTGTTTACGTAGTAGATCCGATTGTATCGCGGATTGTCAGGGAATACGTCATCGCCCCAAAGATGGCATTCCAAAGTTCCGAGTAGTCCATCATCCACGAACAGTATAAATCCGCATCCATATTCAAGACCGTCGACGTCCGCACAAACATCTCCTATGACGATTCTTCTCGGCGGCACTACCCTTGGCACGCAATCCTGCACCTTGAATGACGTGAAGAATCCGACACCCGTGAAGTCCCGCTCCACAACAATGCTACTCGCGAACTGTTGTCGCAGTGTCTCCAACGTCGGGTGATCGCCTGCAAGCAACATATGCATTACCTGTAGTTCGATCGGAGCGATTTGGTGCATCTAGTTCACGCCAAATAACGTTTGCATTGATCGATGGGCGAAGGGTGATCTCGACACAAGTCAGGGCCGAGGAATCGAGCCCTTCGCGTCCAATGCTTGGTTCTCAATTGTTTTCTGTTCTCCAAGGATCGCCGTTCGATCCCTGTCTTGATTCTGCCTTGGTATTCTACGATCTCTGGTGTCGAGCTGCAATCATATCACGCGTTCTAAGTATTTATTCTCAATCGAGATTATCGCAAGGCTCGGATCAGATCCGTTATAGCATGTCGTTATCGATCACTGTCGTCTGCACGAATTACGGTTTTAAGTTCGGCTCTTCCGTCCGTCTGCGAGCTGGATTTCAAATTTGAGAACGACCGCCGATCTCCCAGCGGCGGCTAGTAAAGTTTCCATCAAGAGCCGGACTCCCCGCGACTTCGGGTGAGTAGAGCGGGCTCTTTCTTTCAAGTTTAGCATAAAGCTTGGACTCAATCGATTGAGCGTCGCCCCCTCCCAGAACCGCCCACCGTCAATTTTGATTAGCGCCGTTAACGCATCCGGCTCCCCACGATGGCTATCCCTCTTCGAAAAGATAATACTCCTTCCAAGTCGTTCTGCTAAAGCACCGATTGGTCATCCATTGTCTGGCTCGGAGTCCAGGGGACGTTCGATACTATAGCCTCCATCGCTCGGCATGCCTTCCCTCCACCAGAGTTACCCGGTTTCATCAGTACTATGCAGCCTTCCGACTTCCCATCGTCATCTGGTCACCTCCCGTTTTAGCGATTGGCCGTTTTAGCGATTGGTAACACATACTCTAGCCTCGACAACTCGATGCTAAAGAACCATGGGAGCTCACTGGTTGCCTTGAAAACATATTGTGTAACGCGATCCGGGCCTTCGACTCCGGGGCTTCCTTCATCACTCGACATCACGCAATGAAGAATTTTGCCTTCTAGTTTGCACACACTTTGGGCAGGGTCCGACAGTTACGATCTTTCGGAGCTCTGGTACCATTCAGGGTTCGACAGTCAGTCGATACCTTTCATCCTCGCTACCTTTTTCTGCCCCAAGAAAGTAAGCACAGTTCTTCAACGTGGCTGTTACCAGACACGCTGCAACACTCGATACTAAGCCTCTGGCTAAGAGCTACTCAGGTGGGATTCGCACCCACTTGTTTTCAAACCATTTCCAGTACGCACGTGGATCACTTGGTTCGGCTAGGCCGTCTCTACTCGCCTAAGTTTGTTTCGAGTTGCTCGGCGTCCGCAAGGTCTTTTGTCCGCCCTGTAGACCGTTTGTTCTTTATCAGATCTGCTAAGCCGATGACCGGTATCTTCAGCCCATCCCAATCTACGGTCGTGCGATTCGCCCATGCATCCTCGAAGAGGACACCGTCGATCTTGGTTAAGATATCAATTCGAACTGGCGGGACCCCAATTTGAAATACAATCCCAGGTGTAGATAGGTCGTCAACAGTTAAGTCGTGCAATGGGGCGCCAAATCGCGAGAGACAATCGTAAACCAATGGGCCAGTGTGTTTGTCTGCACGAACCCATATGTCGATATCACCAGTAGAGCGGGGGTATCCATGGGCGGCCAAGGCATAAGCCCCCACCAACATGAAATCAACGGCTGAGTCGATGAACTCGGACAACATGTCTTTGAAGTCGGGATGCAGCAATATTTCGATCCTTTATGGACCATGAAGCAATCGTCAATAGCCAAACCATATTTAAGCGATCCACCATCGAATGGTCAACCACACGAATACCATCACCCTGGCTGGCGAGGCTGGTTTTCATCGCTTTTGAGCGATCAAGGCGTGGTAATGTTTCCATTGTTTGTTTTTCTCATGACCGAAAGCTTGGCATCAACGAGCACGAGCAGTTGACTCAACGCAAGTCAAAACGGCTGACCGAGCACTTGGTTGCAATTTTTTGTTCGTCGCTTCTATTCTAAGGTGGTGGAGGAATCCAATCGAGATGTGACAACCAAATTATGTGGTAGAAATCCGATGATCTATCACGCGTCATGAGAATTCGCACCCATACACGCGG
>JBKCTT010000253.1:0-3299 GCA_046318795.1 Pirellula sp.
CGGGACGGGTCACTATCACTTTTCATCCGCTTGGCGGTAAATCGCAATCCGAATACGCAGCCAAAGATCTCTCACAGGTGTAATCATGTTAGAAGAAAAACAAGTCGACACGCTCCTCCACAAAAAACGCGACGGCAAGCGTATCGTACTGGCCGAAGGCAAAGCCCCACAGCCCAAACGACCCCCAATCGGCCGCTTACCTCGGATCACTCGCTACATGGCCCTGGCTATTTATTACGAAGATCTCATTCGCAAAAGTCACGTTCGTGACTATGCCGAGATCGCCACACTGGGGCACGTCACGCGAGCCCGAGTAACGCAGATCATGAACCTGCGGTTGTTAGCACCAGATATCCAAGAGCAATTGATCAATCGATCTAGAATTGCTAGCGGTCGCGATTCGATCAACCTACGCGAGATGCAAAGCGTTGTACTGCAATCTGATTGGGAAATGCAACGAGTGCTTTGGGGCTCAATCGGTTCGCGGTCTTGTTGACCTTCGGTTTCGAAATTGCAAATTTTTTTTCAGGAAGTGTTGCAGCCACCAAGTCATGTTGCTAGGATGCTACTGTCCGCTGTGGGCGGGCAAATCGCAGGATGCGGTTTTCATTGATGGATGAACAACTCACCAAGGAAACCGGAAATGAGATATCAAGATTTTGATAAGGGTAGTTATGAACGACTTCAAGGGGCTCTTGTCGCATTCGTTCATGACGAAATATCTGAGCAAACTCTTCGAGCTGAATTTATTGATTTTGGCAATAAAGAGGAAAGCTGGATAGAGCATGCGCAGCATCTGTTGGGTTGCTACATGGCGCAAGAGCTTATCATGGACAACGAAGTTGGCGCGTTCCAAATCGTTCAGGCCGTCAATCGTCTAAGAAAAATTGGCTAGCATCCTGTTTGTTCATCCTGTTGTCTATTTTTAGAAAAACCTATTGGGACCATTGAAATGAATGCCAAGCATATGGAGCATGTTGAGTTTGAATCTGAGAGATTGCTTTTGGAGGTAGGTAAGCAAATTCGTAATAGTAGGGACGAACTAGGACTTTCGCAGCGAGAACTATCAGCCCTCTCAGAAGTCAGTAAATCGTTTATTCAAGAAATAGAATGCGGTTCTGCAAATCCAACTTGGGATTCTTTGGTGCGTGTGTGCAAAGAACTCAATATTTCTCTCGCAGAGTGTGTCATTAAAGCTTGGACTTCGCTTCACGGCAGTTTGAGCACGGAAAGGAGTCGCAAGGTCGCTGCAATCGCGACTCTAATTGAAGACCTGTCAGCCTCCAAATCCGGAAATTCTTCAAGAACATCTGCTTCGAAGAGAAAAAGGGAAGCTACGTGAAAGTAGTCTGTGTAGGGCGCTCGGTGCTCGATGTTGTGATTCGATGCGCCGTTAATATCCCAGCTCGATTTGCAGCCAAGCAGGTGGATTCAATTGCCCTTGAACTTGGAGGAGGAGCAGTACACTGCGGACGCACGTTCGAGAAGCTGGGTAATGAAGTTCACGTTTTCGCATATCACGGTGATGATACTGCTGGTAGGGTAGTAGCGAGTCTTCTTAAGAATGAGGAGTTCAATCTCCATATCGATGCAAATTCGGAATTCTACACGCCAACAAATGTCGTTGCTGTCGACAAACAAGCGAACGTTCGTTACCTAATGCAAGAGGACCTTCCCGTTGACATACTCCGTCATAAATCGATATTGGATTTCGATTTTGACGAAGTAAACGTCCTGCACATCTCCACCGCAAATCAATTGGTTACGGGCCCCAAGCACCCGCTGTTAAATTTATTGAGGGAACTAAGGGCGAAGAACTCTGATCTTTTGATCTCGATTGACGCTTCAAAGCTTTTTTCTGAATTCGGTAATAACCTCGAGCATTTTGCGGGACTTGTGGATATCGTTTTTGGCAATCAAGCAGAGCTGGGGCACTTTGACTACGTTCAGTGGACCGAAAGTTCAGTTTCCGAATCTCGTGCACAACGAATAACTAGGTCTCTTGCATCTGAGCTTCGCTGCAGAACAGCTGTTATCACGTTCGGGGCTTTGGGGGCGGTTGTTGCACATGATAACAATCTGGTGGGTGTAAAGGGATTCATCGTTGAGAAGCCCGACTGTTCCAATGGCGCGGGTGATGTACTTAGTGCCGCATTTCTGCACTACTTTGTTGGGGAACGGCGTTCAGCATCGCAGTCTTTGGAGTTTGCCAGTTTTGTTGCATCCCAGTTTATTTCTGACCCCAAAAACTGGATTCGAAGGGACAACGAACTTGAGGAGAAAATTCACGACTTTCCTCGCTCGCAAGCTGACCCAATAGAGCAAGCAGGTTTCTATAGGCAAGCACAGAGAACGTTTGGATACGGTAGTCGTTTTGATGTTTCAAGGCAACTACGAGAGCATACACTCACGGAGTGGATTGATCGGATTAGGCGTTTTGGAAAGATAACGCAAGGTACTTTGCTACTGGACGCTGGGTGCGGCACGGGCCGATTTGCGTATCCAATATCGGAAAAACTCAAGGCTCGCGTGATTGGTATTGATTGCTGCGAGGAGATGCTTAGAGTTGCTAAGCTTAAGGAATCAATTTCTCCACCCGAGTGGCGATTTGGTGATTTAACTCGGCTTGTGGAATTGGTATCTGACGAAATGGGTAGATTTGAGTGCATTTGGATGTCATCTGTCTTGAGTCAAGCGACAGACGAATTTCATTTGATCCTCGAACAATCGCATGCCGTTCTTAAGGACGGAGCAACCTTTCTTTTTCGAGGAATGTCGAGGGAATTAGTTGATCTTGTTGGGTGGTATGATTTTCTTCCGAAAGTAAAGAGTCAAGCAAAAGAAAAGTACCTTCCATTGTGGACTATGATTAGCCATTTTACTCAAAACCGCTTTGAAATCATACATATTGAGCAGGTCGTGGATGTTGACGTTATTCCCGTCCATGAAGCGATACGTAGAATCAAAAGCGGCGGTTTTTCTTGGAGCTATTCCTGTAGTGGCCTCGAAATTGATAGTGCATGTGAAAAAATCCAGGAGTCTGTGAATGGACTATTCGAATGGTTGCACCCCTCGTACTTTATCGTGGCGAGAAAAAGACAATAGATTTCAATTTGCTTGCGAGATTGAAGAGAGAAAGGAGTTTGGCTGGGGCGGAACCCCAAACAAAAACACCCGCGACTCGCAAATTCGACCCGCGGGTGTTTAGTTTTGAGAGTACAGCGATTGGACGGGAGTCAAAATCGCATTTACAGTTCTATCGCTTCAACATCAGCGACGAATCGCTGGTTGTTGTCGGC
>JBKCTT010000254.1:0-13969 GCA_046318795.1 Pirellula sp.
CTCGATCATTGGCGGTTGATCGATCCATCTGGCATTCGGCGGGCATGGGGTGGAAAGCAAGCGATGCTGGAGGAACTTGAGACTGTCAAGAAGCGAGCACCAGGTCAAGACAAAATAGATGAAGTGGTTTTGTTGGTGCATGGTTTATTTCGAACCAAAGAAAGCATGAACCCTATTGTCGAGCAATGGGAGGCAGCCCATGGGGCACAGCCAAGTTTTCGGCAGAGTGAAAGTAGCCCTGCGAAGCCTTCAAAAATTTGTGTTCCCGTATCGTACGCTAGCACCCGGACGTCAATTGAAAATCATGCCGCAGCGTTTCGAGAGCTCGCTGAGAATTTACCTGGCGAGCCTCGTATCAGTTTTGTTGGTCATAGTCTAGGAAACATCGTGTTTCGTCGGGCAGTCGGAGAGTGGCAAAAAACGGGGGATCCCCGAAACGTTTTGCCTCGCTTAAATCGAGCCGTGATGCTCGGGCCTCCCAACCATGGCTCTGCTTTTGCAGCCAGCCTTTCCAAGCTTGGGGTCTTTGAAACGTTGACGGGAGCGAGTGGGATGCATCTAGGGCCGGCATGGGACAAGCTGCAGTCGTCATTAGGCACGCCACCCTGTCCGTTCGCCATTGTCGTCGGTGATATTTCTGGATCGTACCTTAGCAACCCACTGCTTGAGGGGCCAAGCGATGGCATCGTGACAGTAGAAGAGGCTCAATTAGAGGGGGCTACTGAAACGAAGACCTTTCCCGTGCTTCATTCTTTCTTGATGAGCGACCCTGAGATTGTAAAATCAACGATATCGTTTTTGGGAGGCGGAACGTTGTAGCTGTGCGCAAAGCTCACGTAAGACTAGATGTTATCGCGAGGCTCGAAAGCGAGGCTCTAATTGTTTTCGTTGCCTAATGGGTTGCGAAGATGTTGCTGGAGATAAATCGCGCGTTCGATGTTGCGGTCTGCGACGCTTAGCTTGTGGCCACGGAGCTTTTGTAAGTGTGCTGGTTGGGTTTGAATGAACAGCTTGTTCAATATCGGAATTTTGATGTCATTCAGCAGGCCTAGATTCACTCCCATGCGAACCTTGCTCAAGTAGTGCATGGTTTCTTCGCTGCTAATTTTCTTGGCCGTGCACAATATCCCAAGGGCCCGGCTTACGTTGTCGCTCAAGTCTTCTTTGCTTTGTTCGACAAGAAATTCTCGCGCGCGTCGCTCGTAATCGATGATTCGCGGCACTACTTCCTTGACTCGTTCCATCAGCGAAACTTCGGAGCGGCCGAGGGTTGTCTGGTTACTGATTTGGTAGAAGTCACCCATGAATTGAGAGCCTTCACCAAACAATCCTCTAACAGCGACGTTAATTTTATTCAATGCACGAAAGACCTTGTCAATTTGCTTCGTAGCGACCAACGCTGGCAGGTGCAACATAACGCTGACTCGCAGACCAGTTCCGACGTTGGTCGGGCAAGCGGTTAGGTAACCAAGTTTGCTTGTAAACGAGTAAGTCAATTTTTCTTCGAGGACGTTATCCAGTTCGTCCATTCGATTCCAAGCAGACTCGAGATCCAATCCGCTCTGCATCACTTGAAAGCGAAGGTGATCCTCTTCGTTAATCATGATGCTGAAGCGTTCTTTTGGGTCGAGAATAACAGCTCTCGCTCCTTGGGCCTCGCTTAGCTCATGGCTAATGAGTTGGCGTTCCATCAAGAATTGTCGATCTAGTTCACCCAGTTTGGCAACATCTACGTATTCCACATCATTTGAGATGGGCAGTCCAGCGAGAGCGTCGTGTACTTCTGTTGTTATGTTGGCTCGATCTTTGGGGCTACATTTGCGAATGAAAGGGAATCCGGCGATGTTGCGTGCGAGTCGGATACGGCTGCTAATAACGATGTCGGATTCAGGTCCTTTGCCGCTGAGCCATTCGCCACTTTGTTGTGCTAACTCGTCTAGTTTCACGTCTTGTTAACCATCTTCTGGATTGAGCAAATCATTCCAACAAATCTCAGAGCAGATTCTAGAGGTTGTTGTTGGACTAGGCAATTCAAGCAGATCATCAAAACCAAGCCATGATCAACTTAAGGTTGGAAACATACCAAATAAAAAACGGAGAGCCATAAACTCTCCGTCTCGATTTACGTTCATGCGCAGCTGAATTGTGTCGGATCCCAACCCCAAACGGCGTCTGGAATCAATCTTCGACCGACTACTGGAACGACTTTCCGCAGCCGCAGGACTTAACCGCGTTTGGATTTTCAAAAGT
The DNA here is from genome assembly GCA_046318795.1 of Pirellula sp. Classification (GTDB taxonomy): domain Bacteria; phylum Planctomycetota; class Planctomycetia; order Pirellulales; family Pirellulaceae; genus JBKCUI01. The sequence goes on from JBKCTT010000254.1 coordinate 2,251, forward strand.
GAATCCCTGCCGTTCCAAGCTCTTGTGGTATCCCAGAACGCATCCATCGAGAAGGAGCGCGCTCTTTTTGTCGACGACAAAATTCACGCCGTGCTGCTCGTATCGGGAGTCTCGCTCGTCATCGAATTTATCGTCAAACTGCAACGAATATTGGAATCCGGCGCATCCGCCACCCATGACTCCCACTCGGACGAACATTTCTGGACCAAAATTCGCCTCTGTACAAGCCTTTTTCAGCTCTTCGGCTGCCACGTCAGTCAAAGTCAGTGCCATCGCATCCTCACTAAAAACATGGATATATTGATTCCGTTGGGCGCACCCACGGATAGATTTGTTACAACTTTAGTATAGTATCCGCCACAAGCCCCAGGCGGCAAGTCATTTTTGACTAGTCATCGGCAATCCAGCTCGTTATTATACCTCCTCCTAAAATTCAGAGGATTTGGGTTGTGAGGTCGGGCTGGCGATGTCGATAGACCCCAGGCGATTCTTGAACACCCTAATTTTTGCCCCAATTCGAGTGGGGCGAGAGTCCGAACAAACCCAATTTTTCAGCAATACCTCAGGTAGAATCATGGTAAAACCACACCGCAAACTCAAAAAAGCGAATCACGGTCAGCGGGCAGCCAACAGCAAGGCTCGCAAAGCAAAGCGGCGTAAAGTTCGCACCTAATTTCGTTCTCATCTGTTCTGGTCTGGAACTACGTTGTCCGCCTAGACGGCTTTATCTTTGTCGCAGTTATGGTGGCTTGAAGCATGTTTAGGATGGCTGGCAACTCTGGGGACTTGCTTTTCGACCAGAGAAGTCAGGAGCCGTCGTCCTACCCAGTCGAAATCGCTCGCCTGGGGACTTTAGTGTAGGCAGGCGGGATTTGTGCAGGTCTGAATGGGGGCGAGGAACTAGTCGCATCTTTCTAGCCTGGCTTATGTTGCGTTTGATTTTTCAGTGGGGAGGGCCTGCCCAGAAGCGCCGTAATCCCAAATTTTCGTTGGATTTTCGCAAAGGTTGACCGATTCGTGGCTGGCAAAGATTTTATCGTTGACCCTGATACCTTGGATTTTTCCAAGGTGGTAGCGGATATTGACGAAATCCGAAAGTACAACCCGCAGCGGTTCGAGATGGAGCAACTCACCGCGATCGTCCACGAAGATCCTGAAAACGTGATTTGTGTGGGTTATAAAGACATCACGGATCAAGAGTTTTGGGTTCGCGGGCACATGCCAGGGATGCCCTTGATGCCCGGGGTCGTGATGCTTGAGGCCGTTGCCCAAGTGTGTTGCTATTGCTGTCATAAGTACAAGCTTTTGGGTGATGCTATGGTCGGATTCGGGGGCCTTGAGGAGGTCAAGTTCCCCAGCCCGGTCGTTCCGGGAGATCGGCTAGTGGTCATGTGCCAGCAACTGAAGCTGCGAAAACCCCGGTTGATCATCTGTAGATTCCAAGGAATGGTTAATAGGACGATTGTTGTAGAGGGGATTCTCAAGGGCATCCCGATTCCCGTTGATTACTTGAAATCGCTCGATAGTTCAACTAAGGCACGCTGACTTGAGATGTGATAGCGTTTTATGTAGAGTTCCCAGCCGTTCCAGTTTGCCTAATGGGAAATATTTTCTGGACAGTCACAGATTAAAATGCCGATAGCCGTGTAGATCGTCGTGTGCATGTTGGATTTTCATTGGACGGGCGCGAATGCGGAACGAACGCACGAAGCAATTATTGATTGGAGTGCTAAGCTGCATGCTAGCAACGCCTGGCTGCGTCTCGGTTCGGCACGCAAGCGAATTGGGCTCTAACGAATTTGTTCCGCTGCAAAATTATGTTGGCGGCGCCCCGCGTGAAACATTGGGATTTCAAGCTCAACGTTGCGATATTGGATGTGAGGTGACCGATCTGAAACATCCCACAGAGATGCCAATCCATGGCGTACAGCCATTGGTTCCCTTGAGAAATGCGGCATTGGGGATCGTAACTGGGCTCAAGGATGGTGCGGGGCAAGTCGGTTCGAGCCTTGTAGGGCTCAAGGGCAAGGTGCAGGGACATTGGGTCAAGGTGCAGGGGCACTGCGGCGATTGGCAATCGAAGCGTAAGCAAAAAAGTAATCCGCCACCGTGGCCCAAGTTTCACCCAGTTCCTGCGAAACCGGTATTCGAGGCTGCGTCCGGTGATATGTCGACAACTCCTGGAACATTCGGGTCGTTTGGGACAATAGCGGAAGAGTAGGCTTGCAAAAACGAGACGAAAGTTCTCTTTTTCTTCATGAATTTTGCGTATAAATCTTAGTCGCGATCGAACTAAGTTTGCCCACGGGCCAGAATTCGCCCACCAAGCTAATCTCGCTTTTTTGAAACATGAAGAACATATTGTGGATAGACGGTCAGGGCGGGTACTTGCTTTGTGATTCGGAAGAAGTCATTTTGGGGCAGGCATCACCAGAATGTTTAGCTGACCTCGCTATTCGCGGGGATATAAGTCGTCGTGCGGCCTCAATCCGTCGGGTTGGAGAAGAGCATGTTCTGAACCCAATTCAGGAAACCTATTTGGATGGTCGTAGGATAGAACGTCCTGTTTTGATGCCCGAGCGAGCGAAATTGACTCTAGGAAAGCGGGTTGATTTGGCCTATGTTCGGCCGAGCAAGCTCAGTTGCTCGTCCAGAATCGATATTCTTAGCAGTAATCGTTGGCAACCGCTTTTTACGTCTGCCGTTTTGCTAAGTGACTCCTGCGTGCTGGGGCCGTACGAGGACTGTCATATCTTTTGTCCAACGTGGTCTAGTAGGTTAGTCCTGTTCCGCCAGCCAGATGCGTGGTATTGTCGGCCACCTCAGGGTATGGCCGTTCAGGTTGGCGAATTGATCGCGAGCGCCCCATTCCAACTTATTATTGGCCAGAAGATCTCTACCGACGAATTCTCATTCATCCTGGAATAAATCAGCCAATATTCACGCAGGGAGATCGAATTATCCTTTAGGAATGCGTTCTGAGAGCGGACATTGGAGTCGTCCCTTTTTCGGGGCGAGTCGTGCCAGCATGCTTTCGACGGAGCGTGAAGGTGGCAAGGGTGAGTCAGGGTTTTGGCAGCGCGGGTATTCTTTATGTTTGTTTCATTGCTTAAACGAAAACCGGCGAAAATGCTCAGCTTTCAAGATAGAATGCAGTCGGATCCGAAGGATAATTCACCCCAGAGCGGATCGGGGCCGAGCAGAAGCGTAGCGGTAAGTGGCGTTCCTAGTCCAAGATATCAACAAGCCTCTTTTGGTGCATCGATGAAGTTTCAGTACGGCAATGGTGATAAGCCCCTAAACGGATATGTTATCAAGCGTGGTGTAGGATCTGGAGGCTTTGGAGAGGTTTATTTCGCCGAAAGCGACTCGGGCAAAGAGGTCGCTCTAAAGAGAATTCAGAAGAACTTGGAGGTGGAGGTTCGCGGTGTTAGGCATTGCTTGAATCTCCGTCATCCCAACTTGGTCGGTATCTACGACATTCGCTTTGACAATGATGAGCAGGGCTGGATTGTCATGGAGTTTATCGGCGGGGAATCACTTCGAGAACGCATTGATCGATACAGCCAGACAACAAACATCGATGAAGCGCTAGCTCTTTTTGCACAGCTTGTTGCAGGCGTTGCGTATTTGCATGATCAAGGCATCGTTCACCGAGATCTTAAGCCTGCAAACGTCTTTATCGACAACGGTTTAGTAAAAATTGGTGATTATGGTTTGAGCAAGTACATCAGTGCCTCGCGTCGTGGTGGGCAGACCGAGAGCGTTGGTACCTTTCACTATATGGCTCCCGAAATTGGTAGAGGAGAGTATGGCAAAGAGATCGATATCTATTCCTTGGGGGTTATCCTCTATGAGATGTTGACCGGTTACGTACCTTTTGATGGGGAGAGTTCTCAGGAAATCATTTTAAAGCATTTGACGGCGGACCCAGATGTCAGCATGTTACCCGAACCATATGCATCGACAATTCAGAGGGCACTTGCCAAAAACGCAGCTTTGCGATTTAGCGATTGTCGTGAAATGTTGTGGGCTATCGGGTGGGATCTCGATGCCAGCGGATTGGCTTTTCGGCGTACGACGAACATACCTGCAGTCTCCACGCCAGTCATCGTCAACCAAACGGCTATCAACAACAATAAACAAAAGCGAGTATTGGGCAACAATGAGCCAACGGTCGCTGGAGCCATGCCACTCTATGTCGCAGCCAACGCCTCGGAGCCCATCAATACCTTCCAAGAGCCGATTGCACGAGCTTTCAATCATAAATTGATTGAGTTGCAGCGATGGTTCCGCAATCTTCCCTCGTCTACTCGTGGAGTTGCCATCGCGATCTTAGTGGTGACCACGATTTTCGTTGGAAACATATTAGCTCCCATCGCTTTTCTTTTGCTATGCGTTTACGCGTGCTATTACGCTGTGTGGTATGTGGGAGGTGGACCGGAGCATGCGCGAAAGCTCGCGACTGCGAATGCGGAGCGGATGCCAATTGGCGGAAACGGCAACCCGGTCGTTCGAAATGCAGGTTATGCGGCACAAGCGTTCCCGGTTGTTGCGAATGGCTCTGGAGGAGTTGGCTCGCCAGCGCCAGTAACCAGACCCAGCAAGCCCATTTCACCAAAGGCAGCCCTTCGCAACTGGCAAGCAGAACAGAGGCAATCTCTAGCCAAGCGAGGAGTCTGGACCAATCTTCATTCCTACACACGGTCGTGGGTGTTTTCTGGTATCGTCATCGGCGTGCTCGCTTTGGCTGCTTCGATCATGACCCACGCTCGGGTTGATGAGAATGCCATGAGTTTGGTGAGTGGGATCACTTGGGTTGGAGTCATGTCGCTGCTAGCCAGCTGGACAATCATTTTCTTTGGTCGGCGTTGGGAAAAGCGGCCCGAAGATTCCATCGTTTTTCGATTCGTGATGATGACGGTGGGCGGGTTTTTGGGAGCGATAAGCTATGTCCTTAGTAGCCACTTGATGATCCCTTGGGGCGAGCTGGCTCACTCCGGTTGGGAGCAGCTAAACATGGACGGTGGCGCTCTAAATCCAGGTGATTGGAATCGCTCGTGGAAAGGGTTTTACGAGGGAGAGACTCCGCTACTAGCTGCACACATCGCCTACTTCGCGTCTCTGATGTGGATTGTACGCTGGTGGAGGCAGTCAGACTCTTTGAGAAAGAGTAGGTTTAGTGTCTTCTCTATCGCTTGGACGGTGGCTCTCGCAGCTCTAGTCCAAGGGTTCTTCTTCTTTCCAGCACCATGGTGCTTAGCATTTGCAGGTCTCACGTCTGTTGCTGTCCAAATGGCGTCCCCTTGGATACCATATGAGCGATCTACGAGAACAGCCTAAGGGAGTATCGAACGATGAAATCATTAGTGGTAGTTAAGTTAATCATCGCCCTTACGGGGGGCACGCCTCATATCGAGTCGTTTAGCATTCTGCAAGAAGAGGCTGGTAGCGAATCAAAAGTCGAGGCCACTGCAGAAGTCGAGGCTAAAGCAGAGATTGACGCATCATCCTTTGTAAAGAGTTTGGAAACCGCTTTGAGTAACTCCGTTAGTAATGCTACAAGCGGTAGTGAGTCGGAGCTACCCGCCTGGCTAATGGAAGGAGAGGATGCGGAAGAGAAGAATGGAGATCATAGGTTTCTCGTGGTGACTATTCCGCAAACGGACGTCGCCGCGTGTGATGAGGAACTCAAGGAAAAGCTACCTGCGGAGGTTCATTCGTTTATTGACAAGAACATCCTTCGCCATATTGATGCCGACAGCGTTCCCTTTTTGACGAGTGATTACATCAAAAGGGAAATTCTTAGCTTGAACCCAGATCGAACCTTTACAAAGACTCTAGTGCGGCCCGGTGGAGATATGTTTCAGATTTATCGTCAGTTAACGATACCCTCCTCTGCGGTAAAGCGGCTCGTTGAATACGAACGGAGCATCGTAGCGGGAGAGCGGTCTGTGGAAGTCGGTATCGGCGCCGCTATGCTGCTCGGAGCGGTGGGTACAGTCTCCGGCTTTTTGGGACTGTTAGCTCGACGAGAAAAGTCGAAAGGCATCGCATGAAATTCGCTGGTAATGACAAAGGTCCGAATCCAGAAAAGTTACTTGTAGATCAGATCCGATCCGGAGAGGCCGATGCGTGGCAGATGCTTATCGACAAGTACGAAGGGCGACTCATGGCGTTTGTTGGGGCGAGACTCGTCGATAGATCACACGCCGAGGATATCGTACAAGATACTTTTATAGGGTTCTTGAACAGCCTTCCCAATTTTGACTGTGAACGCCCGTTGGAAAGTTATCTTTTTTCCATCGCCGCTTATAAATTGACCGATCACCTTAGAAAACAGGGGCGTCGGCAGACTCAAGCCTTTTCCTCACCAGACGAATCAAGTGATGGGGCTCAGCAGGCTCCCGCTCCGTTTCGAGCCGTCAGCAGCATCATGAGAAGCGGCGAGCGAAGAGACGCAGAGGAAGTCGCTTTGGCAGAGGCTTTGCGAGAGCAAGTTGACAAGTGGAAGTCCAAAAGTGACTTCACCAAGCTCATGTGTATCGAATTGTTGTTTGTGGCTGGAGAAAGCAATAAAGTTATTGCGGACAGGCTCAAAATAACCGAACAACAAGTTGCCAATTACAAATCGGATTTCCTGATTCGCACGAAAACGCTGCTCAGCAGGTTGGCAAATCGCGAGGCATTTCCAGAGCTGGGCTAGAAAGTTCACTCTTCTCGCACTACGGCCGCCACCTATCCCGTCCACCATGGAATTTACCGATTTTTCCGATGAAAGCTGGGTAGTCATCGAGGTTTGAGTTGATGAGGTACGCGGCGCCGATACCAAATGTTGAATCAGATTTTTGGAAACAGTTGACGGACAGACCACCAAGCGTTAAATTTCCAACACAGATGGTGGATGTAGCTCAGTTGGTTAGAGCGTCGGATTGTGGTTCCGAAAGTCGCGGGTTCGAGTCCCGTCTTCCACCCTCATCAAAACCCTAGGTTTCTCAACAAATCCTAGGGTTTTTTCATGCTTTCCCGCGGTTGCGGCAATTCTCTCGTTCAACCGATTTTTGCCAGAAATTGACAGCCGCGTTAATCGTTTGCCGAAAGTTGGTGCAACAGTTGGTGCAACAATTCCGGCGTCTCTGTCGGTCCCGGTCGCCTTCATTCGCTCCGATGGTTGAGGGTTCGCAGCTTGAAGACTCGGCAACGTTTCAACAGCGCCGGCAACGTCAAGTAGCTTCGGATCGGTGTAGACGTTCATTGTCAGTTCAATGCGTGAATGTCGCATAGCTGCTTGGGCCGTTCGTGGCGATACTCCCGCCTGGCTTAGCATCGTTCCGAATGTCGTTCGCAATGCGTGAATGTCGAGACTCCTACCGCGTTCATCAACCTTGGGAATGTCGGCGGTTGCCAAGTCTCTATCGAGGATTCGCAACAGCCCATTCGGAACGTCGAACAGTGGACGGGTTTCCTTTGGCTTGCCAGTCTTCAAAACGTGCCTCTCTGTAGTCGATCGAGTTCGTTGGATCCATTCGCCAAGTTCGCTTGCCAGATCGCTTGTAAGTGGCAACGTTGAACCCTGGCGGTTCTTTTCGTCCTTCGCGTCGAGTTCAATACAAGGGGTATCGGTATCTAGTCGCACTTGTCCAAGTGTGATCGATCGCAGCTCATTGAATCGCAGTCCAGTTAGGATGAACACTTTGTAAACCATCTGGCGTTCGTAACCTCGCTCCTCCAGCTCGGCAAGAAAAGGGGCGTTGTCCTTCAATCGCTCTTTCGCTCGGGTGCAACATTCCTCCAGCGTTGCGAATGTAAGCGGCTCATAGGTCCAGTTGGCTCGCTTGCCTGTCTTCTCTGTGGTGATGGTCTTCCGCCCATACTCGGCAAGGGGTCGCAATTGTGCAACCCGCAGCAGTCGCCCTATCTCGGCTTGGGTCATCGCTCGGCGTTGCTTGCGTCGGTCGATGTTCTCATCGGCCTTGGCAACCTTGGCAAGTGGGTTGCTGTTCAAGCGGCTTGTCTGAATACACCAATTGAGGAACGTTCGCATTGCTTGCAAGTATCCGTTGCGAGTTCGGGCCGATAGTCCCTCATTGGCTCGGGCTATCAACCATCGTTCCATAGGTTCCCGGCGAATGTCGCTCAGCTTCGCAAACTTGCATTCCTCTATCAGACGTTCAACCTTTTGTTTCGCGTCGGCTTTATGCTTGGGAGTGACTCCAGAAGACTCCAGCGAAGTTAAGAAGACTTCAAGATGAACACTGGTTGCGTATTGTTGTTGTTTGCCGATAGCGGACTCATCCGAGGTAATGACTCCAGCCTTTAACAGTTCCTCGCGCCGAAGTATCTCTTTCAAAACATGCTTGGCGGCGTCTTCATGGCGGCATCCGGTCGGAACCTCCCGCACAATGTTTAGATGGTCCCGAAACTTGGCGGTGTAGGTTTCCGCCTTGAGGGTCATTCGCTCGCTACCATCCGCAGCAAATAAAACCCTCGCGGTTCTGCGTTCACCCTTGGCGGTGAATCGCACCATCGGAACCCCTTTCCGTTCGAATCGCTCCGCATTCTTCGGGATCGGTCGCGTAACGGATTTTCGAAAAACAGTAGCCATTGCTTACAACTCCCATCAAGTTGCCCATCGGAAAGAAAAGACTACGGAAACCGGGGATGGGTTTTCCGGCTTGTCGCCCCGTCGGGCTATCCGTAGTCATGGTTCGAGATTGTATCAGGTGGTTTGGTTATCGGCTCGCATCGGGTCGCAGTTTGGACAACCTTTGGCAATCCATGCTTCAACGTCGCCCCGTCTCCAGCGTACCGCACCGCCTAGTTTCAAGGGCCTTGGCATTTTGCCGGAATCCGACAGCCGAAAGACTTGGCGGGTTGAGATAGCTAGCAACGTTGCCACGTCATCAACCTTGAGCATCAACGGATCGTTTTTCGTGTTGGGTGCAATCATCGTACCGCCTCCAGTTGGATCGAGTGTTGCGGCGGTTGCGAGTCGATGTACCGGCTCTCTTCGTATGCCTTCAAATCCCTGGCATAGATTTCATTCGTGATTCGTTCTATCTCGGGTTCGAGGTCACGAAAAGGAACCGGCTCCGAATCGGTGCCCCTCTTTGAGTCTCGCACTTGCATGAATACCCGTTGCCGAATGATCTCTCTATCTGGTTTCTTTAGAGTTCGTTTCTGTGGTTTGATCTCCGGTTCGGGCGGCGGGTTGCACACTTGGTTGAACATCGCGCCGGCTTTGTCGCTATCGGGAATGTTTGGATCATTGGCAATGCGTTCTATGATTCGATTTACCTCCGATGGTGAAGCATTGCGGGCCTTGGCTTGGGCAATGGCTTTACGCCAACCGCCAACCTTGAACTTTTTATCAAGAAGAAAAACAACACACTCCCAAGCAGCTTCAGTTGTTGTTTCCTTTGTATGTTCCTTCTCTATTTCTGTGGCGCATAGTGTCCCATTGGTTTCGTTCATAGTGTCCCATTGCTCATTTGAAAATGTCCCGTTGTTCGTGTTCATGGTGTCCCATTGCTCGTTCGCTTTTGTCCCATTACTTGGGAGATGGTTTTTTGGTTCTTGGCGTTCAATCAATAATCGAAGACTGGTCCAGTTAATTGAATAGTGGTTAAGGTTCCGCCCCCTCCATACCTTGCGGTCAATGACAATCAGATCATGCGCAGCAAGTAACTTCACTGCGCGGCTAATTTGCTTTTCCGAAACTCCAATGGCTTGGGCAATTGTTCGGCGTCCTTCCATGTTCACTTGGAACCTGTTGATTCGATTCAGAACCCCCTTGAGGGTTGCGGAACTAACTCGCTTGTGTCGATCGAATGGTTGAGTTCCGAAATTGATAAGGTCAATCAGCCGATCGCGTTCCATTCGCTTCGGCCAATCAAAAGTTAATTGGCGTTCCGTCGCTCGTTCTTGGCTCACTATGGGTTACCTCCGTTTGGAGCGTATCGAGCATCAACAATAACAGCGGCGGGCTTACCCCATCGAGTTGGACGACATTCAGCGGTTTCGACGATCGCACCGTCTCGCAGCAAGTTCAGAACGGGTTGGCATACACTTTGAACGCCTCTGTCGAGCATGATTGCGAGTTCGTCTCTGGTTGCTCCTCGCTCTCCGCAGCTCCGCACCGCGTTCAAGGTCTTTTCGATAAGGGGTTCGCGTTTGGCCTTTAATGCCTGGCGTCGTGTCGCCTTGGCGTGTTGCCCATAATCAAGCAGCAAATCTAGTTGTTTGGTTGCCGTGAATTCAGTATGCCCTATCATAGATAGACCTCCGTAGGGGTGGTTTGGTTAAGCGTTGGCAGAGTACCAACGTGGGAAAGAGTCCAAGGGGACTGTAGATGTTTACACCGTCTACAGTCCCTTTTTGTTTTTAGGGTGGTTATGCGGGAAGGGTTTCGCGGTTGGTTGCCCCGGGTTCAAGTTGGTGGCCTTGTCCCTCCAACCAATCGATAATCCAGCTACCGCGAAAGAAGCGTTTTCCGGCTCGCTCAGAAAAGCGTAGTTGCTGGGTTCGGCAAGCGTCGCCTATCGAGCGAACAGAGATTTCGCAGATAGTCGCAACCGCATCGGTATCGTAGTACCCATCGGGTTCGATGAAGAAAGGTTGAGTCATAGTTAAGCTCCGGTTCAACGTGAAGTTGGAAGACGTTGAAGGAGTTTATGGCCTCACAAACCAAGCGAGAACCCGAACCTAATCAACAAACAACACTCACGACGAAAAGCAACACTTAAGAATACAAAACAACAGAAAAGCAACAGTTAGCGCCGGCGTTTACGTCGAGGTCGTTTGGTCAAGTCTTTCGGATCGTCGGGCAGATCGTCAAATCTCGCTTTCTTTTCGCGGATCAATTTTAAGTATGCGTGGTAGTTAACCATCCAAGGTGATTTCGGACCATCTCGCATCTTGTCCACCTCCGAAAGTAGCTTTAAGTATTTGAGTGTGGTACTGCGATGCACACGTAAGTGGTAAGTGATCTCCTCCAAGAATACCCAAGAAACCGATTGACCATCAACCTTATCGGCAATGCGTTTTTCCTCGCTACGTGAATAGCTCAGCTCTTTCAATTCACCCCAATGCGCAAGGTGCCCCGTTGCCAGCCCTTCCATAACTTGCTGAACAAAGTGAACCGGAAGTGCTGACGTTGCATCCGATAGAAATTGATTCTCGTTTTGGCATGCGTGTTGCCCCGCAATTTCACTTTTGAATGGACAACTCTTAGATGGTTCGAACCAATCAATTTCGACAATGCGAGACAGCTCCGCATTGGTTGTGGACAGCCGTTCCAAAACCAAATGCAATACGCGCACAAATCCTTGGATCAACATTTGATTACTTGCTTAGTTAGTAGCGGGCCGTGTTCAATGACTTGGCAGCAAGTCAAACCAAGTCAATGAACAACGTGAAGTGCTTGCATGGCACACACCCTAAAGACCGAAGTTGTCAGGCTTCGGCGGAATCTCGGCTGACAACCGAGGGCGGCATTATTTCCCATTTCCCAAACCAAGTCAGCGCGGACATTTCAAGGAAAATTTCACGGGTCCTTCCTGGCACTTTTTCCCGGCGTACCCCAACGGGAATAGTACCGATTTCAGACACACTTTCTTTTTTTGGGTCCCGTCCCGCAGTCGCTTTTCCGGTGGGGATCACTCCCGAATTTTGCCGGTGACAGCCTTGGCGGTTGCGTAGATGGCGGCTCGTTCCGTCT
>JBKCTT010000255.1:0-5891 GCA_046318795.1 Pirellula sp.
ATGTTAGTCCAATGTGGGGCTGGTGGGAGTCATTCGAGGAAACCAAACACCTCGAAAAGGTGATCTCGTGTCGCGTTAACGACAAATGTCACATTCAGTACTAGAAATCCGAGGCAACATCCTCCTATTTTAGCAATCGCAATGAGGCTTGGATGTTGACTGCAATCGGAAATGCGAAATCTGATTGGAACCAAACTACTGGTAATATCGACGCGTCCATCGATTCATCGCGAGCGATAGAATAGCACTCAAATGTCGCTACGCATGTTATCGAAGGAATCTCAGCGGGAGTTCCAAATCTGTAGCCAGGAAACCCGTCGATCAAGGTCTCAACTGGTGGAATCAAATAGGGCTCAAAGTGATACTTCTCTCTCGCAGTGTCCATTGTTCGTTTTATAAGCCGATGATTCATGTCTCGCGTCGGGATTCCTTCGAGAAGTCCTGAGTAAGTGCCCCATTGCTCAAGTGATCTGAGGTGGATCACTCGTCCGCTCTCAAGTAGTACATCGTTCCGATTCAAAGGTTGTGGCATCACTTGGTCCTTGGCCTAACATATCGTATGCACAGTTTGCTTTTTACCCCTCCTCGGCTCAGTTTGCCATCAATAGAGAGGCAATAACAACGATGCATCGGTGACCTGCTACAATCGTTTGCTATATCAAGATGGAATGCCCAGGTGCCTTAAAATCTCAAAGGCTCCCTTTTCTTTGGGTTGCCTGAGATACACAATGGTAATATGAACACAGTCGCCATCATACGGTGTGCGCGCGCCCCAGCCGTCCAACTAACTTGTTTCCTCGGAGCTCAACAATGCTTGCAAAACTAACACCTTCGAGAGCCATTCTTGCCGTAGTCCCTATACTCCTCATGTCTTTTGCCGCTCTCGCCGTAGTGGCAATTCCACCCGGTCAAAAAGCTAACAATCCTAAGGAATCGAAAAAAGTGGACCCCAATTTGAAAACCGAAAAGGCGATTCTGGCTGGCGGCTGCTTTTGGGGCATGGAAGATCTGTTCCGAAAGCAACCCGGTGTGCTCGCAACCCGATGTGGCTACACCGGTGGAGATATCAAAAATGCAACCTATCGCAATCACGGAACCCACGCAGAAGCGATCGAAGTCATCTACGATCCCGCAAAAACGGATTTTCGCAAAATGCTGGAGTTCTTCTTTCAAATCCATGATCCCACGACGAAAAATCGCCAAGGTAACGACATAGGAATGTCCTATCGTTCCGCTATTTATTATGTCAACGAAGAACAAAAGAAAATCGCGCTCGACACAATCGAGGATGTTAACGCGTCAGGACTATGGCCAGGAAAATGCGTCACGGAAGTTGAACCAGCTAGCGATTTTTGGGAAGCCGAACCCGAACATCAAGACTATTTGGTTCGCAATCCAAACGGCTACACCTGCCATTACCCTCGCAAAAATTGGGTTCTGCCAAAACGCTCGGAAACTAAAAAAGAGTAGTCTCTCAACGTGACCAGTGCCGCAGGCAAGTGAATTCCCCGAGATGGCATCCCTTGCTGACGTCTTTTGATGTTGTGCTATTTCGGATTTAGGGGCAAAGCCCAGTTCGTTTACCTAGCCAGGCCTGGAACGCGTTTCACCATGATTTTTCAAGGGTCAACGGCCCGACCATTTGCTCCTTGCTAATATCCGATCCGGCCATAAACGGTCGGACCTATGGCCCTGAAATGATCGTTTTCCCAATTCCCAGGCCTTCTGCCTGGGCTATGCAAACGTGAGGCCTTTGGCCCGAAAAACCTGTTACTGCGCAACTTCGAAACTGACGCTGCGGGTTGGAGTGTCGCTGGCGTTGCGGATTGTGGGGTGTCGAGCTTCTCTAATTGAGCTCCAGGGCGTTTTACGCCTCGAATTACCGGTTGGCAGCGTACAACTCTGCGTAGGCCAGAGCCCACTGCTCGATCAGCTCTTTAAACCGGTTCAAATCGACTTCGCCGAGAGGCAAATAAAAGCTTCGACTGAGGAGTTCGCGATTTGCGATTGTCCCTTTGGCCTGCAGATCCAAAACATTGAACTCATTGTGAGGTCGCACCGACATCTCAAATCGGCTGTACATCGTAGATCGACGACCCTTGTCCAGGACTAGATCGTCCCGCGAGCACGCTCCACCCCACCCTGCTTCACCGAAGACTGACTGGTAACGAAAGCCGGGAAAAAGATCGATCAACTTCTTGATCACTTGTTCGATCTGTTCCGAGAGGACCAACCTGTACTGGCCGTGAAGCCGCTTGTACTCCTCTGCCTCAATCCGTTTGCGTTCCGCTTCGGATTGAAACTGAGAGGCTTTACTGCGGCCTCTGGCGGCGGCTTGACGTAGGCGATCTTCGAATTCACTCATCAGAACCTACGCAACAGGCCCGCTTGGGGTGTCATCGGAGTTTTGGGCAGCCATTTCCTTGGTCTCTACTGGTTCCTTTTGATCCGCGACTGGAGCGGGATTGGTTTCAGGAACAATCTCCGGCTCGGTTTTGGATTTTTTCATGAATTGCATGAGGTCCGAAAACGATCGCAGCGGCTCCTTGCCCTGTTGCATGGCTTCCGTGATGGGCACGACAGGCTTTGGAGGTTCCACTCGGGCTGGACGCCTGTTCTCGCGTCGATCGTCTCCCGAGTTCTCATTGCGCCCACGGCCTGGACGACCTCGATCGTTACGATCATTCCTGGAGCGATCGTTTCGGCCGCCAAAGGAACCTCGATTTCCGCCGCCACTACGATCGTTGCGATCAGCCGATTCACGCGAACCGGCTCCCGCAGGTCGATTGCCGCTGGAAGCTGTTCCGGATTCGGATCGTGCAGGAGTACCGCGACCTGTGGGGCGTCCTGAGCGACGGGACTCTCCATCGCGTTCTTCCCTCGGCTCGCGGGCTGTCTGGCTGCCTGGTGGAATAGCACTCAAGGCAACACGCTTTTTCTTTTCGTCGATATTCACGACCCAAACGTTCATCAAATCCCCTGCTTGAACGTATTGATGTGGATCTTCGAGGAACTTGTTCGAAAGTCGGCTGATGTGAATTAAGCCATTGCATTCCGGACCGAGTTCTACGAACACACCAAAGTCGGTCACGCTAAGGACCAATGCTTGAAGCATGTCGCCTGGCTTGAGCGAATCAAGTCTCGGCATCTTGCTAATCAACGGGACTGGATAGCGGAAATCGCGGTCGTCAGCAAATGGAAACTGGAGTGCGTGAGCGACTCGGCGAAGCTTTTCTCTACCAACTTGCCAGCTTCGAGCCAGCCGTTCTGCATCAATGGAGAGAGGAGTTTGCTGCAGCGGCTCGGTTGCAATGGGTGGCATATGAGAAATGCCTTCGCTGCTAGTAGCCGGAAGTGATGCGTCGGTGTTGCCAGCTGTTTCTTCGCTGGTCGCTGTAGCGGCCGCCTCAACTACGGTCTCAGGCTCAATTCCGCTAGCGTCTGATTCCGCAGTTTCGACGGAACCGGACTCGACCGTGTCCGCTACGTCTGGAGCAACTGTCTCTGAGGAAGCGACTTCGATAGTGTTTTCCTCGATCGGACTATCGCCTAGCTCTCCATCGCCATCGAGGGGAACCTCTTCATGGGATTCCGCCTCTGGCATGACGCCGAATGCAGCCTGTTGATCTTCGAGCTTCTTATCTGCCGCAGCATTGGCTTCTGCCAGCTTGCTATAGTCCGGCTTGACCCAGCCATCTGGGTGGCTTGGGGGGACGGGCAACGAAGCGTGTTCGACGAGACGCTGAGCCAAACGGTAATCGTCTGGGTGAATGGTGGTTGCGTCGTAGGTGACTTCACTACCAAAAACTCTCAAAAACCCGATCGCCTGCCGGGCTTGGGTCTCACTTAAATTCTCTTTAAGAACCGTCATCAGAGAATCGCGATTGGTGATTCGGCCTTCTTGGCACGCCTTCGCGACCGCTTTGGCGGCTTGCAATGTCATGCCAGGAGCACGCTGAAGGACCTCAGGTTCGGTTTGGAATATATCCAAACCTGACTTCGAGATTGCTGACGAAACGGCGTCTCGCAATGCGACCTCTAGTTCATTTTGAGGGATCTCTCGATGATAAGAGCCGAGCCTCAATCGAGTTGGTTCGACTTTGAGTATCTGACGCAACGGATCTTGTAACCGTCTGGCCAGCCACACCGCCGCGCGATGCCGACGCGAGATATTGGGGAGTTCCACCAAGCAAATTCTCGAACTGCAATACGCGTCCGCACCGGCACGATCGACCATGGCCCAATATAGAGAACCTTCGTTGGATTGCTTGAGCAGTTCTGCAATGGGTTGCGTCAGATAGCGACGCGCGGGGCCGTTGGACAAGGAGATCAACGTAACCTTGTGCTCATGCACCCAAGTGCCCAAGCTCACTACGCTCTGTGCGACGATATCAGCTCGATTACTATTGCACGGAATTTCGCCCGTAAAGAGTACCTCTCCGTTGGCGTCTACGATTGCGACGGCGGCCATTTTTGGACCGAGTGCATCGATGATCATGATGCGGTGCCCACGGATGGGA
Source organism: Pirellula sp. (assembly GCA_046318795.1). Taxonomy (GTDB): domain Bacteria; phylum Planctomycetota; class Planctomycetia; order Pirellulales; family Pirellulaceae; genus JBKCUI01. Next base: position 4,521 of record JBKCTT010000255.1, read on the forward strand.
CGTTGCAACATGATTCCCTGCAAGTGTCCTACCGCTGCTTCGGTGAGTTCTTCGTTCGCGAATTCTTCCAAGATCGCCATGACATCTTGGTGAACTCGAGGCAGCAAGAATGTATCGAGAGCGGACTCCGCCAGTTGTAGCAAGAATCCATGCATGGGGTGCCGACCAGGGCACAATGCTTCTCGGCACTTCTGGATCAGCGGCTTGCGATCGTATTGGAAGTGAAGTTGAATAATTTGGGAACGCAATCCCCGAGTGATCATCAAGATCTGATAAGGAGTCAAGTTTCCAACTTGCTTTTTCAGCTTGGCATAAGACTCGAGTATGCTTCGAATCCATCGACGGCGGCGTTGTCGAGGAGATAGTTGCTTGTCCGATAGGCTTTTGGTTTTAAGCGGTTTGCTAGACTTCTTGCCTTGATTGAATTCTGCGATGAGCGGTGCAACAGCTTCATCGGTTGCAGTGAGAGCGGGCTCCGTGGGGGCGATCTCCGTGGGAGCCGAGGGCTCGCTCGTTGTGCTGGTCTCGGGCTCAGAGGACGGTTGGGTGTCATCGATGGACGTCGCCACGCCCGCAGCGGGCTCATCAGTGTTTGCGTCCGAGGATGTCGTGGTCGCATCGGATTGAACGGGCATCAGTCCAGATACATCTGCGGCTGTTCCCGATTGATCGCTGTCCTCGTTCGCTTCAAGTTCCTTTTCTGCTTGGCTCCCTTTGGCGGGCTCTGGCAAAATCTTTACCGAGACAGAACCTCGCGATAGAACGTACTGCTGTAGGTCGACCATGAGCCGGAGATCTTCGCCGAGAAGATGAGTCAACCAATTTTTGGTTTGAGCGAGAACCTCTTCCGCTTGTTCGGCGGGCACACCGGCAGTTTGGGCTACCCACGCTGACAGATCTGCTGGCGCTTCACCTTGTAGCGTTAGTATGGCCTGGCCAACGACCACGGCAGCAGGAAATTGTTCGGCGATACTCTTTGCATTTTTTCGAGATCGAATGTGACGCATCGTCGTGTCGATCTGAGCGATCGACGATGCATTCTGAACAATTTCCTTTGCAGTCGCTGGAGCGTGAGGATCCTTCTCCAAGGAGGCAAGTATCTTAGCTTTGTATTCGTCGATGGAATCGAGTTGTTTGACGGCACGTTTCACCATGGAAAGCGTAAGCTCATCAAGTCCTCCCAGCTCATCGGGTCGGTAATTCGCTAGGTAGTTAGGCTCGTAGCCCTGTTGAATCAATTCGCACGGGAAACGAAGTTGGTCTTCCGGACGGCGCACGCGGCGCGCGATCTCTTGGAGGTTTTTCATAAACTGAGTTTTGTCAATTGACGTTATCTTGATTTGCCGTAAAGAGATACGGCGATTTTTTGGC
>JBKCTT010000256.1:0-7516 GCA_046318795.1 Pirellula sp.
TGGCAGACGTTCGTGTTCATCGCAGTATCTAGCACAAGTTCCAACGAAGTTATCGGATGACACAGATAGCGTATTTGCGGCGGACGAATCAGTGCAACAATTGGCTAACCAGTTTGATTAGTCGATTCACGAAGGAACACATCCAATGAGCGTTGCAACAATTTTAGACCGTCTGCGCAGGCGGAAAAACGACACGGTTTCCGATGTTTGGCTGGAGCACAAAAAGACCGTGTTGCTGCCGTTAGCGAAAAACGAGGAGGTTGACCTAGATGCAGTCGAACAAGCGATGGCAGACCTAGGTTGGGATGAGGCAGCATTGCAAAAAGAGGTCAGCGTACTGCAGCGCAGACTTGCCACCTTGGAACAGATGAAAACGTCCGAGTCCAACAGCCGACGGTTACAAACAATCGAGCGTGAAATCGAAAAGTTGGACCGAGAGTTTGCCCAGGTTCGCGAACAGTTTACTGCGAAAATGACACCGCTCCTCAGTCAGCGAAACGTCCTATCATCAGGACCGGCAGTTACCGTGATGGAAAACGAGTTGCGTCAGACGGTGCAGAATCCAAAACTACGGGCAGCACTGGCAGAAAACGTAGAGAACAGAAATGCAATTTCACCGCGAATATCAGAACTTCGTGAACAACTCCATCGCAACGCTTCCGGCGGTTTCGCCACACTTAGGTGGCGGGTTGACAAGTGCCGTGATGACATTGCAAAGTTATCATCGTCAGAAAAAGGACCGGTCCAGCAAATTGCCGACAATCTTTTGAAGTACGTTTCAAACGACCGCAGCGACACCGAGAAGCAAAAGCAATTGGCGGAATTACGGGTGCAACTGGAACGGCTAGAACAGCAAGAATCGCGGATGGCTGCCGAGCTTGATGAGCTGGAACGTCAACAGGCTGTTCTGCTTGATGAGGAACGACGGCTTAGTCGCGAATGCCTGGAGCCGTAACAATGGACCGTGTGACATTCGAAACCATTGTGAGGTCACGAACTGCATTAAAAGGCAGCGTGACTATCTTGGCAAGCGAATTACGTCCAGCATACTCGCATCATGGGCCAGTGTATATCGCTATGTCTGGTTATCAATCGCGAGCTGGGCGCCATGCAATCCAACTTGTGGATCATGACATTGAGCACGATGACCCGCTCAACACCGTCAGGTCCGTGGTTGGATCAATAAAGAATGCAGCCGTTCGCGGTGCAGAACTAGTTGGCGTTATCGCGTTCGCTTCCGATGATGAGTCACAACAAGTAAAATCCGAGTTCGATAGTGGGATTCGTCGAACTGTACAACCGTTCGTCCACGTCGTTTGTGGTTGCCAACTTCGCAATGGTGAGCGATGGAGCGACACAATCACAGGTCCGGCGTTAATCGCGGTTGATTGGCGATTGGCGTACGCGTTGACGTCAAAGGAATGGTAAGGACAGCTCCGGGACCCGCAGTTGCATCGCCCCCCCCCATGCCTCAAAATACCATGCTCAACAAACAAAACGACAAGACGGTTGATTACGAGTTTGACATCGAGCCAACAGCAATGGATTCCGAGCCGACTAGCCACCGACCTGGAAGCAAGGGAAAAGTTGAGACGATGCGTTTAAGGTTTGAGCGTGGCGTATGGCTGCACCATCCCCATGACAACCAACAAGTGTTGCCACAGGCAGGTAGGCGTTAGCATTGCGAGATTTGCCACAGGACGCGTTGTGTCGCGTTGCCTAGTGTGATTAGACGTCCAGCGTTACGGACGCGTCAGAGAGGCGTTTACGTGCCTCAGATAGCCCTCTCTTTGTTGTGCCATATTTATGTTGCTGGTTCGGTGCAACTGAGTTGTTAAAGGTCATACACTGAAATACACCGCAACGCCCCCGCAACTACCCTTATTCGCTATTCCATCTTGCGACACTGGTTGCATTTTGGTACTATGGAAAACGCAGGAAACGTAATGTTTTTAAGCTTTTTTAAGACCTGGAAGATTATTTTCCTAAAGCTGAGGTCACAGGTTCGAACCCTGTCGGGGGTACTAGGGTTTTTCTTGATGAAACCTATCTTGGGCTTCGGCTTCAAATGTTGCCCAGTGCCGCTTCTAGCATCAAAAATTTGGTTGATCACATCCTCGCCTAAATGGGCAAAAATTGTGGGGCAAAATGATAATCTGCCTATGTCAGATTGCATCCAACCGAGTCGCCTTGGAATGAGCGGTCGCATCGTAAAGGCAGGACGGTGCAGCTTACATATGGTAAAGCAATGCCAGGATGCTGGATTACCCGTCCCTTCGTGAAGTTCCAATTCCAAACTCCGCGTTACTGTTGTTTTCCAAACCCGGAACGTCAATCAATTGATCCGACTACTAAACAGTGAGATTCTTTGACGTGATTTGCAAGCAGCCATGGATCATCAAGGATGATGAGTATTACTGAAAAGCTTAATTGCTCCCAAGCCTGAGTGCCGGTCCCATTGAGATGACGATTCCCGACAAGACCAACAGTAACAAGCAACAGTACCGACTTAATGCACTCCGAAAAACCTTCATCGCCAGCCATGCCCACATAGGCTCGTAACAGGTATCCTTACTTGCCTTAAGCATGCGCGGTCGTATGAAAGTTTTTCCATGCGTCGAGCGTGGTCATATCACGAAAGTAGAAGACTTGAACAAGCTTTTGCAATCGCTGGATTGGATCTTGAACAATTTTGATAAGCGACCAGCGTTTTCTGAAAAGGTAAATTCTAAGCATGTCTGCAAGAAGCTATATCTTCAATTGCAGTAGCATGGCCTAAGTAGATTCGATCGTTAGGAGTGTCCTCAGGCCTTACCAGTCTTGGCCACTTTGATTGCTATTTATCTACCTGATTTACAAGAAGAACCGGTTGAGACTGTATTGCAGCAAGCTAATCGACGATGTGCCGACAGGGCGATTACGTAGTTTGGTAGGCAATCGCTTTTTTCGACGTGGCTATTGCAAATATAGGTAGCCAATTTGTTACTGCGTATCAATCAAGAGTTTAGCAAGATCCTGTGCTGATTCGAACGCGAGTTTCCAAACGCAGATTTTTTAAGGATGCATGGTTTTGTTTCGAAGCGGCTGTCCTACAGGGATTTATGGGAGTTTCTAATTCGCGTTGCGTGAAACTTTGGTTAACCTCGCATTCGCTGGTTTGTTCGGAACCTGGGGCCTCTTACAATCGCAGCCAATCAGCCGTTACGGTTTTTGTCACCATGTACTCAGGTAATCTTATGAAATGGCGAATTAAAGTCACCGCAAGCCTTATCCTTTCGATGGTTCCGTTTGGGATTGGTATTTCTCAGGACAAAGCAGCCAATCCTCAGGAGCTTCTCAAAAACGGTCGCACAGGACTACCTGGCCTACAGCCCAATAATGAAATCCTACTTCCGAATGGCTGGTCATTAACGCCACAAGGAACACAAGTTCCTTTGGGTGATTTTCCTGTCCGTATCGAGATAGATCCATCCGGGAAGTTCGCTGTTGTTCTTCATTGTGGATATGGAGACCATGAGGTACGAGTGATCTCGCTCGAAACAAGTCAGCAAATCAGCTCGGCTCGTATCGACCAATCATTCTATGGATTGTCTTTTATCAACGACGGCAAACAACTTGCAATTAGTGGCGGAGAAGATGAAAAGGTATACGTTTTTCCGTTTGCCGACGGCTATCTCGGAAAGCCGTCCGTACTGACGGTCGGGGCAAAGGAAGATAAGTTCGTCGTATCAGGTCTGGCTACTTCCGGAAATGAGTTATTGGTCTGCGGATTGCTGGCCAATGAAATGAAAATCATCGATGGAATGACAGGTGAGTTGCGTAAGCGAGTTAAGTTTGCCGATGAAGCTTACCCGTATACTGCAATAGTTGATGAAGTAAACGGTTTCGCCTATGTCAGTCTATGGGGTAAATCTCAAGTCGTAAAAGTGAAGATCGTGACGGGGGAAATTGTCGCGACGATACCAACACTCAGTCATCCTACCGAGATGGTGCTATTGGATAGAGGGAAGTATCTCTATGTGACATGTTCGAATCAGAACGGCGTCGTTCTAATTGATACGGCCACTGGGGAGCAAAAAGAAGTACTATCAACAGCATTGTACGCTAAGGCATCGAATGGCAGCACACCGATGAGTCTTTGCGTTTCTCCAGATACGAACGTACTATTGGTAGCCAATGCGGACAATAACAACTTGGCAGTTTTTGATATTCGTGAGCGAGGCAAGAGTTCGTCGTTGGGATTTATTCCTGTGGGTTGGTATCCCACCAGCGTTCGAATGGCACAAGAAGGAAACGCTATTTTAGTCGCCAATGGTAAAGGGCTAACCTCGCGTACTAACGTCCATGGCGCAAATCCGAATTTGCAGCCACCTAAAACAGTTCGCGAGTATATCGGTGGTTTGATGCAAGGAGCATTGAGCATCATCGATACCCCGAATCCCGCTGAGATGGCCAAGATGACTCGATTGGCTTTTGAAAACACGCCTCTTAATGAAAAAGAAACACCAAACGCGATAGAAGTCTCAAAGGATAATCCTATTCCCACTCTTGTAGGCCAAGCAAGTCCCATCAAGCATTGTGTCTATATCATCAAAGAGAATCGGACGTATGATCAAGTGTTCGGCGATATTCCCAAAGGAAACGGCGATCCGAGTCTTTGCATTTTTCCGCAGCTTGTCACTCCCAACCATCATGCATTAGCAGATCAATACGTTTTACTCGATAATTTCTATGTCGAGAGTGAGGTTAGTGCTGACGGCCACGAGTGGACGATGGCCGCTTACGCTACTGACTTTGTCGAGAAAACATGGCCACTTACCTATCGCGGCGGTCGAGGAAAATTGAAATATCCTGCGGAAGGTAAGTTCAAAATCGCTGAGCCCTCGAGTGGTTACTTTTGGGATAAATGTAAGGAGAAGAATGTCAGCTACTTTAGTTTCGGTGAGTTTGTAGATAACGGCCCAACGATTAATGATCCGTCGATCACGCAAATTGAGGCACTTCAAGGGCATTATGATCCCAGGTTTCGATCGTACGACTTGGATTATCCTGATGTATTGCGAGCAAAGCGATTTCTGGAGAAATGGAGTGAATTCGAATCGGCAGGTAGCCTACCTCAATTTATAGTTATGAGGCTGCCCAATGATCATACCTATGGGACTCGTGCGGGAAAGCCTACGCCGACGGCGATGGTTGCAGACAACGACCTAGCTTTGGGGATGATTATCGAGGGATTATCTAACTCCCAATCATGGTCGAAAACGGCTGTGTTCGTAGTGGAGGATGATGCACAAAACGGCGCGGATCATGTGGATGCACATCGCACTGTTGCGTTGGTCGTAAGTCCCTATTCGCGAATGGGTTCCGTGGATTCCACTTTGTACTCCACATCCAGTATGCTGAGGACCATGGGGTTAATTTTGGGGTTAGACCCAATGACTCAGTTCGATGCAGCAGCGACTCCGATGTATCGCTCATTTACGTCGAAGCCCGACTTAACCCCTTATGTTTCCCTGCCTGCCAACGTCGATCTAAAGGAGGTCAATCTGGCTACGGCGTGGGGATCCAAGCTATCGGAGCAAATGGACCTAAGCAAAGAGGATGCAGCCGACGACTTGCTTTTTGGCGATATTGTATGGCGCAGTGTTAAGGGAGCGGATCATCCTATGCCTCCACCGGTGCGAGCCGGTTATGTGTTTCGAGAAGTAGAAGACTAACGCACCATCTACGGCCTAGTTTATCTTTGAGAAGCGTTTTGCATCCAATTCGAGTACCGTGTGCTTTCGACGCGGTATTCGTCAATGATTCGGAAGTGCAAGTAGGTGACAGAATTGATCGTACACTGTGGCGTTAATCGGAAAACGCAAGCTGCCGCTTCGGAATCATCGTAAGTTACTGTTACTGCGAATATCCGGGATTGATAGTTCCTTCAAAATGATACTTTGTGATCGCATATCTACGGTAATCCAAAAATGATTAGATTGCGCATCGTGTACGATGAACCAATCATAGCCTTGGCCTACTTCATCAAATTTTATCGAGAGTGTCGTACCTAAACATTGGCTCAATCGTTTTATCATTTGATTGAGCGAGGAAGTATCTCCTCGAAAGTACAGAGTTGAAATCCAGTTGATGAAGTGCCCTTTTACGAACACCGTGCCCGGGGTCTCTAACGCACGCTCGATTTCAAGTCGTGCTGAAGTCGGGTAGTCTGAGGAAAAAGCGATCCCGGTCGCCTTGGTGATCTGACCTCGCATCGCATAAGCGCGGACACCAAAACTTGTTGTAAGCAATCCACTTAGTAATACGGCAAGAAAAACTCTCTGTTTAAACATATTCCACCTTAAATAATCTGGAAGCGGCTGGACGCGAGTCGTTTTGAGTTGCTGTTATTCTATGACGCTTGAATAGAGTGGTTCTTAGGAGGAATTTCGAAAAAAGTTGGAAGAGTCTGTCGGCGGAGAAACAAATTCGCGAATGGCAATATTGGCATCACCAATAAGTGAAACGCCTTTCAACTCAGGCGACAGGTGGGGCGTTGTCGTTCCCGATTTATACCAAAGCAGAACGGTCCATATCCGAGTAGGGATAGTGGCCTGCTTCTTTAAGCTTTTCTAAGAGTGCTTTGCCACCGTGTTCTCGGGCGTAGTTCATTTCGGAGCGGTGTATCTCGATGATCAATAACAAGCCAAATTCAGCATGTTCGCCGTCAAAACCGTACGAGTCAAAGATCAAACACTTGCCGCCAACCGTATTCATGTCTGCTGGAAACTCACAGGTTTCGTGCGGATTCAAAGTCGCCTGGGCGCTGTAGGGGGCTATATGGTTGAGGACCGCATTGATCGATTTGTGAATGCGGCCGAAAGGAGTCGATTCGTCTTTCGCATTTTCCAGCGATAGCGATTGGCGTGTGAACATTACCAACTCATAGGTGTCAAAAATATTGTTGTTTGATCCTTTACCCGGGAGTTCGCAAAGTTCCTTGATTGCAATCGCGGTGCCGGTTATGCCGTTGGGAAAGTAGTATAAATCCAGGCCACCTCCGATCGCGTAAGGAATGAGGGCATGCATCACCATGTCATGTTCGCGACCGAGAATATCGACCATGAGGGAGGTCTTCTTTTCATACCAATCTTGTGCGAGCTTATTTTCCGATTCGTTGGTCATTGTTTCATGCTCCTCATCGTCCTCGAGCTCTTCGGCTACAGATGAGTAACCGTACAACATTAATAGTCCACCGATTCCCACGAAAAGTCGACTGTTCGTGTAACCATCGATCACAATGCGATAAAGGGAGAACAAAACAAATCCTATCCCGATGGCGACATAGATCCAAAGTGCCGCACGTACACGAAACCACAGAAGTACCCCTGTAGTCAATGTGGCAATTGACAGTATCCCTGTGAGTATGGGGAAATGCGCTGTCTGTAACCATACTAATCTAGCGAGGTATCCTCCTCCCAACATGAATGTAATGGAGTAAAACGCCAGCCAAGGTGATGGGAGGAAGCGGTTA
>JBKCTT010000257.1:0-2416 GCA_046318795.1 Pirellula sp.
AAGACATCGGTGAAAAGGCGTCGTTCGCTGAGTGGCAAGGTCAAGAAGATTAATCTAATGGATGCCCCAAAGAGACCGGCCCGGGGAAAACCATCTGCGAAAAGGCCCGCCAAATACAGCTCCAAGCGACGTTAGTCTCGCCTAGTCTCGCCACTTCATAGCCGTAGCTGTAGCTGAAGTCTCCAAGACTTTGGAAAGCACGCCAGTCCGAATGCCTCGTCGTGCTTACTTGTTCAGCTTCTTGGCGTCTTCCTTCATGCTGCTAAGTCGTGCAAGCACCGTCTGCTTGGCGGATGCTAAACCGGACACCACTGGCTCATAACCAAACAAGTAAAACTTTACCTTAGGCTCAGTACCCGATGGACGTACCGCTATGGCATTGCCCGATGGCTCCTCCGATCCAGGTAACGCCAAATCCATGATCAACATGTTGCTCTTCGGTGCATCGAGCGGCTTAAGATTACCCGAGGCATCGCGAATCGTTAGATTACCATAGTCCCGAACCGCCACCACCTTGAGCCCTCCCATCGTCGACGGCGGTGTGTCTCGCAAGGATTGCATGAGCTTCTTCATGTTGGCCATCCCCTCACTACCCTCCATCTGAACGTTGATCAAATCCTCGATGTAACAACCATGCTCAATGAGGAGTTGCTCCAGACGTTGATGGATCGTCAGCCCGGCCGCCTTGAGATCCGCTGCTAACTGGGCCATCAACAAACATGCTGCAGCGCCGTCCTTGTCACGTACATATTGACCGATCAAATAACCATGCGACTCCTCCGTGCCAAACGCAAAATCATCCGGTCCCAACGCATCCATGAGGCCAGCGATCCATTTGAAACCAACATGGATGTTGCCTTCGCAACGTGCACCATGTGCCTCGGCTACACGGCGAGTTAGCTCGGTCGTTACCAATGTCTTGATAACATACGCTTTGGGACTGAGCTTTCCGTTGGCTTTCAGTTTGCTAAGAACATAATCGGTCAGCAAAGCTCCGATCTGATTGCCGTTCAGCGTGGCCCAGTGATCGCGGTCTGACAGAGAAAGCGGCGCGGCACAACCCAAGCGGTCGCAATCAGGGTCGGTCGCTAGGATAATGTCGGTGCCATCACCCTTGGCTTGCTCAATCATCGCGTCAAAAACGATGCTGTTCTCCGGGTTGCTAACATGGCCAGGGACATTCGTGAAATTTCCATCCGGCTTGGCGTGAGGACCAAAGACAACAACGTCTTTAAAACCAGCGGCTGCCAAAAGCGGCAATACGGCGAAGCCTCCAACCCCGTGAAGTGGTGAGTACATGACTCGTACATCACGACTGCCCGGCCAGGAGAATTTAATGGCTTCGGCTAAGAAGGCTTGGTCGATCTCTGCGGTGACAATCGAGACCTTGCCGTTGGCAACAGCCTCTTGAAAGGGAACGGTGTGAATCTGTTGGACGTTCATAACTCGGTCGATAATTGCGGAATCGTGCGGAGGCAATACTTGAGCACCGGTCGACCAGTAGACTTTCACGGCATTGTCGCTGGGTGGGTTGTGCGATGCGGTCACCATAATTCCGCAGCTACACTTCTTGGCCCGCACAGCGAACGAGAGCTGGGGAGTTGCTCGGTAGTCATCCAAAAAATAGACCTGGAAACCGTTGGCCACCATGATCGATGCGCATAGCTCGGCGAAATGACGGGAATTGTTGCGAGTGTCGTAAGCGATCGCACACGAAAGCGGCTGGACGGCCGACGGTTGCCCCTTGATGTAATCCGCTAACCCCTGAGCGCTCTCACCGATAGTTCGATCATTGATCGCGTTTGAGCCAATCGGGTACATACGGCCTCGTCGCCCACCAGTCCCGAACGGGATGATGGTCCAGAAAGCGTCATCGAGAGCTTGCCATTTCCCAGCTTCGATATGTTCGATCACCGCCGACCGGTAGCCTTCGTAGCGATTTTCCGTTAGCCAGCATTTTAGATTTTCGAGGGCTCCCTCGGTGATATTGCCCGCTGCACGAGCTGCCGTCAGAGATTCGATCGCTTGGGTTACAGAGAGAGACATTTCTCAAGCCTCGGGTAATGGGAATAAAGTGCGAGTTATGGCGTAGAAAACGGATTCACGTGGAAAAGACCAGGTTTTTCGCGGGAAGAATCGCCCGTTTAGGACCGTTGATCCATCGGAAAGGGGGTAGTTTACGTCGGATTCCATCCTACCGCCATAATGGATGGCTACTTTGAGGTCTGCGTAATCGCCCATGACTGGAACGTCGAACTCGGGATTTCGAATCAACCAAGTCGCCGAGAAGTTCAACTTTCCTCTGGTGTACCCTTGTCAAAAGATGCTATATCGAAAAGATGTACACAGTTCTCGGTTTGTTTTACTCATTCGATAAGGAAAGAGCAGTTGAGTAACTTTCCACTTATGCCGCCAG
>JBKCTT010000258.1:0-5014 GCA_046318795.1 Pirellula sp.
CGCTATCCACGTCGGTATCATTGGTGAGGACGTTCCCCGTGGGATTCGTACCGGCGGTACCGTTCGTCGTGCCACCAGCTTCGATGGCCGTCGCGGTATCCACTACTGCGGTCGGTGTATCGTTGGCTCCCTGAATCGTGATCGTGAGCTGTGTGGTACTGGTCACTCCAGCGGCATCTCGCATCGTGTAGGTGAACACATCGCTTAGCGTATTGCTGATGGTGCGAAGGGCTTGGACGGCGGCATTTGTGTTATCGACCGTATAGGTATATGCACCATTGGCTGCGATATTGATCGAACCAAACGAACCGGTGACACTTGCTCCTACTGAGCCCGAGGCGCTAGCTAACACACCGGCCGCAACACCACTGACTGTCTTGGTATCACCAGCATCAGCATCGGTATCATTCGTCAGTACATTGCCGGTTGGATTGGTTCCAGCCGTTCCATTGCTAACGCCGCCGGCTTCGATCGCCGTGGCGGTGTCTGCGAGAGCCACCGGTGCGTCGTTGACCGCGTTGACTGTGATCAGGGCTGTACCAATCTCAGAGCTGTAGGGTGTCGAACCGCCGGTACTGCTGATCGTGACGTAAGAGCCCGCGGTAGTTCCGCCTGTCTTGTCCCAAGCGCGGTAGGTGAATGTTGAATTCCCACTCCAGTCCGCATTGGGGACGAAGCGGACACTGTCGGTGCTGTCGAGCAACAGAGCCTGTGTGGCGAGCAGCGTCGAATCGATATTGGACCATGCACCGTTACCGAGCTTAAACTGCCAAGTCCCGTTGGTATTGTTGATCGCCGTGATCGCAATCGACTCGGGGGCACTCGTCGAGGGCGTATAGTCGACATCCGTGATTGCGCCGTCCGGCACGATCTGAGCCACGGTGTCCCCGGCTGAGGTCACGTTGTCTTCGTTTATCGTTGTCAAAGAGTTCGTTGTTGGGGTAAAGTTGCCGGTGTATCTGGCGATGCCTTTGGTGATACGGAGTGCGTCGATGTAACCCTTGTAGTTTTCACTTGCAGTATTTTGGGATTTTCCGATTGAAACCAGATTGGACGCTTGATAGATGGAAGCAGAGGATGTCCAAGTGGATTGCTGAATGCCATTTTCAAATGCCTTAAATGTAGAACCTTGCCTAGTTAACGCATAATGCACCCATGTATTTGCTTGTACTGTGCCCCATCTTTGCCCTGCAGCAATGTTCCAGCTAGCGTTATTGCTACTAATGTAAATTTGAATTTCTGAACCTTGTACAAATCCAAGGACGGGAGAATAAAGATCTGTACCTGCAGATAGTTGCATATAGGTAGAATTCGCAGGTGCTCCACCAAGCCTGTAAGCCCATAATTCAATCGTAAAATCGGATGTACCAAGAGACAAGTCAGAAGAAGTTGAAGTGAGCATTGCACCAGCCCCATTAAACCCAAGACTTGCCCCGCCAAACTTGCTCTGCGCTGTGCTGATCTGCGCGTCACCAAATGCCGTCACCGTCTTAGGCGATAGGCTGCTGTCAATAATGGCCGTGCTGCCGTTGGCTCCATCCCCATTAAGTAACAAAGAGACATTGTTATCGATTCCCCCAGTCGAAGTCATCACCGGCGCTTCGTTGACATTGGTCACTGCAACCGTCATCACCTTGTCAAACGTCGCACCCGACGCATCGGTCACGCGAACGGTAATGTTGTGACTCGAGGCGGTCTCGAAGTCGATCAGGCTACCGTTGGCGACCGTCACCTGGCCGGTTGAACTGTTAATCGCAAAGCGTCCACCGGCGGTATCGGTCAAGCTGTACGTGAATGAGTCACCGTTGTCGACATCCTGGCCAATCACCGTCCCTGCTACTGAACCGTTGGCCGAGTTTTCGGCGATGATTAATGTGGCAGTAATATCATGCGGCGCATCGTTGGCGCCTTGGATGGTCACTGTGATATGCGTAGTGCTGGTCACGCCAGCAGCGTCTCGCATGGTATAGGTGAAGACATCCTGAATCGTTTGACCGCTGAGTCGCAAAGCCTGAAGGGCAGCATTGCTATTATCGACGGTATACGTATAAGCACCGGTCGAGGAGATGTTGATCGAACCGTAGGTACCTGCCACGGCTGAGCCAACATTGGTCGAAGCGCTACCTACCACACCAGCAGCGACACCGCTCACCGTTTTGGTATCCCCGGTATCGACGTCGGTATCGTTGGTGAGCACGTTACCGGTCGGGTTCGTGCCTGCGATGGCATTGGCGGTTCCGCCTGCTTCGACTGCGATAGCTGTGTCAGCGACCGCAGTCGGTGCTTCGTTGACGTTGGAAACACCGATCGTCACCGTCTGGTCAAACGTCAATCCTCCTTGATCGGTTGCACGAACAACAATCGCGTGCGATGTATTCGCTTCGAAATTGAGCAAGCTGCTATTGGCTACTGTTATCGCGCCATTACTAATATTCACAGCAAATCGGCCACCAGCACTGTCCGTTAAGCTATAGGTCAATGCAGTGGAGGCATCAACGTCGCGACCGATAACCGATCCGACATAGGTTCCACTGGCTGAGTTCTCAGCAATCGTTAGTGCCGCCTCGGTATCGGAGTTCAACGTCGCAACTTGAGCAGCCGAAAGCGAGCTACCAAAGTATCGGAAATCATCGAGATACTGGGAAAACGCTTGACCGGCTGCCATGCCGCCGATCCAACCCAACGTGGTGGTGCTGCTATCGGTGATTGTATTACCAACTTTCGTACCGTCGATGTAATAGGTAAAAATCCCTCCGCTGTTGACAACCGCCGCGCTGTGCCACTGACCATCATCGAGTCCACTCGCAACGTAGCCAGTACCTCTGAAGCCATTCGTATTATTGTCAAAGTAGCCAAGTTCTTTGGTCGACACATTAAGCAACAACTGATGATCCGTGACGCCGCGGAACAACGTGTTGTAACCCTGTTCAGAGATGTACAAATTTTTAAAACGTGCGAAGAGCGTAAAGTTGCTGCCCAGCGTTGGTGCGCTGGCCGAGACGTTGAATTGCCCACCGGCTGAGATCTGTGCGACACCACCTCGCGCTGCATCGTAACCTGCCACTGCGCTGGTTGCAGTTACAATCGCTGTCCCTTGCGAGTTTTGTAGTAAGGTTCCAGACGTATCGAATTGCATCGTCGTCGCGGCACTCGTCACGGTGATCGCGGTCGGCGCTTCGTTGACGTTGGTCACGCTGACCGTTATGGCTTTGCTGAATGTTGCTCCGGCAGTATCGGTGACTTGAACGGTGATGGAGTGGGACGCGTTGGTCTCGAAGTCCAGCAAGCTACTATTGGCGACAGTGACTTGACCGGTCGTTGCATTGATTGCAAATCGGCCACCGGCGTTGTTGGTCAGGGCGTACGTAAAGCCGTCGCCTGCATCGATATCGGTCGTCGAAACCGTTCCCACGGAACTTGCATTCGCACTGTTTTCAGCGATCGTCAACGTACCTGTGATATCCGTTGGCGCGTCGTTGGCACCCTGGATCGTCACCGTGATTTGCGTCGTGCTGGTCAAGCCCACCGTGTCGCGCATGGTGTACGTGAAGACATCGTGTAGAGTATTGCCCGATGTGCGTAGTGCCTGCACGGCAGCGTTGCTGTTGTCCACGTCATAGGTGTAGGCACCATTAGCAGCGATGCTGATCGAGCCGTACGAACCGTTGACGCTGGAACCCACGTTGCCCGTTGCAGAGGCCTGGGTACCCGCCAGAACACCCGTGACGGCTCGGGTATCCCCCGCGTCAACATCGGTGTCGTTGGTGAGGACGTTGCCCGTTGGATTCGTTCCGGCGGTACCGTTGCTCACTCCGCCCGCTTCCACAGCAGTCGCCGAGTCCGCCACGGCTGTCGGTGTCTCGTTGACATCCGTAAGATTGATCGTCAAGGTCTTGTCAAACGTCAATCCAGCTGCATCCGTCGTGCGAAGGACGATCGTGTGATTCGTGGCCGCCTCGTGGTTCAACAGCGATCCATCAGCCACCGACAGCACACCACCGGAAGTGACCGCGAACCGACCGCCCGCATTGTCGAATAGCGAGTAGCTGAGCGTATCTCCCGCGTCGTAGTCGTAGCCTCTCACCGAGCCAATCACAGTGCCTGTCAATGTATTCTCTCCAAGAGTAACGCCTGTGGCACTCCAACCGGTTGAGACAATGTTCCCCGCAGTCAATCCACTGGATGTGCCACTTCGGCCGTTACCGCTCACATCCGTCACACCACCGACTCCCAGCGTCACATTGTCGAAATTGTAAGCAGCCAGCAGTCCCGATACGGGACCGGACAGCGACGAGTACATGTTGGCTTGGATTTGCGATTGGGTACGAGTCCCGTTCCATATGCGAACCTCGTCAATGCCACCGGTAAACTTGTAGCCCGAGTCGTAGAGCCATCCTGAAATTTTGGCCGAATTGGTTACGTAGGCATTCGCGTTATTAGAAGTTCCAATACGTTGTGTCAGTGTTTGCTGCACGCCATCGACAAACAACTGGTTCTGGGTCACATTGCCGTTGTGGAATACGGCCGCGATATGACGCCAACCATTGGCGAGTCCTGCCGAGGCTATACCGTACACATCGCTACTGCATGTGTTAAATCCGAAAGACGTTCCACTAAAGTAAAGATCAGTGTGGGTGAATCCAAACGGCATCACATAGTTCGTACCGTTCCAGTTCATCCAGAATTCGACCGTCGTCGTCGCACCTGCGGCTGTATTTACACCCAAGCCACTCAGCGCTACCTCACCCGATCCAGAGAAATTCAGTCCAGTACCAGCAGCAAAACCAGAATCCCACGGCGCGTCATTGGTACCTTGGATCGTCACCGTGATCGTCGCTAGGCTCGTTAGTCCAGCCGTATCGGCGACTCGGTAGGTAAATACATCTTGCAATGTATTGCTGCTGGACCGTAGAGCCTGTACTGAAGCGTTGTTGTTATCGACCGTGTAGGTGTACGTCCCATCCGAGGCGATATTGATCGAACCGAAGCTGCCCACTACCGATGTAGCCACTCC
>JBKCTT010000259.1:0-71840 GCA_046318795.1 Pirellula sp.
TGTCGCTCGGCATATCAATGTTGGACTTCGTGCTGTTGTACCACCCCAGAAGAGCGACTCGCATGGGCTATCGACAACAACGTCACTCCGCCGACTTTCGCAGTCTTGTCCTCGCCCCCACTTCAGGAACCGTCGACTAAATCTAGCTCGATTGCCAACCATTCCACCAACGGAAACGCCTCCTCTGATGAGTCTCCATGCCCGCATTGCTCGAAACAAACGAAACAACTTACTCTGATAGAATCCGAAACCTATTGCGGCACCTCCCGCTCTGAAACTTCTAAAAATTCTGATTGCAAGTCTAACGCAGTAAATGAGATCAAGACGGCAAGCTATACGCCGGCCGACGGCCAAGACTCCTTGATCAGCGAGTCCAAGCCGAAAAGACAGCCACCTAAGGTCCGGTTTGTACGGGTGATGGATACTCTCAAGTGTCATGGTCTCGCATTCACTCTCGATCTTATAAATCAATGCATTATTCCAGAGCTCAATGTCGTGACTAAGTCTGTCGATCTAGAGAGGACATTGATCGACACTGTCCCGGTTCCCTATCCAGTCTACCTCTTGGTCTCTATTCCTCCACCTCGCGTCTCGTAACGAACGAACTCATTATGCGTGCAACAGACTAATGTCGTGTTGTCTGTCTTATTGCATGCACGAGTCATGAAGCTTCGTTTCTTCTTTGCTACCGTTCATCGCACTTAAAGGCGGCCATCTTTAACGTTGGCATGAATTGACGTGCTCCTGTTTTGCTGGATGGATCGCCCTCCAATCGATGCGTCAGCAAGCGGGAGCGCGTTCAGTACGTGCCAATGATCTATCGTTGCCACGCTGTTTTGCGAGTAATTCTGCCTATTAACTACTCTACATATCTAACTATCAAATGAAACGGAAACTTAAATCGAGACATACTTTACAGCCCACCAAATGGATGACTTCGCGAGGCTTCACACTAGTCGAACTACTCGTTGTGATCGCCATTATTGGGATCCTGGTCGGCTTGCTTCTACCGGCTGTCCAAGCAGCCCGCGAGGCGGCTCGCCGTATGCAATGCTCCAACAACCTTAAGCAGATGGCTCTAGCGCTGCACAACTATGAGTCAACCAACAAACAGTTGCCAACTCTAGTCTCGCTTCGAAATAGCAATGCCGGTAATTTCTCGGTACAAGCGAACTTGATGCCCTACTACGAACAAACGAACCTCTTTTCGCAGTTGGATTTTGGACTCAGACTGCAAAACGGATGTTGTCCAGGTACGCTACAACCGCAATTTGTGCAGCCGGCCAGAACTATCGTCCCTATGCTTAACTGCCCTAGCGACGCCGGGCCTCAAATCTTTGAAGTCGTCACTCTTAGCGGAAGCGGTCCCATCGAACAATACGCAGGCACGAACTATCACATGAACCTGGGTAGTGGCGTCGGTACGAACTACGACACTCGATTGATGACCGATGGCATTTTGTGGACGAATTCCAAGGTTCGTTTCGGTTCCATCACTGACGGTCTCAGCAACACAGCTTTGTTCTCGGAGTCTCTCCGAGGTCGAGAGCAGACAAATGTTCCTGAACCCATTAACGTCAGAGAGAAACGCAGGACGATGGTCAACGTCGCGTGTGTTTGGACTTCGACGACCATTCCTCCCGCTGTTGCTGGCCTAGCAAACGGATTTGTGGCCCCTGTCGACCCTGCCACCTATGAATCTCAACTCCTTGCCATGCGTCGCGGATTCAATGGTCAGCGGGGTGGAGGGTGGATCAATGGTCGAGAGTATTACAATGCTTACAACCACTATCTGCCCCCCAACTCTGACCTGCTAGATATGAACACCTGTGGCTACGGGATCTTCGGTGCCCGTAGCAATCACACAGGTGGCGTCATGGTAGCTCGCTGTGACGGTAGCGTCTCTTTTGTCTCCAACTCCATCAACCTCGCGGCTTGGCGTGCTTTTAGTACTCGGGCTGGTGGTGAGATTAACGTCGAGATTGATAACTAAACCACAAAACATCACAGGAATACCTTGCTATGAAGAAACAAATCCTTTTTGCATTAGCGTTTGTACTTGGCACATGGAACATTGCCAGTGCTCATGATACGTGGGTTCAAACAGCATCCTTGGTATCTCGCCAAGGAGAATTCGTTTATGTCGATTTGATGCTCGGCAACCACGGCAATGGTCATCGCGACTTCAAACTAGCGAGCAAAATCACACTGGCTCCTTGTTCGCTGGTACTTATCGCTCCCGATGGATCAAAATCCGATTTAAAACCCAGTGTTTTAGATATGGGATCAGCGGAAAAAGAGGGCTTTTGGACTGCTCGGTATGTTGCTGAACAAAAGGGGCTCTATCAAGTTGTCCATACGCTCGATACCCTTCACGGAAAAACCCGAGCTATCAAGTCGTCGAAGACCTACTTCTTTGCGACCGATAACTACCAAACTATAGCAACCACCGGTGTCGACACGATCGCTCCGCTTAATCATGGCCTTGAGTTCACGGTTGACTCTCCGATAGAAAAACTGGGAGCTGGTAAAGAATTGCGGTTGCGATTGCTTTGGAATGGCAAGCCACTTCCTGAGACCCGAGTGTCGTTTATTCCAAGAGGCGCGGTGCTTGCAGAGGGTTTCGATTCTCAGTTTGAACGCAATACAGACGCAAACGGCTATGTGAGCTACACGCCAACGCAAGGAAACTTCATCCTTGCAGTTGCGCATCACATTGCTGCCGACGAAAAAGGGGAGGGCTACGACAAAACCCATTACGGCGCCACCACCGTTTTACCGGTTCCTCAATCGGCATATGTCAAGTAATCGAAGTATTCGCTGCTGATCTACTCGTCGCATTAAGCAAAACCTCGCTTTGTGATCGGCGAAAAATAGTACTAGGAAGGGGAGGATCGTGCTGGCGTAGGTAGCATATTCGATCAACCATCGAATTTGTCACCGAAACCAGCCGAGCCTCTCCCCTTTTATAAGAACTCTAAATGCTTCGGGACACAATTGACACCACCTCGCAATCTCTAATACGCCAACACAGGTTCTATCTCGCATTCTTCATCGATTCCGGGACGGTCGCGGTTTTAAGTCCTTTCAAAACTCCAGCATGGTAATCAGCTTTGACGAGGTTGCCCTTTTGCGAATACGCCTCCACGAGAAGCTGACGAAGCGGAACGAAGCCCGGAGCAATCTCAACAGCTTGTTCCCATTCTGCAATGGCCTTGTCAATTTGGCCTAACCGAGCAAACGCTTCCCCCCTCATTGCAATCAATCGACCATATCTCGGCTCGGATTTCAGCAATTCACTAGAATACTTTATACACGATTCCCAATCCTCACTCATAAACGAGATGTCGAATATGCCATCCAAAGCGGTATCTAAATCAGGCTCTGCTTTTAACGCCGTTTGATAAAATTCCCTGGCTTTTGCGATCTCATTTCTCGATTGGGCTAATGCACCCAACGCGGCATAGACAGGCGCATCGTCGGGACGAGTTTTCGCAATTTCTGTCAGGAAGACATAAACAGATTCGGGAATTGTGATGCCACGCCGTTGCATGTGAATTATGGTTCCAAGCGCTAGGTTGCGTTTTCTTTCCGATTCAGAAAACCGGTCGCCGTGGTCATCAAAGAAACTCAAACTCGAGGGTGCTTTTCCCTCCGGCTGATCTGTTACACGATGCTTGAGAATTCGGTGATCTGTCTGGGCAACGTGCGACATATTTGAGGAATCAAGACTCGGCATGTGGCAGGCAGCACAGTCGTCTTGTAATAAATCCCTTTTGGCCTGGACTTCGGTACATAGAGGCTTGCTCGCAGATTCACCTGTATGGCAACTATTGCAACGCGTTCTGTAGAAATCGATCTTCTCTTCTGGCGAGGGAGTTGAATGGGGATCATGACATGAGATACACCCTATCTCCTTTTGACTTTTAATGTAGCAGATACTGTCCCTCATTTGCTGTACATGATTCACGGATCGGGTTTTATTTGTACCATCGACTTCGGTTCCAAAATCCACAATTGCCCATACATCGCTCAGCACCATACCTGGCCTAAAGTCTAAATGACTTTTTCTAGGTCGTAATACTCTGGCTCGCGCTTCAAGATGGCACTGATAACAAATCGCCTCCCGTTGCTCAATTGATAACTTGGACGGGTTTACAATAGAATCACCTGTGAGATTCGATAAACCGTCCTTACCTTGGTAAGCGACATGATTCGCTCCTTCGCCATGACAACGTTCGCAACCAATCGATCGCTCATGAAACGGTGGTGAAGCGAAGCGATCCTTTCCAGCTAGAAGACTATTGGGAAAACCTGAGTGACAGCCGAGACAATCTTCGGTAACTCGGCGTTGGAAGCGTCTAACATCATTCATTCGATAGCCAGGTGCAAGAGCCCAAACATCAGAGCGCTCGTACCAGTTAAGTGGGGACATATAAAGTCTTTCCCCCTCTTGACGAATATACGCTTTCGCTCGCTGCCCCGAACCAACCACATAGTCCATTTTGTGGCGTTGCTCGTAAATAATATTCCCTAAATCATCGTACATGGCCTCGCTATGAATAACGTCCCCTTGGTCATCTTTTTTTGCCATGAGGACGCGACTCGTGCCCGGAACGAAATGCGAATCCCTCTTATTCCACGGGCGATCGTCGTCGTTTTCTACCAACTCTGTAGAATCCCACATCGGGTGTTTGGCATACGAGTTATAAATGTCAGCATGACACTCTATACACGCTTTACTTCCTACGAGCCCCCGAGGCCCGTTTGTGATGGTCGATAAATCCTCGGTCTCGCCCCCGATATCTATCTCTTCTAATTTGTCTGAAGGTTTTTCGGGACTTGTCTTATAACAACCCGATGCACCTAACCCAATTAAGGCAAGCAAGAGCCATACCAAATGAACATGGTGATACGGAGATTTCACGCGGAATATTTTAATGAGAGAAGGAAAAGAGCATGGGAACACCAGACCTTCTTGAATAGCTCATTTCAAAACACGCGTTCCCGGAAACACTTTCGCATCTCACAGTGTCTAAGGAAAATTGAACACCGAACAGGTGATCATTTCAATATGCCCTTTCGCCAATTTAAACATTAACTTTAGATAGGTAAGTAATGCTGATAATGCGAAATGACTCAATGTACCTTTTGGTACAGGTTCATCGATTCTAAACGTTTGATTCTTACGTCCGCTGACGACCCCGATGAAAAGAACCTGTCGGCATCCCACAAGTCCATAAAAACTCGCCCTGCTTGGAGTTGCAAAGCCCGCTCGAATGTTTCTTCTATTTGCTCCCCTGTGGGATCCGCAAACGAACCGTCCAGTTTTGCCCCTTGAAACGCCGGACCGTCAGAACGCGTTGGAATGATGCTAAAGCAATCGACTCCGAGACTCGCTGCATATTCAATGGATCGCAACGTCCAAGCGACGCAATCCTCTCGCGAAAGCCCAGGTAAACCAAGCAACAAAAAGACGCGAACATGTATGCCGCAACGCCGCAAAAAATGCACTGAAGCCTCGAAATCCTTTAGATCAAACGACTTGTTAAGCCACTTTAAAGATGGTTCGTGACATGTCTCCAATCCAATCGCAATCTCAAAGGAGGCTGGTGCGATCCTTCCTTGAAACTCCTCGCAAACTTGTGTGCATAGCTTGGGATGGTTTTCGACAATCACATTCGAAAAATTCTTTACCAACTCCGCAATGGCAGAATGATCTGAATACGGAATGGCTTTCGAGTCAAAGAAATTGCCACTATTGTAGAGCTTGATGCTCTCCGAAGGCTCAATCTGATTCAATGCGTACGAGATCTGCAACGGAATGTCGCCCGATTCCACACTTTCCATAAGAGTGTTCTTCCATAGATCGCACATGACGCAATGAAACGGGCACTCTCGATTCGTAAGAAAAATCGTAGCAACACTCTCTATGTGACCAGAACGCCCTAATTCCAATTCGGAAAAAAAAGCATAAGGTCTCTTCGACGAAACGACATTCCGTTGCCCCCGAGGAAATACACTGTTCACTAGGTAACCACTACTCAACTGTAGATGTCTAGAAATGTTCGGCGATATTCCAAAGCACTCGCTGGGAATAATTTTGCAAACATATCACCAGTGGTCGCGCCATGCTGGAATCGTCGCTTCGGGAAAACCGGCATTTCGTAACCGGTCACCGCCTTTACACCTCGTCTTACAATCTCCCCTTTTAGAGCATAGAGCTTATCATGATCCCAATCGGTGAGCTCAATAAAGGGGATGCCTTCAGCAACTTCGATAACGTCTGGTAAAGCATAGGGGCTAAATCCGCTGAATCCAAACTTTCTGGCGGGCGCCCAACTGCGAACGTGCCCCCGACTTTGACCGCCAGAATAAGTCAGCGAATGCTTGACGGCCTCAACACCCCACCCCTCTTGGTATAGCATGGTGTTATTGAGAACACTCCGAATCGTCAATTCTGGATTGTCCTCAATAGGATAGTCCTTTAGGTTTTCGTCTCCACCGTCACCATCGATCAAAAGCTTCCAATCAGGATATCGTTGGCGAATTCCTTCGCAAAGCGCCAGCCCCATCGCGGCCGCTTGTACATCCAATGGTTTGTAATCCTCGATGACAGCAATTGCTTTTTTGTAGTCGATCGACTCAGGGGTGGCTTCTACGATTTCCAGGAAGAGCTCCAAACCTAATGGTTTTAGAAAATCGATAGACTGCGATGCGTCATCCCCGTTTCCGTCGATGGAAAGCGTAAACGCTTTCAAGCGAGCCGGGGAAATCCCCATCTTCAACATAGCGTCATACAGCACGAGAAAGACCGAGCCGCTGTCGATTCCTCCCGAAAACAAAACACCTATCGGCTCCTTGGGATCTTGAGCAGCTAACCAAGACTGACAAACGCTGGATAACGACTGTATGTACTTGGTTCCTATTTCGTCCAAGTTGGTAGAGAGCCGATTTCTGGACGGGCTAAAGTATCTGCGATTAATCGGATTCGGATCTGGGCAACCGATTAACTTTAACTCAACGATGTGGTGGGCCGGAACCATACGAGTATAAGAGGGATGAAACTGATCATCTAACCCCTCCGTTTTGAGAAACTCGTAAATCTCATCAATTCTCTCCGCTACTACCAAACATGGCCCCTCACTACGCTTCGCCAAAAAGTATCTCATTGGCCGCCCAATGGATCGCGCCATGCGAACCAACTGGCCCTCTTTTTCGATCAAAGCGAAATGGCCTTGTATTTTTCGGACCGCCTCCAGATCACCCGAGGCTAACGCACGAGCCGCATCCTCGACCGACATGTTTAGGATTTGATTAGCGCCTGGGTCAAGTAGATTGACGAGCCGTTCAACATATTGATGAGTCATGAGTCGAGGAGTTATTCTGTTAGAGTGATGGAAAAATCGGTAGGAGCAATTGTGCTTCGTGCCAAACTCGAATTTTACCAGCTCGCCTGGTCTTGAGCGAGTCGACTGGCTCCAAGCATAAACACAAAAAATCGTTTTGCCTTACTTTGCGGCCGTCGTGTGAAGAATCATATTTTTGATCGCGGGTGTAAAAAGTCCGACGTCGTTATAAGGCTGCAGGCAGCTCTGAATATCTTCGAGCAATTGGTACTTCTCAAGCCTATTGCCCTTAGAACTATCATTCGTAAGCGACAGGGCTTTTCGATTAATCTCTCCGACAATTCTGCAAAACCTCTCATCCTGGGCGAGCAGAAATCCGGTTTCTAAATTCAGCCCACGATGGCGTTCCAAGGCGATCGCAGCTGCAAAATAGATCATGGATGCCGCCGAAAAAAGGGAGAAATCGTGGAGACATGCATAGCAGGTTGAGATGATCTTATCGATATGCAAAAACTCGCGAACAACCTGCAACGAATAGACGTGTAGATCATAAGTACGCTTTTCGAGGTCGGGATTCATAACGATATCACACAGCCTCTCGACCGTGCTTAATGTATGCGCAATTCCCGTGCTATGGAGCGGGTCGATAAACCCAACGGTAAAACTGAGAGCGGCCCAGTTGGCGCCCGCAGCCTTTTCACGAAGCCGCTGAATACGCGGCATCTGATAAAGTCTGCCAGGAAAATCGGCCAAAACACAATTTCCATACAGTGAATTTAAAACGGGATAACAATGGAGCCGGCGTTCCCATTCGCTAAAGGCTTGCTCCTGCGATACAGCTACCAAAAGTCCCTGGTGAACGTTTGCTTCCTTGTCTTTGCGTGGGGTGGCGGTCTTGGTTACGAATCCCAGACTGGTCAAATCATCGTCGAAGCCGATCTGCCATAGCCAACCATCGTGAAATAAGTGATGGACAGCCGCCTGATCGAATGGATATGGGAAATCGTGTGAAGCCGCATTCTTTTTTTTCAGCCAGTTCTCGGTAACTTGTCCCCCCCGGAAATGGCCATAAACGGCACTGGTGCTGGTCAAAAGCTCGTCCGTTAAATCAGCCCCGCCATTCTTTTGCATGAGTATGCTTTGCGGGCCGCTACCATCAATCACAAAGGGGCTGCAAATCGACTGTCGCTCGCCTTGCACAGTATATGTTAAACAATGATGTCCATTCTCATCACAATCGATGTTTTCTAGAATCGCTTCTTCAATAACATGGACTCCGTAAGATTTAGCCACTTGTAAAAAAAATGTATCCACATCAGGCCGATACCATTGTGTATCAGCGACCTCTCGCGAAGCACTCGCGGTGACCATCAACTCATTTTTATGATCTTCTGTGGGGGTATACTCCGTACCGTCGCCGTGCCAAACATAGCTAAAGCCACGTTTACAACCGCACCTTATACCGGGGTAATGATTCGTCCAACTACCATACTGTGTCAGTGGGAGCAATTCTGAAAGACCAAATTGCGTCGCCAAATGGTGCAGCAAAAAGTCGGCAGCTGGCGTTGTAGACTCACCAATGGAAAATCGAGGATGCTTTCCGCGGTCAATTACGACAACAGATCGACCGTTTTTTGCAAGAATCGCAGCACACAGACTGCTCGCGAACCCGGAACCAAGTATTGCAAATTCATAAGCGTTCATCGAGTGGCCTCTGAGATGAAACCATCTAGGCTCTCGAGTTCTTGCAGACTCAGATGAACAAGATGAGATCGGGCTGTTTCGATAATCTGCGCCGGTGTTTTGGCCCCCATCAACAACAGATCAGCCTGCGGTTGCCGAAGAGCCCATGCAATGACTAGCTGAGAAATTGCACATTTTTTTTCGTTCGACAAGTTCTCGAGGCGATCCAATAAATTCTGCGCCCGTTCCCAAGCTTCCCCGTGAAAAATCTCATAGCTCAGCCGCTTGTCCTCGGGCGCGAACCGATGATTTCGCCTCAACTTACCAGCCAACAAACCTTTCATGTAAATCCAATAACACGCCATCAAAATGTGACGCTCACTGGCAAACTGCCTCAATGCTTTATGCTGCCCCTGCTGAAGCATGTTGAAGGGAATTTGGATTACAGCCAGATTGCAGTGTCGGCTCACCTCTTCAGCCTGCTCCAAATTGACATTACAAACTCCTACCGAACGAGCCCAACCTTTCCGACAGATCTCGGAAAGTGCTCCCGCTGATTCCGCGAGCGGTACACTCGGATCGGGAGCATGCAAATACATTAGATCGACATAGTCAACGTGTAATCGATTCAAGCATTCCTGAGTATGCTGAAAAATCGTTTCAGGCCGAGCATCAACAACGCGTTGCTTTTGTTCATTCCAGGATTGCCCCACTTTGGAAGCAATCACGATCTGCTCCGTGCGTTGAGATAGGACAGTTTGCAAGATACGGTCACTCTCTCCATGAAACCCGTAAGAGTATGCCGTATCGAAAAAGTTGATCCCTTCGTCTATGGCTTTATGCACCGTAGCAATGGACGATTCATCGGAGACGCCTAGAGACGTTATACCTGCAATAGGCCAACAACCTAATGCGATCCTACTTACTAAAGGTCCATTCGCGTATAGAGGAATGTATTGCATACGCTACCACACCTTGCACGAGTACGCGTGACTATTTTCGAGGTTCGTCTATCGTCGGAACAGCTATCTCGGCGATGATCTCGTCTAAGACAGAATCGCACGTAACCTTACGAAGGCGGGCCTCTGGTCTCAGAATAAGGCGATGTGCCATCACAGGTGAGATAATCTTTTTAACATCATCAGGCTGAACATAAGCTCTTCCTCGAATAGCAGCCATAGCTTGCGAAGCTCGAAACAATGCAATCGTTGCCCTCGGGCCTCCCCCCAATGCTAAATCGCTGTGCGAGCGAGTTTCATGAACAATCTGTAGCAAATACTGTCGCACCTTCGGGTCGACATATACATTTCGAACTTGCTTT
Organism: Pirellula sp.; assembly: GCA_046318795.1. Classification (GTDB taxonomy): domain Bacteria; phylum Planctomycetota; class Planctomycetia; order Pirellulales; family Pirellulaceae; genus JBKCUI01. The sequence continues at coordinate 10,354 of JBKCTT010000259.1, forward strand.
TGGGCAGCAAGAATTTCCTCGACAGTCGCAACAGGTCGCAAGGTATCAATCGGATGCTCTTGTTCCAACAACTGAAGCATGCGAAGCTCTTCTTCCATCGATGGATATCCAAGCGTAAATTTCATGAAGAACCGATCGAGTTGTGCTTCAGGAAGAGGAAAGGTCCCTTCATGGTCAACAGGATTTTGCGTTGCGATAACAAGAAATGGATTAGGAAGTTTGTAAGTTGTTCCGTCAATACTCGCACTCGCCTCAGCCATCGCTTCTAAAAGGGATGATTGAGCTCGCGGCGTTGTGCGGTTGATTTCGTCGGCTAAAAGGATGTTCGTGAATAACGGTCCCTTGCGAAACTCGAATTCACCAGTCTTTTGATTGAAGATGGACGCGCCAGTGATATCGCTAGGAAGTAAATCTGGCGTGCATTGGATTCTTTTAAATGTGCATCCAACACTCGCAGCCAATGCTCTGGCTAACATGGTCTTGGCAACCCCCGGTACATCCTCAAGAAGAATGTGGCCTCCGGAAAACCAGGATACCAGGGAAAGCACAAGCTGCTTTCTTTTTCCAACGATTGCCTGTTCAATGTTGGCGATAATCTTTTTCGAACATTCGTGTACTTGCTGACTCATGTACTCAACTTAGACCGTTGTCACTAGAACTTCCAGCGAAATTCGCTTCGCATACCATAAATATTGGATGCATTGTCGAGCCAACCATTTATGGCGTCAAATCGAATCAAGGAACGATTGTTCAATGTTCTTTGGTATCGTGCACCGATCGCGTACTGCGGGCCAGCTATCCCACTCAAAGCCGGGTTGCCGTATCGATCCAGTGCCGTGAACTCCGCTACAAATTGCTGACGAAAATCTGCCGAAAGCAAATTGAACCCAACCGCGCCGCCATAAGAATTTGCCCCTGTGGCATTGAGCGTTGGGTATGCGGTCAGCCCATCGGATTCAAAATTGATTCCTGTATTCCGCAAGATCCCGCCAGAGCCGCCGGCCCGAGCCACGCTTTGCGGCCTGCCGTTCCCTACGAAACCATTGAAATAGGGCACAAAATGACTCGGCTGCGACGTAATTAGACTATTTTCTACCAACAACAGAACGCCGTCTGCGGTACGATCGATGGCAGGTCCACGTTGTCCGGCGTTCCCGATGAACCGAATCGAGTTTGAAACTCTACCAAAATACCGACGTGTATAGGCGATCGCTGCGTTGTGATAAGAGCGACCTAAATCTTGTCGCTCATCGAGATAGGCATAATCAGCCTCGATATAGCCCCCATATGCTTCAATAAACCAAGCAGTGCCAAATACTTTAGCGGCGTTCTGATCCTGGAACGCAGGACTATTGACATCAGCGAACCCCGCAAAAAAGGTCGTTTCAAAGTTTTCCCAGTTGAATAGTCGTGAATGCCTCCATGGCGAACCTACTGCAAACCCTACGATAGCATCCTCCATCCAGATGCCGTTTTGATAGAGCAAAGGAACAATACCCATCGTAAATGGAAGATCGAAAGGAGCATCAGTCCCAGCCCAACTGCCCGTTATCGCGCCCATGTCCCCTTCGAAGAAAGCAGTGTCAGGCCGGAAATCAAGCTCCTCTTCAAACTCGACATTGTCGCTGTCACTAAAATCAAGTCGAGTGAATCGGCCGTTGTGATCTAGGGGCCCAGTAAACATATGGAAGCGTTCCGTGCCCGTGAGTCGAAGATCCATATCGAGATTCAATCGATGGGCCCACTGTCGGCTAGGTTTACCACCAAATCGATGAATGCCAACCGCAGTACGGTAATCACCGTATACCAAAAAAGAGGGAGTAAGCAAGTTGACATCGCTGAAAACAGGGATACCTGGCTCATACATACCCCCTGTGTAGAATGGACGCCACCATTCCACCCACGGTCGTTGTGTCTCAACCATGGATTTACCATAGTAGGTCTCGATTTCGTTGCATGCGTCGAGCGGCTTAGGAACCTGAGGATTGGGTGCAAAGTCTGAGTATTGCAATTCCACTTGGCACGCGGAATCACTCATCAAAGGAAGCGGCGATGAAGACGACGGCATATAGGGCAAAATCTTAAAGTGGTAGTGCCTACTGTGCAGACGCTCCGGCAACGTTGCCAAAGGAGCCCGTTTTGAATACGCCCCAACGAGCTCTCGTTGATTCCCAGCCATGCCATAAGTTAAGTGGCCTCGAGATGGGGGCTCGATGGGATGCTGTGTGGCATACTCCGTATGGGGTTCTGAATTGTGCCGAGGTAAAATCTGGAATGACTCGTCTCGATAATGGGTTTGGCTCGGAACAGGTGCTTGTTGTTGAGGAAGAGCGAATGTACGCCTAGGCTCCGGCAGTGTATTGGCATCCGGATTGGCTGGGAAGTAACCAGGAAAGTCAGCCGGTGCAGGAACAACGGGCAAAGGCACGACCTTTTCTAGCGGAGACTTGAGACTCGGTGGTTGATAAGGTGTTACGCTCTGACGGTCGCTTTCAAGAAGCTCGAGATCTCTCCGACCAAATTCTTCTATCTCTGCATTTTCCTGAATGGGCGATAGATCGCTCGGAGACGGAGTCGGACTCGCAAATTGGTGGGTAGGACTCGCCAATAAGTCGTCTTCTTCGATTGGCTGTAACTCTTTAGAAATACGCGGCCGTGCGATCGATTCTGGTTTCTCCCGTGTGGTGTCCTGGGTTGATGCCTTGGGTGGATCCAAAAAGACTTCATCGTACGGAGATACTGGAACCGCCGGGGTATCATCCCCCTTTTGATAGCCCGCCGTATTAGCGGGTGTCAACCCCATACGATTTATAACCCCTGTGGTAACAAGACTGCTTTGCGATGATTCGCTTACAATTCTTCGACGATTAGGAACAGGTGGCAATGCGTACGACTTTTCATAAGGCGGGTAAGTATACTCGCCCCCTCTCGAGGCGTGGACCTCGTAAACGAATTGCGGCTTATGCGATTCCGTGCGTCCGACATCATCCCTAGCTTGTGATGGGTATGAGTTATCCCCGCGCAACGATGAATTGGTCTCCGACGGGACACTTTCCCAAGGTTGACTATCCCCGAAACTTCCAGCGCCCACCAACAATTGCTGATTAATCAATTGGAGGGCCAGCCCCGCCAGTAGTGTCTTGCCACAACGCTTCATTAGCTTATTGATCATTAGCGCACCACAAATTCCGTGGAATAGGGATGTGCATCTAGAATCGACTCATTAAGCGTCGTTAGCATCTCTGGTGTTCCATCACAGAACAGTAGAAAGTAGGGGGGTTCCACCCGGCTTCTCAGTCGAACGGATAACCTATACCTACCTTTTTGCTTTAATAAACTGGCCGGTATCGTATAACGAGCAGTTCGTGAATCCATGGGAGGTATGCTATGTGCCTCCATTCGGATAAATGGTGGGTGGTTTAATACCGTGTAAGGAACAGCACCTGGCCGAAAAAAGGGAAGTGGATCGATATCTACGTTTACGGGTAGATACATTTCCCTCTCTGTACCCTTTAAATTGGTGATCAAGAATTTAGTTTGAAAATTGACCAACTGTGCGTCCCGCTGTACTTTGCCTGCCCTAACATCCAGAGAGTGGATATCACACATATCACCGTTACTGTCCAAATGCCCAGACTCCCATAGATGCTCACCATTTGGGCCGACAAGAACAACATTTAGCCATAGCTGAGGCTGAGCCCCTAGTGACCCACTGGGCATGTTGTGCCCCTCGCTCGTATTGCTAACGATGTAAGAAAGTTTCAGATCTTGACCAGCCACGGGAGCGGTTGCGAAGAATGGCCCATCAATTCTGGAACCGTTTTCTAAGACCTGAACGGCGGAACCTCGTTTCATGGCGACTAGTTTTTGGTTCTCTTCGATTATCTTCCGCGCATCTCGACGTTCTTGTGCCGATTGCCATACCTGCGGGAATGATGCTTGCATATATCCGCTCGATAGAGCTCTTTCGAATTCCTCGGTCCCCCAACCTTGCCGATGATCAAACTGCAACCAATCTCGTGCCGACCATCGTAGCGCTTTTTCATTATGCGGAAAAATGCCGGGGTGGGCTAAAGGGACAGCTGGTCCCCAAAAAATGTGGTTGGAGTGCTTACGGTCCACTCGTACCGTTTTCTGATTAACCTCAGCTGCGGCCCCGTATTCGTACCCCAGTGGTTTGCCCGGCACAGCCCCCATATGGCAATCCTGGCATGAAATCCCCTTCTTGCAAGCCGGTCCTTGTCTATATTGTTGATATACGATTTCCAATCCAATTCCAGGTTGAACTACGACTTGATGGCAACCGGCACAAAAGGAACTATCGCTTAGTTGCTCAAACTGAATGGCACCTTGGTGCATGGGTTGCAGTGGTCGCTTGTCATTAGGGTCAATCTTAACTTTGTAGTTGTCTTTGTCTGCGATAACTTGATTGACTCCATCCCCTCCTAAGCCACCAACAACTGGATCGTATTCTGAACCAGGCTCAATCCGTCGTTCACCATTTACTCGACCGTAGCGTTCCACAACGCGATGGCAAACGATACACGTGACCCCCTCACGGAATACAATCGGAGCATCTAGTAATGATGCGTCACGTGGATAGTCAACCTGCGTTGCAATCGGTGCATGGCATCTCAAACAAAATGTCCCAGAAGTTCCTCGAACAAGCTCATGCACCTTTTGTTCAAATCGATTAAACATCGGTGAGACTGCAGAATAGGCATGGCTGCTTACTCGCCATTCATCGTAGATCTTTTGGTGACACTTGGCACATTTCATGGCCGAGGGGTACCGATCGTTGGCATAGACTTCCCAGTGGGGATCAATACCGGCGGGTGTCTGAGATGGAGTAGATTGGTTCGTTTTCTGACGTTCAGCTTCCCGCGCGGCATCAGGTCCCATTCCTCCCAATGGATCGGAATTGGACCCAGCACCAATTTTCGGTTTACCCAATTCTCCTAGGTCACTTCCTAATAAATCATTGTCACTGCTAGAGCCCAAAAGATCGTCATCTTGTGTCGATACACTTATAGAATGCCCTACAGAGTGCATTTTGTGAAAGCTTGAACTAGGCGGGGACATGACTCCCGACACACCTGGCGGTGTGACAGTTCGGTGATGAAATGTAGCCGGACCTTTGGACGTATCCGCGTTGGAGTAACGGTTGATCCGCTTCTGGACACCCTCTGTTAGAGCAGGGTCCCGATTCACCCAACGTCTTAATTGATTGAGATCATTGACCTGTACATTTCTTTCTGGAGCCACCGGTACCACGACTGGATTTGTTTGCACCTCGGTAACCAACGCGTCCGAGCTGAAGTTCCATCCGCTTCCGTCGGGAGCGGTACATACACCGGGCACTTGTCCAGTGGCTCGATTTGAAACCAAGCAAGACGAAAGCACCAGAAGCGTTAGAAAGACCACAGGAAAGCGAATAAGCATTGGATGGAAATTCACTCGTAATGTCTCGCTATGACTTCGGGCAAATAAACAACACAGTCAGAATGAAAGGATCGACCGCTAGAAGCGGAAAGAACATCCTCTCTACTATCGTCCGCAACCGTTCTGAGACCGGCAAAAACCCGAGAACCGCCAATCCCAACCTAACCAGAAAATCTTAACTCGCCTCTAACTGTTCCCTCAGAATTTATTATTTATTTGCAGACTTATTCCTAAAGTTAATCCAACAGTTGGGTAGGCGAATTCGCCTGGTAAGACTTTCGTGTGCAATTAGGTCAACCAATGCTAACTTCCACTCCAGCGGTAAAGTATAAAGTTATTCGCCCTGACACATGGGGATGGCTTAAGCTTGGTGTAAGAAAACACCTGATCGAAATCGTCGAGGTAAGCTCCGTGGCCTTTACGGCGAGGATTTCGCAAAGCCTGGCAAAACGAATCAGAATCGGGAAAAAATTTCGCATTTACCACCAAGGCATGTTGTGGGCCGTCCAAGCGAAACAGAAATGGCTACATGAAAGTAAAGACTGCGACGTAGAATTTGAACTTCTTACAGAGTTGTTCGCTCCCAAAGTTAATACAACGGCAAGACAAAAATCACTCATGTCAACAGCCGGTACCTCTTCGAACCTTACGCTCGTCACGACCTTCTTGGGTGTTACGATTCTCACGGTCCTATTAATGCCATCATGGGGTGGGAAATGGGGCACAGCACAGTTCATCAACAATTCCGTGAATACCGTCTTCCAGGCATTCAAGAGTCTAGTTACTGGCCGCTGATCGCATTGGCCACGAACGGCGGTAACGGCACAGAATTGAATCGTTCAATTGATCAATTACACAGCCACAGGCGCTGGGATGTGTGGATGGGGATCGTAACCTATCAACTCTAAGTCTTCGAACTCGTAGTCCAATATACTAGGGCGATAGTTTCGAAGCACAAGCGTGGGCGGTGATTTGGGTGAACGACTCAACTGCTCGGTCGCTTGTTCGATATGGTTATTGTAGAGATGGACATCTCCAAAAGTGTGGACAAAATCGCCCGGCTTTAATCCAGTCGAGCCAGCCATCATGATGGTAAGCAAAGCATAAGACGCAATATTAAACGGAACTCCTAAGAATAGATCTGCACTTCGCTGATAAAGCTGACAACTCAATCGACCTTGGGAAACATAAAACTGAAATAGTAAATGACACGGCGGTAACGCCATGTCTTGGATGTCGGCCACATTCCATGCACTCACGATTAAACGCCTGGAATCAGGAGTATGCATAATTTGGTGCTGCACCTGAGTGATTTGGTCGACAACCCGACCGTCGGGGCATTCCCATGATCGCCACTGTTTTCCATAAACTGGCCCCAAATCACCTTGCTCATCTGCCCACTCGTCCCAGATGGAGACACGATTACTTTTCAGATAAGAGATGTTGGTGTCACCTCTTAGAAACCAAAGCAACTCGTAGGCAATACTGCGAAGATGAAGCTTCTTTGTGGTTAACAAAGGAAATCCAGCTCCCAAATCAAAACGAATCTGTGCGCCGAATAAGCTACGAGTTCCCGTCCCTGTTCGATCCGATTTCTGATCGCCCTCGAGCATCACTCTCTTCAACAAGTCTAGGTACTGCTGTTCCATAATGACACGACTATTGCTTAGAAATAAAAAACCGTGATTTGGGACGTATTGTCTACACTGCGGTTCGCACCCCTTGCAAACCATGAATCGAAAAATTAACACGCAGTTAGCCAAATATCTTTCGGCCCAAAATCACTCCGCTAAAGCGTTCGATTGTTCGACTCGATCTAACACTACGGGCGTGAAGCATGATTTGCTGGCGTTTGCTCGAGCAGACAAAGTCCAATGACGATCACTCGTTGCTGTGATGCAATCGCCCGGTATTCCTAATGGCTGAACAATGGCTTTTAACTCGTCGATAGTCAAAGCAGCAAGCAAACTTTGCCGAAACAAATTGCTTCCACAACGGTCGTCACCACCATAACGCTTGACCAAATCCTCCAACTGCGTCTCGGTGGAAGGACGAAATAAATCTCTCAGGAACAAGACACCGTCGGGGCGCAAAACACGGATCGTCTCTCGAAAGAATTGCTCTTGGTCAGGCAAATGATGAACCAATGAGTTGGAGAAAACAGTATCGAAGTAATTTTTCTCGAAAACCATCTTCTTGGCGTCACCCTGATGCAACTGAACGCGGGAAATGCACTGATGGATTTCAATATTGTAGCGAGCAATTTCAAGCATCCAATACGAAGCATCTGAAGCCATGATTCGGACCGAAGAATCGGTTCGTCGACACAATTCAACAGGAATCAGTGCCGTGCCTGTCCCGACATCTAGCCAATCCGTTCCCAAGTTTGGAATCGACAGCAAATCGGAGGCAAAGCGTTCGTTCACCGCGCGATGGTCCATATCGTTGTAAGCGACAGCCTCCTGTCGATCGTCCATCACCTCAGGTTCCAGCACTCGGTTCAGCATCGGTTTAAACATCTGGTACGGGTTTCATCACGCCGCGACAATTTCGCCGCCAGTTCACAGAGACCCTTTTTACCACAGAAAATCTTCAGCGGGAGTCCTGGTCAATCAGCCCCTCCCAACCTCGTGTTAACAACAATCAGTTGTTTCCGGTGCGGTACGACGTTTCGGACCAGCTATCTCTCGTCCAGTGTAAGTTATTCGATTTTTCTCGTCGACAAAAACCACCTTGGGCTCAGGAACTCTCATTTCCGGAGCCGTTTCGGTCAAGAATCCAAATGTCGCAATGATGATAATGTCTCCCGGTCGCACCAAGTGAGCGGCCGCACCGTTTATGCAAACATCGCTGGAGCCCTCCTCTCCCAATATGGCATAGGTTTCCAGACGCGTTCCGCGAGTGACATTCCATACGTGCACGGATTCGAATGGGGCGATGCCCGCCGCCAGAAGCAAATCAGGAGGAAGTGTTAGCGAACCCTCGTAATGCAAATCAGCTTGCGTAACGGTCGCGCGATGAATTTTGGATCTTAAAAACTTTCGAAGCATGCGTCTATTGTCTCAGTTCTATTCTTTTTTACTAGCCATTCCTTCGACAGTTTTCAATAGTTCGAGTGCACCAAATCGAACGACATCGGAGGTTGGTAGCCCCGTTTCCCTTTCGGTTTTCCGGATTTCGTAAAGAGCCTCTGCTTCAGTTAGGCCGAATGTGTTTAATGCGATACAATCGATCTTTACCGGAAAAAATACCCCACCCGCTCGAGCTACGCATTCGTACATTTGTACCACTTCCGTCAATGCCGGAATCTTGGCCCACGGGGTTCCTTTTACCGTGGTTCTCGCGCACGAGTGAACGAGTACCATGCTAGTCGGCTGCGAACCCCTCATCAATGGAAGCGTCGCGGTTGACGCGGGATTCAGAAAGGAACCTTGCCCCTCAATCCAGACAACATCCATACCCTCGGCACATTCCAGTAGCGTTTGCTGAACTGCGCCGGCCGCGTAATCGATGCGAACAGCATCCAGGGGAATACCAGCTCCTTCCAGCATGATGCCTGTTTGACCTGTCGCCATAAACCTCGATTTTATGCCGATACTTACAGACGCTCGATGGAACTCAATAGCGGCCGTCATCTTACCAATGGACATATCCGTGCCGACAAAGAGAACCCGACGGCATTTCAATAGTCTTGCAGCTCCATTTCCTACGCTTAATCCCTCTGGCTCTTTTCTGATATCCCAGATCCATTGCCCTGGCTTTAACAATGGTCGGAGGCGCTCATGATTCGCAAGCGGCATGTGCAGTCCGTTCATAATGTTAAGCCCCGATGCAACAGCTGCCTCGAGGTCAATAAACCAATCGTCTGGCAATCTCCCTCCTCCCGGAGCAATGCCAATGGCCAGGGTCTGAGCACCGTACGAGGCGGCTTCCATCATCGATGCCACCACGGGCACCCGCTTCGGCAAGGGTATCCCCGTGACTTCATCTGCGAATTTTCCGGCTTCGTGACGGTCAATCACCACCGATACACGGTGCCCAGCATAACGCAACAATGACAAACCCGTTTTGCCAGTGTCCGATCGCAAACCACCGTGCATCAACAACACAAGATTATCATCAGGACGAAAAAAATTATGACTCGACACAATCCACCCCCAAACCAGACCTATCGCTGTTTACCAAATATCCATCGCGGAACTCTAAACCAGTGGTCGGATCATCGAGAAGATTTAAATGGCTGTCTAAATCGATATAGTCCAACATTGATGCAAACTGGTGCGCGGCAGCGTTACCAAGCGCCGTATTGCCGTAACAGCCTATCATGGTTTGAAGATTCATAGACTTCGCGATGGTTATCATTCTCAGAGCCTCATTGAGGCCACCGCATTTTGTCAGTTTGATATTAACGCCATGACAATACCGACCATGCTCCAAAACATGCTTTGCGCTGCAACAACTTTCATCTAGAAAAACAGGAAGCTGCGTGCGTTTGAACAGCTCCGGAAAATCTCGATACGCTTCGGGCGCAAGGGGTTGTTCAATATGTACAACTCCGCGAGAACCCAACCATTTTGACATCTCTATGGCTTGATCAAGCCTCCATCCGCCATTAGCGTCTACTCCGACGTACGCATGAGCGGGTAACTTATCTCGTATGGCCTCCATCATGTCTTGGTCGGCTTTTATTCCCGCCGGTGAGCCCATTTTTACCTTGATACCACGAATGGTCCCTAACTCGAACCACGCATTCAACCGCTCGACCGCCCCCTGCGGTGTGTTGATTCCGACGGTAACAGATATCGGATTCTTGGGACCCCGATCAATTCCAAGCAACTTCCATACTGGTACACTTAAAACTTTTCCGGCCCAATCAAAAAGAGCCATATTGACTGCATTCCTCACGGATGAACCGATGCCCGCGCCCAGCAGCGTTGTCTCAATTCCAATTCGATCAAAAGGATCGTGATGCTCGATCAAGGCAGACGCAGTATTGATATCCGCTAATAACTTCGGCAACTGCTCTGAGTAGTTTGGAATATCAAACTCGGCCGCTTCGCCGAGACCTACGACGGAATCCGACTCGATCTTGATGATGACCGAATGAGACGCACTCGCCTTGCCACGACTTATCGCCAGCGCAATTCGTTTATGCAATTCGAAAGTGCGGTAGCTCAACGACAACATATGGATCTAGATTTGGTGGGTAGTCTTTTGAAAACCAATGGAGACAAAATCGTCCCTGCATTCTTGGCAGCCTGTAGTTTTAAAACATACACCGCCAAAAAGGCACCCACCACCGGTAATTATCTTTGACGTATTTACTGTTCGATGAGTGTTTCGTTCTTAACGTTTCGGGCATTTCCACTCGATCACGGTGACTTGGAATGACGGTGTCCCGGTAGTGATGCCTACGAATCATATTGCCGTACACATAACCGGGTCGGTATGACCTCTCCAAGATAGGGATCGAACGGTTCTCTTCTTTTTCCGCTGGCCCGAGTAAAGCAGGGCCGGACCACCCTGGCTCCCGATTCACGCGATTAGCTCCGATGAGACATGGCTCGAGTAATCAACAAAGTCTTCTCATCTTACCTAACCCTAAGTTCTAGATCTTTCGTCCAAATCCAACCTGCTTTTGTCGAGACTGACTATTACCTGTTCGCTTTGCTCTGCATGCACTTTGCTCTGCGTGCATCAGCAGGCAGAGAACACCAATGCCATTGGGTAATCGATCAACTAGGCCAAGGAGAGGAGCATGAACTCAGACAATACCACTGAATATTCGAACGCATCTTTCACCCCTGCAGAACCAAACGCAAACGATTCCCCAATTACTTCGTACGAATCCCGCCTCGATAGCCTGCAACTGAGTGAGCAAATTCAAAGCGAACTCATAGTTTTAGAGCCCGAAATTCCAAACATCGCATTGGATGAGGCCGAACTTGCGACCCTCAACTCGTTGATAAAACGTTACGATCAGGTAATCCAGGAGCTCGATTTACTCAACGACCAAATCGAAAACTTGCTCTCGGAAGAATCGATCAAGGGTTGCGATTCTTAGGCGTTTTGGGACGATTGGTTTAATTCAACGCAGTCCCACGAAAACTGCCGGCTCCTCGTTCCATAAAAACTGAAACTCACCGTGGCTCATTCGAATACAACGTACGAAATTCCCGATATATGCCCCATTAAAAGGGCGATCATAAGTGTTAGTGATAAAGCGGGATTAGAGTCGTTCGCTCGAGCGTTGGTGACGGCCGGGGTTGAACTCTACAGCACCGGTGGAACTAGAAAATATCTCACCGATTTGGGGCTCATTGCGAAAGACGTTGCGGATTACACGGGATTTCCCGAGGTCATGGACGGGCGGGTCAAGACGCTGCATCCCAAGATCTTTGGAGGAATTTTGGCTCGACGCACCATGGCAGCGGACCAGGAGGCACTAGAGGTTCATGGTATTGCGACTTTCGATTTGGTGGTTGTTAATCTTTATCCCTTTGAGTCAACAATTGCCAAGGAAGGCGTTACTGCGGCCGAGGCAATCGAACAAATTGACATCGGCGGTCCGAGCTTGATCCGGGCTGCGGCCAAGAATCATGCGTTTGTTGCCGTTGCCACGAGTCCGAGCCAGTATGGTCGGATTGTTGACCAAGTGTCCTCGGTGGGAGGAACAAATTTTTCATTGCGAAGACAACTAGCGGCGGAGTGTTTCGCGGAGACAGCACGCTACGACAGCAGCATTGCTCACTACATGTCGCAGCAACTTGAGTCGGCAACTCGTTTCGAGGGTTCGGACGCGTTTCCCGCCAGCATGACGATTCCGATGCAATTGGTAACCACATTGCGATATGGTGAAAACCCTCACCAGTCGGCCGCTTTGTATCGCTTGCCAGGTAAACAGCCCGGAACTCTTGTCGACGCCGAACAGCTAAACGGAAAAGAACTTTCATTCAACAATCTTTTGGATTTGGATGCGGCCTTCAGCATGGTTCGCTGCTTTGCGAAACCATCGTGCGTTGTCATCAAGCACAACAACCCCTGTGGTGCTGCATCGGCTCACAAACCTTCGTTTGCATGCCGAAAGGCGTTATCGGGTGATCCGCTCAGCGCCTTCGGAGGAATACTTGGATTCAACTGTCCAGTTGATGAAGAAACAGCCGAAGTCCTCAGCGAACCCGGCTTGTTCCTGGAAGCGATTGTTGCCCCCGCTTTCTCCGAGGACGCTCTGAAAGTCCTCAAAACTAAACCAAAGTGGCGTGAAAATGTCCGGCTGATGGCGACTGGCGCTTACGGCCCACAAGCGATTGAGAGGAACTTTAAACTCATTAGCGGAGGTGCCCTCGTACAAGTGGCCGATAACCAACCTCCGACGAATCTCAATTGGACGACAGTGACCGATGTGGCTGTAGCGGACGAGTTATGGGATGACATCGCCTTTGGTTGGGAAATGGTTAGACATGTAAAGAGTAATGCCATCGTGCTCGCTCGAGACGCAGCCTTGGTCGGTGTCGGGGCCGGTCAGATGAGCCGGGTCGACAGTGTTGAGATAGCCATTGAAAAGGCAGGCGATCGATCTCACGGCAGCATTCTTGCTTCCGACGCATTCTTTCCTTTCCCTGACTCGATCCAGCGAGCTGCCAAAGCCGGGATTATAGCCATTATCCAGCCAGGAGGGTCGAAAAAAGACCCGGACGTTATCGCGGCCTGCAATGAGCATCGGATTCCGATGATTTTCACAGGTCAGAGACATTTCCGACACTAGCCAAGGTCGTCTCACAAGTAGGGCTCTGCGGCAAGCTTTCTGCCCTTAGGCATCGATGTCGGTTGAAATTGCGAGTCAATCGCAGGGTCCGTTCTTTACAGGAATGGCAACCGAAAAAATCGGTCTGATCATCACAATAGCCATAATTCCAACTTTTGCCGCTTTGTCCCTCTAATTGACAAAGCTTAACCTTCGTTTCTCTAGATTGATAGGAACGTTCGCTTAAACTATAGAGTCCAATAACCTCGGGGATCGTCCGAAAATCCATGTGCGACGCCCATAGCCTTTGGGTGGTCATGTTGGCCTTTGCACGAAGATCGAATGCCGCGTGTTTGGTTCTGAGAGCACAAAAAATCCTTTGATCGTGAACAGTATGGATCCTAATCAAAACGTAATCGAAGTCCCTCAAACGGCAAACCAACAACAGGCTCAAGGTCCGGACATTGTCAAATTACTTTGGCGATGGAAATGGCTACCGATTCTCGGAGGTGCGATCGGACTCACGGTTGGATATCTCGTTTACAATCAACGGCCACCGCAATACCAAGCGTACGCATTGCTAAACGTTGAATCCCCTGGAATGAGACAATTGCCCTTGGATGCCGGGGGGATGTATGTCACACCCAGGGGTATTTCCGATGAGCTGATTGTGATCCGAAGCTCGAAAGTTCTCGATAAAGCCGTAAAGCTTGGCAGTCTTAACAACCACCCTAAACTGGCGGGGAAATCTAGCCAAGAGATCATGGAATGGCTCAAAGACGAAGATATTCTGAACGCCAAATTGGCAAGCAAAGATTCTGACACGAATGTTATTCAGATTAGTATTACAACCGATGACGCGGAGCTTTCCGCCAAGTCTCTGGAAGCCGTTGTCAAAGGCTATCAAGAATATGTATCAGAAAAATTAGAATCATCATCAACCGAAGCCATCCTGGCCCTGAAGACATACGAGCAAAAGTATGAAGAGCAGAGGGAGAAGTCGGCCGACGACACGAAAAACCTGAAGAGCAACAAGGATATTTTAATAGTAGAGGGGAAACCTCAAGATCCGCTAGCAGCTAAACTCTTGGCACTTCAGCAATCGATCATTCAAGTAGAGACCAAAACATCTGGTTTAGAATCACTCCTGGAACAGGTAAAGGATGCACAAGCGAACGGAAGACCAGTGGAATCGATCCTTCGATTGATTGCCTCCAGTTCCACGGAAACAATGGACAGACTCGCGGAATCCGCTAACTCCAAACTTGGGTTTGAAGAGCTTCGCTTAGCCAGAAGCTCTGTCCTGATGTTTGACAACACCGAAGTTGCACCGGTGCGACGTCAATTAAAACTCGAACTAGAAAACCTCGGTGAAGAACACCCCGCAGTAAAAAATACTCGTCAGAAACTGAAACTCCTCGAGGAAGAACTCGAGGATCGTAAAAAATCTCTCATCACCATGGAAGAGAGCTTTAACAAGATGATGGGTGAACAAGCGTCCGATGCACTGCCTAGCGTCGAGATGCAACTCAAAACGAGTGTCATAGCGCTCAACGAAGAACTGGCTCGATTGAACCGCGAGAAAATCATCTATCAAGTCGAAGTCGACAAAATTCGTGGTCGAGTACAAGAGAACTCGAGTAAGATTTTGGACTTTTTATCTAGTCAAGCAAGTCTGGAAGCTCTCGGAAAAACCAGCGACGAGATCAGCGCCGCGATAAACAAGTTGCAAGCAGCAACAGATTACAATCAAAAAACAATCAAAGTGCTTGAGCAATCCTCGTTAGGTTTGTTCGTTGGCCCCCAGCTTATTCGCTACTTAGGCATTGGTGGCTTCCTCGGCTTTGCTGCATTCTGTGGCCTAGCTTACCTGCTAGAACTTGCGGATCGATCTTATCGTGGACCGGATGAAATCGCGAGCGATTTGGGTATGCCGATTATTGGCCACTTGCCTTTAGCGAGCCTTTCCAACAGCAAGCGTATCGATGCGAAAGTTGATAGCTCCGTCGTTACAGTACATAAGTCCAAGTCAGCGGTTAGTGAGGCGTTCCGTGGTATTCGAACAGCCTTGTTCTTTAACAATCAACAAGGAAACCTAAAGGTTATTCAAGTCACGAGCCCGATCCCCGGTGATGGTAAATCAACCATAGCATCCAATCTAGCAGTATCTATCGCCCAATCAGGACGCAAAGTCTGTTTGGTAGACTGTGACTTTAGACGACCGCGAGTATCAAAGATTTTTGGTGTTGGTTCCGATGTCGGCTTGGTCCAAGTTATCAACGAGAAGTCCAAACTGGAGGAAGCCATTCAAGACTCCAGCATTGAAAATCTTTCGGTGTTAAGCTGCGGGCGTAGACCAGCGAATCCTGCAGAATTGCTTTCGAGTGAAAGATTCCATTCCATAATCGCTGAACTTCGTAAGAAGTATGACTACGTTATTTTGGATACACCTCCTGTATTGGTGGTAAGCGATCCAGCTACAGTAGCCCCAGTCGCTGATGGAGTCATATTAACAGTACGGCTTCGACGAAACCTGAAACCCCTCGCCATCCGCGCGTCGCAAATGCTACATGCTATGAATGCGAACATGATCGGAGTTGTGGTAAACGGCGTCGGCGTCGGCGCTAATGGTTACGGCTACGGTGGCTACCGCTATGACTCCTACAACAGTCCGTATGGTGGTAAGGGTTACGGTAAATCTGGATACGGCGGATACGGCTACGGTGCGACCTATCAGTACGGTGGCTACTACGGTGGAACCATGGTCGGCCGTGATTACTACACGGACGAAGTACCCAAATCGCCACAAAAGAAGCTTACTTCCAACGCTGAGGCGAATACGGCTGAATGAAGTCCGTCTGCGTTATCAACGTTGTCGGGCTTACCCCCGAACTTTTGAAACATGCACCGAATATCAGAGCCATTGGAACCTCGGTTCCATGGTCCCCTCCGGTGCCCGCTGTAACTTGCACCTCGCAAGCCACCCTGCTCACCGGCAGATTGCCTAGCTCTCACGGGATTGTTGCCAACGGCTGGTACTTTAAAGAAACCTCTGAGATACGATTTTGGCAGCAATCGAGAAACCTAATCGATTGCCAAGCCCTTCTCTATGACGGTATTGAGACAGCAAAACTCTTTTGGTGGTTCAATCAACATTCTGGCGTTCGATGGAGCGCAACTCCTAAACCGCATTATGGTTGCGATGGTTCAAAGGTCTTTGACATCATTGATAGAACAGAATGCAACTTGACTCAAGAGATCGGGCCATTCCCGTTTTTCACGTTCTGGGGGCCTAACGCAGGCTTGCCCTGTAGCGATTGGATCTCCAAAGCAGCATCGATTGTTGTCCGGAAACACAAGCCCCCCCTGACGCTCGTTTACTTGCCACATTTGGATTACGACTACCAACGATTTACAACTCACGCCCCCCAACGAGTAAGCGAAGTCGATCAATGTGCCAAACGAATTATCGATGCGTGTGGAGACGTAGGCACCATACCGATTGTCGTCTCGGAATATGGATTGGTTCCAGTTAGCCATCCCGTTTATATAAATCGTGTTCTTAGAAATGCCGGCCTGCTCGACGTTAGACTTGGTCCTTTCGGTGAAATGCTAATGCCAGGAGACTCGCAGGCTTTTGCAGTTGCCGATCATCAATTAGCCCACGTGTATGTTCGTGATAAAGAGAACATTCCCAAGGTTCGAAACTTGCTGGAATCGACCGAGGGAATTGAACATGTGGTTGCACCCGGCGACATTGGCCTAGAGCATCGTCGCTCGGGTGATCTGGTCGCCCTGGCAAAATCTGATTCATGGTTCTGCTACTATTATTGGAACGACGATCGCTTTGCACCTGATTTTGCCAGGACTGTCGATATCCATCGCAAGCCAGGCTACGATCCAGTAGAGCTATTCATGACATCAAAGATAAAAGCCATGGGAAGACTGCTGCAAAAGAAGCTTGGCTTTCGATATAAGATGGATGTCATTCCGTTAGATGCAAATCTAGTGAAGGGTAGCCATGGAGTACTCACCAAACCTGAGAATGGGCCGCTCGTAATCGGCCCAAATCCGCCTCACGAGATGGTCGAGTTTGCAAATTATGTTCGCGAATCGCTGGGCAAACCTCCACTACCAATCTGATTCGATCTCGCGTGCTTTTGGGAGGCCACTCGATTTTGCCAAAGAAAAAAAACGGCCGTTGAGAATAACAGCGGTCCAACGCAACCCTTAAAGAAACTGGACTCTGCTACCCCATGGATTGTAACCAGACATACCAGAGCAACCGTGAAAAGAGCCGCGACATCTTCTGATCGCCGATAGTAGTTCAGCCCGATCACGAATGTTGCAACTAATGCGAGCAACATTAAAGCTGCCCCCATCGGACCGGTTTCTACCAATGCGTCGATATAGATAGAGTGACCATTTGGCGGCTCCCAGTGAAACAACTGCGCAAAGTCTTCAACTCGCTTGGTTGTCCAATACGCACCATAGCCATACCCCGAGATCGGATATTCCTCCATATCCTTTAAAATCTCTCCCCACAGTGGAAGTCGCCCCGTCAAAGAAGCCACGTGATCGGATCGCCCCACAGTAGCGACTCCAAAAAAGGTGTTGGCAACCGCAGTCGGCAATGAAGCAATCAACAAACCCAAAAAGGAACCTAAAGAAACGAGTCCGGTTAAGATCATCCACGCCCCTACAGAGCGCGAAACCGCGATTTGAGTAAACAAAAGTGCCGCGATAACACTAAGGAGAGTCGTCCTGGATTTTGTAAGTATTAAAAATGCAAACGCGATCAACATGATGCCCAGTGCAACATTGGGCTGAGAGAAAATCGCTTTTAGGCCAACATCCTTATCAAGCAGAAGAAGCATCCGCGACGCCAAAATAACGACAGCACAAAACAGCGCTGTCTCGTTTGAATGCCCGACGCCGCTGAAACGGTAATAACCGCGCCAGGGTACAAAGGTACCATGGTAGAGTTCCGCAACGAGTCCAATTAGCACTAGATAACTGAGGGCTAAAAGAATCGCCCATGGTACCTCGCGGCGTTTTAAGAAAAAACTAATCCCAAGCCCCCCCATCACCGCCATCACCAAGTGAGCAATACGGCGCACAGAAAGCGAAGGATCGACACTCCAGAACAAACTTACACAGCACCACCCCCATAGTGCTAAGGGAACAAGCAACGCGATGTCAGGCTCAAAAAGAGTCTTGCCACGATTGTAAATTACTCCGCAGATCCCAAGCAATGCGAGGCTCGAATATCCCAGGATCAACCACTTGTTCAAACCCTCTCTTTGCTCCTCCAACCTATTCTCTTTGAAGTCGTAGTCGAATTGTTGTAGCAATGCTTCCACGCTCCAATCCCACCGGAGTGACGCCATCGCGATCCCTGAGGCAATCCACAAGGATATAAAGAAAACCAGCAGCCAACGAACTGGCAGCGCGTCAGTAGTTGTAGAGTTCGTAGAATCGCGGTTGGATTGCATGGTCTGGAAACAGTTTAAAGGTTAGAAAGCTTAGCTTGGCGATCCAACGAGGCTAATAAACTCCTCTTTAAACTAAGACCATTCTCCCCTCCCACCGCTACAACCTGCATAATTGCCACACGTGGAGTTACGTACGGACGTAGTATCAATGATCCAACGCTTGCAACTCGCAATTCTCGACATCGTCAAACCCAATCCCGGCCAAGCTCAAGAAAGCTCGTAGGTAATCGTATCCATGATCCGTGAGAATCGACTCTGGGTGAAATTGTAAACCGTGAACCGGGAAATCACGGTGCTGAACCCCCATGATCAATCCATCCGCAGTCCATGCTGTAACCTCTAAGCAATCCGGAATCGACTCACGATCAATGATGAGCGAATGATACCGCCCCACTTTGGTCGGGGACGGCACCTCGCGAAACAGCCCGGCACGATTATGTTCAATCACAGAAATCTTACCGTGATATGGCACAGGAGCCCGAACCACGTTAGCCCCGAACGCTTGCCCTATTGCTTGGTGTCCAAGGCATACGCCTAAAATGGGAACGTTCTTCCCCAACTTGCGAATCACCTCCAAAGAGCAACCCGCGTCATTAGGAGCTTTGGGTCCCGGCGAGATAAGAATAGCCGAAATGTTTAGACGAGAAATTGAATCAACTGAGATAGAATCGCTTCTCACCACGAGGGTGGACTGTCCAAGCCGCTGAAGATAGCGATCTAGGTTGTATACAAAACTGTCGTAGTTATCCAAAAGTAAAATCATGAATTCGGACCCAATTTTAGTCGTCACCTAAAGATCTCCACCATCGTAAGCCAACCGTTTCAGATTGGCAGTACAAAACGAGACGTTTTCCCGCTAGGAACATACGCTGGAACTCGACCTGTCGTATACGAAGCCCCCAGAATTGCCTAAGAAAAGCGGCCCGAGACACATCTCAAGGTCCTATGAGGGGGGGGCAATCCGCATTACAATCTGGGCAATTACGGAGGTTTGTAACGAGTGAAACGAGAGGCTAAGGATATGTCAAAACGAAAATCAGCAATGAACAAAAGAAACGCCGAGCTCCATGCTATCCGGCGATTGCGATCGAGATTTTTTGCAGCCGCGCTAGCTTGTTGTAGCCATGCGGTCTATTTTGTCACAAGCTCCTCGGTTTCGTTCGCACAAACCACACCACCTGCTTCAACCACAAACATTTCTTCTGCCTTGAAAGATGTCTTAAACAAAGCTCAAGACGCTCTGTCGGCAGACTTGCTCCCCTCGATCGCTTCTCAAAAGGCTAAACTCGACCAAGCCGTATCGAACTTGGAGAGCTTCTTGGCTCTCAATCCTACTGAGAAGGATAATTGGCTTCGATTCCTGAAGTGGAACGAACTACGTGGCGAGCTCGCAAAAGAATCGCCAGACCTGCTGACCTTGATGCAGTTCGAAAAGAACTTGCGACAGAACTTTCCTGGCCTCGAAATGGGACCGTTTGTTAGGTTTCGCGAGGAGTTGCGAGCTTACACGAACGCGTTGCGGGTCAGTTCCGATCCGACAGTTTCTCTTCCTTACCTAAAGGACAGGATCGCCAAGCTAGCAGCGTCAATGTCGGAAGTCGACTTGAAAGAAGACATCGATGCTCGCAGGGAGGCAGCCCAAACACTGGAGTATTTGGCGCAAGCGAATCAAGCACAGACGCTCGTTCAAATGGTCCAAAGCTCCTACTCTCGTCCCAATGTTCGCGTTTTGTTGTCGAATGAGTTTGTACAACGTCAGTTCTCTCGGCCTGTATCGGAATATAATCCCGTTTGTGAGATCATCCTGGGTACTAACATCACGGGTGACAGCTTCATCAACGGCTCCGTAGCCCCCCAGTTGCTAGACAACCCGTCTAATGCGAATATGAGGTTAACGATGCTCGGCGACTTCAATAGCGATAACGTCGGCTTCAATCGAGGAGTTCAGATCAAGACGACAGGTTTCGCGAACGTGGTTGCATGCGAAACAGTTTCTTTGACCCCCTCTGGCCTGAGTGCCATGAGCGATACGGTCGCCGACGCCCAACTGACAACGCAAATCAATTCGATCTACGCAAAATCTAAGTTAATCACCAAGATTGCGAAGAAGAAGGCGGCACAGCAAAAACCCTTGGCTGACTCCATCGCCGAAGGAAGAATGGAATACAAGATCCGCAATCAGTTTCACCAAAAGCTCTCGGATCAATTAGCTGAGTCCAACCAAAAACTTGATTCCACGGATCTCAGTACTCTACAACGAGTAGGATTGGCCAAACCATCCCGAACGTCATGGAGTTCGAGCCAATATCTTTCGCTTCTTTGGAAGGTTCAAGACGGATCGCAATTGGCAGCCCCCGTATCTTGCCCGCTTGATGTCCCCCTAACAGGGTTAACTGTTCAAATCCATGAGTCGGTCGTTGGAAATCTCTTTGATCCGATTTTTGGAGGTCGTGTATTGAAGAGTGAAGAAGCTGGTCTATACGCTTCTCAGTTTGGTGAACTAGGTAAAAAAATCAAGCGAGACAACGAAGAGCCATGGAGCGTAACGATGGATTCGTTTTATCCCGTTGAACTCAAACTAGATGACAATCTCATCACCATTCGCGTTCGTTTGAACAAGCTTGAAAAGGGCGATCAAGCTCTTAAACAGCCCGCATTGATCCAAGCGACCTATCGTCCAGTTTTGGAGGATGGAGCATTGCAACTCAAACGCGAAGGAGAAGTGAAAATTGAGTTTTACGGCAAACAGGATCGCGGCGTGCGAGCCGTCTCGTTACGCAGTTTCTTAAAAACCAAATTTAGCGAGTTTCTCAAAGAAGATCTTTTGGATGTACCACTAAGGCTCTCCGAGAAACTACCACCAGATTTCCAATCCCTAGAACTCGTTTCAATTTCCTCGGAATCAGGTTGGCTCCAAGTCCATTTGAACTAGTTCGTTATCGAAGAACGAACTGTTTCAGAGCAACGCAATGAATGCCAATCCGGTAAACAGAGAAAAGTGGGTTGTTATAGGCGGCGGCATGCTGGGAATGGCCGTCGCCAGAAAGTTGCTGGACAAAAATGGCGACGTTACAATCCTCGAAGCGTCGCCGAAACTCGGCGGCCTCGCATCGGCATGGTCCATTGGAAATGTCATCTGGGATCGTTTCTATCACGTAACACTCTTGAGCGATCACTATCTTCGAGACCTGCTTAAAGAGTTGGAACTCGACGATGAAATCGACTGGGTCGTCACCAAAACTGGCTTTTATTCGAATGGGAAATTGCACTCCCTCTCGAGTTCCCTCGACTTCTTGAAATTCCCGATTCTTAATCTCTACCAGAAGTTTCGACTGGGGAGCACGATCTTTTGCGCTTCGAAAAGATCGGATTGGGATCAACTGGAAGACATGTCTGTAGAGAAATGGCTTCGCAAATGGAGTGGCGATTCCACATTCGAAAAAATCTGGCTCCCCTTGCTAAAAAGTAAACTTGGTGACGCCTACCAACGCACCAATGCAGCCTTCATCTGGGCCTACATTCAACGCATGTATGCGGCGCGACGAAGTGGCTTAAAACGCGAAATGTTCGGCATTGTAGACGGTGGTTACAATCGCGTCCTACATTCTTTCCATAACATGTTGCTGAACCGAGGTGCTAAAATTGTTTGCGGCGCCAAGGTTACATCGATCCAATCACCAAGTGAAAGTAACGAAACCCGAGCGTCAAAATACAGGGTTGAATACGAATCGGACACTCAGCACGAAACCATAGAAGCTGACAAAGTCGTCGTGACACTTCCTTCTGGACAAGTTTCGAATATGCCGGCCCCTCTCTCAGACCAGGAGCGGCACCTGCACTCCAACATCGAGTATCTCGGCGTCGTATGCACGTCATTGTTGATAGAAAAGCCCCTTGGAGGCTACTACGTCACGAACATCACCGACCCAGGCTTTCCGATCACGGGAGTGATCGAAATGGGAGCCATGCTTCCTCCGAGAAAATTGGACGGAAACTATCTCGTGTATCTACCGCAATACGTACACTCCCAAAGTGAGCTATTTGAGGAAAGTGACGACAATATTCACCAAAGGTGTTTCAATACCCTAGAAAGAATGTACCCTCATTTTTCCAGAAGCGAGGTCAAATCGATTCAAACAGCCAGGGCACGGTATGTCATGTCGATTCCCACTTTGGGTTATTCGCGAAAAAGAGCGCCTGTGAAGTGTGAATCTCCGGGCCTGTTTGTATTAAACTCAGCTAGAATCGTCGACGGGACGTTAAACGTCAACGAAATCCTCCGT
Source organism: Pirellula sp. (assembly GCA_046318795.1). Classification (GTDB taxonomy): domain Bacteria; phylum Planctomycetota; class Planctomycetia; order Pirellulales; family Pirellulaceae; genus JBKCUI01. The sequence goes on from JBKCTT010000259.1 coordinate 33,318, forward strand.
TTGGTCGACCTAGAGTTCGGGACACTTATCACAGTGTGAAAAGATGATGAATTCGAAAATCGGATTGGTAATTCCTGTTGCAATGATCGTGATCGGCCTAGGTGCTCTTCTTACGGCCCTCAAAATTGCTCCGCAGATTGATTGGGTTTGGACGCTCAGCATAGCAGTCGCCGGCTTAGCATTTCCGCTAGGACTTGGTTTCGACAAAGTGACATTTGTTGCCTGCTCCGTTCTACTTGCTATTTCAGTGCTGAGCATTTTGCGTCAAACGGTTATGATTACCTTGTCGATTGAGATACCGACCTTGGTCATATGGCTAGGAATTGTCCTCCTGTTTTCGAGACTTAGGATCATTCCCAATCCGACTTGGTTCGATCAATCATCAGAAAATAAGTAACGGCCCCCGCCTGTTGGTTGTTCGAGAATAGGCACCGATCTCCGAATAGCCTAGAATGACGGTTGATAATTGCGGGACAGAAACAATTGTCGCTTGCAATCGTTTGCTCGGCCAAAATCTTCCACTAGAAACTAGACGCGTATGTCATTCGCTAACGATCTGCGAATCCTTTATCACTTGGTACTTCGTCCAATTCGGGGAGGCACTCACGCTCAGCGGATGGAAAGCTTCTACTCCGGGCAAGCCGAGGGGTACGATGATTTTCGGAAACGATTGCTTCAAGGGCGTGAACACGTCTATAGTCGTATTGGAGAGCGTTGTAACGGTGGAACCTGGGTTGATTTTGGTGGTGGAACCGGTTCCAACCTAGAGTTCATTGGACCTTCTATCAAGAAATTCGACTCGATTTATGTGGTCGACTTGGCAGAATCCCTCTTGGGAATCGTGGAAAAGCGATCGGCCAAAAACCAATGGACGAACGTCAAAGCGATAACAGGTGATGCGACCTTGTGGACCCCACCTGAAGGGTCCGCCGACATCGTGACGTTTTCGTATTCGCTAACCATGATTCCCGATTGGTTCGCCGCTATCGATAACGCTCTCAAGATCCTAAAACCTGGCGGACTGATTGGAGTGATCGACTTCTACGTTTCACGTAAATACCCAGCCTCCGGGCTTGCACGACACGGATGGTCCACTCGTGCGTTTTGGCCAGTTTGGTTTGGAAACGATAATGTCTTCCCCAGCGCTGACCATATTCCGTATCTGCAGAAACGATTCGAAACCCTCGAACTCTCCGAGAAAAAGTCCAAGGTGCCGTACATCCCGTTATTGAGAACTCCCTATTATCAATTTATCGGCAGGAAACCGTAATCGGTGTGCGTCATGTTTGCAACAAGCCTTGATACGGGCTTGAACGAATAGTCAACAGGAGTTGCTCCGATATGCCTTTTGAGTTTATTTGTCCGTTTTGCCATCATCGAACCAGAGTGGATGATAAGTATGCGGGTCAATCCGGTCCGTGCGCCAATTGCGGTAGGAATGTTACTCTACCTGTTTTCGATAAGAATGGCCTGCTGACTAAACCCTCTACAGCTAAACAAACAAACGCACCGAAGTCAAAATCAGCCAATTGGAAAATCGTAACAGCAGTGTCGCTTGCACTAGCAATGGTAATATCTGCGGGCGGACTTGGCATCTATTTTGCAATTCCTTTTATCACGCAAAAGGCTTCTCTCGCCGCTCAACGAAGCGACTCCAGCAATATGATTACGATAGCGCAAGCGTTAAACGCTTACGCACTCCGACACGGTACCTACCCCACACCCATTGTAAAAGACAAAAACGGATCGCCGCTCTATTCCTGGCGGGTCCTGATTTTACCGTTCTTAGGCTACGAAGATCTCTACAATCGTTTCCAACTAGATCAACCTTTTGATAGCCCTGCTAACTTGAGCCTGATGACCGAGATGCCAGCCGTATTCGCTAGTAGCTTTGCGGGAGCAGGCAATCATCAACAAACCAACTATGCCCTTTTAGTTGGCCCCGGGACCCTTTTCCCTCCTTCTGGTCCCATGTCACCTGTCGATGCAGAAGACCCGACAATCCTTGTTGTGGAAACGACCGACGGAATGTGCTCATGGACTGAACCCGGAGATGTCGAGATCGTCAAAGGACTTGCCATCGGCAGTAAACCGATGAAAGATATCGGGGGAATCCATAAAGGAGTTGCGATTGTAGTTACGGTTAAGGAAGAGGCCTATGCGGTCCCCGCCACCAATTCGCAAATACTAATCGATGCCCTCGTAACACCTGCGGGGGGGGAAACAACGGACATGTCAGCGGCGACAAAACTCTAACTGCCACAAATTCCTACCAAGCCCCCGTTGCTCCTTATGATTTCGCTACAGGTTCATCGTTTGTTGATAGCCCGCTGCAACACATTCTTTGTCATCGTTTGCACACGTGGATCCGGACCGTGAGGACGACTCCAGTGGGACCACGGCAGCGTATGACCGGGGGGCGACGAGAGCCCTTGAACCCAAAATATAGTCGAGGCATTGAACACAAAGTTCCCCTTGGGCCCGTCGTAAATTGTCGCTGTCCACGTTTGTGGCGTCTCACCTCCCACCCAAGCAGTCCCGGTGGCAACTACCTCTAAACCAGGGATGTCAGCTGGATCGCCGTGGTACTCCCAGCCAATCAAACCAGGTATATGGTCCCCCTCTTTCATGCCAGTTCCTTCGTATAGCCAGTGCTTTGCATTTGTACAAATCCAATCCCCCCCTCCATTAACGGGTTCGACATTGCGAGCCCCCATTAAAAACCCTTCGTCTGGCCCATGCTCGGGAAAGGGCCCGTGAATTCTAGCGCGTTCCTTAGCTATCGGCCGGTCTCCACCGTACGGTCCGCCTCGAAACATAATTCGATTCGGACGATTGTCAGAACTGGGGCTCAACGGAGTCACCCAACACACACTGTTACCAGAAAGAAACAATAAACTGACTCCCTCATCCCGCATCTTTTCAACAGCTCGATACTGCCGAATATCCCAGTATTCGTCATGACCAACACTGATAAAGACGCGACTCTTTAACCCTCGCTCAGGTGTTAGCATATCGGAATTGCAAACGTACGATACGTCGTACCCATGTTGCTCGAGCCAGTATGCCAACGGAAACTCAAGCGGCAAATATTCGCCAGCTCCAATAGTCAGAGGATCGTTGACTACACTCTCGAACTGAGCTTCTCGTCCATAGGGGCGATCAAAACTCACATCTGCCCAGGGACCTTGATTTCCTTTAGGGTGTGTATAAACGGAATAATGGCTCGGCCATTGGTTGTACGCTTGCCATGTATTATCGGAGCACTGAAACAATACATCACAAGGGCGATCATCTGTGACAACAAAGATCACGTAGCTTTGCCAATAAGGTGTCGAGGGAGTATCTGGGATCGTCGTCAATCTACCGAGATAAACACCGCTGAGCCAATCATCCGGAATGATCAAGCTCGTTGTTGCAGCCCACTGACACTCATGCAGATCCTTACTCCCCGGTTTCGGCGTCGGCTGTGTCGTTGCCTGCAGCGGACTAACGGTCTTCATCAGCCTTGCACCTGAACCGCCGTAATAGCCTGTTCGAAAGATCTCAAGCGAGAACTTACTGGCCGGATTGGCCGACACATGAATATCGATTGCATCCCCCACGCGAACACTTTGCCGTGAACAGTACCCCTCGATCCACGGCGATCGATATCGACTCCCATCAACTCGCACTCGCGTTAACTGCCAATCGCTTGTCCCCGGCAGGGAATTCTCGCGAGTGATACGATTGCTGACTTCGGGCTGGCCATACGTGAGGCCCATGCCTGTCAATATAATGAATACCGTAGTGGTGATACGAAGCCTGTGAGTTTGCATGGAAATAGCTCTCGAGTTCGAAACGAGTCAGGGGAGGGATGTCGCCGCAATGCCTCGAGACATTTTAGACAATCACAAGCGCCCCAGGTTAGAGGCAATCCGATTTGCTAGCAAACACAAAGGTAACGAAAGAAGATTTTGGATTTCCCTAAAGTTTCGACGGCTGAGCTGGCAACAAAAACAGGCATTCCTTAATAACTTACCTACTGGGTGCGGATTAGCCGGGATTGAGTATTGTTGTAAAGGCTGGTGGGACATGAAGTCTGGGATCGAGAGAATAGCGAGGTTTGTCGGTTTGATTCTCTGTTCAGGTTGCATGGGTGCTCCGTTGGCAGCACCAAAATTAGAGCGTTGGGGAGGCGGATACTACGGTCAGGGGGACCAAGAACGCCAAAAAGCACGCGCCGTCTACTTTGACCCCTATCCTCAAAACGACATCGGCCCCCCCGTAGTAGGAGGAAGACCACCAGGGTTTGGAAACCCATTGCCAGAAGCAAAGCGAAACAAACTCGACCCCAATGATCGCTATAACTTCTAAGGACCCGCTACTTCGGGGCGAGCCACTTTTAGCCCCGTTTAGATCTAGCAAGTTCGATCTTTCTCTTTTTGCACAGATTTGCTAAAGTCCACTTGGTGAGGCGAGGTTTCGGTCTCGCGATATTCTGCGGTGTTTTACGTTCCCGAGATAATTGCATGGAGGCGTTATCAAAATGAGAGTTTGGCTCACGCGATTTATTGCTTGTTCGGTTCTGTCCTCGCCCCCACTACTCGCACAAGAATCCGACACCACACGTGCCGAGAATTCAACGGAAAGCCCGAAGAGTGCGATGTCTCCTAACGAGGACTGCAATTGTGGCGGAACGGACTCCACCACAACAGTCAGTACATCCCATGACGGCACTCCAGAAATCAAATCTTCTGGCTCAAAAGAAACACCTCCTATCGCAGTTAACTGTTTACACCTCAGCTCATCTGCCCCCCAACCTAACCAAGGAGAGTGGTTTCTCTCCGATATGCTGGGAAGCTGGTTGAAATCTCCCGTCCGCTTTCGAACGGAAGTTGCGGTTCACTTCTCAAACGAAAAAGGGGCTAGTGAAAACCGCAATGTTATCGCGACCGTTTGTCTAGAAAACGCCGAACAAGACAGCAAAACGGCTGATGCGAGTAACCAAGTACAATCAACTAATAACCACGCATTGAACTCCAAGCCCCTAGAATTTTCAACTGGCTTCGAGAAGCTCGTCGAAGAAGTCATCGCATGCGGCCACCGCATCTGTACAGGCAACAAGTGTTATGAGGTTAAAGACGAACCAGTAGTAGGCGATGACTGCTCCACCTCGGAAATGAAAGTAGAAGAGGAGCCAATTATGGTGGTACCAGCAGCTCCGCCTGCCCCGCCTGCCATGTTTTTCACTGAAAACCATGAAAGCCAGCCTACTCAATATAGCGTGGTAAATGAAACGCTTCTCAAAGAGCTCAATATAAATGCTCCTGCTCAGGTGATCATGAACCTTCTGGTCGATAATGCAAGACTCTCCGCACGGCTTGAGCTAACGGAAACGTTGATGGCTGAGCGACAAGCGGCGATGGAACAGATTTATTCCATGGCGGAGAAAAACGCGCGACTACAAACTCAAATCGCTGTCAACGAGGCCAGACAACATGCGACCGAACAACTCACGGCGAGCCTCATGGATCGAACTGAAGTAGCCATGAAACTGGTCGCTACACGAGCAGACTCTGCCAATGAGTCAGATGAAGCAGGTGAGTCAAATGAATCGACTGCCACTCTAAAGGCAATTCAAGAAGACTTATCCAATATACGTAAACAGATCGCGTTGATGAAACGTCAAACGCCGGTTCCGTTTGCCCCCAGCTCGGTTGGTCGACCCCAAGTGCAGCCATATGTTCCTTCGCTGAAACACTATACGCCGACAGATTGTGCAGAACCAACGATTGCCAAAGAACCGCATGGCACGTCGAAGTATTAACGAGCAGAAAACAAAAAGCTCGAGACCATTCCACACAATACACCTTTAGCAATCGAAATTAACATGAAGATCCGTTCGCTTTTTTCCTATCTATGCGCGACGATGTTAGCCTTTTCGTCGGTTGCTCCCCCCCTAGCACATACACAAGAGTCGTCGAAATCAGGTGGACGATCTTTGCTTGTCAAAGAGGGAAATGAAACAGACAAAGAACGATCCTCTAGCGACGAATCCAGCAGCAAGGCGAATAAAAAAACGACGGCAAAACCAGCTTCAGCCAAGGTTGGCAGCGACGAAGAAAAAGCGATGAGGCCCGTTGCGAAAAAGGAACTCACCGAGACGCCATCCCCCATGGGTGGCGAGACCTATCTGCTTCGCTACAAATTCACCCCCGGCCTGCGGATAGCCAGTGAAGTAATTCACATGGCAAAAACAGACACGAAAATAGACTCAACCGCCCAGGACTCGGACTCGAGAACCGTCACTCAAAAAACGTGGGATGTGACGAAGGTTGAGGATGGAAATATGACGTTTGAATATGCGATTCGCGAAATCGATATGTCTCAACGCATTGGAACGGGTAACGAACTTCGCTATTCGTCTAAGTCGGGAGAACAGCCTCCGTTTCAATTCCAAGGTGCTGCTGATTCTGTCGGAAAAATTATCTCGACCGTAACGATTGACCAGCAAGGTCTGATCGTCGCTCGAAGCGACGAAACCAACCCACCAAATCTAGGAATGGGAGATATTACGTTGCCCGTCCCCGAAAACGCGGTGGCAGTCGGCGCGACATGGGAAATACCAAGGGAACTTAACATTCGACGAGAAGACGGATCCCTAAAGCGAGTTCGGTTCCGGGAGATGTTTAAGCTTGAAAAGGTAAGCTCTGGGATCGCGACTGTCTCTGTTGCTAGCGAAATGATCACCATTATCTCTGATCCAAAAGAAGAAGCTCAAGTTGTCCAGCAACTCAGCAATGGGACGATTAAATTTGACATTGATGCTGGACGAATGATTTCGAAAGAACTCGGTTGGGACAAAAAAGTCGTTGGATTCTCCGGTGCAGGCAGCACCATGGAGTACTCGGCCCGACTGGATGAACGCGTCGTCTCGGCGGAAACCACGAAACCCTCCGCAAGATCGGCCAAGAAATAACGGAATTGACGAAGCTAGGCAAGTTAGTCGCTCAAGGCAGAATCTGGCCCAATAGCAACCATTCACGTCACTGCAGCTTTTGTTGCTTGGCTTGTTTGGGTATATTCAATGACAATCATCCGTCTTGAAGAACCTAGGCCAGAATCTCTCGCATGGCGAATACAAATGTTTGCCGTATCTTGTCGGGAGTAAGCCCATCCTTTACGGATTGGGAGATCAATCCATTCAACGATCGCTTCGACTTTTCTGAGATGCGTTTAGCTTGTCACGCGATGCACAGGGGACTAAAACCCCGACTCCCCCGCGTGTCTCGACAATCCCCCCACTCCAAAGTCTCATACACCCTCTGAATGGTGTTAGGATTCACTTTTATCTCGACTGCGAATTGCCTAAGAGACGGCAGAATCTCTCCGGACTTATAAACTCCATCCTCAATAGATTGGCATAATTGATCAGCTATCTGACGGAGAATAGGAATGCTACTTTCGGGAGCGATCAGCATAAAACCTTATCGACTTAGCGCGCCGTGCGGTATGACATGTGCGTTGTCAATCGCTATGTACGCAATGATTTGCGGTAAACGAAACTTTCGACCGTGCGAAAGATAATTGGCGTGTAGTAAAGAACCTTCTTAAAACGTTGAACTTTCGGGATTCATGAATTGTGCAAAGTCAAATGGTTCTCCCGTTAGTTCTTTCCACTTAGCCTTTTGCTTGTCGTTTAGAATCGAGATCAAACTATCCAAAAGGGCAGTGTCTCGAATAGGCCCTTTTCTTCCCTCTCGAAATCGAGGACCTCCCGACTCACGACCTGGCCCTCCTGTCCCACCACCAAATTCACTTTTTAATCGACCACGATCGCTGTTAGCTCTCCGGGATTCCATCCTTTCATGACCGCCTGGCCCACCACGGGGTCCAGGATCATCAAAGGGTGGCGGCATCTGCCCAGGTATAGGAGGCCCCATTCTCATGCCATGTGACGCGAAATATCGATCTGTTTCTTGTTGTATTCGCTGCTTTTGACTTCGCTCGAGATTGAGCTCACCGGTGATAGATAGATCGCGAAAAGCCATGTGCCCCAAGAACTGAATCGACAATTGCTTGATTCGGTTTCGTTGCTCCGATGTGAGTATCGTTTCCAGACGTGAGTTGCTCCATTTCGCTTGCTGCAAAATCTCATCGTCGTCGGGACGAAAGACTGGTCCCCATGTACGACGCCGTTCGTTATACTCCGCGATAAAATCGAGCACCCCAGATTCTTGTTCACCAAAGATCTTCAGATCTCTACGAACCTCCCCTATTCCGAGCAACATCGTGTCGCGATCTGCATGAATCAGAGCAAGGTCCGCGATAATCTTAGAGAGACGTTCGGTGGTCTCACGCAAATCGGATTGCGCCTCGGGGTTTTCTTTCTGCTCATCGATAAACGACTGATAATAACTCAATGCCGATGTAAGCAACCTCATTCGCAATCCCTCTTCGAACGGATTATCAGACAGTTCATCTTCGGCGAGCCTTATCATCTCATCCGCAGCTTGTTGAGCTAACTCCAGTCTCTTTTCTGCTTGCAAAGATCGATCCGTTTCTCGCGCCAGCGCACCGAGCGTCAACGAACGTTGGTTTTCAACCAGTACAATGGTTATACCCATCGCAACAACGCTAACCAACATGGCAAACATAGCACTCGCCACAGCAGCAGGATGCCGTCGCGCCCATTTCCGAGCGATATCGACTACAGAAGGCTTGCGAGCCTGAATCGGGCGTTCGTCTAGGAAACATCGCAGATCATTCGCGAATGCCTCTGCAGATTGATATCGATCGGCAGCGTTGTGCTGGGTCGCTTTTTGAACAATGGTTTCGAGTTCAATAGGAATAGATCGTTCGATTTGCCTTAATGGCTTCGGGTCACCATAGAGAATCTGATGAAGCAAAGAAGTTCGATCAGCAGCATCCATCATGGGCCTATCTGCCAATAACTCGTACAGAGTAGCGCCGAGCGCGTAAATATCCGCTCGATGATCGACAATCCCCTTCTGCCCGCTCGCTTGTTCAGGACTCATGTATCGCAGCGTCCCGACGAAATCTCCCGTCTGAGTAAGTTGGTTATTGGCGGCGACCATGGCCAAGCCGAAATCGGTAACCCAAATCTTACCGCGAGCATCTAACATCAAATTGCCTGGTTTGACGTCACGATGAACAACACCACAGCTATGCGCGTACTCTAATGCGTCAGCAACATTGGCGACCAATTTAACTATCGCCCGAAATCGGTCTCTGCTCCCTTGAGAGTGATGCCTGGATGCATTCGCTCCCCCCGCCTGTGTTACATCGCGGTGGGTCGTGCTCGTTGTGAACTTGCTTGCTGACTTCGATTCAGCACTCGGTTGCACCAGCGCCGGAAAGGACTTGCTAGATACAGGTGCGCCATTAATCAATTGCATGGCATAGTAATGCATCCCTCGTTCACAACCAACCGCGTAAACAGGCACGATATGATTGTGATGCAACTGCGCTGCCGCTTGGGCTTCCATCTTGAAGCGTTGTAGATACCGATCGTCGAGAGACGCTGCCATCGGCAAAACTTTTAAAGCAACATGCCGGCCCAACGAGAGCTGAATGGCTTCGTACACGATTCCCATTCCGCCGCGACCTAACTCACGAACGATTTTGAAATCCCCCAAGGGTTGCGATGAGACGATTGGCTCACTGCTAGCAACCCCAGGTAAATGCGGCGATGTCTTTTGCATCCCAAATGCCAAATCAATCCCGTCCAAACAATCCTCAATCACCTCACGCAAATCTGGGTACCGATCGATCAACTCTTTCCGATCTGGCTTCAAGTTTCGTTCAAGAATAGCATAGTACTCTCTCGAAATTTCAATCACTCTGGGATCATCAAATGGATCGGAAAGATGTGTTGCATCCACCTTCGATACAGAATTATTGGAAACGGGATTCATCATCTCTCACGATTAAAAATTCTTTCTTGAGCTTGCTCAACCCGCGAACCCAAAGTTTCTCAACACTATCAACACTTCGATCCATCAGAGTTGCGATCTCAGGAAAAGTTTTCCCCTCTAAATGTCTCAAAACCAAAACATTTTGATAATCCGCACTCAGCTTGGAAAGACACTCAACAACCAAACGCGATTGCTCTTCTTGAGATACCAGCTGACTCGGAGTCTCTCCCGGATCCACAAACATCCCCCCCAACGACATCGCCGATTGATCCAAGTCGTTTTGGATTTGTTGTTCCAACCGGATATCTCTAGCCTGGGTGCCTAAGTATCGCCTCACGTTATTTGAGATTCGACTTGCGAGAATCGTTCTGAGCCAAGCTATAAACTGATCGCGAGTGTCTCCCTCAAAACGTGCGATGGCGCGATGAGCCTCCAAAAAAGTCTCTTGAACGACATCCGATGCGTCGAGCTTTACTTGCAAATGCCGTCCAATTTGAAGCCTCGCAAGAAGCTTCAAATAGCTTTCCACGGTAAGCAAAAGCTCCCCGAGGGCTTGCTCATCTCCCTGCCTTGCTCGATCCAAACGTCCTTTTTCTATCAATTTTTGACCGCGTTCATTGAGAATATTAGTAATTTGCAAAAAGTGAGGCGGTATTGGAGCGGACGCGTGTCTCAGTGAGTAGGGGCATTCACGGCTTACTTTTTATCACCGGAGACTCTACCTATGCTACAGAAACTATTCCGAGCCGCATCTCTCGCTGCGTTCTTATTATCAACCTCGTCCCTGCCTTTGTCATTAGCCCAAGGGCCCGAAGGCGGCCAAGGCGGTTTCGGGCCTCCAGGCTTCGGCCCGGGACCTGGTGGCCCTCCGGGTTTTGGCCCTCAGGGTGGCCCCGGTTCTGGCCCAATGGGCGGTGGCACCATTGAGATTCTGGATAAGTTCGACGGAAACCAAGACGGTTGGCTTAACAGCGATGAACGACAAAATGCGAAGGAATATCTAAACTCCGAAGAAGGACAAAAGTCTCGTCGGCGCGGTGGCGGGCCTGGTGGCTTTGGTCCCGGCGGGCCTGGTGGCTTTGGTCCCGGCGGGCCTGGTGGCTCAGGGCCTGGCGGGCCTGGTGGGCCTGGTGGCTTTGGTCCTGGCGGGCCCGGTGGCTTTGGTCCTGGCGGGCCCGGTGGCTTTGGTCCTGGCGGGCCCGGTGGCTCAGGGCCTGGTGGCTTTGGTCCTGGCGGGCCTGGTGGCTTTGGTCCTGGCGGGCCCGGTGGCTCAGGGCCTGGTGGCCGTCGATTCGGCCCGGGCGGACGCGCGAAAGTCGAAGCAACTCCCGGCATAAAAGTCTCACCAGCGGATGTAAAACCTATCGAGGGAGATCTATACGAACCCTCCTCACTGCGCACGCTCTTTCTAGATTTTGAACAACCAGATTGGGAAAAAGAACTGGAAGTGTTTCATGACACCGACGTAGATGTTCCAGCAAAACTAACCGTCGATGGTAAAGAGTATCCGGGAGTAGGCATCCGATTTCGCGGAATGTCCTCCTACCGCATGGTCCCTTCAGGTAGTAAACGTTCCCTCAATCTCGCTCTCGACCTAGTGGATGCGGAGCAACGGCTGAATGGCTACAAAACGTTAAACTTGCTCAACGCCCATGAAGATGAATCCATGATGGGATCAGCTCTTTACTCACATATCGCCCGTAAGTATCTACCGGCTCCCAAAGCCAATTTGGTTCGGTTGGTCGTCAATGGGGAAAATTGGGGTATCTACAATAACGTGCAACAGTTTAACAAAGAGTTTATGCAAGAGAACTTTAACTTCACAAAAGGAGCGCGTTGGAAAGTCTCCGGCTCCCCCATGGGTGGCGGCGGCATGGCATATCTCGGCGATGATCCCGCTCTCTATGAAGCTCGCTATGAGATGAAGTCAGGTAAGAAAAAAGATTGGGAAGCCTTTATTGAGCTGTGCAAAGTTCTCAATGAAACACCAGTAGACAATCTAGAATCCGAATTGCGAAAACGAATGGATGTGGATGGGCTTCTATGGTTCCTAGCCCTCGACAATTCTTTGATCAATTGCGATGGTTACTGGATACGCGCGAGCGACTACTCAATTTGCCGTGATAGCGAAGGACTGTTTCATATCCTCCCACATGATATGAATGAAGCCTTTCGCAGACCAATGGGCCCCGGGATGGGAGGCGGTCGCCCAGGCATGGCAGGCGGCCCACAACCAGGAGGGAGAGGTGGTGACCGAAACCGAAGCGATCAAGCCAACGGACGAAACAACACTAGAAATAACGGACCCGCAGGCGACACTCCCCCTGGATTCGGTCCTGGCCCAGGTGGAAATCCTCCCCCAGGATTCGGCCCGCCAGCAGGACCTGAAGGATTCGGTGGCCCAGGAGGATTCGGACCGCCAGGAGGAATGGCTATAAATGGGGTCGAACTAGACCCGCTAGTTGGCCTCGATGATCCGAACAAACCGCTGCGAAGCAAAGTCCTAAATGTCCCCTCGCTACGCAAACAGTATCTTGAGAACGTTCGCAAGATTGCTAACGAGTCGTTAAACTGGGACTCGCTCGGAACAGTCGTCGAATCCTATCGGGAACTGATTGACCACGAGGTGAAAGCAGACACCAAAAAGCTGAGTTCTTACGAAGATTTTCTTCACGCGACATCTACAAAACCCAGCGAATCTGCTAACGTAACCAAAGGATCAAACGGACCGCGCGGTGGCCCAGCGTTATCCCTCAAAGAATTTGCGGACCAAAGAAGAGCTTACTTACTCAAGTATGTGGACGAACGTAAATGAGCGCTGAACCCGTCGCTTCGAACAAAGATAACTTATTCTCCAAGCGATATGAACTCAAGTTCACTGTTTCATCGAACTTGGCTTCCGAGATCCAAGATTGGGCCCTTGAAAATATGGGGCCCGATCCCTTTCTCGCTGGTCACAACCTGGATTCGTACCAAGTTACTTCGCTTTATCTCGACACTCCTCAGTTCGAGATCTTTCACCGACAGCCAGAGTCTGGGAATCGAAAGTACCGCGTTAGAAGATATGGCGATTGCTCAAAACTATGGTTAGAAGTTAAACGCAAAAAAGGGGACTTGGTCCGCAAAAAAAGAACTTGGATCGATGAAAACAGCATTCCTCATCTAACAGACGAGGCTGATCTCATCGATGCTACGGAGTCGGACAACTCGTCTCATTGGTTCCGTACGCGGATTAACCGTTTCGAGTTACAACCGTGCACGTGGATCGAGTATCGCCGGTTCGCACGCGTTCACGATACCAAGGGTTTGGGGGCGCGACTCACTATTGATCGCGATATTCGATGTCTGACCGCTCGGGATTGGAGCGTGCCGAACGGGCTCGGCGCCGCGGCCTCATCGATTACCCAACATTGCCAATTAGAACTCAAATTTTGCAACACGTTACCTTCGCTCTTCAAAGGCTTAATGAACACGTTTTCCCTCGCGAGAAGTGTCTTATCCAAGTACCGAACCAGTGTTAATGTTTGCTATCTGATCGTTCCAAAATCTGCTGCGTCTTAGCAATAGAACTCGCTTACTCCAATCGCTCGTTTTCATAGAAAGCTAGGTGCACCGTTGGATCTTTTTCAATGGGAAGAACTATCGCAAATCCAGTTTAATGACGTGATCCTAAGGTTTATTCTGGCAGCGATCGGTGGCAGATGCATAGCACTCATTGCATCGATGAAATCTGACTCAAATACGGACAAGACGATATCCACCACGTTCGTCCTGATGTGTGTTCTGATCGCTATGGCAACCCAAATCATAGGTAGCAATGTTGCCAGAGCGTTTAGTCTCGTAGGCGCGCTCTCTATTGTGAGATTTCGCACCGCGATCACCTCCTCTCAAGATGTCGCGTTTGTCTTGGCCTCTGTGGTTGTCGGAATGGCGGTTGGAGCTGGGCAGTACGTAATCGCTCTACTCGGTTTGATTACCTTGGCCTGCGTTATGTGGTATATGCGTTATGATCAACCGCGTTTAAATGTAAAGCCTGGAACAACCTGGCGTATCCACATTCGCTCAACACTCGGTGGAGAGGTTACCTGCATTTCTATTCTAGAAAATCTATTCGGCCCTATCGAGTTAATGTCTGCTCAAACGGCGCGCAAGGGCAGTGCGGTCGAATACGAGTATCGCGTTTCGCCACACCAAGAAAAAAATGCAGCGGAAGTTCTAACGCTGCTTGGAGAGATTCCGCAGATCGAAAGCGTATCGATAAAATGCGATCCTCAAGATTGATCTAATCTCTCGGGAGTGGTACCGGATCAAGGTACTCCAACGACGACCTAAGCAAGGTAATCGCTTTCCCACTAATGACCTTACTAACGAGAAAAGACGCGTGACTCAACTCGCAGTCTACTCTCTCTTAATTTCTGCCAATCGCGTTAACGAGAGCGTCGGTCAAACCAGTTGCGATTCCATTCTGCCCATCGTAGCCCCAAAGGTTTCTCGCTAGGTCAGAAACCAAAACTCCACAGATACACATGATCGTTAGAATGCAAAGCAATAGAGCAATATCAAAACCGCTATAGGGAGTTTCAGGAACAGCTCGGTAGCTTGCTGCGGCGCCTGTCGTAACCATCGCCTCATCATCCAAGCCGCCCGCTACTGCCCCAGCTTCCATGACTGCTTCGTTGCCAAAACCACCCGCTGCAGGCATCCCTCCGAACTCGGTGGAATCCTCCAATTCGATGACCTGAGAACCGCTATCGTCATCAGCCTCGATGCCCCCCGACGGAGTCAATTGAAACTCTTCGCCATCGGAAAAGTCGACGAGAGCGCCACTGCCCAGACCACTTATGCCGCTTCCAACGCCAGACTGCGAACCTGAACCGCCAGCGATCTCCGCGCCCAAATCCAATCCGGAAATGCCGGTTCCCGCCAAATCGAGCGGCTCTTCTTCGAGAGACAATCCGCTGTCCGAAGGACTCATCAAATTGATGCCACTCTCCGCAGCGAGCCCGACCCCGGAATCCGAGCCCAAGACCAATTCGTCTTCATCATCATCCGCGAGCTCAAGCTCGGAGCCAAGCCCCTTACCAGAGCCAACACCCGATGATCCCGGCTTGATCTCGGAACCAGAAATAACGCCCGAATCCGCCATCAAATTGAAACCACTGTCGCCTGTACCGCCGTCCAATTGCAAGTCGGAACCGAGATCAACCTCGGAGCCTTTACCTGAACCAGAACCTCCGGACAACTTCAAGTCGGACAAAGATCCCAAATTGACTTTGCTATCCTCGCTAGAAGCTACTAACCGAATCCCGCTACCACTAGCTGGATCCGCAACCAATTTCACGTCGCTGCCTGCTCTACTGTCGCCCGTCATCAACTTTAGATCGCTACCGAGCCCAATATCGCTGGCCCCGGCACTCGGCTTGGAGCCTGTGTCTGGCTGTCGCTCAGAAACCAAAATGGACGATCCACCCGCGTCTTCGTCCATCACATCCCCAGCCAGCTCCGCTCGAACTCGCTCAATCTCCTCTTCCTTGAACTTCCACGAAGTACCATCGCGGTACCCGAAAATCTCTCCACGAGACCTCATTTCTACAAGTTCCTCTGAAGAAACTCCTAGGGTTTTTGCAGCATCATCAAGCGATACGTAGTTAGCCATGCCAAGTTCACTTCTTGGGGAAAACGTGCGAAAAGGTTCCTATAAGACTAGTTACCCAGACCCTCTTATTCTAGAGTTTTCTAGCCTACAAATGCGAGGAAATTTCGCTGATTGTACCGATTGTAGAGCGAGGGGACTTTCGTAATTCCCAATTTCTAAGCCCGACTTTCGAATCTTATCCGCCACTAAGGTGTGCCATATCGCAAAGATGCCTACAATTCGCAGGCAAATGCATGAACATCAGGCGATACCCGTTTCAACCCGTTTTTCAGACAAAACTCCATGCCGACCGCGATCCATGTCGACCAGCTCACGAAAACCTACTCCGAAGGTCTGGTTTTTCGCAAACGTCACCACGCCCTCCGAGGGGTCTCGCTGGAGGTCAAGCCAGGGGAAGTCTTCGGTTTACTCGGTCCCAACGGGGCTGGCAAAACCACTCTCATTAAGATCCTGCTGGGAATTCTCCACGCCAATCGCGGCTCCGCGACCGTGCTCGACCTCAATGCAGGCAGCAAAGCAGCCCGGCGAAAAATCGGGTATCTACCCGAAAATCTGATCTTCCCACGTCACCACTCCGGCAGAAGTGCTTTGTATTTTTATGGGCGGCTCAGCGGCCTAAGTGAAACACAAATCAGGAGCAAAGAAAATGAATTGTTCCAACTCGTCGATCTCACCGGCCGCCAAAATGAACCGGTCAGAAGATACTCGAAAGGAATGAGACAACGTCTGGGACTGGCTCAAGCAATGCTGCACGACCCTGACCTTCTAATCTTGGACGAACCTACCGACGGCTTAGATCCGATGGGACGCTCCCAGATCCGTGATCTTTTAGCACAACTCAAATCACGTGGCAAAACGGTCTTCCTAAACAGCCATATCCTTCAAGAGGTGGAATTGATCTGCGACCGGGTCGCGATCATGGCCCTCGGGGAAATTCGAGGAGTAGGAACGATCGATGAACTGATCATGCAAAACCCGCTCGCCCAACAAGGCACCGTGAACCTAACCCTTCGCTGCCCTCAAGATACTATCAACTCACTTTCCCAACGATGGACCTGCACATCTGTTCGACGAGTCCCGTCCCCAACAGAAGAGTACAAGGTCGATATTGCTGCACCACACCAATCCGATGTGGACCAAGTGATCGACTGGTTGCGATCACAGCAAATCAGCATCGTCAGCCTGGAAAGATATCGCCCTAGCCTCGAACAAGTCTTTATGAGCATCGTGGGATCTGTCCCGAGCCACCTTAAGAATTAGCCTTCGATGCGTCCCGCGATACACAACTCCCAAATCGTCAAAAACCTAGCTCAAACGTTCTAAAACACAATCGACCATACGCACATGAAACCTTATCTTGCGGTCCTATTCGATAGCTTTCTGGAATCGACGCGATCCTATGTCTTATGGATCTTGCTCGCCGCATGGACACTGCTCCTAGCATTGCTTTTCCCTCTGCATTTCACTTCTGAAGAGAGTTACCTAATTCTTGGAAGTAGCTTTAGATCGGATTCTAGCGCAGGAACCATTATGGATTCCCTGGCAGAGGTTTCTGCAGGCAAGGGCTCGCGCGCTCAGAAAGCCGTCTACGCCAAGCTCTCAGATTCCTTTCAAAAATTAATGAAAGACCGAAAAGAAACGAAACGAAGAGTCGCAATTGGCGTGCTTATCGATGAACTCAATCGAATTCTGACCGTTTCAGATCTTTATTCGGAAGAGGCTTGGCCAAACGTCAAGAAATCGGACAAATACAACGACCTGCTTAACAGACAGGACCTATCGAAGATCGAGCTGGAAAAGCTAAACCGAAAACTCTTAGACTCCGCCTTTCCATCTACCCTAAATTCACCTGAAGGCCGGGCAACGTGGATAGCCTATGCTGGTATCAAACTTGGTAACCCTCTTCCCTTTACCAAAGAGATGGCCAAGCCATTTATCGAACAAGCGTTCTATCCAATCATCATGTGGGTAGGCCTCAGCGTGGTTATGCTATTCATCTCGATTATCATCACGAGCTCTCTCATTCCCGATCTGTTCCAGCCCGGCTCCCTACATCTTCTTCTTAGCAAACCAATTTCTCGTAGTCTTTTGTTTTTAACAAAATATGTGGGTGGATGTATCTTTGTTGGTCTTAATGTCACATTCGTTCTAGTCGGGCTCTACCTATATTCTGGATTGCAACTCGACATATGGAATGACGGAATACTTAAGTGCATCCCATTGTTCATTTTCTCGTTTCTTGTGTATTATGCCGTCTCTTGTTTGGCAGGACTAATTTGGCGCAATGCCATCATTAGCGTTGTGGTGACTGCACTATTCTGGGCATTGTGCTTTGTTCTTGGAATGGTGTATTCCTACTTCCAAAACGCTGTGGAAATGAAGCCATCAATTCGAGGTATTCAAATAGTAAACGAATCGATTTGGGTCCGCTCCATGAGTGGTCGATTGCTTTGTTGGGATAAGACAACGAATCGATGGCAATCTGCGTTTGGTGAACGAGATGATCAACGACTACTCGGGCCCGTCGCGATTGCATCTCAGAAATCATTGTACTTCGCACGGACCGAGAACCTCCCATTCGGATTGGGTGGACGCGAGAACATGAAATTGGACATTGCGAAAATCCCAGATGCCTATGATTCAGCCGATCAAACGTTTACATCCCCCCAATGGGCAGACAGCCGTCTGGATAGCGGTTCCAATCTACCAAAGTCCGCTGAATTTATGATCCCATGGGGTGAGTCGCTGGCCGTGATGACCCCTAACGGTCTATTTGTATTTGATCCGAGCAAAGATCGACCCGTTGAGAATCGATTCGAAGGTATCACGAATGTCCTACAGAACTTTGGGGTTAAGCCGCCAAAAGAAGAAGCCTTTAAACAAGTGATCAAGGATGTAGATCTCACCCGCCCCTTTGACTGGACTGTTTCTCAGACCCGAAATACCGTAGTCGCCTACAGCAAAGGAGAGGCCATTGTCTGGAAACTCAACAGTGAAACCGGCGAGTACGCCGAAGCATGGCGTAAGACTTTCGATTTCGATAAGGAACTTCTCACTACCATCGGATGCAACGACTCGATTCTATTCGTTTGCCCCGAAGGCTTAGCCCCCATGGTTGTTGACTTGAATCAATCCGACTCCATTAGAACGCTCGACAAAATCGGCAATACGCGAGTTCGCCAAATCCTGAACGGACCGACAAAAGAAATTGCCCTGCTCGATTACGCAAGAAACATCTGGCTTCTTAACGAATCTGCGACAGAAATCCAACGGCCCAATCTGACAGGTCAGGGTGAGGCCTTGTCCGCAACCTTTGCCGACGATGGAAAATTATGGGTTGCCTACCGAGTTAGCAATATTGCCGCTTGGGACCTGAAACAAAACTCCGTTGCCCAAGTACTCAGCCCACGCTCTTCGCTGAGAGATTTGATCTATTACTGGATTTTGAAGCCGATGTACATGATCGCTCAAAGACCAGCAGAAATGGAAGACCTCCAAGAAGTCCTCGTTACCAATGCCTCCAAGTCCATCGCTGTAACAAGAAACGATATGGATATGATCGATCAGGAAAAGGAGACAGGCACCTCAATCCTCAGCAACATGATCTTCGTCTCCGTGATTCTGACGTTCTGTTGCCTCTATCTCTATCGACAAGATTTGTAACAGCACATGACGCCCTCAACGGACGACGACTTTAACATGAAACATACACTCGACATGCGGAATGATGTTTCGTTGGTTACGCTCTAAACGAGTGCAAGGCTCGATTTCGCCCTTTCAGCTGCTCCTCGTACTCGAGAGAGTATTGAGCCCAAGCGAAATCGAGAGTTGCATTGGATACATCAACTTTGGCTTGCACCGTTGAGGTCGACTCGGAAAAATCGCCACCAGATTTTCCACCCTTAACAAAAGTCGCTTTAGCCCCATCACCAGAGTTCAACTTAGCTGGCCGCTCCAATCTATCCCCTGGTATCACATGGGCAATCTCGCTATTGACAATGCTGCCAGCACTGCCGGTAAGCGTAAATCGAATGTATCGTCTGGTATAATTAACGTCCCTCGACTCGCTTGCATATTGAATCTGCCGCATGACTCGTATCAGAGAATTCATGTCCGCTGAACCCTTCATCTGAATAATCAACGGTTGATTTCTTCTTCCTCCCGTTACACTCTCAACGTCATTTGCGTCTCCCCACCCAGGTCGCGCCAAGGATAACACTTCACTCGATTGCGACAGGTTATCAATCTCGACACGCAAAACGGAATTACTAAAGCTGACCGGTGTTAGGTTCTCAACAATGTCTGCTCTGGGCGCAACGAGAATCGCTGGATCTCCATGGTAGTAGGCTTTGGCTGGCCCGGGCAAATTCAAACGAAACCACTGCGAAGGCTCCATCCCAGTGACATTGCCTGCCAGATTAAACCAAAAAACAGGTACGTCTGGGTCATTCGTCTTGAAGGACATGGCTCCCTGTCTCGTTCCAACACGACTAATATCCAACAGGACGGTAAAACTCGCAGTTCCCCCACTCGGAATCGAGGAGGGGAAACTACCGCTCAACGAAAAACCTAATGGCAACTTTACATCGGTCAATTCCAACGTTCGTGTACCATGATTCTCAATTTGGAAAACCCTGGATGGCGCCCCACTGGAATGAGTACCAAAATCTATGGGCGTCGTACGTCCATCCCGCACAAGCCCCACGATATTATTGGTCATCCGTATTGCCGCTGCACCCGTCGAATTAATGGTTAAGGTTTTAGACTCTTTAACAGCGTTATTGATGCTGTATGTAATCGTCCAGTTGCCTGGTGTGCTCGAAAAATTAGTCGTAAACCTATTCCACCACCATATTGAAAAGCGATAGCTTTCGGGAACAACGTGAGTGTTAGTAGCGTAGAGTGTTCCGTTCGGTCGAATGTACCGCCATTGGAGTACATCACCCGCCTTGATATTGTACACTTGCATCCAGAAATTAATGGATCCAGTCGACCCCTGCAAGTAAGTGTTGTTTTCAGAAATTTGTTCATTTAGCTCGGTACTGACAAGCCGATTTGAAATTCCTGTAGCCAAAAAGAATGGCTGAAGATCACCTCCGTAAGGCAAAGGATTCGCGTCATATACGGACGGTGCATAACCTGTCTCCAATGGTGCATCGCGGTAATAAGGAGTGTAATGCAAATGGGTACCCGTACTCGATCCAGAACTTCCCATCTGTCCCAATATCTGCCCCGCACGTACCCTTGTACCAACCGTTACCGTAATGCTGTCCTTGGCGAAGTGATAATAGAGCGTTTTAAATCCGTTACCATGATCAATTCGAACAAAGTTACCTGGCCGATTACCCATGCTTGTTTCGCGATCGAAATAACCATCTTGCATTGCATCGACAATGCCGTCCGCGGCCGCTAAGATCGGAATGCCCTGATCCTGACCAGAGAACCCCCACGGACCAGCATCTATTGCATCGTGCCCATCGTATTGAAACGGACCGTTCCGATAGTCCGCTGCAACATTGGATCTAGGATTCACATCCGCGTAATTGTTGATCGCCCAATCTGCGTTCGCGCGCCTTCCTATAGGCGCTTGAAACTTCATAGGAAGATTGGTCGGCAAAACCGGGGCTATTTGAAATGTAATCGAATTGTCCGATTCGTCCGTTTCCGCAACCCGATTATCAGGATCCAGGACAATCGTTAACGTGCGGGTACCAGGACTGGCATACGTTCCGTACCGATACCACCAATATGTCAGATTTCCGCCGACCGCTGTTATCTCATTAGAATCAACCCGAATGCCATCGAAATAAAATCCAACCGTGTAACTGACTCCCTGGACGTTAAAGGATGACCAATCAGCTCGCAATACAATCTGCTGACCAACTAAAAGATGCGATTGCGGGTTTCCAAGCCCGTCGGCAATTCTTGCAGTATTGAGCCTGAGATTAGGAGTATTAGTACGAACGGGAACATCCGGCCCGGGCAATCGTCCTCCCGCAGACTCTGGATGCAATCGAGGAGAAAATTGGGCTGAGTCCCGGTTTACCTCCACTCGCGGACCACCAAAAAGCCCCTCCTTTAAGTCTGAATCGCCACCGACGAGTTCAGAAGTATAATTGGCGGATTCGCTAACCGATGAGAAAAGATCACTGGCGAGTAGGCGGCGAACTTCCAATGATTCAAGCTTCAATGATCGGCGACTCATCATTTATGCACTCACGCTTTGGCGACACTGACGTATTATCCCAGAATGGATCATATGTGAATATAAGGCATTCTCGTGTCACTGCAACTATTCGTACTGTAAAGCAGAGGAAACATTGATTCGCGCTGCTCGCTCAGCAGGAACCAAAGATGCGATGAGGATGACGACTAGCTCAAATAGGATTCCTCCGATCAACAACCACGGATAAATACGAAACTCAATCTCTCTACCTATTACTTGATAAGACGGGAGATTGATCAAATATGCGATCCAGATGGCCATCAATGCGCCTGGCAATAATCCTATCAATCCGATTATCAATGCCTGCGAGACAATCATCTTGCGAACCTGATTGCGGGTCATCGCGACAACTCGTAACATACCTATCTCGCGAGTTTGCTCGAGGATATTCATCGCCAGAGTGTTAACTAAACCAAAGGCAGCAATGACAAAACACAGCGCCAATACAGCCCACAATCCTCCCGTCACGCCATCGCGAGTCCCTTTGATGATCGACACCAAATCGGAATAGGACTGAAACATCAATGCATTTTCAACACATAACTCTTTGAGTTTTTTTTCTAACTCC
The DNA here is from genome assembly GCA_046318795.1 of Pirellula sp. Classification (GTDB taxonomy): domain Bacteria; phylum Planctomycetota; class Planctomycetia; order Pirellulales; family Pirellulaceae; genus JBKCUI01. The sequence continues at coordinate 55,688 of JBKCTT010000259.1, forward strand.
GCATGTCGACTCGAATCGGCTCGAACAACAATCGCATCCAATCCTTGCGCATTCAACAACTCCTTGGCAATATTCTCCTCCAAATACATCGTTAGGCCACCCGCGATGTATTCGTTGGTAACTCCAATGACGGGAATGTCTTTGATGCCTGACACAGTCTCGAGCGGGATGGTGTCGCCGACGTGAATTCCCATGCGTTGGGACAGAACAGAACCTAATACAGTCCCCCCTTTCTTTATTCCATCTAAGACATCAGCCGATGCCCCCTCCGTCAGATCAAAGAAATCCTGCTTCGGGGAATTAAACTTTCTGATCACAACCAATACGGTCCGATCACCGACCTTGGAATTTACGAAATCCAAGGTATCAACCATCGACACTCCCGGCATCCCTTCAATCTGTTGCGGTAAATCCAAGGGCATATCCGCAGTCGCGCCGGTGTTCATATCAGGCATCGCCGCTCGAATGAAGAAATCTCCCACAATCGCCCGCTGATACCACTGCTCAACATTGCCGACGTTGTCCAGAATCGTGCTAGCCAGTCCCAATACAGTTGATATGGCAATAAAAACAGTACCAATCGTCAACGAACTCCGCCCTCGATGCCGCAGAATTTGCTTCCGTGCGAGCAATGCCTCTACCCCTATCATTGGTGTAAGCAGTTTCGCTACCACAGCTGTCAACTCTTCAATGATTCCAGGGAGTAGAAAAACAATTCCCACCAACATCACCAGTGCGCCAGCAATGGCGTGCCCGTAGTCGATCACCCCGCTCACTGACAAGATTTGGACCACGATACCAACCACAATCGTCACGCTACCGAATATCAACCATCCTGCTCGACTAGTCCCAAACTCCCCAGCAGCCACAACCCTCATCGCCTCAGCCGGCGAAAGCCGTGAGGCTCTCAAAGCAGGAAAAAAGGCTCCTAATGTTGCCACCACAATACCTGCGAAAAAAGCTCCCGCAAACGGCCAAATGGTAAATGGACTTCGCGGGATGTTGATCTGCAACAACTTAGACGTGGACTCATTGAGAATACTTGCACCGAAGTACCCCACAATACTTCCGAGCACGCCACCAATAACTCCCAACCATAATCCCTCACGTACTATCATCCACAATAGCTGACGCCGCAACGCTCCCATCGAACGCAAAATACCCAGTTGACGACGACGCTCCCCTACATTCATCTGAAAAGTGTTGTAGATAATGAATGCAGAAATAATGAGAGAAAATGCAATCGCCAATCTCAACCCAGACTCGGGCGCCTTGGTGATTTCCTCCGTCAGCTGACTTCTAGCGGTCGGTAACCTTATCTCTAGCCGATCCGGTACAGCGACATTACCAATGGCACTGGTTCTTTTGGTTTCAGCCTCCGCGCCTAGTTCGGATTCCGCCCCGGATTCAGATGAGTCCTGCATGGAAGCTGCTCGCTCCAACTCTTTTTCAATGGCGCTTATCAGTTTGGGAAGCGGCTGTTTGGTGTCCGCGACAATCTGTAAAACACCAACCTTGCCATTCGCCCTCGACCATCGTTGAGCCGATCGGAGTTGCACTTGAATGGGCCCCGATTGAATCGCTGCACTCGCATCGAGCGCTTTAGAAACCCCCACCACCGTGACTTCCTGAGAACGACTCAAGGTCTGAATCAAAAACTTTGAACCTATCTTCAAACCCGCCGATTGAGCCAACTGCTCATCGACAACGACCGAATTACGATCCTCTTGGTCGTAGGTCAATTCGCGTCCGTCAACAATCTTAAACTCGCGAACTTGTTTATCTAACTCAGGAATGACTCCGAGAATTTGCAGCCGAAACGTCCTATTGGGTATTCGTTCCTCAGATTCCTCAACCTCGCGTTTCGTCTCCTCCGCTGAATTCTCTGACGCCGTTGACTTTTTTCCCTCGGCTGACTCGGCAGCGGACTGCCGCGGTACCGAGATCTGCACAAATCGTCGAATAATCGGTGACGCAACCTTAACTCCGTCTAACTTGGCAATAGGCTCAAGCGGCTTACCATCAAACCAACCGTCCGTCACGGAAACGATCTCGATGGACGCATTTCCGGTCACCGTCTTGATCATCGCCTCTTGTGCCAGCCGTGCTGACTCAGTGGAAATCGATGTAGAAACGATCGCCCCCACGCCAATGACAATGCTTATTAATGTCAACAAACTACGGAGTGGTCTGCTTTGGATCTCTCTTCGCGAGAGCTTACCGAGAGGCATTAGCGATTTCCCTCAGAGGCCACTTTACCGCTGATCTTTTCGCCACTGGGAAATTCATGGTTGAGCTGTTCAAAATTGGGCCGCAAAAAAATTCCAGAATCTCCCGCAGGAAAGCCATGCTCAAAATCACTTTGGTGCACGTCACGTTCTATCATTCCATCTCTAAACAAAAGCAATCGAAATGCGGAACGCGCTACCTTAGCATCGTGGGTTACCATGACGATGGTGTGTTTATGATCGGCAGCTAAACTACGAAGCAAAGCTGTGACTCGCTCGCTTTGACGCGAATCCAAATTGCCCGTTGGCTCGTCAGCTAATAAGATGGCAGGCTCGATGACAATTGCCCTCGCAACAGCGACTCGCTGCTGCTCTCCACCAGACAACTTCGAGGGAATATGATTGGCACGATGAGAGAGCTCAACCCGCTCCAATGCCCCGGCGGCACGTTCCCTGGCAATGCGACTCGGAACTCCATCCAACTCGAGCGGCAGCGAAACGTTTTCTAAAGCTGACAAGGTTGGAATGAGATTAAAGGCCTGGAAAATGAAACCGATGCGCCGACGCCGCAACAACGTTCGCTGATCGTCTGTAAGATTCGAAATGTTCACCCCCTCCAGCATCACGTCGCCGCTCGTAGGGGGCTCGATACCGCCAACAATACTCATCAGCGTACTTTTCCCTGACCCCGACGGCCCCATCAAGGCAACGAACTCCCCCGCGTCGATGGACAGATTGACTCCGCGCAATACCTCTACGGCGACATCACCAACTCCGAACTGCTTACGAAGGTCTCGCGTCTCGATAATCGGCATTTTGTTGGCTGGATGAGGGGATGAGGTTAACGAGTGCACCCAAGGCAAAACCCTGGCGGCCTCGGTTCAATTCAATCGAATCATAAGAATCAATTGGCAAATCGGCGTTTTCCTGTTCGGATCGGTCGCCCGCCGAGAAACGTCGCGATTGCCTGCCGGGCCGCTTTGCACTGCACTAGCCCACCGAGCCATTCGTGCCCGCCGCGCCACGCAGGCCGCGCTATTGTAACCGAATCGGTCCCAAGGCGGGAGCACCCGCCAAAAGCGGAAGAAATCGCGGTAATTCACGAGGACAAATGGCCTCGACCGAAATTCCCCAACACCAAAATCAGGGAAACTAAAGCCCTCGAAGGAGCTGTTAACTGCTACAAAAGACTATCCAGCAGCAATCGCAATTTACGCAACTCCTGCCGCATATCCATATCCTCCATTGGTGTCATATCGACACATAAAGCCCTGTCGTAACCTACGGTCTGAAGCTGGGTAATCAAACGACCGTACTCGATTTCTCCCTGACCAACGCGAACCTGGAGCTTGTCCTTTTTTGAATCTCGCAAATGGGTGTGGTACACGTACTTGAGCAACTTTTCGTAATTCTTGTTCCGATGATTGCTGCACAAATAATGACTCGGATCTAATGTCAAACCCAAACCTGGAACATAGTCGCAAAGCGTTTTTACTGTGTCAGGATCTTCACTGAGGCACCCTATTTGTCCCTTGATGGCGACCCTGGCACCACGCCCCTCCGCAATACTGACCACCCTTTGAAGATGCTCTACCTCTTGATTAAAAGGGGTTCCGTGCTCTCCACTCGGAATGGTAAGAGTCACAACCTTGGTCGCCTTGGCTAGATCGCAGACCTTTTCAAAACGATTGTAGTACTCCTCCCCTTCAGCTCGAATCTTCACGTCATAGCTGCAAATATCAAGACGGTGCGTGTCTCGAACGATCCGGAGCGACTCGTCAAAATCCTCCACCAACCGAGAAGGTGGCATTTGGATACCATTGTCATCCAATACAATCTCCACTGCGGTAAACTCAAGATCAGCGAGAATCTCGATGACGTCGGGTAGAGGGGTTTGTGGAAAACAACCTGTCGATGCTGCTACAATCACTTGATCAATCACTCCTTTGAGTCGAAAAAACGCCAGCCCGTATTATCCAAGGGTTTGTAGAACTGACAACCACGCTTTGCACGATGTTTTTTAAAAGCTGTTTTTAAAACTCGATATGACTTTCCCTAAACTTACCCCTTTCTCAACCTAAGTCGCTCAAAACACGCTATGGAACCCTTCGCTCCCATCTCGACGGCTACCCCGAACACTCCGGCAAAAAAGATAGATCGATCAACCCCACTGCAATTTATCCCAGGCATCGGACCTCATCGAGTGGAATTATTTCACAAAATCGGTGTGCAAAAAGCTGCAGATTTGCTCTTTCTGTTTCCTCGTACCTACCAGGATGTCGCTCCTTATCAAGACATTCTCCACCTTACCGAAGGGGAAAGAGCCACCGTCGTCGGACAAATCGTGGACACGGACTCTCGCTACAGTTTCTCGGGACGCGGCTGCTTTGGGATCCTGGTCTCGCTTCAAGGTGGTGGGTTCGTTCGATGCGTTTGGTACAACCAAATGTTTCGACAAGAAAAACTCAAACAAGGAATGAACCTTGTGGCCACAGGTATCCCCAAGTCGACCGGCATCTCGTTCGAAATGCGCCACCCCGACGTACTGCTTCTGGCTCCCGGTGAACCGCCCCCATCCCAACGCCCAATTCCCATTTACCCTCTAACCGAAGGATTGCTTCAAAAACACGTTCAATCCGCCATCAATGCAGCCCTAGATTCCCTCGCGCCAACCCTGGAAGAAGCCCTCCCGCAATCCCTGCGTCAACTCGCGGCTCAACGGCTTCAAAGCCCCACCCACGACACTCCATACACCTATCCATCTCTACTTCCCGAACCTCAAACGACCGAGCCAAAAGACGATTCGACCCAACATCCCCCACCACCCTCGAACGAATTGCTCTCCATACAAGACGCCATTCGCAAAATTCACAACCCAGACACTTTGCTCGACGCTCAACTAGCCCGACAACGATTCATCTTCCAGGAACTCCTGGTTTATCAATTGGCTATCGCTATACAACGCTACCGATTCGATACCACTAAATCCGCTCCCTGCATCGAAGCTTCTCCTATTATTCACTCTCGGATTCTCAAACGATTCCCATTTCAACTCACCAACGATCAAATCAAAGCAATCGAAGACGTTCGCCGCGATATGAAACGAGACGTTCCAATGAATCGGCTCGTCCAAGGGGACGTGGGAAGCGGTAAAACGGCTGTCGCTCAATATGCCATGCTTAGTACCGTTGCGAATAAATACCAAACCGCATTAATGGTCCCAACCGAACTCCTCGCTCGACAGCACTTTGAGCGACTCACCAAACAACTGTCCAACAGCCAAGTTATGGTTGAACTACTCGTGGGATCTCTTTCACAACGCGAACAAAACGAACTGCATCAACGAATTGCTATCGGAACCGTCGATATCGTTGTCGGCACCCAAGCACTACTCAGCAATAAAATCGAATTCCATAACCTGGGACTCGTCGTGATCGATGAACAACATAAATTTGGAGTTGCTCAACGGGCCGCACTAAAAGAATCCCGCATCGTCCCCCACTATCTGGTTCTATCCGCAACACCCATCCCTCGCAGTATCGCGATGACACAATTTGGTGATCTGGATGTCTCGATCATCAAAGATAAACCTCCCGGACGCGCTCCGGTCCACACCTATCTGGGCTCGGCAGAACAACAATCCAACTGGTGGGACTTTGTTAGGAAGCAACTTAGCGCCGGCCGACAAGCGTACGTGATCCTGCCTCGTGTCGAACAAGATTCCGACTCAGACTCTCTCGGGGCCGAACAAGTCTTCAAGCAATTGACGGAATCCGAGTTTTCCAACTATCGTGTCGGCTTGCTACACGGCCGCATGGACGGCACAGAAAAACAAAACCGACTCAACGAATTCAATAATGGCGATATCCAATTGCTCGTAGCAACAACCGTCGTAGAAGTCGGTATCGATGTACCCAATGCAACGATCATGACTATTCTAGACGCGGACCGATTGGGGCTCGCACAACTCCACCAACTTCGTGGCCGAGTAAGTCGAGGCGGAACACCTGGGTACGTTTGCGTCTTCCCTCGAACAGGCGTCGACGCCAAAGAAAACGAACGATTGAAGATATTTGTATCCACCGAGGATGGATTTCAACTCGCCGAAGAAGATCTAAAACTCAGAGGATGGGGTGATTTACTTGGTCTGAAACAAGTCGGTTCGGCGTCATTACGTATCGCCGATCTATCGAGAGACACGGATGTGCTAATCATCGCTCGAGATATCGCCCGATCCATCATCAAAAGTGACCCGAAACTTGAGAACCCATCCTTGGAACGACTGCGCAAACAAATTGCAGACCGCCACGGCTCCCTCGCTTCACTCGGCGATGTGGGATGAGAAATCTAAATCGAATAAAAATCTAACTCGTTGCGATTTTTAAGCAACCGTTGCACTGAATCGTTTGGCTACGTATTGCTCTAACTCTACGACCGCTCCAAGACAAACAGCACCGTAAATCACATAGATGGAGTAGTGATAAAACGGAGAAAACCGCTCCCAGTTAAGTATGCCTATCCGCTTCATGAGAATGACACCCGACAACATACTAACAATGAATGTGTAACCGCCCGCGATCCTCAAGAAAGGTGTTGCACAAACCTCAAGTAGTAATAATCGCCGTACCGCTCTCCATAACCAAAACACCAAAAAGACTACCAACGAGAATATAGTAAAAAAGACGATGTTACCTACTGGCGCTTCAATGGTCATCCGCAACGTGGCTTGTGGTCCAACGGTAAACAAAGCAACCGTAGTTACACCCAGCAATGCACCAAACACAGGCTGAATAGCAGACCACCTGGAGCCACGCTTCGCAAGTTGCGAGGTCTCCATAATTCTTGGTGCATAAGGATTTTCTTCTAACCGGCTTGTAATGATTGATTCCCGCCCCTAACCGAGCGTGACCGAAAGTATCGCTATCGCAATCACCAACAAAAAGAGCCCAACCACAATAAAGGTTACAATCTTGCCCGCCGTGTCGAGCTTCTTAGTATCCTCATATCCCTCCTGGCAAACCAAGCACCTGATTCCAATAAAAAGATTAGCGATGGGTACCATCATGAGCAAACACCACCACGGATTCATTCCGATGTTCATAAGGCGGTAGTAAACCGGTATCAAGGATAGAATGAGGAATACGATGATCCCCCCAAGCGACAATGATTGCAAAGCCTCATCACGCGCCAGCAATCCAAGTACGACATTCTGCGCAATTCCCAAGCCAATCGCAATTCCCAAATAAGCGAGCCTCCCAATTCCGCCGTAATGGCGGTTTCCCGCCGATGGCTCCAGCGTCTGATCAAATGCTACAGGAGAACTATAAGGGTTATCCATCCGAAGACTCTTTTCTGTCAAACGACAAAAGTGACTGTGTTGTATTCCGCAGACTAAACGCAACCCACGTGAGCGTGAGCGAGCCATTCAAGTTCAGAACGTATAAAAAATATCTTGATCTGGATCATCGCCAAATCGGAGTAGTAGTTTATTGGCTTGATCGCAACATTGCAAATTGGCATGAAAAAATTTAACGCAATCACACAATGCATGGCCACAAACCGGGATTCCAAGCTTAAGACACATGGACTCGCTCATCCGATAACATCCAAAAGTAACATCCCATATAGGCCCCCAATAATCCTATGATCGTTACTCTCAGCCAAAGCGGCTCGGGGCCGATAGGTTTCGGCAACAACATTACCAATGCGATACCACATAGAGCAAAGCCATTCATCACCATTCGCACAATCGAGAAATTATCAATAAGAAAGCCTCTTACGACATAGGGTAAACCAAATGCTGCAGCCAACACCGGAACAGTGAACACCACATCCCCCGTTCGACAATCCCGAATGATGCCAAATAACAAGATGATCGCGACGACACCGGTCGACAAACACCCCTGGACTTTAGCGTTTGAAACAAATTGTTTAAATCGTTGCATTCTCTCTCTCGCGCTACGCTTGCATAAACTACGATCAGCCTGGTTCACTCATGGCAATACTTGGTCACGCGGAAATGCAACTGTTGCCATCCGATTCTTGCCTCGCCCCGAAACCTTCCACACCGATTCCCCTAAAATACGCAACCGAGCTTCACCGATCCCGTTGGACGATCATTTGACCATTACCAATCGGCAGTGTAACGACCGATAAACCGAAATGGCCAGTAAGTCGCTTCTTAAACTCGAACAACTCCTGCGGATGGGTCGTTGCGTTGTCTACGACGATCAATCCAAAACGTATAACTCGTATCAGATTTTCTACCCACTTGAGATATGCGGTTCGGTCCGAATCTAAGAAGATCAAATCATAGCAATCGGAATCGCACCTACTGAGGTACTCTCCACAATCTCCGATATGAATGCTCACTGCCTCCTGCAAACCGCACTTTGCCAAGTTGTCACTCGCTAAATCTGCTTTTTGAGGTGAAATATCAACCGTATCAACTCGGGATCCAATTCGATCTGCGGCTCGCGCTAGCCATAAGGTTGAATATCCATTCGACGTACCTAGCTCCAGAATTCGCCTTGGTTTAAGCTCTGTTACAAGCAAATCGAGAAAGACTCCCGTCGATGGAGTAATGTTGAACATCATCGCGGATCGGTCAGAGGTCGAGGAATCGTTACTACGACCATGGTCATAGAGCTGTTCGAGAAAATTATCTATGTTCATTCGCAATCTACCCGTTCGTATATAGTCCTATTCAATACCTTCCGCGATAGGAAACCAAGGTCCACCCACCACCAATCAAAATCGGAGTAGTGAGGATGGCATAGAAAACCCGTAACGGCTCTCTGTCGGCCCCAAACAGATCCACTAAAAACAAATAAACTAAACCGAAATACGCGAAAACGCACATGAGGGCAAACAAGTTGTAACCGGGACGATAACGTAATATCCATGCATACGCAACAAGACAGGGAACATGAGCGAATAATACCGTCGCTATTCGCCGATCCGGCGGCGAAGTAAAGAGAAGATAAATCAAAAAACCCGCCAAAGACACGGTTGTTACCACCATTAAGATCGGACCAAATACCGGCTTTGAGGCAACCTCCCTATCAAGACCTGCCTGTATGCTGATCGGTGAGTAGGGATTGTCGTTACGACTTTCTTCTAAGTTATCTGCGCTCAATGCTTACATGTCTCCCTTCATTTTCTCCTGGATCGTGAACGCTGATAAGACGATAATACATGACTGGCGAAAACCTACGTAGCCAAATCCGATCGTCAGCAAACAATACAAGATAATCGCGATAGGGCTCGCACCATGCGCAAGCAATCTTGGTGTATCGAGATCACGATCACCAGTTACCCATGCCGTCGCAATATAAATCCCGTTAGCGAGTACGCAAAAGTTGGCAATGAACCACATCCAATCGCGCTTCACCACCATGGCCATGATAACAGGTGCCAAAGGGCCGATAACGAGGCCAGCCCATAGCGTTACCAAGGGAAGTGGATCTGGTTCAAAAATACTGTAGGGAAGATGCCATGGCAACAAGTCCGCTGATTTCAATACCCCACCGCAACACGCCCCTCCAATTATGTGCCCCATCTCGTGTGTGAATGTCATCACAACCCACGACACAGCGAGCAATAACAAAAATCGAGTTACGCGGTTTACCAATAGTCAGATCTCCATCATCGCTAAACCAAGATCAGACGAACGAGTAGGTTGATCGATGCAGAATTGATCTCCAACAACCCGAGTTTTTGATGCATTGTAGAGCATTCAAGGGATGACGACGCATCCTCCTATAGAAAATTAACCTCGATCACTCTATTGACGTCAAGAAACTACGATTCAAATTCGCGGCCAACCATCTTTTTTTTCCCCCTATCGACAACACTACTGAGCGTCCGAGAAAAAACGATTTCTATAGATTGAGGTCGATGCTCCCTTGGGCAGATTCCAACCGCTATCATCTTTCGGATATCTGGTACCACTCGGGATGGGATCGCTAACCCCAGCCTGACAATAATATTTTTTCACTCCCGTACCTTGCCATCGTCAAGATAAATCAAATAAAGCGATCGAAAAGGATCACTCACGTGGGGCGAGAAGAACTATCCTAAACGGCCGGACCTTTGGCCCTAACATCATCGTTTTCTCAATTCCCAGGCCTGCTGCCTGGGCTAGGCAAACGTAAGGCCTTTGGCCCCAAAAAACCGGTTACTGCGCAAGCTCACAGCTTAAACTTCCGGATTCTCCGGCAGCCCGAGTAGTTTGCGAACCTCGTCAACGTCCTTGAACTCATACATCACCAAAACAGAATTCATGGAAATCCAGACTCGATTACCGATGTGGGGGAATCCTTGAATGTCGGGACCCGTCCCCACAATGTATCAATTCTCTTTCCAATTTCTTCACAATCGGGTCTTGTATGTAAACAGAACTTCCGCCTGTCGCGATAGTGGTCACAGACAATACTTTTCCAGCCTTGCCCCCCCCTGGACGTCGATCTGACTCACGCTCCTGCGAGTAGGCTGCGACAGCGACAACAATCAGAATCGAGGCAAGGGTAACGACTAATGCTTTTTGCATACGGATTTCCTAAAACTGCGAACGGTATCCATCAACCGGCATGCGAAAGCAAACCAACCATGTCAAAAATAGCTGATCTTGTATTCCGTATTTATGGATTTGTTGGCATCTATTTTAGGCGAACGATCCGATTGCCCTAACACCACTACTACCTACTTCAAGAACATCGACGGTTACAGGATAACCGGAATCGTTGTACTCACGAACGACAGTCGCACCCAGCCGACCGAGGAAGTCGCGATTCTCGCACGATATCACGTAAACGAAATCGCGAGTTGGTGCGACAACGTAAACGGGCCAGCCATGAGTTGGACGGACGAGTTCATGGAATGCTTGTGCAAGAATGAGTGAGGCTTTAAACGGCGTATCGCTCATAGAAAGCATGCCCAGTTTTACACCGTCGATTTCTTCGATTTCCAACGTGGTGCCTGCAACCATAAGATCCATGTTTGTGTTGGCCTGACTTACAACGGATTCATGCTTGACCTTCCAATCCGCAAGCATCGCATGAGTGATCCATGAAATCCGCGACCCATCAGGAGAGGTAAACACGAAAACCTTGATCAGCTCGTCGGTTACGATTTCGTGCAGAGTGTCCTTGAAACCGGTTTCGTAATCAGATGGTTCGATCGAGAATCGCACATACGACTTGACAGATTCCCAATCCGGTATTTCGTCGAACATTTCGACGTCCAATTGCTTTGCAAAGCGTGTGACCGCATCAGCGTCGTTGTCCCGTTCGTAATTCCGACGAATGTTCTCGAGGTTTACGGTGGCGGTGACATCACCGATCTGGATCTCATAGAGCCCATCGACAGTCAGAGTAAACGACAAATTACGATTAGCCAGTTCAATCTGGAACAGGTCATCGGCAGTCGGATTTGAAGATGTTGGCATTTGCATTGTCTCGACAAAGTAAATTACGAAGAACAGCTCGATGACGGCGAAGAATCATATCATATCATAGGCTTAACGACAAAAATGAGATTCCCGCGTAATTCCAATCCAGGTTCTAATCCAACAAGAGCCCAAGCTTAGAGGAAACGCAGTCCGAACTCAACAATCTCTCCTCCAAGCCCTACGAAAGATCAATGAATTCCACTCCAAAGTTCTCGCCTCCGGTACTGGAGACGACCTCCGACAATACCTAATTCACTTCGTCAATACGAATCACGTTGCTCGACGAACTCTAGTGAACACGATAACCAGCAAGTGTCGACGAATGGTAACGACACAAACTGCAGCTCGAACACGAAACAGTATCGAGTTTGCGAAAATAGGGAGTCGTCTAGTAAGTAACGCCCTTTAACGCGTTTTTTGAAGTTGTGCAGCAACAGGTCTTCGGGCCAAAGGCCTTGCCTTTGCCCAGCCCAGACAGCAGACCTGGGAATTGAGAAATCGATGATGTTAGGGCCAAAGGTCCGGCCGTTTAGGGTTGGCTCGGATATCGGTAAAGTACAAATGGTCGGGCCGTTGATCCTTGAAAACTCTTGGTGCGTCGCGGTCCAACGCCCTCCAGGCTTGGCTAGGTAAACGAACTGGGCTTTGCCCTCAGATTGCCGCAACTTCAAAATCCGATAGCTTTTTCCCTTGATAAATCAGTCCAAGCAGAATTGCGACAGATGCAATAAGAGGTAGTGTCGATTGCGACGAGAATTTCTTGAGACAAGTCACGCTCATAGATCCTTAATGTGGGATATTGCCGTAACGATACGGATCACACACATCGAGCGATCTATGAAGGACCGCCAGAGTCCGGTATATCGAGACGTTCAGCGCATCCGCTGGTTAACGAATTCACGCGTTCCCGCCCGGAAGATCGAGGCCGTCGTCCACTCCGCCGACGTATCATTCTAAGTCAGAAACCATCTCTGACATGGCACTATCTTATCACATGCGCCATCAATATTCCACAGAGGCAATATCGCAAGCGACCAGCTTCCCTTCTCGTCGCGATCCTCCCGAGCTAACGCTGGCCATCACCCAGCACGCGATTTGTTGTTACACACAAGTCTTCTCGACATATTCTGCTGTAATGGGCTTGGCTGAGTCAAGCTGGGTCGCGAAAGATGTTTCTACGTAGAATGCGTTTTTGACGGTAGCTGACAGGGAGGTCAATTGTCATGGATAGTCAGTGGGTCATGGACGAATTACAACACGTCGCGCTATTCGATAAACGACTTGAACTGCGTTTTCAAAAACTGCTCGATTGCCTTTCGAAAGCGTCAACTGCTAGCATTCCCGCCGCCTGCAATGATCGTGCTGAAATGGTCGCTGCCTATCGCTTCTTCGATAATGAAAAAGTCACTTTTGAAAGTGTCATCGAACCTCATATCGAAAGTACCTACCGCCGTATCAAAAGCCAAAAAGTTACTTTGCTGATCCAAGACACAACCGAACTGGATCTGACTCGACCGCACTCAGAGGTTCACGGAGATGGACCGCTGCAAAACGGTAAGCGTTGTGGCGCACTACTTCACTTGCTGCATGCCTTCACTACTGATGGCACGCCACTGGGAACCGTATCGGCCGAAGCATGGTCGCGCGAGCTCAAAACGGACAAACCTGTAAAACGTGGCTCGAGCGAAAAGCGAATCCAGATCAAAAACAGACCCTTCGAAGAGAAAGAAACCTACCGCTGGCTCACTACTGCACAACATTGCACCGCAATTAAATCGCACTTACCCAAGACTCAACTCGTAATGCTGGCCGATCGCGAGAGCGACATCACCGAAGTGATCGATATGTACAGATCGCAAAACGCTTTTGACTGGGTGATCCGCAGCGACGGTGACCGTATTATAAACAAGGAAAAGAAATCGAATCCCTCAATTCCCATACGAGAAGCACTTCGTAAAACGCCCCCCCTGTTTACGCGTGATCTCGACATTCGCGCCCGGGAGTCTTGGGGCAGTGCAACGCTCAAGCACCATCCAAGTCGAGCCGATCGCCGGGATCGAGTTGTTTCGGTGAGTGTCTATAGTGGCGAAGTCACTTTAAATGATCCACGTGCGGGTAAACGCGATGGCGTGAGTGTTCGTGCCGTCTTGGTTCAAGAGATAAAACCTACTCAGAACGATGAGCCGATCGAATGGCTCCTGTTGACCAACCTGCCGATTTCCATGCGAGACGAAGTTGAGCTTGTCATTGAATATTACTTGCTGCGTTGGATGATTGAGTCGTTTTTTAAAGTGCTCAAGAGTGGTTGCAAGATTGAATCCTGACGCTTCGAGCATATGGATAGGTTCTTACCAGCGTTGGCTTTATACATGATCGTAGCTTGGCGAAGTCTTTATGTGTGTCGTATGAGTCGCGTACATTCGGAGAAACGTTGCGATCAGTTGTATACCGAAGCAGAATGGAAGAGTGTTTGGCAAGTGGTCAAACGGGAACCACTACCGAAGAAAACTCCCAAGTTACTTGAAATGACGCAATTAGTCGCGCAATTAGGTGGTTATGTGAATCGTAAGAACGCAGGTCCGCCAGGCCCACAGAGCGTATGGCTTGGACTACAAGCAATGTACTTAATCGCTACTTGCTGGAAAACGTTCGGCCCAGGAGCAAAAAACTTGTGTGTAACAACGAGAGCCCGCGCAGTTGACTCAACGCAAGTCAAAACGGCGGATCGAGGGCTTGGCGTGCATCGCTTGGTTACGCTTTCAGTATTGGTAGTCTTCAGCTATCGATTCCCAATCCAACATGCGTATTGCTTTCAGGACGGAATCGTCGATCGGAAAGCAAAAGTCGTTTTGGAACCACACGATAGTTAATTCAGATCCATCTTTGCTGCTGTCTCGCGCCGGTGTCAATGATGAGAATCGACCAAAGCAGACTGTACCAGGGAGCATAGCAGGGGTGCCGAATGGATATTTACCATCATACTCGATTGGTGTCTCCGACGGTTCGATTAAGTGAACCTTGAGTTTCCATAATTCCTGGGCTTCATTGCGGAAGTGTGGAATCCGTCGCGCATTGCGTTCTTTAGTTGGCAAACCTTCAATGAGCCCCTCGTATGTTCTGAACTGATAGAGTCGCCCAATCGCGATCTCACGTCCGGAAGCGAGCTTAATCGTTGACGGTTCTGTCAATCGCATCTCCTAGCGTAAAGAATCCATGTAAGTCCAAGGTGTAGCGGGTGGGAGCCATTCGTGTAAAACTGGCGACTCAAACCCGTGATCTCGTGTCGCGTCAACGACAACTGTCACAATCATTTCCACCCACCACAACCATGGATTCAAAACTATGAAGACTCTCGCACTTGACCTCGGAGCTGTCAAATCAACCTAAACGGGGCAATACAATGTGCTGCTTTTTCGACTCAAAAACTCAAAAACACGAGTTCCTTAACGCTACCACCGATCGAAACTACTTCGAGACAATATTCAAGAAACACAAGATCGACCTTGTCGTCGTGGAAGCATGCGGCCTCTCCGGGTCGTCTCACAAGTGATGCGAAGCATCCAGAAGCCTCCAGGCAAGCTACAGCCACCCACGAAGAGAATTCATAGCGACCAAGCGATGAGTCGAACCGTGCATGGATAACTGAGGGGATGCAAGCCGATAGGCTTCACAAGAGTGACAAGGCATCTACACCTCGAATAGTCGTCTAATCAACCATCCTGGAAAGAATTAGTGAGTGCGAAGCGTAAAGCGAGACCTTAAGAAGCCAACTAGCACGTATCCGGTGACTTCCTCTACGTCGATTGTCGATCGCCATTCGCTCCGCTCCGCTGCGCCGGGGTGAGCGATCGACAATCAACTACGACAAAGCCACCTAACAGGACCACAAAACGATGTAGCCTCGAACAATATTAAAAAACAGTGGCGACCGTCACTTGCAAACCTTGAACTTCATAGTCGCCTCGGTTAACCTGGCCGCGGCGAACCAACTTGCCATGTGAAACCGCGCGGCCCGCGGCTCCGGTCGAACCGATTGTTCGTCGACTTATACGTCCCGCAACGAACGAAGGAGCGACCCATTTCTTCACGAATGGATTCGCCATCAGTCATCGTCATCTTTTTCAAACCAGATTTCTGTTCCAATTGGCACATCTGATTTGGCAGGCCCTTTCAGAATGACGGCAAAACGATGCTCCTTTGGCGGCGGAGTTTGGAAATGAAATGTAATCGATGCGGTTGCGTCGATTACCTGCCCATCGGGCCGCTTGAGCGTTACCGATATCTCGCTTGGTGATGCGAATGAATCAACCAGTGGTCCGGGAACCACGATCAGACCACGACCGGGGATATCGAACACGCCTTCAACAGTCAGCAGTTTCGATTGCGTCATGATCTCTTGTCGACGAACGTCGACGATCAGCCAGCCCGAGCAAAAAGCGCTACGCAAGTCAAAAACGTTGGACCGAGGGCTTGG
>JBKCTT010000260.1:0-5734 GCA_046318795.1 Pirellula sp.
CGAGACCGTATGAACGCGATCAGCGACATATTCGACGCGATATTCTTCCTGGATGATGCCCCCTTCGGTGTTGTGGCCTTGGTTGCGTAGAAAGCCTGTTGCGATGAGTTGGCTTTGAGTCGGATTAGGTAACTGATCGCCGGCCAGTTGTTCGATTGTGAATTGATCGAACGGCATGTTTTGGTGAAAGGCATCGATCACCCAATCGCGCCACGGCCACATGGTTCGATCCTCGTCGTTGTTATAGCCATTGGTATCGGCATATCGAGCTAAGTCCAACCACTCCATGGCCATCTTCTCGGCGTAGTGAGGCGAAGCGAGCAATCGATCGACGGCTCGTTCGTAAGCGTCAGGTGATGAATCACTTAAAAAGGTACTAAGCTCTTCGATCGTAGGAGGCAACCCCGTCAGGTCGAGCGAGACTCGACGAAGCAATGTTGCTCGATCTGCCTGAGTCGATGGCTCTAATTTTTCGTTTGCAAGTTGCTGGCCGATGAACTGATCGATGGTATTGCTGGGCCAGTTTCTGTTCTGCCAGTTAGGTTGTTCAACAGTGGGCGGGACTGGTTTGGTCGGTGGCTCAAAGGCCCAGTGGTTTGCGTAGGGAGCCCCCTGCTCAATCCATCTTTGAAGCAATGCCTTTTGCGAATCCGATAGAGGTTTTTTGCTACTGGGTGGAGGCATTACCGATTCGTCGTCGGTCGATAAGATTCGTTCGACTAGTTTGCTTAGGCCCGGATCGTTAGGAACGATGGCCGAGTGAGCAATGGCATCATCTCTCAGATCGAGTCTTAGATCAGCGGAGCGGCTGGTTTCATCGGGTCCATGGCACGCGTAGCAATGAGCAGCCAGTATAGGGCGAATGTCTCGTGTGAAATCAACCGACCCGGTATCGGACGGAGACAATGCTCGAACGGGATCGATCAGCAGCGAGACAACAAAACAGCTCGCAAGAAATCGGAAACAGAGGGTGGGTGATGGGAGCATCGGACATTCGGAAGGAAGGCGATAGGGAGGGAATTAGCAAAAGATGCAAACTCCATTATACACCGACCAGGCCGTAAATAGAATCTTCCGAATCTTTGTAAAGGAGCAGGATCGCCGGAAGCGCGACTAACCTAGCTTTGTTTGGCGACGCGTTGTAATTCTTCGAGTTTTTGCATGGCCTCGAGAGGTGTCATTGTCTCAATGGATAGCGATTTGAGTTGATCCACCACGGCGTTGTCTTTCCATTCGAAGAGCGTCATTTGGATGGTACCAGCCGCATTCTTTTTTGGCTTTGCGATCTTGGGCCGACCATATTTGTCTAAGTGATTCTCTTCTAACTGGGTAAGTATCTCTTTGGCGCGATCGTTGACGTCTTGCGGTACGCCAGCCAATCTAGCAACATGGATTCCGTAACTACGATCCGCTCCCCCGGGCACTATGCGATGCAAGAAGATAACGTTGTCGTCCCATTCTTTGACCGATACGTTCCAATTGCGAACTCCTGGCAAGGTATTCTGTAGCTCAATGAGTTCATGGTAGTGAGTTGCGAACATCGTCCGCGATCGATTTTTGCCATGCAGATATTCGACGATTGCCCAGGCGAGGGAAAGCCCATCGTAAGTGCTGGTGCCTCGGCCAATCTCATCGAGAATAACCAACGATCGTTCCGTGGCGGTGTTGAGAATTCTCGCGGTCTCGACCATTTCGACCATGAACGTACTTTGCCCACGGGCTAACTCGTCACTCGCACCGACTCGTGCAAACAATCGATCGGCGATTCCGATGGTAGCTTTTCTGGCGGGAACGAAGCTTCCCATCTGAGCCATGATGGTTAACAAGGCGGTTTGACGAATATACGTGCTCTTACCCGCCATATTGGGTCCAGTGATCAGCAATATGTTACCATGCTCGGTACCAATCATGGTATCGTTGGGTACAAAGGTACCTTTAGGCATCGAGCAATCTAAGACGGGGTGCCGACCTTCGTAAATCTCTAGGATCGGCTCCTCGGTAATCACTGGTTTTATGTATCCTTGCTTAACCGCCAGTTCGGCTAGTCCTGCAAAGGCATCAAGCTCCGCCAGAGCATTGGCGTTCATCTGTAAAGCCTGCGTTTGCTCATGTACTTTCTGACGAAGCTCCAGGAACAATTCGAACTCTAGCGATTTGGCGGAATCATCCGCAGACAAAACTTTCTCTTCGTATTCTTTGAGTTCGGGGGTAATGTATCGTTCCGCGTTTTTTAACGTTTGCTTGCGAATGTAATTCGGCGGAACGCGATCTTTATGCGTATTGGTCACTTCGAGGTAATAACCGAATACTGAGGTAAAACCGACCTTGAGACTGGTGATACCGGTCAACTGAATTTGTTCTGCTTGATAGCGGGCAATCCACTCTTTACCACCCACCGCTAGCTCGCGCAGTTCATCGAGTCGCGAATCATAGCCCGTACGGATGAAACCACCATCTTTAGCGACCAGCGGGCAGTCATCTTCTAATGCGGACTCCAAATGGTCTCGCAGAATCGGCAATAAATCGATGCGATCACGCAATTGACCGAGGCGTGCGGAATGACGTTCTTCGAGCAGGGCCCTAACTCGTGGTAGCTGCGAAATGGATTTACCCAGTTGTCGCAAATCGCGAGGGCTACATCGGCCTGTAGCAACGCGGGCTGTTAGGCGCTCAATATCGTAAACGTCTGACAGATGCTCTCGAATCGTATTGCGTAGTCGATCATTGGAAACAAACTCCTCCACAGCTCCTAGCCGCAGTTCAATTTGCTCTTTCGAAATCAGCGGCGAGGCCAGCCACTGGCCAAGCCGCCGTGCTCCCATCGACGTAACGGTTCGATCGACCACATCGAGAAGCGAGCCTTCGCGCGTGGCGGTTCGAATGGTTTGCGTTAGTTCGAGTGAACGACGTGTTGCGGAGTCGATTTCAAGACTGCGGCTGAGTCGGGCTGGAACAAGTTGCCGGATATGATCGAGCGATGCCTTTTGGGTTTCTTGCAAGTAGGCCATGGCTGCTCCAGCGGCGCTGATGGCCAAGGCGTCTTGCAAACGAGTGTTGTGAGCCTTGGCGTCGGCCAGTAACTCCCAACCCATGCCGGTTAAATCTAAGATGCCAAAATGCTCATGGAGAACTCGTTGAGATTCTTCTAGGCCAAATTGCCACGCGGGGCGACGGGTTAATGCCCACCGCTCGTAGTCATCTCGAACGATGCTCGCATCATCGTCGCGAGTCAAAATCTCCGCAGGCTCGAGTCTAGCGATTTGATCCTGAAGGGCAGAAAATGGAAACGCCCCTGCCTCGAATCGCCCCGTTGACAGCTCCACCCAAGCCAGTCCAACCCAGCCATCCGAATTTTTGCCCGGTGAAGGATGATAAAGACAAAGGAGCAAATTCCCAGCGCGTGGGTCCAATAGCGCCTCATCAGTCAAAGTGCCCGCAGTAACGATCCGCTGCACTTCCCGGCGAACCAGCCCTTTGGCCAAGGCCGGGTCCTCGACTTGTTCGCAAACCGCTACGCGGAAGCCAGCTCTTACGAGTTTTGCTAGGTAACCTTCGAGCTGATGATGCGGGAAACCGGCCATCGGGATGGGGTTTTCCCCTTTGTCCCGGCTGGTCAAGGTCAGTCCCAAAACCCGGGCTGCCGTCTTGGCGTCTTCGTGGAAAAGCTCGTAAAAGTCCCCCATACGGAAGAAAAGAATAGCATCTCCGCTGGCGGCCTTGGCGTCTTCATACTGTTTCATCATCGGGGATAGGTTCATGACCGTGATGGTAACCCGCCTTTTCGGAGGGTCCAAGTAGGTAAACCACCGGTAAGTCACCGAAACAACCGCGGGTGACCGGGGTTTTCCATAGTATGGGAAGAATCATCCAGCTAAAATCTAGGGATATTCACCAAAGTACCAGCCGAATGGGCGAAACGATTAGCTTGCTCACAGTAATTTTGTGCACCGAACCAGAATTTTGCGAATCCGCTCCAGGATCCAAGTCATGAAAAAGAAACTATCCATTTTCGCAGCTACGATCCTTACGGTCGCATGGTTTGCTCCATCGATCGAGGCTCAGCCCCCGATGGGGATGTTCCCAGGCGGTCCAGGGGGACCCGGTGGTGCTCCCGGCGGCAGCCCCTGGGGAGGCAGAGGTGGTGACCGTGGAGGCATGCGTATGGAGTTCGGCGGCGGAGGGGGTGGTTTCGATCCCTCAAGCTTTATTAGCCGCATGGACCGCAATGGAAATGGAAACATCGATCCCGACGAAATGGAGGGGCCAGCTCGCTTCATGCTGGAACGCATGGCCCGTAACAACCCGAATATCGACATGTCCAAGCCGATTCCTATCACCGCGATAACCGAGGCTATGTCGGCCTTTCGTCGAGATCGCGGCGAAGGTGGGGGTGGCTGGGGCGGGAGCTGGGGTGGTGACTCTCCTTGGGGGGGCAACGGCGGCGAGGAAAGCATGACCATTGAGGAACGCGTCCTCGTCCCAGGTTTCGGCGTCAAGAAAGAACTCGTGCCGGTCCCCGGATTCGGATCCAACCCATTCAAGTTCAATGTCAAAGTTGAAGAACAAGATCTCCGCGATGCAGGCGAACGTGTTCAACGCTACGACCGTAATCGAGACGGTACATTGGATGCCAATGAACTGCGAGAGGGACGCTGGGGCGACGATCCCATGACTTTTGACCAGAACGGCGACGGCAAACTAACTCGCGAAGAACTGGCAGTCCGGTCCGCCAAGAGACGTCAAAACTCCACATCGAGCGCCAGCAACCAGAGAGACAACCGATCTCAGTCGTCCACCATGCAGCAACCCCGTCAGGATGCTGAGAAGGAAAAGGTTCCCGACCTTTTCGAGAAGATTACTAGCTACCGTATGGCAGATAAAGACGGCAATCCTAAGCGACCAGCAGGATTACCAGAGTGGTTCGTTCGCAAGGATATCGATTTCGATAACCAAGTATCAATGAAGGAATTCGCTAGCAAATGGACCGATGATGTCATCGAAGATTTCAGTCGAGCCGACACCAATGGCGATGGGCTCATCACAACGAGAGAATGCTTAGCAGCCGTGAAACGAGGCTACATTCCAGGCACATCTGGCTCCGACTCGAGTTCTAGCAGTAGCTCTAGCACCTCATCCTCATCAAGCTCTGGTGACACCGTATCAAGCAGTTCGTCAGGCTCATCGTCCAAGCCAACCAGCAGTGGTTCCTCTGCCGATGCTCGCATGCGAGAATGGGTTGCCAAGAAGATAAAGTCTTACGACAAAAACAGCGATGGCAAGCTAGATGTTGATGAGCTTCGAGCCTACGATGCTAAAGCGGACTTCACAGCGATTGACACCAACAAAGATGGTCTAGCGGATGTCGAGGAACTCGCAGCTGCCCGATCGCGCAAGTAGCAAAAGGCAACGCTGAAATCGACCAGACATGGAAAGGGGGGCCACACTGCCCCTCTTTTTTCGTTTTAAAACGGTAACGCATCCCCATGAAAAAAGCAGAACGTGCAGCGATTGTTTTCTCAAGACTTAACGAGCTGTACCCTGAAACACCAATCCCACTCGATCACCATACCCCCTACACGTTGCTCGTCGCGGTACTACTAAGTGCCCAGTGCACGGACAAAATGGTGAACCGTGTTACGCCTGATCTTTGGAAGCTGGCGGACAACCCGGCTGATATGAGTCGACAATCAGCCGAGGCCATTCGGGAAATCATTAAGCCGTGTGGCCTGAGCCC
>JBKCTT010000261.1:0-16076 GCA_046318795.1 Pirellula sp.
GTGACTCACGTAGGACGCTGGCCAAAAGGGGCCGATCCGAATGACTATAAATACTCGGCTGTTTCCGTTCGAGACAATAAATGGGCTCTAGTAAACCCAGTTGGAAAGCCCTTGAAAAAAGGAGAGGCCCCAAAATGGCAACTATTTGACCTCGCAGAAGATTACCAGCAGTCTCGCGATGTTGCAGCGCAAAACCCGGAAGTAGTCCAAGCTATGCAAGATGCAATCGACCGTTGGTGGCAAGAGTGCAGTCCAAAATTGGTAAACGAACAAGCCACTGGGCCCAAGCTGAATCCATTTGCGGTAAGATACTGGAATCAATTCGGAGGAGGCCCTACCGACGCGGACTACAAACGTATGGATCCATCCCAGGGGTGGCCGCCTCCGAAAAAGTGAAGTTAGGGAAGCAGTAAATTACGCATTGCGCCATAGGAATTAACCTTCGATGATAATTGTGACCGTTCGGGCATCGTTAATGATCGCACTCTGTGTGTTGTTTCTTTACCAGACCAATAATCAACCTGGGGTCGCAGCCGATCGGCCCAATATCATTGTCATCATGGCAGACGACCTAGGGTACGGGGATTTGTCCTGTTACGGTGCCACCTCAATACAGACGCCCAAAATCGATCGATTGGCGGCCTCGGGAATTCGATTTACCAGTGGCTACTGCTCGGCATCGACTTGCACCCCAACACGCTATTCCTTTCTCACCGGAAAATATGCCTTTCGTACCCCAGGCACTGGTGTCGCCCCGCCCAATGGACCGGCGATCATTGAGCCAAACACGGTTACTATTGCTTCACTCCTTAAACAGAGTGGCTACCAAACCAAGGTGATTGGTAAATGGCATTTGGGCCTTGGCCCCAAGCAAGGGGTAGCAAACTCTGCCACGAAAGAAGCAGGGCTTAAATATGGTCCAGATTGGAATGGTGAACTCAAACCTGGGCCCTTAGAGATCGGCTTTGACAGTTGCTATCTTTTACCGACGACCAATGACCGAGTTCCGCAGGTATATGTAGCCGATCACCGCGTCGAAAACCTGGATCACTCTGATCCGCTCTGGGTTGGTGACAAAAAACCATCACCCGACCATCCGACCGGCGAGTCAGACCGGGGTAGTCTGAAAATGGATTGGTCGCACGGCCATAATCAAACAATTCACAATGGCATCAGCAGAATCGGTTTTTATACGGGAGGTCATGCCGCTCGGTTTCTAGACGAGGATCTAGCAGATCGATGGGTTACGAAATCCAAGGAATTCATCGAGAGCAATCGGCACCAACCTTTCTTTTTGTTCTTTGCATCACATGATATTCACGTGCCACGCGTCGCTCACCCTAGATTTGCTGGTCAATCGAAATTGGGGCCGCGCGGAGATTGCATCCTTCAATTGGATTGGTGTGTGGGGGAGCTTGTTGATTTTGTTGAGACTATGGGGCTAACCAAGAACACTCTCTTTGTATTTGTGAGTGACAATGGCCCAGTGATGGACGATGGTTATAAAGACCAAGCGCTCGAGCAGCTCGGTGATCATCGCGCGGCGGGGGCCTTTAAAGGTGGCAAGTACTCCGTCTATGAGGGAGGAACCAGAACGCCCTTTATTACTTCGTGGCCGGGCGTTATCTCTCCTGGGGTATCAGACGAAATGGTAACGACAGTCGATTTGGCACGCAGCTGCGCGAGCATCGCTGGCCAACAGGTTCCAATTGACGCCTGCCCAGATAGCATAGACGTAAGCGGAGCTTTGCTTGGCAAGCCTGGCGCTCGTGGTCGCGATTATGTATTGCAGCAAAATAATAATGGCAATCAACTCGGGCTGCGGTGTCGCGACGAATCGGGAGATTGGAAACTCATCGAAGCCCCCAACGGACAAATGTACAATGTTGATATCACCGAAACTTTGAGAAATACAAAAATCCCAAAGCGACAACTATTTGACCTCAAAGCAGACCCAGGAGAAACCAATGATGTTTCGGCTCAAAACGCAGACATCATGAAACGCCTTGAAGAAAAACTAGCTGCGTTAAAATCAAAGTAACGATCTGAACGTTCGATCTAGCCCACGGCACCTAACTCGGGAGACCGTTTTCCAAAGTATTCCGTTCTTCGAAAGATAGCGAGGGTCGACACGCAGAATACGGTCTCAACTCAGAAACAATCGATAGGCTGGATTGCTGGTTTCTTCAGCAAAAAAATAACCAAGCCCATGCATCGATTGTTGAAACTCTAATGCATCCTCTTGGCCTATTTGTATTCCAACGAGAACCCGCCCGTAATCGGCACCTTGATTTCGATAGTGGAACAAACTTATGTTCCACGATGGTTTCATGTTGGATAGAAATCGCATCAGTGCACCAGTTCGTTCCGGAAATTCAAAGCGATATATTTTTTCTTGGCCGGAACAGTTGCTTCGTCCGCCAACCATGTACCGAAGGTGCTCTTTGGATAACTCATCGTCTCCTAAATCCATAGATTCAAAGCCCTCGGTAGCGAGTAGCTTTTGAATATTTGGAATTTCGCGTCGGCTCTCAATCGATAATCCTACCAAAACGTGAGCCTGCGCTGATTCGGATATGCGATAATTAAACTCGGTAACATTGCGATGCCCAATCGTTTCGCAAAGTCTACGAAAACTACCAGGCCGTTCCGGGATCGAGACTGCAAACAGAGCTTCACGTTCTTCGCCCGCTTCTGCGCGTTCAGCGACAAATCTCAAGCGATCGAAATTCATATTGGCGCCACAGGTTATTGCAACCAAATTTTCGTCGCGAACTCCGGTGCGATGAACATATTGTTTCAAACCGGCGATTCCCATGGCACCAGCGGGCTCGAGTATGCTGCGCGTATCCTCAAAAGCGTCTTTGATCGCCGCACAAACCTCGTCGGTATCGACCGTTACAAATTCGTCAACCAATTCGCGAGTCAGTCGATAGGTCTCATTCCCAACTCGTTTGACTGCGGTCCCATCGGCAAAGAGTCCCACATCTTGTAGTTGCACGGGATGACCATCACGAACCGATTGAATCATTGCATTGGAGTCTTCCATTTGAACACCGATAACTTTGATCTCGGGTCTGACGGCTTTGATGTAAGCCGCAACGCCGGCGATCAATCCACCTCCTCCAACCGCTACGAAGACAGCATGAATTGGATGCTGATGCTGACGAAGAATCTCCATACCTATCGTTCCTTGTCCCGCGATAACGTCAGGGTCATCAAAGGGGTGGACGAAGATATACCCATTTTCTTTTTGGAGAGTGCAGGCATAGGCGTATGCATCTGAAAAGCTATCCCCCTCCAAGATCACTTCTGCACCGAGGTTTTTAACTGCATCGTACTTCAGTTTCGGGGTTGTGATGGGCATCACGATCACAGCTCGACAACCTAGTCTCTGTGCGCTGAGAGCGACCCCCTGGGCGTGATTGCCTGCCGATGCGCAAATGACACCCTTTTCAAGATCCGCTGTACAAAGTTTCGACATCTTGTTGTAGGCGCCTCGCAGTTTGAAGCTGCGAACTGGCTGTGTATCTTCTCGTTTGAGCCAAACGTTGTTACCAAGCCGCTGCGATAGTTTTGTTCCCTTTTCCAGTGCTGTCTCGATCGCTACATCGTAGACTTGGGCATTGAGTATTTTTTGAAGGTAGCTGAGCAGTCGTTGGTCCATGAATTGCCGATCAATGAGGATATTACGGGGACACTATTCCGGCTGTAGCGTTTCAACATCCACGTAACGATAGGTCCCTTTGGTCATCTCGGCTAGTGATCGAATCCAACCACCGCTTCCGGTTTGTGGACCAGCGCGAAACTGGATCGCGTGAATCGTGGTCTGAGTTCGCAGGGCCCTTTCTTGTAGGTCTTGTAACTGAGCATCGGTCAGACGCGGTTCATCCGCATCGGTCATGAAGAATAAGACATCCGGACCGAAGGATAAACCCATTCGCAATGCGGACAAATGTTCCGTTCCACCATTGGCGATCATAGCGCGGACAAACTGTTTGGCGCGTTTCTTATCGGCCTCTTTTGCAAAGTGCATACGGTTCGAGACGCCACGAACACTCGATAAAGGAATGGGGGCTTCGTTGTAAAAGACGATCTGGAATTGATTATCTTCACTCAAACTATCAATACTAGTACTGAGTTCCCGTTTCGCCACCGACATCGGTGCGCTGGAATTGACATTCATTGAGTCGGATCGATCCAATACGTATACGAACGAGGTACCGGTCCCTTCGACTCCGAGAAACGATGTTTTCGTCTTGTCCCCAGTCCCAAACTTGCCGGTCGATTTGCCCGGCCCCAAAGCGTTGCCGAGGCCTGCTAGTCCCGATACCGAGGCATCCGTTCCCGATCCGGAAGACGTTGAGTTGGAGTCGTTGGGTGCCAGATCCGCGAGCAGCGTTTCTATTGCGGCGGCTCCCTGTGAATCCGGCATGACAGAACTCGGAATGGATGCCGCAGGAGATTCGGCACTATTCGCACTGGAGGCTCCCCCTTCGCTTCCAGACAGGAAATATTCTGTCCCGCTGTTGGTTTGGTGTACAACCGCGATTCCAACAGGCCTATCCTGTTCACCACCTGTGCCTCGAGTTACGGGCCTCCATAATGCAACGATGGTGGTGAACAAAATCAAATGGATGACGCAACTAATCATCCAAGCCCTGCCGTCCGACCAACGGGGATTAACAGGACGAGGTAAAGATTTATCTCGACGCTCGAGTCGGTCTGGAGGTTGATCGATTGGTTCCATAGTTGACTCGCTACAATTCCATCCGACATCGATCTAAACCAAAGACAAACCTATGACTTTGGCGCACCCTAAGGGAATTTATTACACTACGGATTCGCAGGCAAAACGATCTTTCTGGCTTGCAACCAACGAATCAAAGCATTGGACCAATCTTGAGTGGCGGCAATGTTTCGCCCAAGTCCAACGCCGTGAGGTCCTTTTTCGTAAATGTGAAGCTCCCCTGGTACTCCATTCTTCACCATAGCCGTATAAAAGGCCAGAGCATTCTCTGGAGGAACGCCAGTATCCTCTTGCGTATGGAATATAAAGGTAGGGGGAGTTTCCTTAGTGACGTTCAAATCGCTTTGAAACGCCGCCAGCTGTTCTTTCGTTGCCTTGGGGCCGAGCAGGTTGACCTCGCTACCTCGATGTCCCCGCGGATGTCCGAACAGAATCACGGGATAGGCCATCACACCAAAGTCCGGTCTGCAAGATTGCTTAGCAATAGGATCTGCCGCGTCGGCATCCCCAAGATCGAATTTGGTCAATACTGTGGAAACCAAATGCCCGCCAGCAGAAAAGCCTAAAATACCAACTCGATTGGGATCGATGTTCCATTCATTCGCATTGGCTCGTACCAATCGAATCGCGCGCTGCGCATCGTCGAGTGGAGCCGGATGGCCATAGCCTTTTCCGCGATGACGATAGTCGCAAATGATGGCTGCCATACCTGCTTCATTGGCCCATTTGGCAATCTCGGTTCCCTCGTGTCCCATGGCCAAGCCGCCATAGCCGCCCCCCGGGCAAACCACTAATGCTGCTGTCGGGGTTGATGAGGCGGGCAAGTGCACCATGGCCATGGGAATATCTTTGGCTTCTTGACCCGTGGCACCGGGGGCACCACTCTCCCATAGCTTGAGTGTTATCGATTTCACGTCCGCACCTTGAACGGATGAGCCAACAGTCGCAATCGAGAGGAGTCCCGATGCGACAAGTATTAATCCGAGTCGGTTCCAATAGAATTCAAGAACTTGATGTTTCACGGTAATGGTTAGCCCTTATTAAACGAGGCGGGAAAGGAAAGGAGTACACCGGCAAGATAAACTATGCTTGCGGTTCGGTCATCGTGAATGGATCGAGGGCTTTATCAAGCGTTTCCTTCGGCAGGATGTTTTGTTCCAAGCATAATTCGCGAATGGTTTTACCCGACGCGAAGGCTTCCTTGGTTAGCTTGGCTGCTTTCTCATAGCCGATGTAAGGATTAAGACTGGTTACCATGGAGAGACTTTGCTCCACGGCAGCCTCACAGGACTCGGGATTCGCTTCCAGCCCGTCCATGCAAAACTCGATAAATGCCCCCACACCGTTTGCGAGAAGCATCAAGCTTTCGAGCATTGCGTGCCCCATCACTGGCATCATAATATTCAGTTGGAAATTACCACCGGCTGCACCGCAGAGAGTCATGGTGGTATCGTTCCCCATGACCCGAGCTGTGAGCTGCATCATGCTTTCGCACATAACCGGATTAACTTTTCCTGGCATAATCGACGATCCAGGTTGCCGATCAGGAAGAATCACTTCGTAAAATCCGCATCGTGGACCAGATCCCAACCAGCGAATATTGTTTGAGACGTTAAACAACGTCATCGCAATTGTTTTGATGAAACCGTGACAATCTACCAATCCATCTCGCTGAGCGTTCGCTTCAAAGTGATCGACAGCCTCTACAAACGAAATGCCCGTCTGAGATTGGAGTGCTTTGGCAACTCGTGCTCCGAACTCTGGATGGGTATTGATTCCACTCCCCACAGCGGTTCCACCGACAGGTAACTCATATACGGCCTTGGCTGCAAGTTTGGCACGCTCGATCGACAACTCAATCTGTCTTGCAAAGCCACCGAACTCTTGCCCAAGTCGAAGCGGTGTCGCGTCCATCAAGTGGGTTCGACCAATCTTGATGACTTTGTCCCACTGCTGAGCTTTGCTTCGGAGAGACTCGAGTAACTTGCTCAATTGCGGAATAAGCGTATTGTGAATTTCGACTGCGGTTGCAACGTGAATGGCAGTTGGAAACGTATCGTTCGTGCTTTGCCCCATGTTGACGTGGTCGTTCGGGTGGATCGGTTTTACCTTGGAAAACCGATCACCACCCAACAATTCGATCGCGCGATTCGAAATAACCTCGTTGACGTTCATATTGCTCGAGGTTCCCGAACCAGTCTGAAAGACATCGATCGGAAATTCGCCATCCATTTTGCCATCAACGACTTCTTGGCATGCATTTTTCAATGCTTGGACCTGCTCGTCCGTAAGAGGATTTTTACCCGTGCCGGTAAGCTTTCCCAAATCGTGGTTTGCGACCGCACACGCCAGCTTTACCCGTCCCATGGCTCGAAGGAGCGGAACAGGTAGCTGCCAACCTGAAATGGGAAAATTTTCGACAGCCCGTTGAGTTTGAGCGCTGTAATAGGCGTTGGCAGGTACAAGGACTTCACCCATCGAGTCCACTTCAGTTCTAAATTCGGCCATGTTCACGCTTTCTTCATTTCCACGAGTTATCAAAGAATGTCAGAGTGGGGATTCTAGCAGAGTTCCCGGGAAGCTTTCTAGCCGTTGCAGCACGATCCAAAAAGGGGTAACCTTTCCGCTGATCATACCAATCACTTTTCTAGAGCTTAAGATAAGCAGAGGTCATATAGCCATTATGGACGCACCGGCATCTAGCGCGACTCAATTAGCGATTAACACCATCCGAACTTTGAGCATGGACGGCGTTCAAGCGGCCAATAGTGGTCACCCGGGTACCCCGATGGCATTGGCGCCGGTCGCTTATCAGATTTGGACGGAGTCGATGAGCTATGATCCTGCTCAACCTCTGTGGCCTAACCGGGACCGATTCGTGTTGTCGTGCGGTCACGCTTCGATGCTGCTTTATTCGCTAATCCACTTGGCGGGAATTCGTAAGCTAGACAAGTCCGGGCGGCCGACCTCGGAACCGTCGCTGAGCATAGATGATTTGAAGAAATTTCGCCAATTGCATAGCCCATGTGCAGGCCATCCTGAGTACGGGTATGCGGCGGGGATCGAAACGACCACCGGTCCGTTGGGTCAAGGCGTTGCGAATTCGGTCGGTATGGCGATTGCCAGCAAGCACCTCGGAGCTCGATACAACAAACCGGGTTACGAGTTGTTCGACTATAAAGTTTATGCGTTGTGTGGTGATGGCGACTTAATGGAGGGGGTTGCAACCGAAGCCGCTTCGATGGCTGGTCACTTGAAACTGTCCAATCTTTGTTGGATCTACGATGACAACGGGATCACGATCGAGGGGCATACCGATTTAGCATTCAGTGAGAATATGGCGGAGAAATTCCGTGGTCTCGGTTGGAACACCATCTCCGTCGCCGACGCCAACGATTTGCCTGCTCTAAAGAGCGCTCTCGACACATTCCGAGCCACCACTGACAAGCCGACATTGATCGTTGTTAAGTCCGTGATTGGTTTTGGTTCGCCCAATAAAGCCAACACGCACGGAGCCCACGGAGCTCCTTTGGGAGATGATGAGATCAAGCTGACGAAGAAAGCGTATGGCTGGCCAGAAGACGAGAAGTTCTTGGTTCCCGATGCCGCAAAACAAGCGTTTGCCGATACGATGGGCAAGCGAGGTGGGGAGTCGCAGGCCAAATGGTCGGCATTGATGGCGCAATACACGAAAGCATTTCCCAAAGAAGCTGCTGAAATTGAATGTATTGTTTCGGGCGAATTGCCGTCGGGTTGGGACGCTGGTTTGAAGCCTTTCGCGGCTGATCCCAAGGGCTTGGCCACACGAGTAAGCAGTGGCAAAGTTTTGAACATGTTGGCACCGCACATGCCCGCATTGATCGGCGGTTCTGCAGACTTGGCCCCCTCCACGATGACTCTCCTCGACGGACAAGGTGACTTTTCTGGAGACAACTTTTCGGGAAGAAACATGCGGTTCGGCATCCGTGAGCATGGCATGGCTGCCGCACTGAACGGCATGAGTCTCTCGGGGTTGAGAGCTTACGGTGCGACATTCTTTGTCTTCACAGATTATATGCGACCGTCGATGCGGCTAAGCAGTATTATGCATCAGCCCGTATTGTACGTACTGACACACGATTCCATTGGTTTGGGTGAAGACGGTCCAACCCACCAGCCAGTGGAACACTTGGCTGCTTGTCGCGCTATTCCCGGTTTATATGTGTTTCGACCTGGCGATGCCAACGAAGTTCTGCATTGCTACCGAGCAGCGATGCAATTGAAAAAGAACCCATCCGCGATGGTGCTTTCACGACAAAACGTGCCGACGTTGGATCGCACCGTTATGGGGGATGCGGCCGGAGCGGAAAAAGGGGGATACGTCTTAGCCGATTGCGAAGGCACGCCACAGGTAATCGTAATGGGGACTGGTAGCGAAATCCCAATTTGCTTGAAAGCACACGAAGAGTTGCTGGCAGCAGGGATTAAATCTAGAGTTGTCTCGATGCCATGCATGGAACTCTTTGACGAGCAGCCAGAAAGCTATCGGGAATCGGTATTACCATCCAGCGTTTCAGCCCGTGTTGCATGCGAAGCGGGGATCCGTCAAGGCTGGGATCGCTACCTCGGAGTAAAAGGAAGTTTCGTCGGGATGTCCAGCTTTGGGGCTTCAGCACCCTTTAATCAGCTTTACGAACACTTTGGGATAACCTCAGCGAACATTGTTTCCCATGCCAAATCTCAGTTGGGTAAATAGCTTCGGACGAACGCCGAACGGTCCGGCGATTTGTGCGCCGCCGCGTTGACGTCCTTTTTGCTGTTAGCGAACTTTGCACGGTTCCGGCACCGTTGCACCGCGAGTGTAATTGTGAGAGCCCAGGGGAAATTTCCTGGGTGGCCGCAGCCCTGCAGGCTGGATCTGCCGGACTTCAGCAAGTCGGCAATTGGTTAATGTTGTGGATCTCGAGGCAGATCATGAGCCTATCCGAGACCTTACCGAGGAAAAAGTTTCTGAAATGCATGCGTTTAGGGGGTAGACGACTGTTCATGGTGGCATGATCCCTGCCGCGGTCGTCGCGATGTGAACCCCATTTTTTGAGAAAATTGCGTGATGGACACCCGCCGGCACCACGAATTGAGCGTTCGATAGTCAACGTAGGTAGGTTTTTTCGTAAATTCCGTTCGACGGGAACGCCGCTCTCCAGCATAAACTTTGTAGATTCTGAGTACAATTAATCGCGGGGAATTACTTTTAGTGCGTAGTTTCCAGCTCGCCTTTATCGCAATCAGGCCTATTTCTCACTCATCGAACAGTACTTTTATGATTTGCACAACTTCGATCATACGGTATTCAGCCAGATTGGCGCTGGGTGCATGTTTAGGATTGTTCCTTTGGACGCCGGTAGCAATGGCCCAATTGAAGAACCTTCCTAAACAGGTCGAGTTAATCAATCAAGCGATGCAAAAGGGTTGGGAGGAAAACAATCTCAGACCTTCTCCATTGGAGGATGAGCTCAAGTGGTGTCGCCGGGTCTATTTGGATCTGATTGGCCGGATTCCTACCTTTGATGAGCTTGCTGAGTTCGCCAAGGATAAATCTTCGACCAAAAAACTAAACTTGGTAAACCGTCTCCTAAACGAAGAGAGGTATACCGAAGAGTATGCCAACCATTGGGCGACAGTTTGGTCGAATGTTTTGATTGGCCGAAAAGGGGGCATGGAAGACAACTCCATCATCAGCCGCGAAGGGATGATGAAGTATTTGAGGGATTCTTTTGCTCAGAACAAACCCTATAACGATTTGGTGTATGAGCTGGTTACAGCGACCGGTACGACGAGGCCCGGCACGGAAAACTATAATGGCGCGACGAATTTCTTGGCTATGAAGGTAAATCCGGACAACGGAGCCTTAGCGACAGCGTCGGTCTCGAGAGTGTTTCTCGGGTTGCAAGTTCAATGTACCCAGTGCCACAATCACCCCTTCAATCAGTGGAAGCAGCAAAAGTTTTGGGAGTTCAACGCCTTTTTTCGACAAACGAGCGCACGGGAAATCCAGGATGGCATGACGCGATATGGGGAGTTAAGAAACCACGACTTTGCGGGTGAGGGTGGAAACCCCGAAGAAGCGGAAATCTATTATCAGCTCAGAAACGGGATCACTAGTGTCGCATACCCCGCATTTGTTGATGGAACAACGATTGGCCGCAGTGGGTACTTGAGTCAAGTTAATCGACGAGACGAGCTCGGCAAGCTCATGATGCAGAGTCCATTTCTAGACAGAACGATCGTAAATCGAATGTGGGCTCATTTTCTCGGCTATGGTTTCACAAAGCCGATCGATGACTTAGGGCCGCATAATCCCACCTCGTACCCAGAGTTGTTCGACCAGCTCGCGGTCGATTTTCGAGAGAACAGTTACGACTTAAAGCAGCTGATCGTATGGATCACCATGTCGCAACCGTACCAGCTTTCCTCTCGGATTACCAAGTCGAATGAGTCCGATGATCCAACGTTGGGTGAGACACCTAAGTTTTCGTACTTCTATGCAAGGCAAATGACCGGCGAGCAATTGTACCAATCGATTGCCGTCGCCACGAAAGCCCTAGGCAATGTTAGCTTGGACGAACAAGCCCGTCGTAGAGACCAGTGGATACGCCAGTTCCTCGTTGATTATGGTAACGACGAAGGGGACGAGGCTAACACGTTCAACGGGTCAATCTCCCAGAGCCTTATGATGTTTAACGGCGATCTCAGCAAAGATGCAACTTCTGTGGAGCCAGGAAGCTTTCTTCATACGCTCATACAGCAGAAAGGCAATCCAGCAGACAAAGTACAACACTTGTTCCTGTCAGGATTGTCCCGACGACCGAGGAACGAAGAGATAGAGGTTGCCAAACAACTGCTGGTTGTTCGCAAGAACGACGTAGGAGGCATGTTGCAAGACATGTGGTGGGCAATTCTCAACAGCAACGAATTCATCTTCAATCACTAATCGACTTTTTCGAGGAAACAGCTATGTGGACCAACTGGGCAAATCAAAGACAATTTGTGACTCCTCAAGGTATGAGTCGACGGCACTTCGCGACGCACCTAGCCGGTGCCGCGACCATGATGGGGGCGTCTCTATCGCTCGGCCATTCGTTGCGAGTCCACGCGGATACCCTCAAGAAAAATCACAAGTCTTGTATTTTGCTTTGGATGGGCGGTGGCCCCAGCTCCATCGATATCTGGGATCTGAAGCCTGGAACCGACAATGGCGGACCCTTTCGCCCTATCGCCACGAGTGGTGATGCACAGATCTCGGAACACATGCCATTGATGGCAAAACAAATGCATCATATGGCGATTGTCCGCTCGATGAGCACGCGTGAAGCGGATCACAATCGCGGTCGATACTATATGCACACCGGTTATGTACCTGATGCGAGCATTGAGTACCCAAGCTATGGTGCGGTAATCTCTCATCAACTGCTAAGCCAACGACCTGATCTGCAAATCCCACCCTTTATTGCAGTTGGCGGAGCCAGCGAAGGCCCTGGATTCCTGGGAATGGCATACTCGCCGTTTAACGTCACCAGCAATGGCCGCGTCAGAAATCTCGAAGGAACGATTGGGAATGATCGTTTAATGCAGCGCAAGATTGCATTGTCGATGATTGAGGATTCCTTTATCGGCCAGCGACGAGGGAATTCCGCTGTCGAGCACAAGAAGATTCTTGAGAAGACTTACGACTTTCTCGGTAGCCAGCAACGCGAGGCCTTTAAGGTCGAGAGCGAACCAGAAGAAATGAAAGAGCTCTACGGTAAGAACGGCTTTGGACAAGGGTGCTTGCTAGCTAGAAGACTAGTCGAAGCGGGGGCACCGTTCGTCGAAGTCGATTTAGGCGGCTGGGACAACCATGATGGAATCTTCCAAACGCTCGGAAGAGATCGTTTACCAACTTTGGACAAAGCCATGGCGGCGCTAACCGAAGATCTAAATCAACGCGGGCTGCTAGAAGACACCGTGATTGTATGGATGGGTGAATTCGGTCGAACCCCACGGATCAATGCGGGGGCGGGGCGTGACCACTTTGCGAGAGCATGGAGCGTCGTGGTTGGTGGTGGAGGGATCAAGGGAGGACAAGCCGTGGGCGCTACGAGCGAAGATGGTATGGAGGTTATCACCGAGCCGTACTCTTCGGAAGATCTCATGGCATCGGTTTGCAAGGCATTAGGAATATCGCTTGAAACAACCTTTACCAGCCGAAGCGGTCGACCGATGAAGATCGCCAATAGCGGAAAACTGATCAAGGAGTTATTCTCGTAAGGGAATTGAGCTTCGCTTGTCTTTAGAATTTTCACCCATGCAGGATGCCGAGAGGGAGTTTTCTCCGGAGGAGTTGATCGAGCAACACCAAGCGAATGTGTGGAGATATCTTCGTGCGCTCGGGTGCGATCAGTCTTTGGCTGACGATTTAACGCAGGAGACCTTTATCGCGGTCCTGCGTAGGCCCTTTACGCAAATAAGTCCATCGGCCACAGCGAGCTACCTGAGACGGGTTGCTTATCACTTGTTGGTAACATATCGAAGAAAATACAAACGAGTCACAACGACGGAAGACATTGATGCATTGGACACCGTCTGGAATCGCTGGACCGGTGCCGAAAATAACGGCGCAGAGGTCTTCGATGCCTTGGCAGAATGTTTCAGTCGTCTAACTGATCGAGCTCAAATGTCATTGAAGATGCGTTTCTCTGAAGACGCATCGCGAGAAAGGATTGCCCGCAAACTAGGCATCACAGAGCATGGTGCCAAGAATTTAATGCAGCGTGCAAAATCGCAATTGAAAGAGTGCGTAGAGGGGAAGCTGCAGCGTGGATAACAATATGAACAATCGGATTAAGAAAATAGACAATCCGGATGAGTTTCTATTCAATTCGGTACTGAGAGACTATCTGCGAAAGAACAATCCACCCGTTCTTCTCTCCAAAATCATGAACGAACTCGCGTCTCGTGATAGTTCTGTGAATGACGTTCAAGATGAGAACGAAAGTGTTGGAAATCTGCGAATCTCTAAGGTGGAGCTCGACGAAGCGCT
The DNA here is from genome assembly GCA_046318795.1 of Pirellula sp. GTDB lineage: Bacteria > Planctomycetota > Planctomycetia > Pirellulales > Pirellulaceae > JBKCUI01. The sequence continues at coordinate 13,809 of JBKCTT010000261.1, forward strand.
CGGAGCCGCTCAAGCGGATTTAGACTACGACGTGATGTCCCCTCCCATTCAATCAAACCTTAACGAATCGGTTCGCTCCAAGTCCTATCGTTTAGATCCATATTTCTGGGAATTTCGTTTATTCAAACAACTGGTTAGCTTAACCGCGTTAGCAGCTTCGGTTGCGATCGCGATTGCAGGGTATCAGTTCTGGCGTCAATCAACGACGGAAAATTCATTGGCCCGTGTCCAATCCGACCTTCCCTCGATTCCTAACGTTGCAGCGGAGCCGCAAGCCGATCAAAACACCAACGATGCCGTAGTTCAGGCTGACGTTCAGGCAGATAACGAATCTTTGGCCACCCCTACCACTGTGCTTGAGCCTCCCGCTCCCAAGGTTTTGCATATCGCCAAGCCGACTCGCAAAGTTCTGACTCAGCCTGAGCCACTTGAGTTAAGTCGATTGACGGATGTCGTTAACTCTCAGTTACGACTTATGTGGAAGAAACATGGAGTTGAACCGAAGCTCATTCGAGGTGAGGATGAGGTTTGGCTCGTTCGTGCTACCGAGGGGATTTTGGGTCGCGCTCCCACCTATGCTGACCTCGAGCTTTTCCGCCAAGAAAAAGGGAACGATCGGTTCGAAAAAACCGTGCAAAGCCTCGTTGACTCGGAAGAGTTTAATTTGCACTGGAGCCGAGTCATTACGGAGAGTTTTTTATCCCAATCGATTGGGACTAGCCCCCGTCGTGAAATTGCGGATCTTGTTTCTTGGGTAAAAGCGGAGTTAGACAAAGGTAGCTCGGTTGGTCTCATCGAGCGTCTGCTTCTGGAAGTAGGTTTCGAGGAAAACGACCCTGATCGAAATACAAAGCTCAGTCTGTTTAACAATACGAAGAACAGGCTGGTTGACATTGAAGAGGGAATAAGAGGAATGGAAAAGTATCTGTTATTGCGGTCTAACGATCGCGATAGCAGGTATGCCCATTTGGCAAACCACGTATTACATGCGACGGGCAATGGAACGGCTAGCTGTGTTCAGTGCCATGATATGGAATCGCCGGTGATGAGAGTGATTTCACCGCCGGATCGTGAAATTGCGAATCAGTTCTGGAACTTTGCTGCGGCCGTGAAAGTGGTTGCAAAATCCAGGGAGCGTCCAACCATGGAGCTTGATCGAGAAGATTTAGAGTTGTTCTATGATCTCAAAGATGGAAACCGGCAGATTGCCAAGCCTGGGTTGTCCGTCGCACAGGTACAAACCATGTCGGATCTTGAGACGGACCGGCAAATCACGTTACATGAATGGATTGAGCAATCGTACGATGCAAGAAAAGGACTAGCGGAGACTATATGGTTAAAGATGCTCCAGCAACCATTGGTTCCCCCTTTTAAGCTAACGGAAGACGAAGCGGATGTAGAACGTCAAGATTTAAAAGATTTGCTGGCCAAGCAGATACAAGCCAACGGCGATATAAAGACTCTCGTTCAATCCATCGTTTTGAGCGATGCGTTTTTCGTACCAGAAGCAAAAGTTTCTAAGAGTTGGTATCTGACGGCTACCGATGCACAGCTATCGAAGTATCACCAGGGGGCTCGTCTCTTTTCCTATATACCTATTCAGACGACAAGAGTTGCTGCAGATCGCTCCAAATCAAGCAATACTGTCGCCAAATGGTTGGAAGTTGAGAAGAGGCGTACAGGCAATCCTACCGCGTTAGCCCAGCCACAAGCCAGAAGCTTGGCTCAGAACCCTACACCGTCGGATAAACTTGAGCCCGAGGATATTGATCAAGTTCGTTTTCTGTTATCGTCTACCCGTCCTTATTACGGGATCGAGCGGCTTGCAAATCAATTGGCCGATTCAAAAATGGAATGGGATGACAAGGTAAATCATTTGTACTTACTCTTGAAGGGTAGGTATCCAATGCAAGCGGAGAGGTTTGATGCCAAGTACACGTTAACGTTAGTGCAAGAGAATCAGCTGAAAGCACTCATCTATATCTGTACCTCCCAATTAGGAAGTTACTAGTACACACCCTATTCATCAACCGCAGGATGATTTCTCCTACCCGTTTGGTTTACAGTTCGTAGCTTGGGCACTCCTGCCCGATTAGCCATTGAATACAAGCCCGCAAGCGCAAGGTAAGGGATTGCCTCTTTCCAACTCCTGCCTGCACAGCGCGAACCAAAAACCTTCTCCCTTCCTCGTAGCCGATCTCGCCAGAGATTGGACCTCCCCCTCGTAAATTGGGCACTCCTGCCCGATCCGCTCCCTCAATACAAGCC